>CAJTNR010000005.1 GCA_910577635.1 uncultured Vampirovibrio sp. | reverse complement strand
GAACAAATGAAGCTGAGAATACTTAGAAGAATCAGACACACGATCAATTTCAGCTATACGCTGAGCAACCTCATCCTGCATTGCCTTCTTTTCCTCTGCTGAATATGTTCCGTTTTTAGCCTGAAGAGTCAAATCACGAATTCTAGACAAATTATCCTCAACAACGTCCAGATTACCCTCTGCAGTTGCAAGCATAGCATTACCATTTTGAACGTTTTTCTGACAAATCTGATTTCCATCCAACTGAACCTTCATGCGGGCAGAAATTACTGTTCCTGCAGCATCATCCTTTGCTGAATTTACCTTAAGACCTGTTGACATTCTCTCCATTGACTGAGCAAGCTTATTTGTTGCGCTTGTCAAACAATTCTGAATTTTCAATGATTCAACGTTAGTGTTAATAACTACTGCCATAAATGAGCTCCTTTCATAAAGCTTTAAACAACATCCTTGTGCTTATTAAATAGTCACAAAGAAAAAATGCACAAAAAATAGAGTTTTATAACAAAAAATATTAATTATTTACAATTGCAATATTTAAAAAAAAGTTTAAAAGCATTGTTAATTGTGAACTTAGGAAAAATTAATTGTAAAGTTATGTGAAGTTTTTTTTAACAAATTCAATTTCATCAGCAAGTGTATAACTTTTTTTTGGATTTTTTAATTTAAACTCAAAAACACTATTAAGAATCTGTCCGATAATTTTTCCTTGTTTATATCCCAAATCAAGTAAAATTGAACCATTTAAACAAATTTTTACATCTTTATTGTTAAGATAAAACAGAACATTATCATCATTTGTTTTGTAATAATAGTACAAAAGTTCATTAATTGAAAATTTTGCAAATGTATTAATAATCTGATATAGTCTATCAAAGTTAAGCTTGGCTACTTCTTGATTTTTAAAAATATCTAAATAAAAACACACCTTTTGCTCATTGTTTAAGTGAATAAGTTTAAAAGCCTCAATAATTTTTGAATAATCAATTTCAATATCTTCATCAAAAAGCAGCTTATAGCACTTTTTATCAACCAATTCCTTAAAAATTTGAAAACTATTATTCTTGGATAATATCCTTTTGTATACTGCAAAAATTCTATCCCAGCTTGCATTCTTATCAAGACAAATAGTTGAAAGGCAATTATTAATCATTTTTTTATCTTCAAAAGAAAAGTCAAAATTAAATCTGTGTTTAAACTCCAAGCCCCTTAGAATTCTTGTAGGATCATCAATATAGCTTTTATTATGGAGCACTTTAAGAGTTTTATTCTTAATATCCTCAATCCCTCCTGTAAAATCAATTAGCTCAAAATTAAGTTCATTATCAATAAGCTTAATTTCAAGATAAATAGAATTAATTGTAAAATCTCTTCTTAAGACATCTTGTTCTAATTCCACCCCAACTTCTTTAATGACAGGAAGACAGCCAGGGTATGGATAAGCCTCAGTTCTTGTTGAGGCGAAATCAATCAGGGTATCATTAAATCTGACTTTAGCACTGCAAAAATCAAAATGATAAGATGCAACTTCATAACCAAGTGTATCAACAAACTCAATAGCACTGCCCTGAATTAGAATATCAATATCAGAGGTTTTAACGCCTAAGACCGTGTCCCTTACAAAACCACCCACAAAGAATGCCCTTGTTTTTGTTTCAAGAGCATTCTTTGCAATATTTTTTAAAAATTCTTCAATATCTTTATCAAAGCTGAGTTTCAATATTAATCCTTATTTTTTAGATAACACTTCAGGATAATTAGTTTCAATAAAACTTGTATTGAAATCACCTGTTATAAAATTATAATTACAAAGAATTTTCTTATGAAATCCAATAGTTGTCTTAACTCCGGTTATAACATAGTCATTAAGAGCTCTAAGCATTCTTCTTCTTGCTTCTTCCCTATCTCTTCCCCAGCAAATAACCTTGCCTACTAAAGAATCATAGTAAGGAGGAATCTTATATCCTGGATAAACATGGGAATCTACTCTTGTACCTATACCGCCTGGTGCAATATAGCCTTCAATTGCACCAGGACAAGGCATAAAACACTTTTCATAATCTTCAGCATTTATTCGACATTCAATTGCATGTCCAACAAGTTTAATGTCTTGTTGTTTATATGAAAGCTTTTCCCCTTGAGCCACCCGTATTTGTTCCTTAACAATATCAACATTAGATATCATCTCAGTAACACAATGTTCAACCTGAACTCTTGTATTCATTTCCATAAAATAGAATTTTTTATCCTTGGGGTTAGATTCATCTAACAAAAACTCGATTGTTCCTGTGCCTTCATAATTTATTGACTTGGCTGCATTAATAGCAGCTTCACCCATTTTTTGCCTAATTTCAGCACTAACTGCGATAGAAGGAGCTTCTTCAAGCAATTTTTGATTTCTTCTCTGAATTGAGCAGTCTCTCTCTCCTAAGTGAATAACATTTCCATAGCTGTCTGCAAGAATTTGCACTTCAATATGACGAGGATTTTCAATGAACTTTTCAACATATACATCACCATTGGCAAAAGCACTCTGTGCTTCAATTCGACACAGGTTGAAAGCATCATCTAATTCTTCATCTTTTCTTACAATTCTCATTCCCTTACCGCCGCCGCCAGCTGTAGCTTTGATAATAATAGGGTATCCGACTTTTTTGACAAATTCACGAATAGAATCGGTATTATCAACAATACCCAGCCCCGGGGTTATTGGGACTCCGGATTTTTCCATTGTTGCTCTAGCATTTGCTTTATCGCCCATTTTATGCATAGCAGTTGAAGAAGGACCGATAAATTTAATATGATGTTCTTCGCAAATATCAACAAAATCTGCTCTTTCTGATAAAAAACCGTATCCTGGATGAATTGCATCCGCTCCTGAAGTAAGAGCGACTGAAATCAATGCAGGAATGGAAAGATAGCTTTTTGAACTTTGCGCAGGGCCGATGCAATATGCCTCATCTGCTAAAGAAACATGTAAACTTTCACTATCAGCTTGAGAATAAACAGCAACAGTTGCAATTCCTAATTCCCTGCATGCTCTGATTATACGGATGGCAATCTCACCCCTGTTTGCAATTAAAACTTTTTTAAACATAAACTAGCTTAATTAATTCCTATTATCTTATTCAACATACATTAAAACCTGGCCATACTCAACGCTTTGACCATCTTCAACACAAATTTCAGTTATTCTTCCTGAAACCTCTGATTCAATTTCATTCATAAGTTTCATTGCTTCAACAATACAAACAACTTGTCCGGTACTAACAACATCGCCGACTTTAACAAAAGGCTTAGCACCAGGAGCAGGAGCAGCATAGAAAGCGCCTACCATTGGACTTGTAATAGCATTTCTTGCTGCAGTTTCCGCTGAAACCTGTTTTTCTTCCTTGGAAGAAATTGTAGAAACCACAGAAGAAGCAGGAGCAGATTGCACAACAGGAGCGCAATAGCTTCCTTCTTTTCTTACTGTAATAGCTTTCTCTCCATCTTCCAGAGTAATTTCTGTTAACTGGTTATCTTTTACGATTTTTGCAATCTTTTCAATGTAATTTAAATCATATTTCATTATATAAGTCCTTAAACTCTATCTAAATATTCATTAGTTCTTGTATCAATTCTTAATATATCCCCGACTTGGATAAAGAAAGGTACATTAACAACAGCACCGCCATCTAAAGTAGCAGGTTTTGATCCACCCTGTGCAGTGTTGCCTTTTTCCGCAGGAGGAGTATCAACAACAGCCAATTCAACAAAGTTTGGCAAATCAATACCAATTATCTTAGAATCATGCATTAGAATCTGTACATTCATATTCTCTTTTAAATATTTAATCCCATCTCCGATTCTATCAGCAGGCACAGGCATTTGCTCATAGGATTCAAGATCCATCATCACCAAGTCATTGCCTTCTTTGTACAAATATTGCATTTCGCGTCTATCAAGCATTGCTTTGGCTACTTTTTCCCCTGCACGAAAGGTTTTTTCTACAACTTGTCCTGTTTCAACATTCTTAAGCTTTGTTCTAACAAAAGCTGCACCCTTACCGGGTTTAACATGCAAAAATTCAACAACTGACCACAAATTATTGTCAATATCAAGTGTTAAACCAGTTTTTAAATCATTTACTGAAATCATAAAATATTCCTGTTTAATCTAATCATCAAAGTTAATTTTATCATAAACTTGATTTTTTACATAAAAATTTACATCCGACTTTGCGATTTGTAATAAATCATCAAAAGCATCACCTGTTAAAGCTAGTATTTTTGCGGTTTTTTCCCGTATCGTATAGTCATAAAAAGTTATTGTAAAGTTAAGAATTTCTCTTATTGAAATTAAATATCTCTTACTTATAGAGCAGGATAATGCTTCCAGAAGCCAGTAAAGAGAGAAGAATTTTTTATTTTTGGCATGGTTTCTATTGCAGTTAGAGTAATTATTATCGTTTTTAATATCAAGAAGCAGTTTTTCAATTCTTGCGATAATATCTGCTTCGAGAATCTCTTTCAAAACCTTGCTGCTTTTAATAAGAGCGCAAATTTCTCTTGAAACATTAGGATTAATATCAACTATAGCATCTAACAGCTTGTTTTTAACAAAGTCATTAATAAAAGAATCGTTAAATAAATCCCTTAGTTTATACGCACAAGCTTCTCTTTGGGGGGTGGGATGATTTGTTAAATAGTTAATAAAAATCATCATATCTTCTTGCGTTTCAATTTTTTCAAGCTGAACAATTAAAAAAATCTTTACAAATTCTTCAATTGAGTCATCTTTAAGCTTTTCAAAAATTTCATTATAAGAACAGCCATCTATTTTCAAATTAGAATTTAAAACATTATTATCCATATTATTAATTAAACCATAATAAAAACTATGAGCAAAAAATAAATATAAAAATATATAATTAAAATTGACTTTTGAATTTGAATTATTAAAGTTTAAGGGGGGTCAAAAATGGATATAATTAAAAGATTATTTTGCTTCAATAATGACGAAGGTTCAGCAATTGGACTTTGTAAATTTAATGAAGAATTTTTCAAATTAGCTGAATCCAAAGAAAGAATTAAAAAAAGAATCAAAAAAGACGCAAATTTAACCCAGATGCTAAAAAGAAGTGTTTAAATTAAAGCAATAATTTGATCATAATTATGTACAATACAAGGAACTATTATACCAAGAATTGCACCGCAGAAAACTTCCAAAGGAGTATGTCCTAACAGTTCTTTTAGTGCTGTATAAGGTTTAACTTCATGGTTTTTTTGAACAAACTCATCAACAAGACGATTAAGAGTTGCAGCGGTTTTTCCTGCAGCTCTTCTGACTCCTGAAGCATCTTGCATTACAATTAAGGAAAATCCTAAAGATATTGCAAAAAGCATTGAATCAATTCCTTCAATTAAAGCTACAGAAGTTGATAGTGCAATAACACCTGCAGTATGCGAACTTGGCATTCCTCCTGTTGTTGTAAAAATTTTAAAATTAATTTTTTTATGCGTATAAAGATAAGTTATAACCTTTATCAACTGTGCAATTGATGCTGCAAGAAGACCTGAAAATAAAGCTTCTAAACCTGTATTAAAAAACTGCATCTACCCTTTTATACTCCTATTTTTTTAATTAATTTATTATAAATATCATCAAAAACTTTTGATTCAATATTTATTTGTTTTAGTATAGCACGATTTTTATCAATAAGGCTATAAAAAATATTTTTTGCTTTTTCTAAACCATATGCGCTGACATAGGTTAATTTTTTTGATGCTTCATCTTTATTTGCTGTTTTACCAAGTTCTTTTGTGGTTAGCGTGCAATCGATAATATCATCATAAATTTGAAACAAAACCCCGAAATCATCTGCAAAAACTGCCAGTTTTTCAATAATATCCGGCTTTGCCTGTGCGATTTTAGCTCCTGATAAAATGGAAAGCTTGAATAAAGCTCCTGTTTTATACCTATGAATATATTCTAAGCTTTTAATATCAATTTCCCTGCCCTCGGCTTCAATATCAGCAACCTGTCCTGCTACAATCCCTTTGGCTCCGGCACAAATTGAATAATCAAGAACGATATCTAGAATTGTACTTATAGGAACACTTTTTGGAGTTTTTTCAATAATAAGCTGAGCACCTAAAGAAATAAGAGCATCACCCGCCAAAAGCGCAATTGCCTCACCAAAAACTTTGTGGTTAGTGGGTTTTGAGCGCCTTAAATCATCATTATCCATACAAGGTAAATCATCATGGATTAAACTATAGCTGTGCATAATCTCAAGAGCGCAAGCACAGGGAATAAGCTCTTCAATTTTTGCTCCTAAAAACTTGCCAATTTCAATACACATTATTGCACGGAGTCTTTTAGCGCCTTCTAAAAGAGTCGTATAGCTCATCGCCTTCCAAATTGTATTAGAATTTGAATATTGCTCAAAATATTCATTAAGCGCACTTTCTACGGTTTTTTTATAATCTTCAATCATAACCCCTCTTCTTTTGTCTTTTGTTTTAATATGTTTCTTGATAGTTCTCTTTTTTTTCTTGATATCTTAGCCAAAACCTTGTTACCTGTTTCTTTGCTAAAGTATTCTTTTTTTATACTTCTATTAGATATCTCATCTTTATACTGACGAGCTTCATCTAAAAAACAAAGATAACTTTCATATCTTGTTTTGTCTATTTTATTAAGATTTTTCCTGACACAGCAGTCATTATCGCTGTCATGGAGGCAATTGGAGAATTTGCAATCATCTGAATAAATTTTAATATCATCAAAAAGATTTATTAACTTTGAAGGAAGCAAAAAATCAAACTTTAATTTAGAAAACCCGGGTGTATCTATAATTCTAAAATCTTCATACTCTACAACTTCACAATGACGAGTAGTATGGACTCCTTTTTTAGTTTTAGATGAAACAAGACCTGTTTTTAAGTTTTTATTAGTTAGACAATTAAGTAAAGTTGATTTTCCGACACCTGATTGACCACAAAAAACAATAGTTTTAGATTTTACAAATTCAATTAGTTCTTCTAAGTGTGATTTATTTTTAGCGCTTATAAAAAAAGTTTTATAGTTAAGTTTTTTATAAATTGCACCAATTTGAGCTTTTTTTTCTTCAAAATCCGCTTCTAAGTCTTCTTTATTAAAACAAATAGCACAATCAATATTATAATATTTTAAATATGTTAAATAACGATTAAGCTGGATATAATCCAAATCCGGATCTTTTAAAGAACAGACAACAAGTGCTAAATCAACATTAGAAACTTTTGGTCTTTCGATTGTATTTTTTCTTTTAAGCAAAGAAATAATTGAAGAATTATCAAGACTCAATTCAACATAATCTCCGACTTTGATATCAATTTTTTGTTTTTTTAGAATATCTTTAAGTTTACACACAAATTCCTTATGTTCAAAATTCTTAACATAATAAAAATCGGAGTGGATTTTATAAACCTGACCTTGCATACTTTTATAATAATTAAAAAGCTGTTTTATTTCAAATTTTGACTTTTAGCTCTGTTCTTTTATAATAATAATAAAATTAATTACTTGGTGAGGATTATTATATGACATTAACCGATTGGTTTAATAAAAGAAAAGAACAGCAAATTGCCGCAAGAGATAATGACGTCCATATTGATGATTCAATAGGAAAACTATGGACGCTTTGTTACAATTGTTCAAGCCAGCTGCCTAAAAAGGATTTAGAGAACAACTTGATGGTCTGTCCTAACTGCGATTATCACTTTAGAATAGGCGCAAGACAAAGAATTGAGCTAATTGCTGATAAAGATTCTTTCTGCGAAATGTATCAGGAAATTAAACCTTGTGATCCTTTAAATTTTATTGATACGCAAAGTTACAAATCCCGCCAGGAAGCTGCTAAAGCTAAATCAGGATTGGATGATGCTGTGGTTGTTGGAACCTGTTTAATTGACGGACAAAAAACAGCTGTTGCTGTCATGGATTTTGAATATATGGGTGGATCTATGGGAAGCGTTGTTGGTGAAAAAATTACAAGAATTCTTGAATATGCACTCTCAAATAAACTTCCTTCAATTGTTTTTACTGCCTCAGGCGGAGCAAGAATGCAAGAAAGTGCGCTTAGTTTGATGCAAATGGCAAAAACAAGCTGCATTGTTGCAAAACTTAACGAAGCAAAACTATTGTATATTACAGTTTTAACAGAACCTACTTTCGGCGGAGTCACTGCTTCTTTTGGAACAATCGGAGATATTATAATAGCAGAAAAAGGCGCAAGAATTGGTTTTGCAGGAAGAAGAGTAATTGAACAAACAATAAGACAAAAACTTCCCGCTGATTTTCAAACTGCAGAATACCTGCTTAAATGCGGTCAAATTGATTTTATAGTCGAGAGAAAAGATATGAAAGAAAAATTATCCAGACTTATTTATCTTCATACTAAAAAATAAGGATTTTAACTAATGAAAGAAGAAAATAAAAAAGTTCAGATTCTGGAATTTGAAAAGCCAATATACAAAATTCAGAATAAGATAGAAGAACTCAAAAAAACAAGTGCTGACACTAACATTAACTATGATAGCGAGATTAAAAAATTGGAAGAACAAACAAAAATTTATAAAAAAGAATTGTATGAAAAACTTGAACCATACCAAAAACTACAGATTGCAAGACATCCTCAAAGACCAAATTTTTTAGATTATGTTCATTTTATATGTGATGAGTTTATAGAACTCCACGGGGATAGACACGGATTTGACGATAAAGCAATAGTTGGAGGAATTGCAAGCATAGAAGGCGAACCTGTTATACTGATAGGTACAATGAAGGGTAAAACTACTAAAGAAAATCTTGATTATAACTTCGGAATGCCGCAGCCGCAAGGCTATCGTAAAGCACTTCGTTTATTTGAACACGCAAATCGATTCAACTTACCTATAATTACTTTAATTGATACAATGGGTGCATACCCTGGAATGAAAGCAGAAGAAGCAGGTCAAGGAGAAGCAATTGCTACAAATTTAAAAGAAATGGCAAAATTGGAAGTTCCTACAATAGCTGTTGTGACAGGAGAAGGATGCTCAGGAGGTGCTTTAGGACTTGCTGTATCTAATAAAGTCATGATTTTAGAACATGCTTATTATACTGTAATATCACCTGAAGGCTGCGCTTCGATCCTTTGGAAGGATTCTTCAATGGCAAGAACTGCAACCGATGCTCTTAAAATTACAGCAGAAGATTTGCTTGAATATGGAATTGTAGACGAAGTAATTAAAGAACCCACAGGAGGTGCTCATTACAATGCGCAGGAAATGGCAAAAAATTTAAAAGCATCCCTAACTAATGCACTTAGAGAATTCAAGGGAATGACAAAAGAGGAAATAAGAGATCAAAGGTATTCAAAATTTAGAGCAATGGGTGTTTTTGCAAATTAAACAAAGAGAACTAGGATGTTTTTAAAAATTAAAAAATTATTGGTATTATTGGGAGTATTATTATTAACCACGCTTAAAACACAAGCTGCGGTTAGTTTACCGACAATCAATATTGGCGTTGGGTCAATGAACACACCTCAAGAATTCAGTCAGGGTGTTCAAATTCTAATCATGCTTACAATTCTAACCCTTGCACCAAGTATTGTTATTATGACAACAGCTTTTATAAGAATTGTAATCGTTTTATCTTTAACAAGGCAGGCAATCGGGACAACCAGCCTTCCTCCAAACCAGGTTATAGTTGGCTTAGCTTTAATTCTAACTTTTTTTGTAATGTCACCTACATTATCAAAAATCAATGAAACAGCCTATCAGCCTTATATGAATAACACAATAACCCAGCAGCAGGCGCTTGATAATTCGCTTGTTCCAATAAGAGATTTTATGTTTAAACAAACAAGAGAGTCAGAGTTAGCTCTTTTTGTTAAATTATCAAAAATCGACAAACCAAAATCAAAACAAGATGTCCCGACTTATGTACTAATTCCTTCTTTTGTTTTATCAGAGCTTAAAACTGCTTTTAAAATCGGTTTTGTAATATTTTTACCATTTTTGGTAATAGATTTAGTTGTAGCATCTGTACTTGTTTCAATGGGCATGATGTTTCTACCTCCCACAACAATAGCAATGCCTTTTAAATTAATAATGTTTGTTATGGTCGACGGATGGTTTTTAATAACAAAATCCCTTATTGAAGGGTTTGCTAATTAAGGAATAAACAATGGATGAATCATTATTTTTAACAGTCTTTCAAAAAACAATTCTTCTTACAATGGCAATTGCAGCACCAATTCTACTATCGGCAATTGTTGTTGGTTTAACAATTAGCATTATTCAATCAGTAACCCAAATCCAGGAACAAACTCTTACTTTTGTGCCTAAAATTTTTGCAGCCCTATTAATTCTAATTGTAGCTGCGCCCTGGATGATAGATACCTTTGTAACGACCACTAAAGAACTTTTTGACTACATTAAAGTCTTTATCTCCTGAGGCACATTATGACACAAACTCCAAATCTTCTTAATTTGCTCTCTCCTTATAATATTGTTATTTATATGCTTATCTTTACAAGATTATCAGGATTAATGCAATCTGCTCCTTTTTTTTCAACCATTGGAGCGCCGATTATGACAAGATTGTGGTTTAGTGCTATTGTTGCTTTTATTTTCTATCCTCTTGTCTATGCAAGTAAAAACTTCATTGTTCCAAAAGATATTATAGAGTTTATAATTCTTATTATGATTGAGTTTTTTATAGGTTTTCTTATTGGCTTTATTGCAAATCTTGTTTTTGAAGGAGTTAGAATGTCAGGTAATATTCTATCAGTTCAAATGGGCTTATCAATGTCTGAAGCATTAGATCCTGCTACTGGGGTTAGTTCTAATGAACTATCAAAAATATATATTTATCTTGTTACTTTGATATTTATAACAACAGGAGCATATCAAATGCTTTTTATTGCTGTTTTTAACAGTTTTAGCGCAATTCCTATGGGAGAATTCTTAATTTTTAACTCTCAGATAATTGCTTCTATGGTGCAGCTTTTTGGAGCTATTTTTAAAATTGCTTTCGGGGTTGCATTGCCAATTTTTGCGGTTTTAATAATTTCTGATATGCTATTAGGAATGATGAATAAAATGATGCCTCAAATGAATATTTATATGGTAGCTTTACCTGTTAAAATTTACATCGGGCTGTTTTTAATACTTGCATTTTTAAGTGCAACAAATGTATATTTACAAGGAGTAATAAAAAACTATTTGCAGGCTATAAACCTGTTGTTTACTTAAAAAATTATGTCAAACGAACAAAACGAAAAAACAGAAGAAGCCACCCCTCGAAGAAAAGAGAAAGAAAGAGACAAGGGTAATATTGCAAAAAGTCAGGATTTTAGCGCATCTTTAATGCTGACTTTGGGTGTCGGTCTTCTTTTTATTATGGGAAGTTCAATGCTTGAATCCTTAAGATCAATTCTTATAGAATCTTTTGCTTCCCTCAACCCTAATAATATTTCAGATAATGACTTTTTTTCTATAACTGCACCATATTATAAAAGCTATATACAAACTACTATGCTTTTTTTCAGTTTTTTAGCTATTGGAGCAATAGTTATACAAAGAATTCAAGTTGGAGCGCTTTTTGCAAAAGAAGCTCTTAAACCAAATTTTCAAAAACTCGCCCCAAGTACTGCTATTAAGAATTTAATGAATAAAATTAATCTATTCAAACCTAAACAGCTTGTAGAACTCGCAAAATCTATTGTCAAAACACTAATTGTTGCTCTTGTTGGAATGAATGTTATATTAAAGCGCAAAAACGACCTTTTTAGCTTAATCGGCTCAGACCCAACTGTAGGTTTTACAATTCTTGGTTCTGTTATACTTGAGTTATTTGCAACTATTTGTGTAATTCTAATAATTATTGGAATTATAGATAAAAAATATCAAGATTATGAATACAATAAGTCGATTAAGATGTCTAAACAAGAAGTTAAAGAGGAAATGAAAAACATCGAAGGAGATCCTAAAGTCAAAGGAAGAATCCGATCTTTTCAAATGAAAATACTACAGCAAAGAATGCTCTCTAAAGTCCCTACAGCAGATGTTGTTGTAGTTAACCCGACACATTATGCAGTTGCTCTTATGTATGACCCTAAAAAAGTCCCTGCTCCTGTTGTTGTTGCTAAAGGAGTCGATTTTGTGGCGTTTAAGATAAGAGAAGTAGCAAAAAACAATAATATTCCAATTGTTGAAAACAAACCGCTAGCCAGGAGTCTATATAAACTTGTTGATATAGATAACATAATTCCTCAGGAACTTTATGTTGCAGTAGCGGAAATCTTACAATATGTCTACACACAAAAGGATAAATAGTTTATAATAATATAGTATAAAGGGAGTAAAAAAGAGTTTTGACAAAATTAAAAGACTTATTGCGCAATAATGATATTGTTCTAGCTATTGGTCTTGTTACCATTATCTTGATGATGGTAATTCCTATCCCTGCGCAATTATTGGATTTGTTATTAACTCTTAATATTTCCTTATCAGTTCTAATTCTTCTTGTTTGTTTATACACTAAAGAACCTTTGGAATATTCAAGTTTTCCTACTATTCTTCTTATTGCAACGCTATTTAGATTGGGATTAAACGTTACATCAACAAGACTAATTCTATTAGAAGCCAATGCAGGGTCTGTAATTGAGTCATTCGGACAGTTTGTAATCGGCGGGAACTATGTAGTCGGTGCAGTAATTTTTGTAATTCTTGTAATTATTAACTTTATGGTAATTACAGGCGGCGCAGGCCGTGTTGCTGAAGTTAGCGCGAGATTTACTCTGGACGCCATGCCTGGTAAACAGCTTTCAATTGATGCTGATTTAAATTCAGGTTTAATTGATGAAACAGAAGCAAAAAAAAGAAGAAAAGCACTTCTTCGAGAAGCTGATTTTTACGGCACAATGGATGGTGCATCCAAGTTTGTTAAAGGGGACGCTACAGCAGGAATTATCATTACAATAATCAACATTGTGGGTGGTTTAATAATAGGCATAATTCAATTAAAAATGCAGCCATTAACTGCATTATCAACCTATACAATTCTAACAGTGGGTGATGGATTAGTATCACAAATCCCCGCTTTAGTTATTTCAACTGCGACAGGTTTGATAATTTCAAGAGCTTCAGGGTCTGAAAAATCTTTAGCCGAAGATATTAGAGCTGAAATGTTTCAAAATCCAAAGGTTTTAGGGATAATCAGCGGATTATTGTTTTTTATGGGAATAGTTCCTGGCATGCCTACAATTCCTTTTTTAACTATTTCCTTGCTTTCAGGCGGTTTCAGCTATAAAAAGTATAAAGATAGTGTTCTTGAAAAAGAACAGGCAAAAACTGCCGCTCTTGAAGCTAAAAAAGCAGAAAAACTGGGTAAGAAAAAGAAAAAAGCAACAAGAGAGAGTGTCCTTGAATTATTAAGCGTTGAAACATTGGAAATTGAAATAGGGTATCGTTTAGTTAGTCTTTTAGATATTGAAAAAGGAGGGGACTTACTGGATAGAATATCCCAAATAAGAAGACAAACAGCTCTTGACTTAGGAATTGTACTGCCTTCAATTCGAGTTAGAGATAACCTTCAGCTGCCCCCCAATACTTATCAAATTAAACTCAAGGGAATAACCATTGAAACAGGGGAGGTGTATCCTGATAGAAGTCTTGCAATGAACTCAATGGGCGTAGAAGATGATCCTAATATCGTAGGAATTAGTGCAATTGAACCTGCTTTTCACTTAAGTGCTCTATGGATTCAAGAAAAAGATAAAGAATACGCAGAATCCCAAGGCTACACCGTTGTCAGTCCAAGTGCCGTAATTTCTACACATTTAACTGAAATTATCAAGAAAAACGCAGCCGAGATTATAACAAGAAGCGATGTTTCTCAATTGATTGATAATCTAAAAAAAGAAGTCAATGAAACCTATGTTAATGATTTGATGAAAGAAATTACCACTGCCGATGTTCAGTGTGTTTTGCAAAACCTGCTTAAAGAAAGAGTTTCAATAAGGGATTTAAAAACAATCTTAGAAACAATGAGTTTGCAATATAAAACGAACAAAAACTACAATTTTCTAACAGAACAATGCAGACAGTCTTTAGCTCGAACAATATGTAAACAAAACTTATCCGACACAGGGGAACTTCTTGTGATTACAATGACCCAGGAAGTTGAACAGGAAATTGCCAAAGGAATTAACCCTGATGGTGAAAGTTTGACTTTAAATCCAGATTTTGTTAAACGATTAATGGATAGTTTAAACTCAGAATTCGAAAGAGCAATCCAGCAAACAGGAAACCAACCTGTTATACTATGTTCGTCACCCATAAGGTTGATTTTTAGAAGATTAATTGAAAGAACCTACCCACAAATAACAATTATGTCTTATAATGAAGTTACTAATAATATTAAAGCAAAATCAGTAGGTATTATAAGAGCAAATATAAAGACCTCGTCATTTTAAAGCAATTAAGGATGCATCATGAAGGAACTAATAAACTCAATTAAAGATTTTAAAATAATACCCGGGAACTTTCAAAGTTCAGGGGTTTTTAAGCTTATTAGCGCAGATGAAAATACAATTGATGCTGAACTCATTCTAATGGATGAATCCGAACTTATAGACTACTCTATTGGATCAACCGTTGAAGTCTTTGGAGTCAATGATGTTGGTTTGGTTTATTTTGAAACCAAAATCCAAGATAGAGTTGATAAAAAAATCACACTTAAAACTACAAATGATTTTAGTATTATTCAAAGAAGAGAATATTCCCGTGTAGGTTTAAACCAGGGAAGTTTTATATTCAAAGATAAAGCTCCTGATTTTGTTTTAGCAGTTGAAGACATTTCAGCCGGCGGAATTAGATTTATCACAAAAGAGCAGCTTGAAATTGACAAGCACTATGATATTGAAGTTGTATTATCTAATAATATGAAAATTAATTGCTCCTTGCAGCCAATAAGAATAAACGAAACCAATTATAATAACAATAATGCTTTTTCAATTTCAGGAAAATTTACAAATTTAGAAAACGTGGATAGAATTGTACTTGTACAATATGCATTTAAAATCAAAATGGAAGAACAAAACAAAGAAAACGACTAACAATGAACACTAATACATACAAACAAAAAGAAGAAATTCAGTATTCAAAATTGCTTTCATCGCTTTTTTGTTCTATTTCTATTCTTGGCTTATCAATTTTGTGTTTATTGAATAATTTGTCTTTTGATATATACAGCGCGATTGTATTAATCAAGATTGTTGTTCCTGCTTCTATTAGTTTTTGGCTAATTGGATTTTTAATAGGAAAAATCCTTGACAGTTTTAATACCCAAATTGAACATAAAAAAATGGTTGAAGAAAAAAAAGCATATGAGATTCCAAGCATGTTTAGCTATGACTTAGAATCCAACGAAGATGATGAATCCGGAGAAGTATGAAAAAATTAAAAAACTATAAATTTATAAAAGCAGTAAAACTTAGTGTTTATTTTGCAGTTTTAACAGGTCTTATTGTAGTAATTACAACAACACTATTTTCATTATATGTTTTATTCAATATCAAAAATCTTGCAAGTAAATATGAATCCGATATCTACAAACTAAGATACTCTCTATCTACAATGCTTATCCAGTCACTAATTCTGGATACTAAAAGAAACGACTTTGAATCAACTGAAAATATTATCGATTTAATGAAAAAGGAAAAATTATTATCCTACACATTTATTAAAGACAACGATACTGATAAGATTGTATTAGGGGAAGATTTATCAAGTGATATTTTAGAGGATAAGCATGGTCCTGAAATTCAAAAATTATCCAAAACTGTTGGTAACCACACAATTTATTTCGGTATTCCTATTGATAATAATATGGAAGTATATTATAACGGATTTTTTGAACTCGTAATAAACATTCTAATCCTATTTATAGCCCTTGGAGCAGTTGTTAGCTATTTAATGTCAAATATCATCTCAAAACCTTTGGATAAGCTATCCAAAGCAGCAAAAGAAATGTCAGCAGGTAATTTTGATATTAAAATTGAAAATACTAATTTTTCTGAAATTAATTCATTGATTCAATCTTATAATGAGATGAGCTTTCAATTAAACGAGCTTTATTCTTCTTTGGAATTGAAAGTGCAAGAAAGAACAATAGCTCTTGAAGCTGCTAACTACAAACTCCAAGAAACCCAGGCAATGATGGTTCACTCAGAAAAAATGAGAGCTTTAGGTGAACTCGTTGCAGGGATTGCACATGAAATCAACAATCCTGTTAATTTTATCCATGGAAATATCATAATTCTACAAAATTACGCTGATGATCTTCTTAGCTTAATAGATCTATATGAAACAAACAATGTTGGTTTTCCAAAAGATGTTAAGGATAAAATTGAAGAACTAAAAAAACAAATTGATCTGGATTTTCTAAGAACAGATATTAAAGACTTGATTAAAAGTTGTATTGAAGGAACACAAAGGACCAAAAATATTGTTTTAGATCTCAAAAACTTCTCAAGAATGGAAGAAATGGTATTAACACAATTTGATATCCCTAAAGAAATCGATACAACTTTGAATATATTGAATAATAAGTATAAAAATAGAATCACAGTTAATAAAAACTATGCCCAAGATACTCCTAAAATTGAAGCATATGGTGGTCAATTAAACCAGGTGTTTATGAATATCTTAGATAACGCACAAGACGCGATGGGTGAATCTGGAACTCTTACAATTAATGTTAATAAGCAAAAAGAAAATGTAAAAATTGAATTTATTGATACAGGAAAAGGAATTCCAGCTGAAAACCTTACAAAAGTTTTCGATCCTTTTTTCACGACAAAACCGGTAGGAAAAGGAACAGGACTTGGAATGAGTATATCCTATAGAGTCATAAAAGACCACAATGGTACAATTGAAGTTGAATCTGAGGTTGGAAAAGGTACAAAATTCACAATTGTTCTTCCTATTAACCATCAAACAAAAGAAGAACTTTTAGTTGACAATAATAATGGAGCCAAAGAAAATGGAACAGAAGTATAGAATTCTTATTGTAGATGACGAAGAAGATAACTTAGCCCTTCTATATCGTACTTTAAGATCAAAATACGATATTACCAAAGCAACGAGCGCTATTGAAGCTTTGGAGATATTAAAAACAGAACGTTTTGATTGTATTCTATCGGATCACAAAATGCCTGTTATGGATGGTGTCGAATTTTTAAAACGCGTAAATGATATGCAGCCTAAAACAATGCGATTATTGGTAACTGCTTATTCTGATGTTAAAATTTTAATTGACGCTATTAATTATGCTAAAATTTATCGATACATTAAAAAACCCTATAGTCCGGATGAGCTTATAATGATTGTTGAATCAGCACTTGAGACTTATCAATTAAAAATAGATAATGAAAATTTAATATCAGACTTAAAAGATCTTTTCTCAGGTACTATTAAGGCAATTATAGAAGCACTGGATGCAAAAGACTCCTTCACTTTGGGAAGAAGTAAACGAGTAGCTTTTTATGCTGTTAAAATTGTCAACAAACTAGCTCTTAAACCATCAGAGGTAAGTCAAATTGAACTAGCAGGATTGCTGCACGATATCGGAATGATTGGAGTAGCAGAAGAGATTCTTAACAAAAGCCAGCAGTTGACCCAAGAGGAATATGACAAAATAAAAATGCATGTTCATTATAGTGTTAAAATCTTAGAAGATATCAAACAACTATACAATATAACTGAAATTATCAAATACCACCATGAATTCTACAATGGCTGCGGATATCCCCATGGATTAAAGGGTGAAGAAATACCGTTAGGTTCAAGAATTATAGCTATAGCAGATGCATATGATGCGATGACATCACAAAGAGCTTACAGACAAAGCATAAGTGCATCTGAAGCACTTCAAAAAATTAAAGAAGGCGCAGGAATTCAATTTGACCCCAATCTTGTGCAAATATTCGAAAGCATACTTCCGCAAGCTCAAGAAGAGATTGAAGAATATGAAAGACAAGAAAAACTATTATCCAAGGAAGCGAATATTTAACAATGAGAACAGTAAAGATATACACAGGTGCATATGCTTCAGGAAAAAGCGAAAATGCACTCAATGAAGCAATTAGCTATATTAACAATAAAAAAAATATAACCTTAGTAGATTTAGATACGGTTGAACCTGCATATTGCCTTAGACCGCTTGAAAAAAAACTAAAAAGTTATGGAATTAATGTTATTCTGCAATCTGACTATTTTGGTTTGGGAGAAGCAGGTTCATATGTTACAAACGAACAAATAAACTGTCTTAAATACAATAAAGATGATGTAATAATCGATGTAGGATATGGAGTAACAGGACTCGATACTCTTGATATTCTTAATGGAATAGATGAAGAAAAAAATATTGAAATTTATCTTGTTATTAACACTTCTAAATTTGAAACTAAAGATAAAGAGTCAATTCTTGAATATATTGAGTTTAACAGCGGGCAAAACAAAAAACCCTGGAAAAAAATCAGCAGTTTTATTTCCAACACCCATCTAGGCGTTGAAACAACTTATGAGGATATTATAAGAGGATATAACATCCTAAAGGAAGTTTCTTTGGAAACTTCAATTCCAATTAGTGCTATAAGTGTTGATGAAAAATTCAAAGAAAAATTTTCATCAACACATTATAATTCAATTCCTGTAAAATTTTTACAAAGACATATGCCGCAAGCCCTGTGGTAACCTATTATTTAATTTTGTTAATAGGTCTATAGGTTTTAGTTGCAGTTCCTGAAGAAAAGTGACTTGAATCAATAATTCTTGTATCAATATTAACTTTATCTTCAACAGTGTCAATTTCTTTAGAATCTTCAAGTTGTTCATCGCTAATATAGAAAGAGTTGTTTTCAAAATTGAAATCAGCAGTTGTATTATTAGTATCAATTTGAGATTGTTCAGCATTTTTAACAGTTTCCTGTTTAGCCATTTCAATAACCTGCTGGTCATTGGATACTTTTTGTTCTTCTGCTATTACGATATTAGCAGCTGAAAATAATAAAGCAGATAAAATTACTGTAAAAATTTTTTTCATAAATTAAGCCTCCTGTAATAAAAAAATAACATTTAATTGAAAAATTTCAACCTTAGATTAAAAATCCAACTTAACAATTTTTAACTAACCACAAGACTAATTCAACGGGCGATATATTCTATATATTTTTCCAAAGCCTTGTATCCTTCCTGAAATTCAACGAATCTGCCGGAAGAAATTGTTAATCTTAAATACTTAAGCTCTTTAATTCTAATTTCAAAAAGTTCATTAGCATAAGCAGCAAGAAGAATATCCGAACTGTTAGACCAGTTCTTAAGCTGTTCTATTTGTCTGTTTACCTGTGATATTGAAGTGTTTTCTAAAGGCATAAACCCATGACGGGCTAATGTTGCTTTGTCAGAATTGGTAATTGGAATAACAGCAGCACAAAAACCAAATATTTTCTTAATAAGCACATAGTTAGAAGCAAGTTGTTTATGTTTCATTGGAACATGCGTTTTTCCCAGCGAAACAGCAGTATTAACATTAGAATAATACTCATCAGAATTTAATTCTCTTCTGCTATTTCCCCAAAAGCAATTAGTATTGCTGTTTTTAAACATTACAAGCTCCTTTAAAATCATAATATATTAAAAAATTGAAACTTTCAAACTTTTTTAATAAAAATTAACTTAAAAAGTTTGCACAAATACAAAACTTGTGCTGTAATTAGAATGTATTTTTAAAAAGAGGATGTATCAATGGAAAGAACATTTGTAGCAATTAAACCTGACGGAGTAAAAAGAGGGTTAATAGGCAAAATTATTCAAAGATTTGAGGATAAGTCCTACAAGATTGTCGGATTAAAAATGATGAATGTTACAGCAGAAATTGCAGCTAAACACTACGAGGAGCACTTTGGAAAACCTTTTTATCCTGAACTGATTGATTTTATAACCTCCGGCCCTATTGTTGCTATGGTTATTGAAGGAAACAATGTAATTAAAGGCGTTAGACATATTGTAGGTTCTACAAGACCCGATGAAGCAGATGTAGGCTCAATTAGAGCGGATTTTTCTTCTTATTCAACAACAAATCTTGTCCATGCATCCGATTGTACTCAAAGTGCACAAAGAGAACTGAATTTGTACTTTAGAGAAGAAGAGCTTTGTGAGAATTACAAAACAATGTTTGAAATAATACTTGACGAACACGGTGGTTTAAAACAATAGAATGTCTTATAAAGATTTTTTTAATTTTAAAATAATAAAAAGCTCGACCTCAACAAATGCCAGAGCCGGGCTTTTTTCAACTCCGCACGGGATAATTGAAACGCCGATTTTTATGCCAGTAGGCACCAATAGCGCTGTTAAAATGCTTACCAATGAACAAATCTTAAATGCAAATGCTCAAATTATCCTTGCTAATTCTTATCATATGTACTTAAGAGCCGGTTGCAGCTTAATTAAAAAAGCAGGCGGATTGCACAACTGGATGAATTTTCACAAACCAATTCTAACAGATAGCGGCGGGTTTCAGGTTTTTTCACTTTCAAAACTAAGAAAAATTACACAAGAAGGGGTTTACTTTCAAGACCCGAAAAACGGATCCAAACACTTTATCTCCCCTGAAATTTCAATGCAGATTCAAGAAGATTTAGGAGCAGATATAATAATGGCATTTGATGAATGCTCTCCTTATCCTTGCAGCTATGAACAGGCAAAAAAAGCACTGGATAAAACAAACAAATGGCTAATACGCTGTATCGAAGCGCACAAAAACTACAACCAGGCGCTTTTTCCAATTGTTCAGGGGGCTTTTTTTGAAGACTTAAGAATTAAAAGTGCTGAGTTTGTATCTCAATTTGATACCCCAGGATACGCGATAGGAGGGGTTTCTGTTGGAGAACCAATGGAAATAAAGAATCAAATTACAAAACTGACAGCGCCGCTTTTACCCTTTGATAAACCCCGCTATCTAATGGGTGTTGGAACTCCAATTGATTTAATCTATGGAATAACATACGGAATTGACATGTTTGATTGTGTCCTGCCTACAAGAAATGCCCGTCATGGAACATTCTTTACTTATGAAGGAAATAAAATTATAAAAAACAAGCAATTCCAAGAAGACTTTAGCCCGCTGGATAAAAAATGCAATTGCTACACTTGCCGCAATCACACAAAAGCTTATATCAGACATCTTTACAAGACTCAAGAAGCAACTGCAGCAACGCTTTTGAGTATTCATAATATCCACTTTCTTATAAACCTTGCAAAAGATTTAAGAAACTCAATTATTGAGGGAAATTTTGAACAATATTCAAATGAGCTGTTAGAAAATTTTAACAAAAATTAACATTGCAAGAATGAATAATAAAAAAATATTGACTTAAAAACTTGTTTATAGTCAAATAATAATACAGATAACTATTATTAAGGGGAAAATATGCCTACAATCAATCAATTAATTAAAAAAGAAAGACAAAAAATTAAAGATAAAACAAAATCACCGGCTCTAACAAGCTGTCCGCAAAGACGAGGGGTTTGCACAAGAGTTTATACAACAACTCCTAAAAAACCTAACTCAGCGATGAGAAAAGTTGCCCGTGTTCGTCTAACCAATGGTTTTGAAGTAACTTCATACATTCCTGGTATTGGACACAACTTGCAGGAGCACTCTGTTGTGCTGATCAGAGGCGGAAGAGTTAAAGACCTTCCCGGTGTTAGATACCATATTATAAGAGGTACACTAGATACTCAAGGTGTTGCAAACAGAACACAATCCCGCTCTAAATACGGTACTAAAAAAGCTAAAGCTAAGAAATAAGAAGAAAGGTTAATAACAGAATATGTCCAGAAGATCAAAACCGGCAAAGCGAATTCCAAATCCGGATCCTATATATAATAGTGTTGATATTGCTAAATTCATTAATCGTTTAATGAAAAAAGGCAAAAAATCAGTTGCTCAAAGAATTTTCTATACTACAATGGAGCAAGTTCAACAAAAAGCAAAAGCTGAACCTATTGAAACATTCAAAAAAGCACTTACAAACGCTACTCCTTTGATTGAAGTTAAAGCTCGTCGTATCGGCGGTTCAACTTATCAAGTGCCGATTGATGTTAAACCTGATAGAGGTCAGGCTCTTGCTTCTCAATGGATTATTGAAGCAGCAAGAAAAAGAGGCGGCAAATCCATGATTGAAAAATTGACAAACGAAATCTTGGATGCTTCTAACTCAACTGGTTCTGCTGTTAAGAAAAAAGAAGATACTCATAGAATGGCTGAAGCAAACAAAGCTTTTGTTCATTACAGATACTAATTTAGTATTAATATAAATTTATAAGTCTGCATTCATTTATCAATGCAGACTTATTTTTATCTTTATATTCTTTATGTTTATTCTAATTCTATATAATACCCCATCCTTGGCTTTTAGCTCAGCTGCCTGCACTAACTCTTGCTTAAGCTCTTTAACAATTGATTTATCTTTATAGTTAACATTAATCTTATTAACTTTTAAAATACCAGACCCCAAAGGCAGCAGTTCAACATGAGCTATTTGGGTAAAGTTTTGATTATCTTTTTTTATAATTTGAATAACATAACTTTTTTCTATTGTTTTATCATTTGAAAAATCACAAAAATCAATATCAGCAAGTATTGGTTTAATTCCTAAAAAGGTTTTGCTATACATAACTTTGGAAGTAGAATTATTACTATATCTTTCGTTATTTAAAAATGCCTGAGCCCCGTCTTTATCAAGCAAAACACCCTTTGGCGAATCCCAGCCGTTCGCTCTATAAGCATTTATAATATTTGCATTTTTTGCTCTTGTAAAATAATCTAAAACTGAATTTTTTCTTATATAGCCTGAATCTGTTTTTGGAATTCAAAAATTATTTTTAAAATAAAAAGGAATAGGCAACAGCGAGTTTTAAAAGCTCGCTTCTCGCTCCTTTGTATTCACCTTTATTATCCTGCCCCATTAGTTCATAAATATAGACACTATCTGTTCTATTACAATCTTTAAAAAAAATTCTACATAAGCCAACATCATCTTTATGCACAAAATATTGTCCAGGAGTTACTTTACTTTTTGCAATAACCGCATTGTTATACTCACCATGGGAATTTTTAAAGGTATATTTTTGAAAAAATTACACTTGTAATTATAACTCCCCATAGGGACAGTTTAAAAACATCATTAGCTGCAATGGAGGGCTTAATAAAAGGTTTATTTATATTTATATAATTTATTTTTTGAATTATTAAATATTTTTATCATATTTTATTTAAAACAAAAGAAAAAAATATTGCTTTTACTTGAAAAACTTTTTTTGTATAATATAATAAATAAGGTAGTATTCAAAGACAAAAAACTGCTGGATCTAATACCTTAGAATCTCACAAGTTTAAAGAGTGCAAATTGAAAACAAAATAATAAAATTTAACAAATTTTCGGGACGGTGCAGGGACCCCAGCCAATCAATAAGGTTTGAGTTCAGAATTAATGCATAGAATGCTGGGGGTGCGCAAGTCTCGAGAGTGCAAATTGAAAACAAAATATAAAAAATTAACAAATTTTCGGGACGGTGCAGGGACCCCAGCCAATCAATAAGGTTTGAGTTCAGAATTAATGCATAGAATGCTGGGGGCGCGCAAGTCTCGAGAGTGCAAATTGAAAACAAAATATAAAAAATTAACAAATTTTCGGGACGTAGCGCAGCTTGGTAGCGCACTACCTTGGGGTGGTAGGGGTCGCAGGTTCAAATCCTGTCGTTCCGAAAATTTTTATCCAATTATATCGCATCTTTTGGGGAAATAAACAATTTTATTATTTATTTGTTTGTTTATTGTTCTCACATTATTCTCACAAAAAAACACTCTCTATTGCATTTAATATCTGTTTAAATTGTTTACTTTTTATATCTTCAAGTACCTTATAAACAAGAAGATTATATGCATTTGCTTTAGAATTTGAATGTTTTTCAAATTCTTCAAATAATTCTTCTTCTGTTTTACCTATAGAAGCAATTGAGTCTGGATTTTCTTTGTTTCTTTCATCATTGATCACATTAAAATGAGGAGTAGTGGAAATTTCCACAGTTAATCCTTCAAGTTCACCTAGCGCAAAATTGCGAATAGAGCTATCATTCAAATCGAATGATTCCAATTCTTCGCGCAATTCAGTAAGAGTTTTTATAAGATTAACTTGTTTATTTCTATTAGAATCAACTCCAAGATACCTTTCCAATAGATTAGCAAATCTTCCTAAAGTTCTTCCTTTGTGAGCAATATCTATAACGACAATATTTTTATTATCATCATTAATATCTTTATTTTTAAGATAATTCAAAACTTTTTCTAAATTCGGATAATTATTAATAACATCAGCACAAAATTCTTTTTTAGGAATCAACATTAAAGAACTAATTGGTACATCAATCACCTCGGCGCCTAAAAACTCCATAGCATTAGTTATAGCATTTGGACTGGTTACGATTGATATAACTTTATATCCTTTAGGATTGGTTTCATCAAGATATTTTTTTAGTATATAAGCATAAACTGCAATTTGTTTAGGCGGAAGCACTCTTTGTATTCTTTCGTTTTTCGAAACTACTTTTTTGCCACATTCAATAACTCGTTTTTATATTCACCTGATTTTTCCCAATCAGATTTAGACACTTTTCCTTTTTTATTTATTATTTTATTGATAAGAAGTTTAATTCTTATCTCCCTTTTAAAAGAGATTGATCTAAGTTTTCTAAATTATAGCAGCTAACATTAAAAGGCTCAATTGATGGTTTAGTTTCTAAATTCTGA
This sequence comes from uncultured Vampirovibrio sp., assembly GCA_910577635.1. Lineage (GTDB taxonomy): Bacteria > Cyanobacteriota > Vampirovibrionia > Gastranaerophilales > Gastranaerophilaceae > RUG14156. The sequence continues at coordinate 66,607 of CAJTNR010000005.1, read as the reverse complement.
CAAAAACTGACACATTGCATTGATACAGGCAAGATTTTCATTTTTATTTAATTCCATAGATAATTACAAATTTATAAAAACAAAAAGCACATTTTTATTGTTAGTTAAAAATTAATATCCTAAATCTTCATTAACAATGATAGTACAAATTCTATACTTAGGACGTGAAAGTCTTGTTACAAGAATTTGAGAACAAATACTTGATTCCAGTTTACAATGACAACAGCTTCCTGTATTTAAACAGGGGGTTTTCATATCCTGCAGTTTTGATATTCTTTGAGCATTAATAGGGGCAGCTACATTTCTTGCTCTTGTAATTGCATCATCCAAAGTTTTTACAATTTTATTAACCCCTATAACCATAATAACTTTTTTAGGTCCAAAACAAAGCGCAGCAAGCCTGTTACCCTTACCATCAATATTTACAATATGCCCATCAGAACAAAGAGCGTTCGCGCTCATTAAAAAAACATCACAGCCAAGGCTTTCTATAACAGCTTTTTCTTTTTCTTCCTTTGTTTTTGCACTGTCTCTATTAATTGTTTTATAGCTATTGTTCTCCAAATACTCCTTAATTCCAATTTCATCAAGCGTAATTGAGCCGCCCCAGGAAACTGTTTGTTCTTTTGTTATCATCTTTACAACTTCATTTAGAGCATCAGTTTTTGTTTCACAATAAAACGCTTCAAAGTTTCTTTTTTGTAAATTTTTAATAGTTTCTTTGATTAATTCAGTGTTTCTTTTTTTAATATTGTCATCCATCATACAAATTAGTATATCAATTTAATCAAGATATTCAAGTTCATATTTTGTTGCAATTCTATCTTTATAACAATCCCTGCTGTAAACAATTGGAATATTAACCTTTTCTTTATTAGTTATTCTAAATTTTGCGTTTCTTGGAATCATTCCTTCAAGTGAACCTGTACTTTTGAACCTTTAGGAAACTTCATAACGAATAAAATTGACTAATATCCAAATGTATTCCATAAAGACCACGATAAAAAACCTGTTCTTTTTCTAATCCAGATAATTCTAAAAAAGCATTGTCTAGCGAATTGATAATCTTATTATAAAACAAAGATAAATAATCACTTTTTTCTTTTCTTAAATTGCAGTTAATATCTTTTAGAGAATTAGCGCGCAAAGTGCAGGCTCTTTTTTCTTTATATTTTTTAATAAAATATATCTATTATAAAAAATTGATAAGATTAAACTTTGTAAAAAAATCATATTTACTTTTAGATAGAATTACTGTAGAATAAGTAAATAAAAGCTGATAAATCAAATAGAGATGTGTCCGAGTGGTTTAAGGTGCAGACCTGGAACGTCTGTGCGGGGGTCAAACTCCGCCAAGGGTTCGAATCCCTTCATCTCTGGTTTTTATCAATATTTAATGTTCTATATATTCATACCCATATTATAGGCTTTATCTAACAAATCTTTGTGCTTAGCTGCATCATTTGAGTTTTCCAGAGCACTTCCTTTAACATAACCACATAGCTTAACATTATTAAAACAGGAAATTCAGGCATTTACACCATTAATTACAGTTTGTACAACGGCGTTAGAACTATCAGCTGATGTTGTTATAAGATAAATTTCTCTAAAATTATAATCAGAACAAAACAGACTGTTTGCCCTATCTATAACTACTTTCATCTGACCTGACATTTCATAATAATAAACAGGGGTTGCCCAGATGATTACATCAGCGTTTTTCATTTTTTCTGTTATTATATTAGCATCATCATCTATTACACACTTACCAAGTTTTTGACAAGCCAGGCAGCCTTTGCAGAATTTAATATCTTTATCTTTTAATGTTACAAACTCAACATTGTGTCCTGCATCTTTTGCACCACGTTCAGTTTCATGGGCTAAAATTTCAGAATTAGCATTGGGTTTTAGGCTTGTTGAAATTATTAAAACTTTTTTCATAATTCTATTCCTTTTTATTTAATAACAACAAAAAACATTGGCTAAGTCACGTTTATAGAATTAAGTTATTTGCATAATTAAGCGAAATATCGTATAATTCCCTTAGAATCAGGAGGTTATCAATGAAAAAAATAATTATTGCAATTCTAACTTTATTTATAATGCAGGGAAATTTATCAGCTAAAGAAGATAACACTAAAACCATAAGGCTGTTATATCCTCAATGGCAGGGAGGAAAAATTGCTTCTTTAGTTCCTGAACTCAATGAAAAAGAAGCTTCGCAAGGGTATTATTTAGGAGCAGAATTGCTAAATTTTCTTGCACCTAAAACTAAACAAAAAACTATAACAATCCCTGTTTCTCTTGATTACAAAAGAATCGAAAGAAACGGTGTTTTAGATAGAGATATTATTGTAAATCAGGATAAAAAAGCACTTAAGCTAATCAAAAAAGAAAACCCGGATAGAATCGTAACTCTTGGAGGGGATTGTTCAGTGAGCGTTATTCCTTTTTTATATCTATCAAATAAATATAAAAACAGCACTGTTGTAGTTTGGATTGATGCTCATCCTGATATAACCCTTCCAAAGGATAAAACTTACTCAGGCTACCATGCGATGGCATTAAGTTCTTTAATGGGTTTAGGGGATAAAAAAATTGTAAAAGCGCTGCCTGATAAAATTGATGCTAAAAATATCCTTATTGTAGGATTAAGAGACTGGGAAAAAGAAGAAATCAAAACAAGACAAAAAGAACTTGGTCTTAAGCATCTTAGCGTTGATGAGGTTAAAACAAACAGCAATTCAATTATCAGCTGGATTCAACAAACAGGAGCAAAAAACGTGCTAATTCACTTTGATTTAGATGTGCTTGACCCTGCGGATATGAATATCGCTGTAGGAAAAGTGAACAACGGCTTAAAAGTCGATGAAACAACAAGAATTATAAATGATATTGCAAATGAGTTCAATGTTGTCGGTTTAACAATAGCAGAACCAATGCCAAAAACTGCAATTAGAATAAAGAACATGTTAGATAGATTACCTTTATTAAAATAATTTACATTAAAAAAACCTGTATATTAATACAGGTTTTTTATTATTTATATTACCATATTAAACAGCAGCTTTTTTTGCTTTTATTTCATCCAGACTCATTAAATTGTCTTTTTCAATACCGAATAATTCAAGATATTCATATATCGGACCTTCTTTATTATCTCTAATCCAGTCTTGATTGAAGTGCTTGATTGAGTTTTCAACCATTGTCTTATAGTCTATTTTTCCTTCTTTACCATAGTAAATATCAAGTGCTTCATCAAGGGATTTAGCAAAGGTTTCACCTGCTTTATTAACTTGGTCTACGCTTGTATGATCAACTAAACCGACATCTGCCAGTAATCCATATTGATGTTTTCCTTTATCGGGATTATTTTCAGTTTCTATAGTATTAACTAAACCTCCAACAGCAGTTGCAACAACAGGGGTTCCAAGAGCCAATGATTCACCTTGGGTTAAACCGCAGGGTTCAAAAATACTTGTCATTGCAAAGAAATCCGATCCGCACATAAATATAGGAAAAGGAGCAAATCCTTCAAAGAACACCACTCTTTTACCATCTTCACCCAGGCTTTTTTGAAACGCGAGAATTTCTTCTTTAAGATGACCGCCTTCACCATCTTCACCTGCTAAACAGAAGATTGGTTTTGGCTGGTCAGGATGATTCTTATCCCAGTTTTTATAAACTTCTTCAATAGCTTTTGCCATTGTCGGGAAGCCTTTTTGTGTAACCAAACGAGCACCATTAGTAATTATCGGTGTCTTGTCCAATTCTTCAGGAGTTAATTCAGGAGGTACAAAATGGCTTAAGTTCTCCATTTTAAGTTCAACCACTTTTTTAAGCGGAGTCAAATTATCGTCATTATTTAAATCTTTTTTGTCTAAATTTGGATTTTTATATTTATATTTGTCTTTATCTTTGTCGTTAGAAGCTATAGCAAATGCTCTTATAAAATTATTATAGAAAAGTTCTTTATTGTGTTTGCGGGCTTTCATTATATTTTCAATTGAAGTATCTTTTCCATATAACCAGAATTCACCTGGTTTTAAATCTTTAATTGAAGTATCTTTTCCAAATAACCAGGATTTATCCGCTTCTTCTTTTTCGTCTACTTCTTCTATATTTTTTGATTTCCATCCTGTATGATTCATAAAGAAAGACACTTTTTTTTCAATTTTATTCTTATCATAATCATTTCCATTAGTTACACCACGAAGGATTTTTTCTTTTTCCGGTTTTCCTTCGCTTGCTTTCTTTCTTTCATTAAGTGCTTCAAGCAAATGTCTTGACAACTGTCTATGTTCGGTAATTTCATCTGTATAGCATTCAGATACAGGACAAACACAATCTGCTGAGAATACCCCCATTCCTAAAAGACTGACAAATTTATCATAACAATTCTTTTTAAATACAAAGACATTAGAAGTATCAAACGCATTATCATTATCGTCTTTAGGTTCATCAATTCCTGAATAAGCATGGGATACAATATCAGCTGCATAACAATCAAACAATGTATTCAGGATATTTTCGCTTGATTCTTTTCTTTGAAGGTCATTGTTTCCGACATTTGTTTCACCTTGATAATCGCAGTTGTGACAGATAAGTATTGTTTTCATATCACCAAGAGTTTTTGCGACATCTTTGTCTAACTTACCTGCTGCTGATTCAACTTTTGTCTTGTAGCGCATAAGAGCACCAACAGGGGCAGCATGCCAATCATTTAGAAGCATTCCATCAGGTGCATTAAATGCTTCATAGGCATCTTTATTATCAACTACAAATCCAGGAACTGGTGTTATAGAGTCCGGTTTTTCCTTATCATTAATTTTCTGTTTTGCCAGTTCATAAACAGTTTTTGAGAAAAATGCCATTCTTTCAGGCTCTTCAGCTTTTGGATTGCCCGTATAAGGATAGGTATCAAAATAATTTTCGTTTCTAATGAATATTAATGGTCCGGGTATTTTATTATCATCCGGTGTTGCAACATAAACTTCAACGGGAGTATTGGTTATAATATCTTTTCTGCAAGTTTGAGTTCTAAAATGAGCTGCCCTTTTAATATTAAATATTGTTCCTTTGTAATTATAAGTTCCAACACCTTTTTCATCCACTTTAATCTCTGATTCGCCCGTTGGTTCATACATTGGTAAGAACGTTGGCAAATTCATACCTAAAGCAGTAATATTCTTTTGAATATCAGGTGGAACATTACCCAAACCACCTTCTTTAACAGGTGCATATTCAGCTGCTACAGACCAGATTGTATTCCCTAATTTAAGACCAGGCTTGTCTTTTTGTGCTTCGCCTGTTATATAACTTTTAGCAACTTGTGAAATTTCTCTCAGTGCATCAGCATAGTTATCTTTCTTAAAACCGCCTTTTTGTTCAACATTCTGCAGTAAACTAAAGTAACAAGGTAAATCCTTTTTATTCGGATCAAGTTCGGCAAAATCATATCTTTGTTCGGTAGTATATTTATGCGTCAAATCATTATATATCCTCTCATTAATGAATTTAAGCCAGCCTTCATGACCATCAATTCTTCTTGCATTGTTATTTATTGTATTCCACTTAGTATTTTTTTCATTTTCGAAAGCATTTACAACTTGTTGTTTTTCATCATCGGTTAGCTTTTCACCTTTATTGATTTTATCCATGATACTTCCTGCAAGGAAGCAACCTCCGCCAATTCCGAGTGCTTTATAGATGTAGTTATCGGTTTTTTGGGTTTTTGGTGTTTCTTTTTGGATAGCTTTAAGTGTTTCATCAAGTTTTTGGGTTATAACATTGCCAAGTTTTTCTATTTCAGCATTCTGTAAAGCTGCGTTTTTCGCTTTTTCAATATTTTTCTGTGTTAGTTTAGAGGATAAAATTGCAGCTCTGGGAACAAGAAAAAGGGCAAGCAGACCGCTGTACTTTAAGAGCTTATCAATCTTTTTTTCCTGGTTAATATCAACGGGATTGATTATTACAGGGGTTTGAATTGGATTGGTATTATTCTGGTTTGACTGACTAGCAGGTACACTTCTTGCAACATAATCAGCATAAGCTGAATTGAAATTTTTGTCGATTTTACTCATTTAATTATCACCCTAACTACACACTATATATTAATTAAAACACAGACAAAAAATAAATTGCTAGTAATTACATTAAGAATTATTAATTTTTTATAATATCTTTGACAACTTCACTTGCTAATATCAAACCCGCACAGCCAGGACAAAAAGCACTGCTTGGAAGAGGAGCTTTTTTCTTTGTTATTGGAGTTTCTTTTGAATATACAACTTTTAGTTTTTTAATATTTCTCTTTTTTAATTCATAGCGCATGACCCGAGCTAAAGGACAGGTTGTTGTTTTATAGATATCATCAACTAAAAATAGTGAAGGATTGAGCTTATCAGCACTTCCCATAGAAGAAATTATCCTTGTTGAAGCTTTATTTGCCTTAACAATAAGTTCAATTTTGCCAGGAATTGAATCAATCGCATCAATAATATAATCATATTTAGAAAAATCAAATTGGAAAGAAGTTTCACTATCAAAAAAAACTTCATAAGTATTAACTATAAGTTCAGGATTAATATCAAGCAGTCTTGTTTTTGCAACTTTAGTCTTATATTGACCAATGGTTGAATTCAAAGCTAGAATTTGCCTATTTATGTTAGTAGCATCAATTCTATCACAATCAATTAAATCAATTCTACCTATTGCGCTTCGAACAAGCGCTTCAGCGCAATACCCCCCTACTCCTCCAAGTCCAAAAAGCGCAACTGATGAGCTTTTAAGCTTTTTTAGAGCGTTTTCACCTACTAAAGATTCCAGTCTTATAAATTCATCCATTATTTTTCCTTATCAATATATAGTTCTGAAATATTGTGTAATAAACCTCCAAATCTTGAAGGATTAATGTTTTTTATTTTTTTTCTAACAGCGCTGATATTCAAAGGAGCGCACAAATAAACCATTGGGTTCTCATAAGCTACAATTTCTTGATACTTGTCATAAATTGCTTTTCTTTTTTCAAAATCCAGCTCTAGTGCGCCTTTTTTGAAAATCTGCTCCAATTCAAGTTCAAAAGGATAAGAAGGGGTATTAATTTTTTCATCATTAGGAGTTCTTTTGTTAAACATATGCAAAGCTCCATTAGGAGTCCAGACATTGTACCCTGCGTTAGGTTCGTTAATATTGGAAGTAAGTGCGATAATAACAGAATCATAATCAGCTTGATTTACAATTCGATTAATAAGGCTGTTAAATTCAATTGGTTTAAAATTGACTTTAATTCCAAGAGCTTCTAAGTCTTGTTTTATTGAAACGCCCATTGCTTCTCTTTGGGTATTTCCGGCATTTGTTAGAAGTTCAAATTCAACTTTGTTTCCCTTGTTATCATATAAAACCCCGTTTTTATTATAAAAACCGCTTTTAGTTAATAGCTCACGGGCTTTGTCTAAATCTTTTTTATGCCCTAGAGCCACTTTATTATTTAAAAACAAACTTCCTACAGGCTCAGCACTATATAAAGGCTCAGCTAATCCTGAAAAAACATTAAGAATTAGATCATCCCTGTCAATAGCCCAATCAATAGCGCTTCTAAAGTTTCTATCTTGAAACCAAGCCTGTTTTATCGGATTAACATAGTACTTTCCTTCTTTATTTTTTCTATTGTTAAGATTAAAGACAACAAACGTTGTATTATTACTTGGTCCAAGGTTATAGAGTTCAAAATCAGCATACTTTTTTAATTCTCTATACCTGTCAAACAAAGATCCATTAATACTTAAAACATCTGTTGCTCCTGACTCAAATTTTAATGTATCATTGTTCATATCACCTGTAATTAAAATTATCCATTTATTCAAATAAGGCAATTTTTGATTATTTGTATTGATTATATAATAATCAGGGTTTCTATCAAAAACCACTCTTTGAGCCTGCAAATATTCACTCAGTCGAAAAGGTCCCAGATAAACGATATCGGAAGGCTTTGTGTCAATCCCTTGAAAAGTTAGAAAATAATTTTTTCCTTTATCAGTAGCTTTTTTAAAAACATGTTTTGGAACAATCGAAGCGGATAAATTCCTTAAAAAAGGAGCGAAAGGCTTAGGAGTGATAAATTTAACAGTATATTTGTCAATTTTTTCAACAATAGGAACTTTGCCATCAATAAGCATAACATCCCTTGTTGATCCATCGCCAAAACCGCCAAAAATTACTGTATTATAAGTAAAACAAACATCATCCGCGGTTAGCTCAACTCCGTCTGACCACTTTATTCCTTTTCTTAGCTCAACAATATAGGTTTTTTTATCATCCATAACTTTGACACTTTTAGCAAGTTTAGGTTCAATTGTGCCTGTATAAGGATTTGTAAAAACCAATCCGTCATACATAATTTCTGACAATTCAGAACTGGTTGCATCATTAGAGTTATAAGGATTAAAGGTTTTTGGCTCACCCATTATACTTGTAGTGAGGCTGCTTCCAAACTTTCCAATCGGCGCAGATGTTTGAAGATAATCAACACCATTAATTGTAATATTTTTATATGTATAAAATTCTTTAGTTATACCCAAAGCCGTGTCATTACTCTTTGGCCGGGTTTTATCAAAGCCTTGGTCTTTTTTTAGTATTAAACAACAAAAGCCGATAAGAAAAACAAATATTAAGATTAAATAAGCAATTTTTTTCATAATATTGATTTTATCATAATTAAGTGATATAAAAAGTCTATAAAAGATTAATTTTTACTAAGAAGGATAAAAAATTAATGCGGCTATTAGTTACCGGAGCAACCGGTTTATTGGGTAAGTCCCTATGCCCAATGTTGGATAAAGAAGGTTTTTTGTACTGGGCGTGCAATTCCAAGATATTTGATGTTACAAACACCAAAATGGTAAATGAGATCATGAATAAAATAAGTCTTGATTTTATTATCCACTTAGCCGGCTATACAAACATTGATCAAGCAGAAGACAATCCGCAAGAAGCATACAGAGTTAATCAGCTTGGCACTAAAAACATTGTAAAAATTGCAAAAAAACACAATATCCCTATTCTTTATGTAAGTACAGACAATGTATTTGATGGAACATCCACTGTTCCTTATAAGACAACTGACAAAGCTAATCCTATAAATATCTATGGAAAATCTAAGCTGGCAGGCGAAAAAGAGATTATAAAAACTACAAAAAAACATTATATTCTAAGAACTTCCTGGCTTTATGGCACAGGGGGCTATGTAGATGCAATGCTGACTTTCTCTAATTTTCGAAAAGAGATATCAGTGGTTGACGACCAGATTGGATGTCCTACCAATTGCAATGATGTTTCAAGAAAAATTATAGAAATTATAAAAGAAAAAAAACCATATGGTATCTATAATATTTGTTCTTCAGGAAGTGCCAGCTGGGCTGATTTTACAAAAAAAATATTTGAATTCAAAAAGAAAAACGTTGAAGTTCTATCAATAGATAAAAGCGATTTTCCACGACCCGCAAAAAGACCAAGATACTGCGTTTTAGACAATGATAGTTCATTACCGTTCTGGCAGGATTCGCTAAAAGAATATTTATGCGGAGCCTAGGTTTAATGTAGCCCTATTGAAAATTTTATTATATAATAAAAAAAATAGTTTTAAGGAGTATGATTATATGCATGGAATTATTTTAGCAGGTGGATCAGGTTCAAGACTTTGGCCGCTGTCGCGCGAGCTGTATCCTAAACAACTTCTTAAACTTAACTCCAAAAAAAGTCTTTTGGAAAAAACATACGAAAGATTAATGGGCATCATGGATGTCGACAATATCCTTGCTATAACCAATGCAAAACATTTTAGTGATGTTAGAATGCAGCTTGGAAACTATAACCGCGATATTAGGATTCTAGCTGAACCGGAGGCAAAAAATACGGCTCCTGCAATAGCAATATCAACTAAATTCCTTCTTGATTGCGGAGTTGATGACATTATCGTAGTAGTTCCTTCGGATCATTTAATCGAAGATGACTTAAAGTTTAGACAAACGATTGAAAAAGCTGCAAAACTAGCTAAAGAAGACTATATCGTAACACTTGGCGTAAAACCAAATGAAGCAGCTACTGGTTTTGGCTATATTAAAACAGGAGAAAAACTTGATAATGGCTATAAAGTTGAATGTTTTAAAGAAAAGCCGGATTCAAAAACTGCTCTTGAATACTTTCAAAACCCTGATTATTACTGGAATTGCGGAATTTTTATTTTCAGGGCATCAACATTAATGGCTGCGCTAAAAGAACACACGCCTGAAATTTATGAAATCACACAAAAATTCAATTTTGCACTTCAAGAAGATATTGATTATATGACTTTTAATAAATATCCCTGCATCTCAATTGATTATGCCGTTATGGAAAGAGCAAAGAATATTGCAATGGTTAATCTTGAATCAGATTGGAATGATCTTGGATCCTGGGATGCTGTTTATTCAATCAACAAAAAAGATGAAAATGATAATGTTAAAATTGGCAATGTTGTTGAGCAGGATTGTAAAAATTCAATGCTTTACTCATCTTCTCGTTTAGTTGCAGGGATTGGATTAAAAGATACAATTATAATAGAAACTCCAGATGCAATACTTGCTTGTGATAAAAACGACACTCAGGGAGTAAAAAAAATATTTGAAAAACTCAAAGAAAGCAAAAACGATACCCATAGAATCCATACAACGGTCTATAGACCCTGGGGGTACTATACTGTTCTTAATCAAGGTGATGGGTATTTAACTAAAATGATATCTGTTTCAAGAAAAGGACAGTTGAGCTTACAATCTCATAACCACAGATCTGAACATTGGGTTGTTTTATCAGGAATTGCAAGAGTTACTTTGGATGATAAAGTTTTTATGCTAAAAGCTGGTTCATCAATTGATATTCCCGTTAAAGCAATTCATTCCCTTGCTAATCCATATGATACAGAGCTTAAAATTATCGAAGTTCAAAAGGGAGATAAGCTCATTGAAGAAGATATTATAAGATATAAAGATATTTACGGACGGGTAAAATAGGCTAGTTTTTTGCAATATATTTTTTAGCGCGTTTTATAATTTCTCTTGGCAAATTTGCAAGAATTGCCGTATTAATAGCAAGACTGGTTGAAATCACCCCTCTTTTAACTTTTCTATCATTAATTGAACTTAAAACCTCATTTGCATTTCCAATAACGTAGTTATACACACGATTGGGATAGTTTTGTTCAAGTTTTGTAAGTTCAGTGTTGTGAGTTGCAATTATAATTTTTGCTTTAAAATTATCGAGCAAATACTCACAAAATGCTCTTGCAATAGCTCCCCCTTCTTTTGCATTTGTACTTTTAGCAGGTTCATCTAACAATACAAAAGAAGAGTTAGTTGCATTGTCTAAAATAAATTTTAAATCATTCATTTCAACCATAAAACTTGAATTATTGTTTATTATATCATCTGTTGAACCTTGTCTTATAAAAAGTTTATCTACAATTGGCAGGTCAGCAGCATTTGCGGGTATATAAGAGCCAATTTGCGATAACAAACAAATAATAGCATTGTATTTTAAATATGTTGATTTACCGCTCATATTGGCGCCTGTCAATACAATCATTGTGCCGTCATTAAGAATGGTATCATTAGGTACAATATCATTTTTTAATTTTATTAAACTGGGATGGAATCCGTCTTTAATGAATATTCCCTCTTGAATAAACTTTGGTTTTGTTAAACGATTAACAATTGCACACTTAGAATAAGATACAAGAACATCAATTCTTGCAATATCTTTAGCTAAACTTCTAATTGTTTCTGTAAATTTAGAAGCTATTTTTCTGACTTCACAATAAAGCTCATATTCAAGGTGATTAATTTTAAAAGTAAGACTGCAGATTTCATCTTCCATTTTCTTTAGCTTTTCAGTTGTATATCTAATGCAATTTGTTAGTTCTTGTTTTCGAAAATAATCATTTGGAATACTATGGCGCTTAAGATGAGGAATCTCAATATAGTAGCCAAGAGCTGTTGATTGGGAAATCTTTAATTTTTCAATTGACAGCCTGCGTTTTTCATATGCTTGATATTTATCAATATTCTTATAAACTTTATCCAATAAGTCTCTGTAATAATCAAGCTCGCTATTAAAACCGTTATTAATGACTCCGCCGCTTTTTATTTCATTGGATGATTCTTCACTTAATGCATTCTTAATAATATTAGAAAGCTGAAGAGTTTTTGTAAGTTTTGTTTTATCGACTTTCAATAAATCTGATTTAAGCTGTTCACAGAGTTTGTATAAATCATCTAAACTTTTAGAATTCTTGACAAGCTGAAATAAGTCTTTGGGATAGATTGTTGAATTAGAAATTTTTGCACACATTCTTGATAAATCGCAAAAATTTTCAAGAACCTGTTCAAATTTCGACACAAGTTTTTCATTAACAATCAACTCTTCAACTGCCTGTTGTCTTCTTAATATCTCATTAAGATTAAGAAGCGGTTCATTTAAATATTTTTTTAATAAACGGGTGCCCATTGGTGTTTTAGTGTAATTCAAAAACCAAAGAATACTCCCTTTTTTCTTTAGGAGCCTTCTTGTTCTTGTCAATTCAAGGCTTCTTCTTGTAATTTCATCCATTGCAAGATAAGAATCAATATTATATTCGATAATTTTATCAAACTTTGGCAAAAAATCTTTTTGAGTATACTTGCAATACTTTAAAATTACAGAATCAACACCATCTTTAAATTTTTTTTCTTTAAGATAAGTTGTATTAAATTCATTTGACAAATCAATAAAAATACCTTTTTGAGTATCAGGTATTAAAAGTTCATTAGGAGCAATTTTTTTAATCTCGTGTATTATTGATTCAAAATTCCCTTTTGTTTTATAAAATTGTCCTGTTGAAACATCAGAATAGGCAAGATAGAATAAATCATCAGCAGCAAAAACAGCAAGAATATAATTATTTTCGGAACTATCTAAAAATTCGTTCTCGATTATAGTGCCCTTTGTATATTTTCTTATTAATTTTCTTGGTAAACATTTTTTTTCTTCTTTATTTTTTCTTGCACCAGTAGTTTGTATCTCACTTTTTTCTGCATTTTCACCATTTTCGTCACTTTTATCATCTTTATCAGATTGAATACAAAGACAAACTTTTAAGTCTTCATTAAGAAGTTTTTTAATATAAAAATCAACAGAAGCAATTGGTACACCTGCTTGTAAAACTTCACCAAAGCTTTTAAAAGTTCTTGAGCCTAAACTTACACCAGTAATTTCCGAAAAAAGTTTTGCATCCTGAAAGAGAGTTTCAAAAAACCCTCCGATTTGAAACAACAGGATAGAATCAAGATTTTTTTCTTTGAAAAGAAAATATTGTTTAAGAAGACTTCCATCCTTTAATTCTTTTTTGTTTATCTGTTTTATGTTATTATACATACTTCAAATAAGACAGCTATGCTGATTATTCCCACTTTTACTTTATAATAAATAAAAGGTAACTTCATAAAGAAGTTACCTTTTATGTCTGATTAAAACTGCATATCAGAATCAACAACACCAAACATACCTTCTATTTCTTCCAATATAGCAGAAGGCTTTCTGGCTTGATGTTTTTGCTGAGCTCTTTTTAGAGCTTCTTTTTCTTTTTCTTCAGAAGCATTAATTAAATGGTAATAGCCGGTTCCAGCGGGAATCAATCTACCAATAATTACGTTTTCTTTAAGACCTCTTAATAAGTCTTTTTTACCTTCAACGGCAGCTTCTGTAAGTATTCTTGTAGTTTCTTGGAATGATGCTGCAGAAATAAATGATTCAGTATTCAAAGAAGCTTTTGTAATACCAAGCAACAATGCTTCATATGTAGCTTCCTGACCATTATTTTCTCTAGCTATAGCATTTTGTGCTTCGATTACTTTAAGTTCAACCAATTCACCAGGTAAAAGCTTAGTAGTGCCTGAATCAATTACTTTTACTTTCTTAATCATTTGTCTAACAATAACTTCCACGTGTTTATCAGAAATTTCAACACCTTGAGAGCGATATACCCTTTGTACTTCATCTACAAGATACTGTTGAGCTGCATTAGCTCCTTTTAATCTGATAACATCATGAGGATTCATAGGTCCTGAAGTCAATGCATCGCCCTTTTTGATTTGTTGTTTATCATTAACAATAACGTTTGCTTCAATTGGATATTTGATTTCAGTTCTTCCATTTTCGCTTTCAATATATAGTCTTGGAACATCTTCTTCAAACTCAATTACAGCAACACCGTCTTCTTCAGCTGCAATTGCTGAATCCTTGGGTTTTCTTGCTTCAAGCAGCTCTTCTACACGAGGCAAACCTTGAACGATATCTCCAGTTTTTTGTCTTTCAAATACCAATGTCGCAAGTAAATCACCACGTAATATTAACGCTGAATTATCAACCTGTAATAGCGCACCAGGAGAGATAAGATGAGGTCTTCCTACTCTTATTGTAACTCCTTTAGCATCTACTTTTACAACCTTACCTGAATATGGAGTTTTTTCATTATCTGAAATCTCTTGATCAATTGTTACATATTCACCAACTTTAACTTTAGCTTTAGAAGTTATAGCAACAACTTCTTCATAGTTATCAGAAACAAGCAATAACCTTCTTAATTCTGAATCTTTAGAGTTGATTGAAGCAATTGAATCATTAACAGCTAAAACTCTTGTTTTTGTAACAGGGGTTTTAGGATCTATTACTTGTCCATCTTTAACTAACAGTTCAGTTTGAGTAGAAGACAAACCACGGTTAGAATCCTCCTGTTCACGTCTTACAATTAAAGTTTCCAATACAACAATCTTTAAATCACCCTTATTGTCAAGCTCTACAAGACCCTTTAAGTGTGAAATATACCCTGACATTGATAATACAAGAGATGTTCTTGTTAATATCGCTCCGTCAAGATTTCTAACGCGGGCTCCGTCTTTAAATTGAACCTGCGTCATAGGAACAAGACTTATAGCATCATCTGTTGCACTAAAGTCAATCGAAACTTCTCTTTGTTCAATATCAAACGTTTGAATTGGTCTAATTAGTATTTGAACAGGCTTTGAATCAATGTTATCGTCTTCAATTGTATCATCAAGTTCTTCATCCAGCTCATCTAACTCCAACAAATCAGATTCATTTTCAATTATAGTAACGATTGAATCAACTTTAGCCTTAATTTTTCCTGCCACAACAGTACCTGCAGGAATTACTTCGTTTTCTCCAACCTTTAAGTCATTAATAGAATCAAGTGTATGAAGTTCACCAGGTCTTACTACAATTTCATGGATGATATCGTTAAATTCTTTAATTTCAACAATACCTGCAATGTGGGTATAGATATCCTTAACAACTTCACACCCTGCTTCAACATATGTTCCTGACTCAACAAGTTTTAAACTTGCATCTTTTGATATTTGATGAATTTCCTCAGGAATAAAAATC
Source organism: uncultured Vampirovibrio sp. (assembly GCA_910577635.1). Lineage (GTDB taxonomy): Bacteria > Cyanobacteriota > Vampirovibrionia > Gastranaerophilales > Gastranaerophilaceae > RUG14156. The sequence goes on along the minus strand of CAJTNR010000005.1, from coordinate 51,136 downwards.
AACTGTCCAGGTGTTATAACAACCTGATTTTCATCAACCTCTAAGCCATTATAGCGGATTTCACCGGAGGACTCAACTTTGTAAGTTTCATCAATAAGTTCAGCTATTATCATGCCGTTTTCAACTGTTGTATCAACAGGAGATTTAACAATATATTTTTCATTAGTTTCAGGAACTGTCCAGAGTTGTTCTTTTTTAGTTTGTTCAAATATTGCATTTTTAGCTTGAATTGAAGCAATAACAATTGTAAGCTCTTTACCTGAAACAATTTTTTTAATTTTTTTGCCTTCAAAATCGACTTCTTTGATTTCAAGACTATCACCAACACGAACTTCACCGCCGTGTTCTGAGATTATCAATGTTTCAGCTAATTTTTCGCCTTTTTTAATTTTTTGACCATCTTCAACTAAAACCTTAGATCCTGCAGGTAATGCATAAACATCTCCGCCTAAAACCCAGACAATACCTTGTCTGTTTGCAATTCTTGAGATATTACCCTGCCTGTCTTTACGCTCATCCGCAACAAAATCCTGGAATACTACTTCACCTGAAATATCAGAGGTAATATCCTTTAGAGCTTTTTCAGTTAAACGGGAGCCATCTCCTTTGCCTGCTGGCTCAAATTCAGCTATAGCATCGCCGGCTGCTACTTTATCGCCTTTATTTAAAAGCACCTTAGCACCCATTGGAACGTGGATTTTTTCGCTGTCTTTATCACCCTTAATTTCAACATCAGCTTCTTTAATAGCAATTCTAACAACATCCCCATGACGGGTTCTTTGTTCTCTTGTTTTAACTTCTGTATTAACAACCCCATCAATTGTAGCTTTTGCCTGACGAGTAACACCAGAACCTTTAAATACACCGCCTGTATGGAATGTTCTCATTGTAAGCTGTGTACCGGGTTCACCAATTGATTGAGCGGCAATAATACCGATTGCTTCGCCGATATCGACAGGTTTTTGAGTTGTCATTGACCATCCATAACATTTTTGACAAATACCATATTCAAGCTCGCAGGTAAGAGTAGAACGAACTTTAATTTCTTTCAAATTAACAGATTTAATTTTCTCTAAGTCGTCTCTATCAACAGTAGTGTTTCTTGCAACAAGAACATTGCCGCTTTCATCAACTACATCCTGAGCAATAGTTCTTCCCAATAATCTATCTTCCAGAGGAACAATAACATCTTCCCCATCAGTAATTGCAGTTAAGTTAATATACTTATCTGTATGACAGTCTTCTTCTCTTATAATTACATCCTGAGCAACATCTACAAGACGTCTTGTTAAGTATCCTGAGTCAGCAGTTTTTAGAGCTGTATCAACAAGACCTTTTCTTGCCCCGTAACTTGAAATTACATATTCAGTACAGGATAAACCTTCCTTAAAGTTAGATTTAATCGGCAAGTCAATAATTTGACCCTGCGCATCAGCCATAAGACCACGCATACCAACCAGCTGTGAAACCTGGGATAGATTACCTCTTGCACCTGAGAATGCCATCATATATACAGGATTTAATCTATTGAATCCTTCAACAACTTTTTCAGTTAGCTTGGCAGTTGTCTCACTCCAGGTGTCAATTACCTTTGTATATCTTTCAACTTCTGTAATTTCACCTTTTAGATATCTTCTTGTAGAACGAGCAATTTCTTCTTGTGCTTCTTGTAATAATTCATTTTTTTCTTTAGGCACCTGTAAATCATGAATTGAAATTGTGGTGCCTGATTTAGTTGCATATCTGTAGCCCAAATTTTTTAAGTTATTTGCAAGTTCAGCTGTTTTTGCTCCGCCCCATTCAAGATAAACTTGTGAAAGAAGCTGATTAAGAGCTTTTTTATTCATTACCTTATTTATAAACTCAACATGTTTTTTCTTCTTTGAGTTTTCAGGAGTTATTGTAGTCATTATTCTATTTACCTCTTTTTGTTTAATTTATAACTTATTCACTATGCTAGAACTGATTTTCTAACCGCTTCATTGAAGATAATTCTTCCAGGAGTAGTTTCAATTCTATGACCGTTTTCGTCTCTAACAATAACTTTATCATGGAGCTCAAGAACGCCAGTTGCATGAGCTGCCATAACATCTGTAAAGTCGTGGAAATATCCCTTAACTTTAGCATTAGGATTTTTGATTATTGTAAGATAATACATTCCAAGTACCATATCCTGGGTTGGAGTAATGATTGGTTTACCTGTAGCAGGAGCTAATATGTTATTAGTAGCTAACATTAACATTCTTGCTTCAGCTTGAGCTTCAATTGAAAGCGGCACGTGAACAGCCATTTGGTCACCATCAAAATCGGCATTAAAGGCAGTACAAACTAAAGGATGAAGTTGAATAGCTCTTCCTTCTACTAATACCGGTTCAAATGCCTGGATACCAAGTCTATGAAGAGTAGGAGCACGGTTCAACATTACAGGATGCCCATCAACCACTTCTTCTAAAATATCCCATACAACAGCTTCTGAACGTTCTATTTTCTTCTTGGCAGATTTAATATTCTGCACCAAACCACGCTCAATAAGTTTATTTACAACGAATGGTTTAAATAATTCTATAGCCATTTCTTTAGGCAACCCGCATTGGTTTAATTGCAGCTGCGGACCGACAACAATAACTGAACGACCAGAGTAATCAACACGTTTACCCAATAAGTTTTGTCTAAAACGACCTTGTTTACCTTCAATAATATTAGATAAAGATTTTAATGGCCTTGAATTAGGTCCTACTACCGTTCTTCCTCTTCTGCCATTATCAATAAGAGCATCAACCGCTTCTTGGAGCATTCTTTTTTCGTTTCTTACGATAATTTCAGGAGCGCCCATTTCTAATAATCTTAAAAGACGATTGTTTCTATTGATTACACGTCTGTATAAATCGTTTAAATCAGATGTTGCAAAACGACCGCCGTCTAATTGTACCATTGGACGTAAATCAGGAGGAGTTACGGGCAATATATCCATTACAAACCAGGTAGGTTCTGTCCCTGATTCAATCAAACTTTCAACAAGTCTTAATCTTTTAATAAGCTTTGCTCTTTTTTGTACAGATCCACCGGCATTGTCCAATTCAACTCTTATATCATTAGCCAGCTCTTCAAGGTTAATTTCAGCCAAAAGTTCTTTAATTACCTCGGCACCAATTCCCACTTTTAACTTTGTTTCTTCGTTTTCAAGAATAAAATCTTCATATTCTTCTTCGGTTAGAAGCTGGAATTTTTTAAACGGACTGTCTGCACCATCTACTACAACGTAGTTATTGAAATAGATAATTTGCTCTAAGTCCTTAAGCGTCATATCCAATAAAAGACCAAGATAAGAAGGAATTCCTTTTAAAAACCAGATATGAGACACTGGAGCTGCCAGCTTGATATGTCCCATTCTGTGACGTCTTACCTTAGAATCTGTAACTTCAACACCGCAGCGTTCGCATATAATACCTTTGTGACGAACTCTTTTATATTTGCCGCAAAAACATTCCCAATCCTTTGTGGGTCCAAAGATTTTTTCACAAAACAGACCATCGCGCTCAGGTTTCAGTGTTCTATAGTTAATTGTTTCGGGTTTTGTAACTTCCCCGTATGACCATTTTAGAATTCTCTCAGGCGATGCTATAGAAATTCTTATATAATCAAAATAATCAATACTTGTAGACATTTATTCTCCTTTTGAATTTAATTTAATCTATTAGTCTTTAAAACTTGCGCTTGTATCGAAAAAGTCGATATTAAGCAATTCTGAGTCAATATCCGATAATACTCTTTTAGGAGCGGATTTTCTTAAGTCATCGGTATCGCTCATTAAGTCAACTTCTTCACCGCCTTTTTTAGATACCGCAATATCTAAACCAATGCTCTGAAGTTCTCGAACCAATACCTTGAATGATTCAGGAATACCTGGACGAGGAATATTATCTCCTTTTACTATTGCTTCATAAGCGCGTGAACGACCATTAACATCATCTGATTTAATTGTCAGCATTTCTTGAAGGGTATATGCTGCTCCATATGCTTCAAGTGCCCAAACTTCCATTTCACCGAATCTTTGACCACCGAATTGGGCTTTACCACCCAAAGGCTGCTGGGTAACAAGTGAATAAGGACCTGTTGAACGGGCATGGATTTTATCATCAACCAAGTGAACAAGTTTTAGGATATAAGAAATTCCAACCGCAATAGGTTCATCAAAAGGTTCGCCTGTACGACCATCATAAAGAGTAACTTTACCGTCTTCTCGAACCCAATCAATTCCTTTATCCCTAATACCTTTTAACAATTCAGCCTTGGTATTTGTTTCTGATTGGTTAGCTCCGTACATTTCATCAAACAAAGGAGATTCATAGTGATTTCCGGTTAAATATGAAGCTAAACCGAGTAAATGTTCATAAGTTTGACCAACGTTCATACGAGAAGGTACACCAAGAGGATTCAAGACTATATCAACAGGAGTTCCATCAGGTAAAAACGGCATGTCTTCTTTAGGTAATATTCTTGAAACAATACCTTTATTACCATGACGTCCTGAGAGTTTATCACCAACTGAAACTTTACGTTTTTGAGCAATATAAACTCTAATTACAGTATTTGCTCCAGGTGGAAGTTCGTCCCCTTTTTCTCTATCAAATACCTTAACGTCAACTACGCGACCGCCTTCTCCGTGAGGAACACGAAGAGAATTATCTTTAACATCGCGGGCTTTTTCAGCAAATATCGCTCTTAATAATTTTTCTTCCGGCGGATGTTCACTTTCTCCTTTAGGAGTAATTTTTCCAACCAGAACATCATCAGCATAAACACGGGCACCAATTCTTACAATTCCGCGCTCGTCTAAGTGACGAATAGAATCTTCAGAAACATTAGGAATTTCTCTAGTAATTTCTTCAGGTCCCAGTTTTGTTTGTCTAGCATCAATTTCAAGTTTTTCAATATGCAAGGAAGTAAATACATCATCATAAACGCATCTTTCAGATAGTAAGATAGCATCTTCATAGTTATATCCTTCCCAGGGCATATAAGCAACTAACACGTTTTTCCCTAAGGACAACTCGCCCATATTAGTTGAAGCACCATCAGCTATAACATCCCCTTTATTAACACTATCTCCTTCTTTAACTATTGGTCTTTGGTTAATACAGGTATCCTGGTTAGATCTAACATATTTTAAAAGCTGGTATTGATGAACGTTTCCTTCTTTGTCTTTAACGTGAATTTCCTCACCCATTACTTTAACTACAATACCATCAACAGTTGAAACTAAAACCATTCCTGAATCTTTTGCAACACGGGCTTCTAAACCGGTTCCTACAACAGGTCTTTGTGTAACCAGCAAAGGAACTGCTTGACGCTGCATGTTAGAACCCATTAGAGCACGGTTAGCATCATCGTGTTCAATAAAAGGAATTAAAGATGTTGCAACTGAAATAATTTGAATAGGAGAAACACCAACATAGTCAACTTTGATTGATTCGCCCATTGTGAATTCTGAACGATATCTTACAGGAACATATGAATCTTTAATTGTTCTATCCTTTGTAAGCTCAATATCAGCAGGTGCTACACGATAGTTTTCATCCTCGTCTGCAGTTAAGTAATGAACTTCGTCTGTAACTTTACCGTCTTTAACAACAAAAAACGGAGTTTCAATAAAACCATAATCATTAACACGAGCATGTGTTGCAAGTGAGTTAATCAAACCTGCATTAGGTCCTTCCGGAGTTTCAACAGGACACAAACGACCATAATGAGAAGGATGGATATCACGAACAGCAAAACCTGCTCTTTCTCTCATCAGACCGCCGGGTCCAAGAGCTGAAATACGGCGTTTGTGAGTAAGTTCTGCTAAGGGATTAGTTTGATCCATAAACTGGGACAATTGGGATGATCCAAAAAATTCTTTCAAACTTGCAACAAGAGGTTTTGTATTCAATAGATTCAAAGGAGTAAGAGTCTCTGAATCCTGCAGAGTCATTCTTTCCTTAACAATACGCTCTATTCTTGATAAACCAACTCTAAACTGATTTTGAAGCAATTCACCAACTGATCTTATACGACGATTGCCTAAATGGTCAATATCATCCAGAGTTCCTTCATCATATGTTAAATTAATAAGGTATTCAATACCTGCTACGATATCTTGAATTGTAATTGTTCTTTGAGTTTCAGGTAAGTTTAAACCAAGTTTTTTATTGAGTTTATAACGACCAACTTTTCCAATATCATATTTCTTTTCATCAAAGAAACGAGCTTCAAGAATTGAACGACCGCCTGCAGGAGTAGCAGGATCACCTGGTCTTAATTTTTTATAAACTTCAACCAAAGCTTCATCTGTAGTTTGAGCTGTATCTTTATCCAATGTTTTTTTCAAGAAATCATAATGAGTAAACAACGATTCCATTTCAACAGGAGTGATTCCAAGAGCTTTTAACAGTGTTGTAGCAAGAATTTTTCTGTTTTTATCGATTTTTACATATACAAGGTCATTGGAATCAGTTTCAATTTTTAACCATGCACCACGGTTAGGAATTAAAGTTGCATTATAAAGACGTTTTCCGGTTGGGGAAACTTCTTTTTTGTAGTAAATTCCAGGTGAGCGCACAATCTGAGATACGATAACACGTTCAGCGCCATTAACAATAAAAGTACCTTTATCAGTCATAGTCGGAATATCTCCGATATAAACTTCTTGTTCTTTAATTTCCCCAGAATCACGGTTAACTAAACGCATCATAACACGAAGTTGTTTTGCATAAGTTGCATCATGGATTCTAGCTTCTTCAATAGTATATTTAGGTTTATCGAAGGTATAGTTAGGCAGGAAGTGAAGTTCTAATCTTCCTGTATAGTCCTTGATAGGGCTAAAGGAAAGTAATTCTTCTTTTAATCCTTCTTTTAAAAACTGCTCAAATGATTTTTTCTGAACTTCAATCAAATCAGGTAAATCAGTAAGGCGTGTACCGGGAATCCCTTGTGGAGTAACTCGGCTTGCTTTTTTTGTTGTCGTCATTTAAATACCTCAATATATAGTAATTACAATTATTATTAAAACAGTGCAAAAGGGCTTACTTATTCGGTTTTATAGGTTTTACTTTTTTTAAAAGCAATTTTTTGCCATAATGCAACATTTTATCGAACTTTATCAATTATACGCTGTAAAAGGTTGGGGTCAAGATTTTAGCTTAATAAAATTTTACAAAACCTTGAAATTTTCAAAAAATCGTGTAAAATGTGTAGGCGCATTGATTTAAATCATATTTTTATATGAATGTTTTATGTTTAAAAAAATAATTTTACTTCCTATTTCTAATCGAAAATAAACACCCGCAATAGCTTTGAGCATACATATTATTTTCTTTAGCAATAGAGCGTGAAATTTTAAATCCATCCTGTTTTTTAAAATTATATTCCACAAACTCAACTCCTGTTTGATCTTGAGCGTATCTGCCGGCAGTTAAAATTTGATTATAATCTTTATGAGGTGAAACACTAAGAGTCGAAGTAAAATAGCTGATATTATTCTTTTTTGCATAAAGAGCTGTTTTTAAAAGTCTCAGTTTAAAACAAACCAGACATCTTGCGCCTTTTTCACCCTCGTGTTCTAATCCTTTAGTTTCAAGATAGAATTTTTTGATATCATATTGATCATAAAAAAAATCAATATTTAACTTAGCACAATAATTCTCAAGCTCGTTTTTCCTGATTAAATACTCTTTATAAGGAAAAATATTAGGATTATAAAAAAACACTACAGGCAAATAGTTATCATTAAGCAATTTTTTAATTGGATAACAAGCGCAGGGAGCGCAGCAAGCCTGTAGTATTATCTTTTTCATATCTTCTTCTTTAGTTCTGTGCTCTTTTTTGTGCAAGTTGTATTTTTTCAATTAATTCTTCATATGGCATTGCACCAAAGTAGAGAACATCATTAATTTCAATTGCAGGGGTACCCAAGATTCCTTTGCTATAAGTTTTTTCAATATCCTGATTAAGCTCTTCTATAACAATAGGACTGTTAGCATCACTTTTGAGCTTATCTATGTCCAATCCCAAATGAGAGCTTTTTAGCTGAGCAATAAGTTCTTCTTCATTTTGGAAATTATTATAAAAAAGGATATTAGCAACACCCCAGAATTTGTCCTGTTTTTTAGCAGCAAGAGCATATCTTGAAGCTAAACAAGAATTTTCATGACCTCCTAAAGTCATGCCGATTTTTGTATTACAGCTTGTATCAAGCGGGAAGTTAATTTCTCTTACTTCAATTTTTTCTTCTTTAGCCGCCTTATGAAGCATTATATTAACAACTTTACAGAAAGGGCAGTTAAAGTCACTGTAAACATTAACAACAACAGGAGCATTCTCGTGTCCTAGAGTGTTAGTTTTAATAGCATATTTATTCTTATTTGCATAGAACTCTTTTTGAGCTCTTTCTTTTTTTAGTTTAGGAGAAAAAACAAGACTCCTATCCAAATAAACCAAAGTTGAAACAAAAGCTATAAGTACTATAATAAACAGCACAAAATACTTTTTAGCGCCCTTAATAAAGTCTTTAATTGTTGTTTTTATATCTTCAACAAAAAATCCTTTTTGTTTAGCAGCTAAAGCTATAAATAAATCAACAAAGTAGGTGCAAAAACACAGAGCACAAATTTTGTGAATCTTAAAAATCGAAATAAAAGCAAGAATCATTGAAATCCCAAAAGACAATAACCCTAAAGTTGCAATGTAGCTTTTTGGATTTTCAAAGACATCAAATATTGTATTTTTAAACTTAGATTGAATTCTATCAACAAATAGAAGCATAAATATAACAAGATATAGAATCAAACCCCAGAGTGCATTAGGCACACCCATTGATACGCTATAATTTGTTTTTGCTACACCATCGCAATCGATTAACTCAGAAACCGTACAAAAGCTTGGAATATAAGCTTCTAAAAAATTGGCTTTCCAAAAAATTACCGAAAGTTCAACACACAACCCTATTCCTATTAGAACGAGGATTAGAATAATCCAGAATTGAAGTTTGGTAAATTTAAAATTATTACTTTCCATTTTTACTAACTCCTTACTATTAGACAGTCGACTTAAGTATTTATATTATAAAACTTATCCGCTCTTTTAATAATAGACAAAAGTATAATAAAAATAAAGTATTAATTAGAAGGATTTATGAATTAATTTTTTTGAGTTTTTCATATAACTGAATAGCTTCACTTGACAATTCTTTTTTTAGAGTAATTTTAATTCTTGCTTCAAAATCACCTTTTGTATTGTCTTTTTTGCTTAATCCCAGACCCTTAAGTCTAAGTTTTTTTCCTGTTGTTGTTAATTTTGGTATTTTCAGCTTAACTTTTCCGCCTGGAGTCTCAATTTCTTTTTCACAGCCCAGAACCGCTTCATAAGGCAGAAGTTCGATATCTTTAATTAAGTTAAAATCCTTTATTTCATAGTTTTTATCACTAACTTTAACAATTAAGTAAACATCACCAGCCTGACCATATTCGTTTCTTTTTCCTTCACCCTTAAGACGGATTTTTTGGCCATCTTTCGTGAATTTTGGAACTTTGAAAGTCAAATTTTTACTTACTTTTTCTAGCCCTGTCCCAAAGCAATTAGAGCAGAAACCGCTCTTAGAACCATTACAAGCCTGACATTTTTGATAAGCGCTAACAGTTACTGTTTTATTCGGGCAATTAATCAAGTCATTAACATCAAGAATAACATTCTGAATTATATCCAAAGATTCATCTTTTTTTTCTTTTGCTTGAGAACTTCTGGCTTTTTGATTATTGTTTTTATATCCTCTGGAAAACGCGTCTTGGAATCCTCCAAAAGAAGAATAACCGCCTCTTGGATTTTGCGCTTGCTGATTTAGAATATCCCCGAATATTGCAGAGAAAAAGTCAGAAAAACCACCTTGAGAAGAACCGGACGAAGAGAAATTAGAAAAGTTTGAAAAATTAAACCCTTCAAACCCAGGCGGCGGAGTAAAATCTGCCCCTTGAGACCAGGAAGAGCCCAATTGGTCATAACGTTTTCTTTTAGCCTCGTCCCCTAAGACTTCATAAGCTTCATTGATATCTTTAAACTTAGTTTGAGCATCTGATGATTTATTAACATCCGGATGAAATTTCCTTGCCAGTTTTCTATAAGCAGATTTAACCTCTTGCTGAGATGCGTTTCTTTGAATTCCTAATATTTCATAATAATCTTTATATTTCATATTACTATATTAATGCGAAAATTAAAAAAATTACAACTTCTTAATTATTTTTTTATATTTTATTCCCACCTGAAACTTTTAATATAGTTTTCTTTATTAATATCACCCAGAACTTTTACTCTAAAGTAGCGGGGAGAAGGATTTTCAATTTCAATTGAAGGAATTTTAGCAAGATTCTTTGCGAGCTGTTCATCTTTAATATTCTTATCTTTTTTAGCACTTATTGCATCAATAAACTGCCTTATTGAAGCATTACCGATTGCACCAAGCGCATTAGAAATGCTCTGGGACAGTTTCCCATAAATTTGAATATCAGCTAAATTATCAAGAATGCTGTAGCTGCCATTTAAATATAAACTCAAATTTTTACCTTTGGAGAATATTTCAAGATTATTCACTTCTCCTTTTTCAAGAGCAAAACTGCCTTTTATTTGTTCAAACTCTCCTGTTTTATAAGGAGTCAGGATTTGTATAAGATTATTGAGAGAAAATCCGACAATTCCATTTTTAATCAGATTACCCGCCCTTAAAAGATATTCAAGCGAGCCTAGTTTTGGCATTTTTCCATTATTAATTGAAAAATTAACTTTTGAGTTTATATTCTTAATCCCATCTGGAGTATTAAGTCCTTTAGCACTAAGATTAATTGAACCATTCATTTTACCGAAGATATGGTTAGGAAGATTCAGAAACTCTGTTGATAATAAATTAGCATCACAATTATCCATATCAGCATTAATCTCAAGTTTTGTCAAAGCCGGATTATATTTTCCGCCGGCGCTGATTCTTCCTTTGGCAATATCAACTGAAGAATTTTTAAAATTAAAAATTTCATTCTTATAATTAAAATAACCATTTAGATTCTGAGCTTTAATTTTATCCCACTCAACTTCATTGAACTTAAAGAATCCGTCTTTAATTATCACATCATTAGGTTTGATTTGTATTGGCTGTTTTGTTTCAATATCGCTTTTAACCTTAGAATCAGGAAGACTCATGATTATATCATTAATGTTTAAATTATTAGAATTTATACCCACCTTCTCGATTGTATAAGGAGGAATCAGTCTATTAATCGCTTTTATTAAAACTTTTAAATCGCTTCGTTTATTCTTGGCAAATATTTCACCATCAATATAGCTGTTGGTGAGGTTTACTTTAATATTATTAATTTGTGTATCATAAAGAGGAATATCTAAATCGCTCAATTCGGCTTTTCCTACAACTCGAGGGTTTTTAAGATTGCCGTTTATATTGAGGCTGCATTCAAAGTTTCCTTGTTTTAACAGAGATTTTTTAAAAACAAGATTCAACATCCGAACATTAATCGGAACCTGTGTTGCAACCTTGAAGTTATCATAGTAGATATCTCCTTGTTTTTGAATTACCCGTCCGCTGACTTTAAGAGCATCAATAGGATTGATTCTATTATTCTGATTTTTTATAAACTTAATTAATTTTAAATTATCAATTGTTGCAATATTTCCCTTAACATCAATTCTTCCTTCAATTTGTCTTCTAAAAATTCCATCGTTAATATTTGCACCTCCAAATTGAATATCAGATTCAATTGGAATATCGGTATGAAAACTAATTGAATAATCGTCGCTGTTACCTTTAAAAGTTCCTTTTAGCGGTACTTCGCCCTTAATTTTTACAGGATAGGTTAGATAAGGATTGATAATATTATCGGCTGTAGTTTCATTAAGAATAGTCGAAAAATCAGCTTCCAGGATTTTTGCACTGTATAAATTCTTTACTTTAGCATTAAGATAAACAGGCATTGTGTTGTAGTTAAAACTAAAACCTTCAAGTTTTATTGAGTCATTCCTAAATACAATTTTTCCTGTCTTTAATCCAGAAGATACAGGATTAACCGTAGGAATAATGGTATTAATCTTATCTAAGTTAATGTTATCGAGATTAATAGTTAAATCCCCCAGAGGATGAGTCAAAAAATTATTTACAATTCCTTTAATTTTAAAATATCCTTGATAAAAACCGACATTAAAATTATCAAAAATCAGCCTGTTATCAACTATTCTTATAATTCCTGAGTTGAATTTAATATTTTTATTATTCTCGCTGTTAATTCCTTCAATATATCCATCATTTTTCATTGTTGCAAAATTAACTTTATCTAAAGTAGTGCTAAATTCTGATTTTAAGCTGATTTTAGAATAAAAGTTAAAATTCGATAAATAAGATAAGAATAATTCTTCTTTTTTATTAAGCGCACTATACTTTCTCAATTCCTTAATCAGATCATTAAAAGCAATTCTATTAGAAAATACATTTGTTTTAAGCACAAATTCTTTGTTATCGATAATTTTATCCAGAGAATCCTTAGAATAAAAATCAAGATTGAATTGAGAATTATTAACAAAAAACTCAACAATTCCCTTCTGTGTTTTTCCAAAGTTTAATATAGCATTGATTTTTGATACTCCGAGTTTATTATTAAGAACCACCTTATTATTCTTAAGTTTTATTGCGCCTGAAGGAAATAAGTCGTTAATAAAGTTTTTATCCTCGTAGTTCTTAATTGTACCTTTAAGATTAATATCCACTTCAGCTAAACCAGATAGTGCTGCTATATTCTTTGTGACTTTTTTATAAGGAGCACCTATTGAACTATTGTTTAGAATATTTACAAGCTCACTGGTTGTAATATTATTAATTTTATTGTTTAAGTTGACATCGCCTTTTGTATTGCCATTACCGGTTAATAGAAAATCAGCAGTGCCGATTTTTCCTTTAATTTCTCTAAAAATTAAATTCCTGTTGTCAAATATTAACTCACATTTTCCTTTGGTCAGCTTAGCATCTAAACCCTCCATTTGTGCGCTTGCATCATAAGCTTTAAAATTGCCGAATATTTGAGCATCCTCAATTGTTCCCTGGGTTTTAATATCAATATTTCCATATCCTGCAACTTTCATTATAGGCAAGGGTCCAAGGTTAAAACCGATTATTTGCTGTATTGGAACAAGATAAATTTGAGCATATGCTAAATTAATTTTTGGCGTCGATTTAACCGAATACTTACCATACAAAGAATCATCAAGATTAGAAATTCCATCAATTGTGACATACTGATCATCTGGAGTATAGACTCTTGTATATAGCCTCATTTTATCTTTCATAAAAACAACATTAACATCATTTTGCCTGAAAGGTTTAGGAGCAGAAGGAATATGAACATTTGAAGCTTTTAAGTTTCCTGTAACGTTCAAAGGAGAATATTTTAAATTTATCTTTCCTTCAAGCATTGCGTAAAAATCAGCCTTTTTAAGTGCTGAAATACCCCCTGGTCTATAGTAAATTAAATTGTCGGGAAGTAAGTACAAAAAGTTATTAAGCTGGGTATTGCTGATTTCTGTTTCCAATTCAAGAGAAGGATTTTTAGACAAAGGTTTGATAATTTTTCCACTGGCATTTAGCAAAAGGTTGTTAGATGCAAGTTTAAAAGACGAAATTGATAAAGCATCCTTATGAGCACCAAAGAGCATTTTTGCGCTAATTTTTTCTTTATAAGGAACAATAAGTTTTTTATCTTTTAATACAATTCCCAAATTCGATACATCAGCTATAAGTTCCTGATTGTGTATATTGGAGTCATTATTAGTTTTAATTTTTAAATCAAGACAGCCCTTAAGTGAATCTGCATCTTTTGAAACATAGTTTCTAAAAGCATCAGATAATATATACAAGTTAAAGTTAGATAAGTTAATATCTAAGTCCAGATCATCCGAACTAAAACTATTAAAAGGATATCTTGATTGAATATTAACAATAAGATTAGAGGTTTGTTTTTGATTATTAAGTGTTGTTTCAATAAGTCCTGTTTGATTAATTGATAAAGTTTTATATTTTTTTGAAATATAAATATCGCTATTATTAACCAAAATACGAAAATTTGCATTGGTGGTAAATTCATCAATAAAGTTTAAATCAAGTGATTCAATTCTTGATTCCAACCTGGTAATTTTCAGCTTATCGTTTTTGAATTTTGAAAAATCTCTTTTTTTAACAGATTCATAAAAATCAATTTTTCCTTCTTTATCTCTTTTAATATTAAGAGTAATTTTTTCTGCGCTCAAGGATTTAAAGTTTGCTTTATTAAAAAGCAAATCAAGAGGTTTAAAGTTAACATCAAGATTTTCAATTGATATGAATTTTTTAGTTTTATTATAATTATAAATATTAATTGTATTAATTTTAGATACAATACTAAAATGAGTATCAAAAGTAGTTTTAGGATTAATTAACTCAATTTTTAATCCTAAAAAATCACTCAAATTATTTTCAATTAAAGAATAAGAATATTTGTTCTTTATAAACGATACAGATGCAGCTAAAAGTATAAATAGCGAAAAAAGCACTATCAATGTATTTTTAGCAATAGAAATTATAATATTTCTTCTAAGCATATCTTTATTATAATTTTTTTTACTACAAAAGGCTAAAAATTCATACATTCGTTAGGTTGAATTTAGCAAAAAAACTATTAATATTGAATTATGGTAAAAAAAATATTATTAATAATTTTAACATTTTGTTTTTTATCCCCTTTTTGTCATTCTTATGAACCTTATCTGCCTAAAGGTACATTAATTAAAGTTTATACTAAAGTCCCCCTTTCAACAAAAAGTCTTGAAGAAGGATCCAAAGTCTTTTTCATTGCCCCATATGACGTTTGGGTGCAGGAAAAAAAAGCAATTGAACAAGGAGATATTTTTCAAGGCTATGTAAATTTTCTAAAAATGCCTGCTAAGGGTGTTAATGCGGCAATGCAGATAACTATAACGGAAATTACAAAAAAAGAAGGCCCTAGTATTCCTCTTAAGGGAAAAATTATATTCTCAAGCTCTAAAACCCTTGGAGGAACGCTAACCAACCCTGCTTCTTATAACAAGATGATTCATTCTAAAAAAGTGTATGGCAATATCTGGGGAGCTGTGGGACAATACGTGCCAAGCGGTGATTGGGAATTCGGACAGCACGTTGAAGTAACTTCAAGGGATAGTTTGTTTGTCGAAATTGATGAGAATTATTACATTAATAAATAAATTTGTAAAAAAAATTATTAATGTGTTAGAATAAGATAGACAAACTTATACAAGGAGGAGGATTTATGAACAAAAAAGCCATAAATATAGTTTTAGCACTTAGCTTTCTGGTTATCCCCAACTATGCTTTAGCTGATTCTAATTTTAAATACACTCCTCAAGCTCAACAGAATCAAAACAATTTGCAGGGCTATGCACTTTTTGTTCCAGCCGGAGTTACTTGTAATGCGGTTTTATCGCAGGCAATTAACTCCAAAAGCGCAGTTGTAGGACAAAGCGTAACTGCCATTTTAATGGAAGACTTCACTTATAACGGTTCTTTAATTGCAAGCAGCGGAAGCACAATCATTGGAAGCATTGTTCAAACAAGAAAAGCAGGCTTTGCCAATCGCGATGCTCAAATTCAAATCAGGTTTACAACTATAAGAACACCTTATAATAACATAATTCCAATTAGCGCAGTTATTGCTACAAGCGACTCAACAGGCGTTCTAAAAGCAGGAACAGCAAAAGATGCAGCTAAAGAATATGCTAAAGACACTATAATAGGTGCAGGGGCAGGAGCTGCTCTTGGAACAGCAATGGGAGCACTATCAAGCGGGTCTGTAGGCAAGGGTGCAATATATGGAACCGCACTTGGAGCAGGAATCGGAGTTATTAAAGGAGCTGCCAACAAAGGGGATGATATAGTAATTCCTGCAAACAGTCAAATTAATTTACTATTCGACCAGCCAATAACACTGGGGGCTCAATAAATCATCCATCCGGCTAATTTATAAAATTTGTCATATAATGAATAATCTATTTTGGAAAATAAAATAATGGCACAAATAAGAAACAGATTCGACATACAAAACTCAATAGAAGAAGAAAAAACAATGACAGAAGAAAAAAAGCTGCCAAACTTCTTTATACCAACCGATGATTTAACTTTATTCTATGGTATCTCATTATCTTTGGTATTCCACTTTATTTTTGCAGTTATATTCTTTATTATAGCAAATCTTCTTGGTATAGCTCTATCTAATTTACCTAAACCAGAGTTACCAAAAAAAGATATTGAATTCAAATTGGTTCAGAATGAATCAAAACCGCCTATTAACAAAAAAACAAAAATTAGATCTGACAGAGATTCACAAGCAGGCGGAAAGCATGACCCAAGAAAACCAATTTCGGAACCAGCACCGCAAGCAAAAAAAGCTGCAGCTCAAAAACCAGCTCCGCAGCAAAAACCACAGGTGCAAAAAACTGCTTCAAAACCGCAGGTACAGCCTGTAAAACCACAGCAGAAGCCTCAGCAAAAACCACAAGTACAAAAACCTGTTGTTGCGCAAAAGCCAGCAGCGCCAACACCTGTTAAGGCTCCTGGGGCTCCAAGCGTAAAACCTATAGTTAAACCAGCTGGTGCTCAAAAACCAACAGCGCCTAAAATCGCAACAGCACCAAAAAGCCCTTTTACTGTAGCAGTGCCCCCGACTAAAGGACCAATAGGGACTACTTATAAACCTGCAGGCACTCCTGGAGGATCATCCGGAAGCTCAGCAGGAAAAGGAACGGCAGCTCCTGCTCCTAAATTCACTTCAAGTGGTTCAGGAACTGGTTCAGCAGGCGGAAGCTCAGCAGGAAAATATGCTTCAAGAGGCTCCTCAGGAGGCTATGGCAATGGCGGCAATCCAAGTCCCGGCAATCCGCACGGAACTCCAGGCATAGATGCAATAAGACAGCCAAATTGGGGTCCTTATATGCGCGATTTAGAACAAAGAATCAAAAGAAACTGGACGCCGCCTAAAAATGACACATCTAAGCGTGTAGTAATAACATTTGTTATAGGAAGAGACGGAAGATTGTTGTCTCGAAAAATAACAAAATCATCAGGAATCGCATCCGTTGACAATGCAGCTATGAGTGCAGTTCAACTGACAGCTCCCTTTAGACCGCTTCCGCCTGAATTCAAAGGACAATCTGTTCCAATAGAATTTACGTTTGATTATAATGTATTAAATAGTGTATTAAGATAATTAGAGAATAAGAGGATAAAACTATGGACTTAATGTTAACAGCAATAGCACAGGATTGGGTTGTACTTACTCCAATCTTTATTTGCTCAATTTTAGTAGTTTATGTAGCAATCAATCGAATTGTTTATTACAAAAAAAATGAAAGAAATATTTCTGAGTTTATTCCAAGTCTGCAAAAAGCGCTTGTTAAAAACAACATAGGCTCAGCTCAAAGAATTTCTGTTCAGTTAGGAGGGATAATCTCTGAAATGGTAGATGAAGCCCTTAGAATATACACAGAACAAAAAGCAGGATTCTCCCGCGCTTATGATATATCTTCATCATTAGCAGTAAGAAAACTTGAACGCCATTTAACAATTCTTGGTACAATCGGAGGTGTTGCACCATTTTTGGGCTTGTTTGGTACAGTTGTAAGAATTCTATATACATTCCAAGACCTCGCAACTCAAGGTAATCAATCGGCAGCAGTTGCAACAGGTATTGCAAGTGCTCTTATCGCTACGGCTCTTGGTCTTGGCGTTGCAATTGTTGCAGTAGTTTTATTTAACTACTTCCAGACAGTAGTTGCTCGTTTTGAATCTGACTTTAAATTAATTAAGCTGGTATTTTTGAGCTTTATTGATTCAGATGAAGAAGTTTCAGTAGATAATAACAGTTCAATAGCACTGTAGTTAAGGATTACAATGAGCTTTAGTACACAACAAGAAGGCAGAGAGAAAAAGTCATTCAATGAAATTAATATCACTCCTTTGACTGATATCTTCCTTGTCTTGCTAATAATAATGATGGTAATAGCACCTAGTTTTCAATCTATGAACAACAATATCGACATGCCGCAAATAAGCTCAGGAAACGGCATTGAGTTGAAAAACGCAACTGTGTCAATAACCAAAGACGGTTCTTTTTATCTTAATGAAGAACAAATTGATCCGATGAACTTAGAACAAAAACTAAGTTCAATTGCTCAATCATTAGAAAAAAAAGAGGTTATTGTAAAAGCTGATAAACAAACAAGAAGTTCTGAAATAATGAAAGTAATGAAAGCAGCTCAAGACTCGGGTTTTGAAAAAATGGTTGTAGCAGGAGAGCCTTTGAATAATCAAGAGCAGAAAGAATTAAAAGAAAAATCAAAAAAAGGAGCAAGAGGATAATGAAAAGACAAACATTCAATGAAATTAATATCACTCCTTTAACTGATATCTTCCTTGTTCTATTGATTCTAATGATGGTAATAGCGCCGATTCTTGATCAGCAGGGGCTATCTTTAGCAGTTCCTGAATATGTTGAGCAAAATAATGCACCTCAGGATTCAAAGGTTCTAACTGTTCAGGTTAGCCCGGACGATAGATACATTATTAATAATTCCGAAGTTAAAGAAGCTGATTTATTGAATATATTAAAAGAGGAATCAGAACTTCACAAGGATGGAATCCTAATTCAAGCCTCCGGGGAGTCAAGTCATCAAAGTGTAGTAAAATTAATGGATAGTGCTAGAAACGCTGGAGTATCAAGTATTTCAATAGTTGAAATGTAGATGATTTATTATAAGAAGAAAAGCTGGTTTAAAAAAATATATTATAGAATCATAAGGAGTAATTTTTCTATTACTCCTGTTTTTGGTTTAGTGAAATTGTTAAAAGGTGCAATTTCACTTTTGTTTTTTCTAATTGCTGCTCTTTATTTATCCTATTTATTCTTACTTCCCAAGTTTTTGGATGAAAAAATTGTCGAAGATAGCATTAATAACTATCTCAATAAAAACACCAAACTAACCCTGGATTTAGATGAGCTGAAAATCAAGCCTGATTATAAGCTTAATATTAAACTACAGGCAAATTCAATCAAGCTTTATTATCCTAATAAAACAGTTTTTGTGTCAATTAAAAATCCAGATATTGATATTAATCTTGTTACTTTGTTTTTTAACTACATTGATTTGAATAGAATCAAAGCAGATAAAATCATTATTAACACTGATTTTACAAAAGCAAAAAAATACAGTTGTCTTGAATATTTTAATTTAGATATTTTTGATTTAAAAAAACATAACTTAAAATTCCAATTAAGAAACATCAATATTATAGCTAAAGAACTTGAATTCAATCTTTATGATAAGAATATAAACAAATATTTCTATTTAGTTTCAAATAATATTAAGCTATCTATGGGAGACAATAAAAAACCGCTGCAGTTAAAAACCAAAGGTTTGATTAAAACAAAAAACCACAGAATATGCGATTATGACTTAAACTTAGAATATTTATTACAAAAAAATGTTATTGATAACTTTAAATCAAAAATTGAAGAATTAAACTATAATCCTCTGGTTTATATGGATAAATACAAGTTTTATTCCAATACTACAGTTAAGCTAAAAATTACACAACAGACAAAAAAGACAGATATCACAGGTTCAATTCTGCTTAATGATTATACTTTTTGTGTTAATGGGATTAATTTAGCTAAAAACAAACTTTTAATTAATTTCAAAGGAGATAGAATTAGTGCTGACTGCAACTTTAATCTAATTAATAATCAGTTTATTAAAGCTTCTGTTGTTGGAAGATTATCCAAAAACAAATTTATTGAACTAAAGATTAACTCTAATGATATTAATTTATCTGAGTTGAAAATAATTATTGAGCATCTGGTGAAAATTGTCAATCCAAAAATAAATACAGATAATTTCACACTTAGCGGCAAAACAAAACTCAATGTTTACTTAAAAAGTGATTATAAGACAATCACCTCAAATGGCAGTTTGTTAATTGAAAATGCAAAACTAACTGACAAAACGCAGGGTTTAAAGCTGGATAATATCAATTCCAATATTAACTTTAAAGATAATAAAATCAATATTTTATCAACAAGTGCACTTGTTGATAAATCAAAATTCTATCTTACAGGATCAATTGATTCTAACACTAATTTAAATCTTAAAGTTGATAGCGAACTAATAGATATTATACAAATTATTAACCTTATCAAAACCTTGCCTTTTGCTTATAAGTATAATACTTTATTAAAACAATACAGCTTCAAGAAGGGCTGTTTAAAAACAACAGCATCAATTAAAGGAAATTTAAAAAATCCAATTATAACAACCAATACAACTATAAAGGATTTGCAAGTCATTATTAATGATATCAAAGGAATTATTTCAACAAAAGAAATTCTTGTTAATTCTGATTCAAATAACAATATTATTGTCAATGCAAAAAATACAACCATTACAAACCAAAATAACAAAGCATATATTGAAGAATCCAGGCTAAAAGTTGATAAAAATAAAATTAAGCTGTTAGATGCAAATATTCTTTTTGATAAAAACAAACTTAGCGCAAAAGGAGAAATTGATCTGAGCAATGAAAGCGGGCTTTTATATATAGAAGGAAAGATAGCAAATAATTATATTAAGAATAAAAATTTATTATTGAAGTCAAAAATTCACTTAACAAAAACAAAACTTGATCTTATTGATACAGCCCTATTTCAAGGAGATGAAAAACTTGCACTAATTAGTGGGTCTGTTGATAATTTTGACTCTTTTAATAACCTGAAAATTATAATTCTTGATAAAATCAATCTTATCTACAAAGATATCAGCCTTGAAACAAAAGGCACACTTACCCTTCAGGGAAAAATTAAGAACCCCTCAATTAATGGCTCTTTAAATTTAGATAATATTATAAAAAAAGACATAGAATTATACATAAAAGAAGCAACGCTGAATCTCAAAAACTCTTATGGTTTAGTTGAGCTAAAAAAGGCAAAACTCTCTAATGTCGATTTTGACTTAACGGCTTCTGGAAAATACTCTAACAATAAACTTGTTATTGAGTTTCTAAACTTCTTTTGCGATTATATAAATCTAAATAATATTAAGAAAATAAATGCAAAGAATTCTATTGATATTGAAATTAATAACCTGAAAGGTTCAATCGGAGTGGTTGATTATCTAAATTCACAATTGGATTCAATTAACTTTGAGGGTAAATTCAATAACAACATTCTGACAATTGATAAGTTCAGCGCTCAGGGTTTTAAAGGAAAAATTGAAGGAGGGTTTAACTACAACACTAAAAACTCCAAAACAAAAGCAAATTTAGTTCTTAAGGAATTAAATATAAGATACCTATCAAGAGAAATTAAAGAACTATCAATCGCTCAAAGCGGACGTTTGAGCGCATTAATTGATGCCGAGTTTATTGGTTATAATCTTGATGATATCAAAAAAACAATTAAAGCTTATGTTAAATTCAACATTAATGATGGAGAACTTACCCAGTTTGCAAAACTCGAGCGTTTTTTACAGGCAGGAAATATCTTATCTCAAAGCATTCTAAAACTCAGTTTAAACTCGAGTTTATCTGCTATTTCAAAACAAAACACAGGTTACTTTAAAACTATTGAAGGTACAGTTAAAATTCAAAATTCAATTGCCAATATTCAATATATTAAATCAATTGGTCCAAATATGAGTTTATATTTAACCGGCAAGTTTAATATCCTAAACTACAACTGTTCAGCTGAAGTTTTGGGAAGGATTCCTTCCTCTATTGTCAGCGTAATGGGAAATATTGGCAAATTCTCAACATCTCAGCTGGTTGATAAGATGTCTGATGATACTAAGAATATAATTAAAGCAATTACAACTTCACCAATTGAAAAAATGCTTTCAGCTCAAGTTGCCAAACAAAAAACGGATAAAATTCCACCTCTTTACAATGAAGCTTACAAAAGTACAACAAGAGAATTCATTGTAGAAATTATAGGCCCAATTGAGAGTCTTTCTTCAATAAGAAACTTTAAATGGATTGTTTATTAAAACAAAAAGCCAAATTTTGCAATTTGGCTTTTAATTATTCAATTTAATATCCTTAACTTATTTTTTCAATAACGATTTTTTCATCCTTATAATCCATTAAAAGTTTATCCTGCGCCTTATAGTTACCGCTTAGAATTTCTTCAGCCAGAACATCTTCAACTTTCTTTTGAATTACCCTTCTTAAAGGACGTGCACCGTATGTTTCACTATAGCCTTCTTTTGCAAGATAATCTTTAGCATTATCTGTTACTTCAATTGTGAGTTCTCGTTCTGATAAACGTTTAAACAGGTCTTTTAACATTAAATCAACAATTTGTCTGATTTCCTCTTGACTCAAATGAGCAAAGACAATAATATCGTCAACCCTGTTTAAAAACTCTGGCCTAAAGGCTTTTTTGAGTTCTTCATTAACAGTATCTTTAAGTTTTTCATACCTGTCTTTTTTATCATCCCCAGAAACTGAAAAACCGAGTTTCTGAGTGTTCGTTATCATACTAGCCCCGACATTAGAAGTCATTATGATAATTGTATTCTTAAAGTTAATATGACGGCCCTTAGAATCAGTCAGACGACCATCATCAAGGATTTGAAGCATGATATTAAAGGTATCAGGATGAGCTTTTTCAATTTCATCAAAAAGAACAACAGAATAAGGTTTCTTCCTAATGATTTCACACATGTTTCCACCATCATCATACCCCACATACCCTGGGGGAGAACCAATCAGCTTAGAAGTTGCGTGTTTTTCCATAAATTCTGACATGTCAATTCTTACCATGTTATCCTCAGAACCAAAAACAGCTTCCGCTAAAGCTTTTGCTAATTCTGTTTTACCAACACCAGTAGGACCTGAGAAGATAAAACTTCCAATTGGTCTGTTTGGTGCTTTTAATCCTACACGAGCCCGTCTGATTGATTTAGCAAGAGAAACAACCGCATCTGATTGACCAATAACACGCTCATGCAGAGTTTGTTCTAATTTTAATAATTTTTGAGATTCAGCTTCTGTGATTTTTGTTACAGGAATGCCTGTAATTGTAGAGACCACCTGGGCAACTTCTTCAATTCCAACTACAGGCTTATTTTCATCCTGCGTTTCTTGCCATTGTTGAGAAATCTCATGGATTCTATCTTTCAGGTTAGCTTCATCATCGCGTAAATCAGAAGCACGCTCAAATTCTTGGTTTCTTATTGCTTCTTCTTTTTCTTTAATTATTGCTTTTAGTTCTTTATCCAATTCTCTGCCTTCAGGAGGAAGAGTTGAAACATTAAGACGAACTTTAGAAGCGGCTTCATCGATAATATCAATTGCTTTATCGGGTAAAAACCGCTCTGTGATAAATTTACTTGACAACTCAGTAGCAGCAACAATTGCTTCATCTGAAATTATAAGTTTATGATGCGCTTCATATTTTGGTTTTAATCCTTTAATAATTTCAATTGTTTCCTCTATCGTAGGCTGATCTACAATTACAGTTTGAAAACGTCTTTCAAGAGCCGAGTCTTTTTCAATGTATTTTCTGTATTCATCCAGTGTTGTAGCACCAATTACCTGAATTTCGCCTCTTGACAATGCCGGTTTTAGAATATTTGCTGCATCAATAGCTCCTTCGGCAGCTCCTGCTCCAATTAAAGTATGCATTTCATCTATTACAAGGATAATATTGCCAGCTTGTCGAATTTCATCCATAATTTTTTTCAAACGCTCTTCAAATTCGCCTCTGTACTTAGTTCCTGCGATTAAAAGCCCCATATCAAGCTGGATTATTTTTTTATTTTCTAATATATCCGGCACTTCACTATCAACGATTCTCTGGGCTAATCCTTGAGCAATAGCGGTTTTACCAACACCAGGCTCCCCTATTAAAACAGGGTTATTTTTTGTTCTTCTGGCTAATATCTGAATTACCCGCTCAATTTCTTTTTCTCTTCCTACAACAGGATCAAGTCTCTGCTCCTGTGCTGCAAGAGTTAAATCTGTACCAAACTCATCCAGTGAAGGAGTTTTTGCAGATTTTTGAGAAACCCCGGGAGTTGCAAGAGCAGAAGCGGATTGAGTGCTGGTTTTTGTTTCACCGAGCATTTTAATTACATTAGAGCGGCATTTGTTTAACTCAACGCCAAGATTCTCTAAAACCTTAGCTGCAACACCTTCACCTTCTCTAATTAACCCTAATAAAAGATGTTCTGTTCCAATATAGTTATGACCAAGTTGCCTTGCTTCATCCCAAGATAGCTCAAGAACCTTTTTAGCTCTTGGCGTAAAAGGAATTTCGACTGCTACAAACCCGCAGCCACGACCTATAATTTTTTCAACTTCTTCTCTTGCTTCTTTAATATTAACCCCCATTGATTTAAGAGTCTTAGAAGCAATTCCGGTGCCTTCTGCAATTAAACCTAACAGCAGCTGTTCTGTTCCGACAAAATTATGCCCTAAGCGTCTTGATTCTTCCTGGGCAAGCATTATTACTCTAATTGCTTTTTCTGTAAACCGTTCAAACATATAAACATCCTTATAAAAAGTTATTTATCCATAAATAAATTCTACAATGAACATATTTATTGTTCAAGCATATCAATTCTTTTTTGATGCCTTCCTTTTTGAAATTCACTTTTAAGCCAGATATCAACAATATCAAAAGCAAGACCCTCACCCACAACGCGGGCTCCCAGGGTTAATATGTTGGAATTATTGTGCTCTTTTGTCATTTTAGCACTATATGTATCAGATACACATACCGCTCTTATTCCTTTAGTTTTATTAGCGCAGATTGCCATGCCTTGTCCTGTGCCGCAAATAAGAATTCCGCAATCGCATTCTTTATTAATAATTGAATTTGCAACTTTTTTTGCAAAAATCGGATAATCGCAGGATTCTTTAGAATTAGCTCCAAAATCCTTGATGTCATATCCTTTTTCTATTAAATAATTATATATTTTGTTTTTTAGCTCAAAACCGCCATGGTCAGACGCAATTGCAAGTTTCAAATTATAATACCTCATTAACTTAGTCCTTAAAGTATTATAACACTAAAAAATTAAAAAATATTAGTCTTTACCAAGAAAGACATCTTTTCCATTAGTCGTATTTGTATTTGCGCTATTTAAAATATAGTTTGCCTTATTATCGCCATTCACATCAATGTACCAGCCGGATTTGCCAATTTGTCCGTGTCCATAGTAAGCATTAATTACTCCTTTAGAAGAAGCCCAGCTTTTTTTATTTATTTTTAGCCCTGTTGAACCATTTGTTTTTTTAGAAAGTGTCATAGATTTATTATCCTCAAAACTTACCTCCCAAAAACCGTTATCATTCTGCTTAACTTCAACCTGCTGTCCTTTAATTGTCATTTTGCCTTCGGTTAGCTTATTATTAACCCAAAGCGAAGAAAGCTCACTGCTAACGGTTTTGAACGCTGTATTATCCTGAGAATAATTCTGTACGACCGTATTTAAATCATAATTTTTTTCTTGAGGAGTTTTAGGGGTAATAATATCTGTTTTTACTATAGCATCAGAAAGTCCTAAGGCAGCAGATGCAAATTTATTAATAATTTCCTTTCCAGCTGATGATTCATTCGAAACATCGGGCTTTTGCTGATCGGTTTCAGGTTCATTATTTTCACTTGCATTATTTTCACTTACAGGATTATAAGAAGGAGTTTTATAATTTGTTTCTATTGAAGTATTTTTATCAGATGCACTCTGTTTAGATACAGAATTCGAATCAACAGAACCAGAAATATCCTTAGGAATTTGAGAATTCTTATCAAGCACAAAATTCTGCAATTCTACCGCTTTATCGTAGTCTTTATTGAACAAGCTAAAATAATCAATTGCTGTTTTTCTGCCATCGCCAAATTCAGCAACTGTAATATTTTCATCAGAGTAATATTGTTTAGCTAACTCCATTGTTGCACCTGAGAGCGCTTCTTGCAATTCTGAAATTTCATTTGACAAAGAAGAATTTTCATTTTTATTAAGAGCATCGGCTAAATCCATAACGCTCATACTGTCGGTATTAAGTCCCAATTCAGAAATCAAATCACCATATTTATTCTG
Source organism: uncultured Vampirovibrio sp. (assembly GCA_910577635.1). Classification (GTDB taxonomy): domain Bacteria; phylum Cyanobacteriota; class Vampirovibrionia; order Gastranaerophilales; family Gastranaerophilaceae; genus RUG14156. Next base: position 24,931 of record CAJTNR010000005.1, on the reverse strand, counting down.
TGTGTAAGTTATAATTTCATCATTAATAATTTCACTGTGACTTGAGAAATCGCCAATAGGCTTATTGGAATGATTTGTATATGCTCCTGCTTGAAAATTATTAATCTCACCTGCCATTTTAGCACCTTTCAAAAATATATTTGAATTGACGGATGAATTTATAGTTAACTTTGATATTTTAATAGAAATTTTACAATTATTAACAATTTTTCTTGTAAGAAAAATATTTTTGCGCTAAATTAGACAAGTAGAGGTATTTATTTAAAGGAATAAAACTTATGACAGAAAGAAAATTAGTTGGAACACAAGAAATGTTCAAAAAAGCCTTAGCAGGCGGGTATGCAATTGGTGCATATAATGTTAACAACATGGAAATTTTGCAAGGTATAGCAGAAGCAGCAGAAGAAACCCAGTCTCCTATTATTCTTCAAGTTTCAGCAGGAGCTAGAAAGTATGCTAATCAAACATACTTAATTAAACTTGTTGAAGCAGCTTTAGCTACAACAACAGTTCCTATAGCGCTTCATTTAGATCATGGTGCTGATTTTGAAATTTGCAAAGCTTGTATTGACGGCGGTTTTTCTTCTGTTATGATCGATGGATCCAGATTCTCCTTTGAAGAAAATGTTGCTGTTACTAAAAAAGTTGTTGAATATGCTCATCAAAGAGGAGTTTCAGTTGAAGCTGAACTTGGAAAACTAGCTGGTATTGAAGATGATGTTAATGTTGATGCTAAAGATGCAAAATACACAAATGTTAAAGAAGCAGTTGAGTTTGTTAAACAAACAGGCTGTGATTCTTTAGCAATCGCTATTGGAACAAGCCATGGGGCTTATAAATTCTCAGGTGAAGCTAAACTTGACTTTGATAGATTAAAAGAAATTAAAGATGCACTAAAAGAAGCAGGTTTTGGCGATTATCCGATTGTTTTACACGGATCAAGTTCTGTTCCTGCTGAATTTGTTGCTAAGTGTAATAAATATGGCGGAAAACTTCCAAATGCACAAGGAGTTCCTGAGGATATGTTAAAATACGCTTCTCAACACGGTGTTGCTAAAATTAACATTGATACAGATTTAAGACTTGCAATGACTTCTACAATAAGAGAATTCTTTGTTGAGCATCCTGAAAAATTTGACCCGAGAGAATATATGGGTCCAGGAAGAACTGCTGTTAAAGAAATGGTTAAACATAAAATGGTTAATGTTCTTGGTACAGCAGGTCATGCTAAAGACTAAATTTTAATAATTACAAAAAATACCCCGGATTTTAAATCCGGGGTATTTTAGTTTGTCAATAGCAAATAATATAATTTTAACTATTTTAAAAAAAATTTACGTTATGCAATATTTGCTGATTTATACCATAGGTTGTGATATAAATAATAAAGGACAGGTTTCTAATTTATGGGGGAATTAATGAGCCAATATCTTAGTAAAGAAGAAATTAAACAGTGGAGAAGCTCTTTGGAAAAAATTACTCTGGAGGAATACGCTAAAAGACTTGGCAAAGTCTTAGAAGAGGAAAAACAAACAACTGATTTAATTGATATCGTTATGCAAAACGAAAAAAGACTTTATAGTACAAAGGAAAACAATGATAAAAAAAGACAGGTTTTAAAAATAGCAGAAAAAACACAAGAAATTCAACAAGAGATTCTTGAAGAATCAAACCATAATACACTTAGTTATGCCAAATCTGTTCTTACTTGCAAAAAATCGCTAACTCAAAGAGAAGAGTTGGTATTGGAGCACTTTGTAAAAAACAAAGGTGAGATAGTTTATGCCAGAGACTTAGCTGCAATTCTAAATCTGCCTTGTGATTATGTTTATAAGTACATTAAAAACTTAAGAACAAAAATAGCCGAAAATGTTCTTCAAAACGCACAAAAAGGCGGATACATATTTAATTTCAACAATGACAATAAACAGTAATGAAAATTTTTTAAACAACAGTTTAGAATTAATTAATTCAATAATTGTTGATGACAAAATCAAAAATATTGATTTTTATTCTAGTGTGTTAAGATTGATTTCTAAATTATTTAAGAATCAATCTTTAGGAATTTTTTTCTATGAAAATCTTGATTGCGCTACAAAGGCAGCTCTTAAAAACACAGTATTTGTTAATGATTATCAATTAAGAAATGAAAATTTAGCAGATTTTTTCAAATCTGACAAAAAAACACTTGAAACTAAAACAAAAAAAGATAGTCTTTTATTTACAAACACCTATTATGTAAAACTTGCAATAAACGAATCTGTTTTTGGCTTGTGCTTAATCAGCTCGGATAATGAACTAAATTCAGAAACTAAAACTGCATTTAAAACAATAGTTAATGTATTAAGCTATAAAATTAAAGATTATGAACTAAAAAGCGTTTTTAAAATGCAGTTAAAAGCTCTGCAAGAAGCGGTTGTTGAAAAAGAAACAGCTTATGAGATTATAAAAAAACAACACAAAAAACTTGAAGAATTAGATAAAACCAAAAATCTTTTCCTGGCTAATATCTCACACGAACTTAGAACTCCTTTGAATGCAATAATAGGATTCTCTCAAGCTCTGGATAGTAAAATTTTTGGAGAATTGAACGAAAAACAGGCTGAATATATTAAAGATATCCAAATTTCAAGTTTGCACCTGCTTGGAATGATTAATGAAATTCTTGATATATCAAAACTTGAAGCCCATGCAATGAAGTTGAGTTTAAGTGAGGTTGATCCTAATATTCTTATTCAAGAGGTTGTTAATATTCTTGAACCCTTATATAAGAACAAAAATATTGAAGTTAAGTTTATTTCTCAATTTAACAATAGAATTAATGCTGATTATCAAAAGTTCCAGCAGATACTGTTCAATCTTCTATCCAATGCAATTAAGTTCACAAAAGAAAACGGAAAGATTGAAATTTTTCATACACAAAAAGATAAAGACTATATCCTAAAAATTAAAGACAATGGGATTGGAATTGAGAAAAAATATCATAATAAAATTTTCAAAAAATTTGTACAGCTTAATAATATTTACTCCAAAAACCAAAGTTCAACAGGGCTGGGTCTTACAATCACAAAAGAACTAGTAAAGCTTCACCAGGGAAAAATTATCTTAGAAAGCGAGCTTAACAAAGGAACAACTTTTATTCTGGAGTTTAAAAAAATTGTTTTATGAAAAGAATTTTAGTAGTCGAAGATAATAATCTCAACATGAAGCTTTTTTATGATATTCTAACTTACAACAAATTTGTTGTTGAAAAAGCATTTGACGGAATTGAAGCTTATAAAAAAATTAAAGAGGATGTTTTTGATTTAGTTATTCTTGATTTACAACTTCCAAAACTGGATGGATTCGCTTTATTGGAAAAACTTCAAAAAGAAAAGATTAGAATCCCTCAAATAATTATTGTAAGTGCCTGTGCTATGGACAAGGATAAAAATAAAGCACTTGAATTCAACATTGATACATATATTACAAAGCCAATTGATATTAATAACTTTATAACCACGGTAGTATCAAAACTACAATGATTTAAACTTCCAGCCGTTCTTATCTGTTATTGACCCGGCATTAGTATAATAATCCTTAATAGCATTGCAGTTTTTTCCCAATTTTTGCCGCTTTTATTAGCATCAAGCACAATTCCATTATCAAAAACGTGTCTTATTACACCTTTTTGCTTTTGCAATCTTGTAATTTCTTTATTCTTAAAGTCTTGTCTTAGTAAACTAAAAGTAGAATTTTTAGGATCAAAAACCACTCAATAAAATAATTGTCTATTTTTTATCAAGAACTTTGTTGGTTTTTAAATCAGCACAAACTCCGCAATTATTGCACTTAATTTCACAAGGAATGGTAGCAATTGCTTTTTTTGCCTTTTTGTACTCATCTAGCAGCCATTGTTTTCTGACTCCATAGCTAATAACATCCCAGGGTAAGATTTCATCCTCCAAAAACTCTCTTGAAGCCATTTTTTCAATATCTATGTTCATTTTTTTTGCAATTTTTGAATATAAATCAAAATCCAAATTCTCATCCCAGGATTCAAGATAAGCCCCTTGTTTATAAAGCTCATAAATAAATGCTGCTATATTTTCATCCCCTCTTGTAAAAAAAGATTCTATCTGGGAAACTTTTGGATTATGGAAGTTAAACTTAACATTCCTCAGTTTTTCTTTAAGACCTTTTAAAAAGCTTATTTTTTCATCAATTTCACTAATTGTATTCTGCCTTGCCCATTGAAAAGGGGTATGAGGTTTAGGGACAAAAACCGAAATCGAACAGGTGATTAGAGGATACTTAAGCCCTTCTTGACGACAGGCTGCATTAACCTGTTCGATTAAATCTACGATTCCTTTTAAATCATCAAAGGTTTCAAATGGCAATCCAATTACAAAATAATATTTAATTTTATTCCACCCATTTTTAATGCAGCTTATAGTCGCATTAATTATTTGCTCTTGCGATAGGTTTTTATTTATAATGTCTCTTTGTCTTTGCGTGCCTGCTTCAGGAGCAATTGTAACAGTGGCTTTTTTTTGAGCAGATGCCAGCTTAGCCAATTCTAAAGAAAATTTATCAGCCCTTTGAGAAGGCAGAGAAACACTTACTCCAAAATTTGCAAAATGACAATTAAGTTCACTTAGGATTATTTCTATATTTGTATGATCATTAGATGATAAGGAAAGTAAAGAATACTCGCTGTAACCTGAGTTTTTGACATAGTGCTGCGCTAGTTTTACAACATCTTCCTTTTTTCTTTCTCTAATTGGAAGATTAATATGAGAAGCTTGACAAAAACGACACAAACGCCCGCATCCTCTTCTTAATTCAACTACTGCTCTATCTTGAACAGAGGCAAAGTGTGGAATTGGAGAACTTATTGGATGATTTTCAAAAGTAAGCTGTGCAATTCTTTTGGTTGTATAATTATTTGCAATAGGAACATAAACCCCTTGAATTTTAGACAATTCAAGAAGAATTTCTCTTCTTTTTAACTTAGTTTTTAGTTTAGAAAACTTTTCCAAAACTTCAATATTAACATCCTCTCCATCCCCTATAATAAAAACATCAATAAAAGGGCTCATTGGCTTGGGGTTACTTGTACAAGGACCTCCTGCAAGGATTAAAGGATGCGAATTATCTCTTTCCTTTGAAAAAAGAGGAATCCCTGACAACTCTAAAATTTTTAAAACAGTTGTATAGCTAAGTTCATATTGAAGCCCAAAACCAATACAATCAAACTCTATTGGCTTTCTTTTTGATTCAAGCGCATATAAAGGAAGATTGTTTTGTTCCAAAAGTGCGATAAAATCTTTATCAGGTGCATATAATCTATCGCAGAGCATATTTTCTTTTTTATTTGTCAAATCATAGATAATTTTATGACCAAAATTGCTTATTCCAATTTCATACTTATCTGGAAAAACAAACAAAAATTTTGTCTCTACACTATTAAAATCTTTATCATAAGAACCAAACTCATCGCCTATATACCTTGAAGGACGCTCTGTTTGGTATAGAATATCGCTGTATTTATCCAGAAAATTATCATCAATCATACTACTATTAAACTATAAATAAACTTTTTAAGGTTAGTTATTAAGTTTTGTTAAGAAAAAGATTAACAATAGGCAATTTTTGAATAAAAAAATACTTTATTATATTGTGTAAAGGTTAGTTTAAATTAGGTTAGGAGTGTAAGGTTATGGCATGGTTACTAATGGCTCTAAGAAGAAATGAGCTTATAAGCAGCATTAACGACCACACTTTAGAGAAAATTAGATTAAAATCTCAACTGGACAGATTATCCTCTTTTTCAGGAGCAATAGCTGACGGCAATATTACTCCAAGCGAGATTTCCTCTCTAGGGTCGGATTTATTTGGCGATGCGCTTGATTTTATGCAGTATGCAAACGAATCAGCGCAAAACTCAGCACAAACGCAAAAAGATTATTATGCAAGCCTCTATGGAAACTTAACGCAGGAACAATACTATAATAATGCCGCTGTTGCGTCTCAAGCTGCACTTTATTATGATGAAAACGGTCAATTAGATGAACAAAAAATGTTCTCTGAATTCTATGATGAAGCATTAAAAGAATTTGCAGAAAAATACTTCACACCTTACTTGAATGAAAAAGAAAAAGAAATTCAAGCAAAACAAGCGGAACTTGAAACATTAGTTCAATCAGAACAAGCAGAACTTGACGAACTGAAAAACAGCATTAGTTCACAAATCCAGAGCAATGCAATTAAACTAAGTTAACAGTATAACCTCTCCAAATTCTAATTAAACTATTAACCAAATTTGCCCTTGAAAAAAGGGCTTTTTTTATGCTCTAGCGGCATTTCCTTAAATTTATTTATTAATATTTTGCAAAAAAAATTAATTTATGTTAATATAAGTTCAAAAAAGTAAATATTTTGTAATGTTTAGTAATATGAATAAGTAAGGAAGAAAAATGACCAAAGATATCCAAGGCGAACAAATAGACTCCAAACAAAAAATCCTTGTTGTAGATGACGAAGCCAGTATAAGAAGAATTTTAGAAACACGTCTTAAAATGGCAGGTTATAATGTTGTCACAGCAGAAGACGGAGAAGAAGCCGTTGAGTTGTTTAATAAAACCAACCCCGATATTGTTATTCTTGATGTCATGATGCCAAAAATGGACGGGTATGGGGTAACAAGAGAAATAAGAAGAGTTTCAGATGTTCCAATAATTATTCTTACTGCCTTGGGAGATGTATCAGAAAGAATTACAGGTCTTGAATTGGGCGCTGATGACTATGTTATCAAACCCTTCAGCCCTAAAGAACTGGAAGCGCGTGTTAAAGCAGTTCTAAGAAGAACAGTAAGTAAAGATATCGCAATTCCAACAGGAAAAACCACTAAAAACGTTATTACAACAGGCAGTATTAAAATTGATACTGCAAGAAGACAGGTTTATAGAAAGAATGAAAGAATTCGTCTTACGGGAATGGAGTTTAGCTTATTAGAACTTCTTGTTAACAACTCAGGCACTGCTTATTCAAGAAATGAAATCTTGCAGCATGTCTGGGCGTATCCACCAGATCACAGAATCGACACCCGCGTTGTTGATGTACATATTTCACGTTTGCGCTCAAAACTTGAAACAGACCCTGCTAATCCTGAGCTAATCCTAACAGCACGTGGTATTGGATATATGTTCCAAAGAATCGGATAATAATATAAATAGATAATAAAAACATCAAATTTGCTTATTATTAGTGCAGTTTGATGTTTTTTTATTAACAAGAAAGCAAAAAACTATGGAAATAATTGAAAAAAAAGACCCATTTTTAACAGGTAAAAAAATTCTTATAATTGGGGTTTTTCACGGAGATGAACCGCAAGGAGAATATTTTATCAATTCTTATCTTGAAAATTATCAAGAAAGCAAAAAAAACACTCTTTATTTTATTCCAAGACTAAATAGTTCTAACACAAGAAAAAACAAAAACGGGGTTGATTTAAACCGCAATTTTCCAACCAAAAACTGGATTTTAGGAAAAAACGATGACTATTTTGGAGGAAGTAAACCAAATAGTGAAAAGGAAGTTCAAGAACTTGTTAGTTTGATTGATAAGAATAATTTTAGCGCAATAATTACAATCCATGCGCCCTATAAAGTTGTAAACTATGATGGTGCAGGGGAAGAATTAGCAGAAAAAATAAATAATTATCTAAACTACAAAGTAGTAGATTCAATAGGCTATCCAACACCCGGGAGCTTTGGGACTTATTGCGGAGTTGAAAGAGGGATTCCTACTATTACAATTGAAATTGATGAAGAGGAAGAACTTAGTGAACTCAATTGCAAATTCCACAAAATTTTTGATTATTTGAAAAACGAATACTAAACTTATGCCAGCTCAATTTTTCTTTTTTCAAGCAAAAGTTTGTCATAGATCCAATCAGGAATAAAATTTTTGCCCATTAAAATTGTACCGTGGTTCAAAGAAGGCGCGTGGAAATCAGACCCGCCTGTTACAATTAAACCATACTGCTCTGCTAAAGTTGAGAAGTGTTCAACAGCAGCAGGAGAATGCTTTCTATGATAAGCTTCAATTCCCCTTAAGCCGCAGCTTGCAAGCTGCTGGGTCAATTTATCTGCAATTTCAACATCAATTGGATGAGCAAAAACAGGAATTCCCCCTGCTTCATTTATTATTTCAACAGCATCATGCGGACTAACAGTGTTTCTTTCAACATAAACTTCCGAGTTATTGTTAATATACTTAGCATATGCTTCCATGATATTGCTGCTGCCGCCGCAAGTTGTTATAGCGCGGGCAATATGCGGCCTTCCAATAGAGCCTTTAGGGGCAACCAGACGTGAAACATCTTCAAATTTTATCTTTAAACCAGTTTTTTTTACTAACAATTCGATAATTTTATGGGTTTGTTCAATTCTTGCTTTTTGTTGAAAATTAATTAAATCAATAAAAGCTCTATTGTCTTTATCCATAAAATATCCAAGAATATGGACTTCATAACCCTTATAAATTGTATTTATTTCAACACCAGGAATTACTTCAAGTCTTAATTTTTTTTGCTTAATATAATCAGTTGCAACCTTGTGCGATAAAACATTATCATGGTCAGTTAAGGCTATACAATCCAATCCGCACTCAAGAGCTGTGTCTACAATTTGAGTTGGAGTCAACATCCCGTCAGAATAAGTCGTATGAATGTGTAAATCAATCTTCACTTTCCTTTTCCTCTTGTTTATAGTATTCAAAACTTATTCTATTAATGCTTATTGGACGATTGTCAAAAAATTCAACCTCACAAGCATTAAGTGTGTATGGATTAGAAGTTTCCACATCAAATCTTTCATTAATTGAGAATGTTAATCGTCTTAAGGAAGTTTTATATTCCATTCCAATTATTCCTTTTTTGCTGCCGCAAAAGCCGGCATCGGATAAATAAGCACAGGTGTTATCAATAATATTTTCATCAGCAGTTTGAACGTGTGTATGCGTTCCAATTACAGCATTCACTCCAAGTTCAGCGCAGAATCTTGCAAAACACTGCTTTTCAGCTGTTGCTTCAGCGTGGAAATCTATAAATATAATCCTATTGTTAAAAAGTTCTTTTTCTTTTAGTTCATTAATAATTTTTTCCAAAGACACAAAAGGACAATCAACAGGAGGCATAAAAGTCCTTCCAAGAAGGTTTATAACTATAATCCTGTCATCAAAAATCCTGTAGCCTATCCCTGGCACCTTAGGATTGTAGTTATAAGGACGAATTAAAAAGTCGGATTCATCAATATAGTTAAAAATTTCTTTTTTATCCCAGATATGATTACCTGAGGTCATTGCATTAATGCCATAGGATATAAGCTCATCATGGTTTTTTTTAGTTAAACCAAAACCATGGCTGGCATTTTCAACATTAGCAATGATAAAGTCATACTTAGACTTATTATCAGCCAGAAAGTTTTTAACAACTTCCCTGCCAGGACGACCGACAATGTCTCCAATAAACAATATTTTATAATTATTTGTCATTGAAATTCCCAAAAAACTTTATTTGGCAATTTCGGTAACTCTTGCTTCCCTTACAACTGTTACTCGAATTTGTCCAGGGTACTCAAGTTCATCCTCAATTCGTTTTGCAATATCACGTGCTAGTTTTGCACTTGCAACATCATCAAATACATTTGGCTGAACAACAACCCTAACCTCTCGACCAGCTGACACAGCAAAGGACTGCTTAATACCTTCGTAGCTGTTAGCAATTTCTTCCAGCTTCTTAAGGCGTTTAATATAGATTTCAAGCGTGTCACGACGAGCTCCAGGACGACCTGCGGATATTGTATCTGCTATTTTAACTAATGCATCAGTTAATGTATTACAGGGTACATCATCATGATGTGCTTCAATAGCGTGCACTATAAGTTCTTTTTCTCCATATCGTCTTGCTAAATCAACCCCAAGTTGAACGTGTGTTCCTTCTTGTTCTTGATCGACTGCTTTTCCGATATCATGCAGCAAACCAGCTCTTTTAGCACTTTTGACATCAGATCCCAGTTCAGATGCAAGCATTCCGGCAATTTGTCCGACTTCAATTGAATGTTTAAGCACGTTTTGTCCATAGCTTGTTCTATAATATAAGCGTCCAAGTGTTTTTGAAAGCTCTTTGTTAAGGTTCATAATTCCAAGGTCAACAGCAGCGCGTTCACCTTCTTGTTTCATTTTATTTTCTATTTCCTTTGTTGCTTTTTCATAAACTTCCTCAATTCGAACAGGATGGATCCTTCCATCTTGAATCAGTTTTTCTATTGTTAATTTTGCAATTTCTCTTCTTATAGGGTCAAAAGAAGATAAAACAACGGCTTCTGGGGTATCATCAATGATTAAATCAACACCGGTTAATGTTTCAAGGGTTCTTATGTTTCTTCCTTCACGTCCAATAATTCTGCCCTTCATTTCATCACTAGGCAGAGAAACTACACAGACACTGGTTTCAATAACCTGCTCAATTGCACATTTCTGCATTGTCTGACTGAGAATTTCTCTAGATTTTTCTTCAGCAGCTTCTTTTATTTGCAGTTCGTTTTCTCTTATAAGCTGAATTTTTTCACTTGCCAGCTCATCTTTTAATTGGTTAAGAAGCATTGTCTTTGCTTCATCGCGAGACATTTGAGCAACCCGTTCTAGCTCCGTTATTTGACGGGCTATGGTTTCAGCCAGATAGTCTTCTTTTTGTTCAAGTTCATCTACTTTTTTATTAAGAACAAGTTCTTTATCAACAACATTTTGAGTTTTAACTTCAAGTTCATCTTCTTTTTTGTATAAATCCTGCTGGATTCTATCAAGCTCCAGTTTTTTTTCTCTTTGCTGCTGGTCGAATTCTATTCTTTCTTTATGGAGCTGCTCTTTAGCTGAAATTAGAGCTTCTTTTTTTAAAAACTGTTCTTTTTCTTTAAAGTCTTCTATATATTTTTGTTCATTTTTTTCAAGAACTTCAACCTTAGCTTTTTGTCTAACAAAAAGCATTGTCATAAATGCGCTTATAATAATTAAAAGAGCTAGAATAATATATAATATGCTAGTAATTGTCCTAATCCTCTTATAGTCTGTTATCCGTTTGATAGACTTATTTTGATATATATAAAATTATCTAAGTCAGTTTAATAATATAATTCTAACATAAGAATAAATTTTTGAAAAAATTTTAATTATTATTAACATTTAGTAACATTTTTTGCTACTCTTCATTTAATGATAAAACCGCCATGAATGCTTCTTGAGGAATTTCCACTCTGCCTACAGATTTCATTCTTTTTTTGCCGCGTTTTTGTTTTTCTAATAGCTTTCTTTTTCTTGAAATATCCCCTCCATAGCACTTATCGAGGACTGATTTTCTAAGAGCTTTAATATTTGTTCTTGCGATAATTCTACCGCCTATTGCAGCTTGAATTGCAACTTCAAAAAGTTGTCTTGGAATAATTTCTTTAAGTTTTCCTGTTAGTTTTTGACCAATGTTATAAGCACTATCCTTATGACAAATAACAGAAAGTGCATCGACTATCTCATTTGCCAGAAGAATATCCATCTTAACCAAAGCAGATCTCTTATAATCACAGAATTCATAGTCAAGAGAGGCATAGCCCTTAGAGCGTGATTTCAGCTGATCGTAAAAATCAGTAATAACTTCAGACAAAGGAATTTCATATTCAAGATTAACTCTTATATCATCAATATAGTGCATATTGATAAATATTCCTCTTTTATCCTGGCAAAGCTCCATTAAGGTTCCGACATAATCATTAGGAGTAAATAAATTAACTTTAACATAGGGTTCTTCAATATAATCAAGATATTGAGAAGCTGGAAGATCGCTTGGGTTGTCAATTTCAACCATTGTTCCATCTGTCTTGTAAACCCTGTAGACCACAGAAGGAGCAGTTGTAATTAAAGACAAGTTATACTCACGCTCCAATCTCTCCTGTGCTATTTCCATATGGAGCATTCCTAAAAAACCGCAGCGGAAGCCAAAACCAAGAGCATTAGAGGTTTCAGGCTCATATGTAATTGAGCTGTCAGACAATTTTAGTTTCTCCAAAGCTTCCTTAAGTTCGTGATAGTCCTCATTATTAACAGGATACAGCCCTGAAAAAACCATTGGTTTAGCTTCTTTGTAACCTTCAAGCGCTACTGATGCCGGATTATCGGTTTTTGTTATTGTATCACCTACAAATCTTGTTATTTCTTTAATAGATCCTGCAAAATATCCAACTTCACCTGTTTTTAGTTCTTCAACAGGGTTTCTATTAGGATTTAAAAACCCGAGTTCGACAACTTCAAATTCTCTTCCTGTTGCCATAAATTTTATCTTATCGCCCAGTTTTATTGAGCCATCCACTACTTTAAAAAAGCAAATTGTCCCAAGGTAAGCATCATACGCACTATCAAAAACAAGCGCTCTTAGCGGTTTATCACTTGTGTCAATTGGTGCAGGAATATACTTAACAACTGCTTCTAAGACTTTATCTATTCCAATTCCTGTTTTTGCACTCACAGGAATTGCAAGACTTGAATCAATTCCTAAAACATCTTCAATTTCTTTTTTTACCCTCTCAACATCCGCAGAAGGAAGATCAATTTTATTAATTACAGGAATAATTTCCAAATTCTGCTCAAGCGCAAGATAAACATTAGCAAGAGTCTGAGCTTCAACCCCCTGGGTAGCATCTACTATAAGAAGAGCACCCTCGCAAGCCGCCAGGGATCTTGAAACTTCATAAGAAAAATCGACATGCCCTGGGGTATCGATTAAATTAAGAATATATTCTTTATTATCAGCCCCCCTATAGTTCATTTTAGCAGCATTTAGTTTAATTGTAATACCGCGTTCACGCTCAATATCCATTGTATCAAGGAGCTGATCCTGCATTTGTCTTTTAGATATTGTGTTGGTTGCTTCCAATAATCTATCAGCTAAAGTTGATTTTCCATGGTCAATATGAGCAATTATGCTAAAGTTTCTAATATTTTCTAATCTTTTCATAGAATTAATTATATAATAAACAAAATTTTTTTTCTTATGCTTGAAAATATTTTTTCAGGGACTTAGAATAAATTATATAGACAATAACTATAAAGGATAAAATAAATGAAAAAAGACATTCATCCTGATTACAAAAAAACAACAATAAAATGTGTGTGCGGTAATGAAATTGAAACAGGATCTGTTGAGGATAATATTACTGTTGAAATTTGCAATGCCTGCCACCCTTTCTTTACCGGTAATCAAAAAATCTTAGACTCAGAAGGAAGAGTTGAAAGATTCAAAAAACGTTACGAAAAGAAATAGTTGTAAAGTTTGTTTTGGCTGGTCAATTACCAGCCAAAAATTTATTATACCCAAGGAGAAAAAATTAAATGCCAAAAAAAGAACTGGAAGTTGCACTAATTTCAATCCCTGAGAACCTGCTGGATATAATTTATACCGCCTGCAGGGTCTGCTACAGCGCTCAAGGTGCGATTGATATAATAGAAAATATTACTCCTGATGAAGACAAAAAACTTGAATTAATTAAAAAAGTAATATCATCAGGACACTATTCAACAATTGAACATATTCAACTTACCTTTGCAATTAATAATCTTTCAAGAGCTGCAACTCATCAGCTTGTAAGACACAGACATATGAGCTTTTCTCAAAAATCCCAGCGTTATGTTCAGGAAAAAGGCGAGTTTAGCTATATTATCCCGCAGGCAATCGGCGCTAATAAAGTATTATGTGAAAAATTTAAAAAGCACATGCAGGAAACTACAAAACTTTATCTTGAATTTATTGAAAACGGCATAAAAAGTGAAGATGCGCGCTCTATTCTTCCTAACAGCGCAACAAGTTCTTTAGTTGCAAGTTTAAATTTACGAGAATTAATTCATTTAGCCAATTTAAGACTATGCACAAGAGCACAGTTTGAAATAAGGCTTTTAGTTAAAAAGATGTGTATGCTGGTTGAACAAAAATATCCCTGGTTAGAAGAACACTTAGTTCCTAAATGCGAAAGATTAGGGTATTGTAATGAAGACAACTCTTGCGGAAGGGTGAGACAAAAAAATGGATAATTCAATGTTTGAAAAGGTTGAGCGCATTGAAAAAAGATATCAGGAATTAGGTGTAATAATTTCTAAACCTGAAGTTATTCAGGATTATGAAAAATTCCGTGATTTATCTAAACAAAGAAAAACAATGGAAGAAACCGTTAATATTTACTATCAATATAAAGAAGCAAAAGATGCAATACTTGAAGCTCAAGAAATGCTTCATAGTGAAAAAGATTCTTCAATGAGAGAATTTTTAAACAATGAAATTGCTTCGAATAATACAAAAATAGAAGAATATGAACATAGATTAAAAGTCCTTTTACTGCCCAAAGACCCTATGGATGATAAAGACATCATGCTTGAAATTAGAGGTTCAGCTGGTGGCGATGAAGCAAATATCTTTGCAGGGGATTTAATGAGAATGTATCTTAGATATGCTCAGAATAAAGGCTGGCAGACAAAAATCCTCTCAATTAACGATTGTGAAGCAGGAGGGGTATCTGAAGTTGTAATTTCAGTCAAAGGAGAGAATATTTATTCCCAGCTAAAGTATGAATCAGGAGTGCACAGGGTTCAAAGGGTTCCGCAAACAGAATCCCAGGGAAGAGTTCACACTTCAACTGCTACAGTTGCTGTTATGCCTGAGGTTGATGATGTTGAAATTGAACTCAATATGAACGACATTGAAATTACAACAGCACGCTCAGGCGGAGCAGGCGGGCAGAATGTAAACAAAGTCGAAACAGCAGCAAGAGTTTTTCACAAGCCCACAGGCATTATGATTTTCTGCACCGAAGAACGCTCACAGCTTCAAAACAAAGAACGGGCACTGCAGATTCTTAAAGCTAAACTATATGACATTGAAGTGCAAAAACAAATGCAGGAAGTAACAGACTTAAGACGCTCGCAAGTAGGAACGGGTGATAGATCCGAAAGAATAAGGACCTATAATTTCCCCCAGGGAAGATTGACAGACCATAGAATCGGTCAAAACCTTGATGTTAGAGAAATTATAGAAGGAAATTTAGACAAACTTATTAATATGTTAATTGAATATGACCAGAAGTTAAAACTTGAAAAATTAGCCGAATCGGATGAATCTTAATATTTCTTTACAAAATTAACAATTTTTACCTTAATAATTACTTTATTAATATAAGGTTATAGTGTTTAAGGTTAGATAGTGTTATGACGATGAACAGAATTGGGTCATTGCCCAAAAAGAATGTCTATTTGTCCGAAATTGAGGACAATAATCAAAACAATGCTGAGGTGGATAATAAAAAGTTAAATTTTAGATGCCCCAACTGTGACGAACCGCTAATGGATGAGCTATCCCAAATGGCGCGCTGGTACAATGTAGGGCAAATCGTCCATCCCTGGACTAAACAAAAGCTGCTCGATACAATAGATCAATCACCTTATTATTATAAAGAAGAAGATACGCAAGAAGATAGTGAAGTCAATTTCTTCAATCAAGATGAAGATGACTTAAGTTTTCTTGATGAACTTGAAGAAGAAAAGAATCAAGACAACTTCTTTAAGCTCGACAATCTTAATAATGAAGACATAAGCTATAGTGCAGATTCAAGGCTTTTAGAAAAAGAAGAATCAAAATTTGAGAATACTTCACACTATTTTGATTCAAGTCCTGATGAGAATAGCGAACATAAAAAAATAAGGAATAAAGGGTCTGCAAATTATTATAGAAACTATAGCTTAGGGAACTACAAGCAAAGGCCCCCAATGTCAGCAGCATAGCTAGATTGAAAAAATATCTTTTATATCTTGATAAGTAAGAGATTTAACAATGTTTCTATCAATCGAAATTACGCTATCGACAAGCGAGCGTTTTTTAGATTTCAACGCTTGAATCTTTTCCTCAACCGTGTTTTTGGTAATTAATCGATAAACAAACACCTTCTTAGTTTGCCCAATTCGATAAGCTCTATCTGTAGCCTGATCTTCAACAGCAGGATTCCACCAAGGATCATAGTGGATAACATAATCCGCTCCTGTTAGGTTTAATCCTGTTCCACCGGCTTTTAAAGACACCAAAAATATTGGAATTGTAGGATCATCATTAAATCTTTCAACAACTGCTTGTCTATCTTTTGTTTTACCCGATAGATACTCGTGTTTAATTCCTTTTTTAATCAGCCATTCTTGAATAATATCAAGCATACCGACAAATTGTGAGAATAATAGGATTCTGTGTTTTTCACTTATTATCTCTTCCAGCATTGACTGCAGCTGTTCAAATTTACCAGATTCATTAATTCCAAGTTTTCCTTCTTTATCATACAATCTCGGATGACAACAAATTTGTCTCAATCTTAGAAGTGCTGAGAAAATTGACATTCTAGATTTTTCCAACCCAACTGTTTCGATTGATTTGAATAACTCTTCTTTAGTTGAATCAAGAACCTGTAAGTATAGATCCTTTTGCTCGGAGGTCAACTCGCAATATGCAACCGATTCAATTTTATCCGGTAAATCTCGCGCAACATCTCTTTTCATACGACGAAGAATAAAAGGATAAATTTGAGATTTTAATCGCTTCTGAACTTCAGTATCCTCATTCTCAACAATAGGATTAACGAATCTATGGTTAAATTCATTAGAATCAAACAAGAATCCTGGCATAAGAAAATCGAACACTGACCATAATTCCTCAAGCTTATTTTCAATAGGGGTTCCAGAAAGCGCAAGTCTATGAGTGGATTGAAGATCTTTACAAGCTTTAGAAGTCTGGCTTTGAGCATTTTTAATATTCTGTGATTCATCAAGGATTACATATCTGAATTTTTCTTTCTTAAGCTCTTCACAGTCTCTTCTAATTAAAGCATAGCTGGTAATAATAACATCAAACTTTTTAATATCTTTGAATTTTTTCTTCCTATCTGTACCAGTTAGAGTCATATACTTAAGATTAGGAGTAAATTTTTCAATTTCTTTTTCCCAGTTAAAAACTACAGAAGTGGGACAAACTACAAGGCTTGGTTCTCTATTATCTTTTTCCTTTGCTTTTTGTAACAACGTTAGAGTTTGAATTGTTTTACCAAGACCCATATCATCTGCTAAAACACCGTTTAAACCATACTTATACAAAAACCAAAGCCACGAATAACCCTTCATTTGGTACTCTCTAAGCTCGGCTTTAATTGCCTTAGGCAAAGGAGTTGTATCCATTGTTGAAAAGGTGGATATTTCTTTCCAGAACTTAGAGAATCCTCTTTTCATCTTTAATGTTATACCCATTTTTTCCATTTCAGATACAACACCAGCTCTGTAAGTTTTTACAATGTATTCATCATTATCGTTTTTATAAACATCATAAGTATTAAAGGATTTTAACAATGATAAAACATCATCCACAGGAATTGAAACCTGACCTCCGGAAGGAATGTTGTAGTATTTTGCTCCTTCGTAGGTTAAATCGACAATTTTTTCAAAATCAACTTCTTTATCTTCCGCTAAACCTTTAAGTTTAATATAGAACTTATCCGTTCCATCCTGGGTAAAGTCAATATCAGCAATTAACTTAAGGCCTTTTTTGTTGAGTTTATAAAAAGACAAATCGTCTTTTTCAATAAACTGCCAATTTTTTCCAGCTTTTGAAATATAGTAATTATAAAAATCAATTGCAAATTCTTTATCAAGAGCCAAATTATTCGATTGAACAGGAGCAAATCTGCAGGCAAGAAGCATTTGATAAGCACTTTGTTCAAATTCTTTATCCCTTTTAATCCAATACAACAAATCATGTTCAGGATCTTTAATTGTTACATAAGGACTCTTATACTGCTTTTGATAAGGTACGCGGACTCCGTCGTATTCAAATTCCAAAGAAGCCTTTAGGGATTGATCATAATCCACTCCAAGTTCTACAATACATTTAGGCGGTCTTTTTTCAAATGTCAGCTTTTCCATTTGTTCTGACATATTAACTGTTATAACTTCTCTTAGTTTAGGAAGTTCTTCATAGACAAATTTACCTCCATCGGCATCTTTAATATCAGAAAAACTTGCTTTAGTAAGATATTGAGGAATAACGCTAACCTGGGCATCAGCTTGAAAGATAACATCTTTATACCTTCCCCACTTTAGCTGGCGCGAGAAGTATCTAACTTCTTCAAAAGGATAGATCTCTCCTGTATCATTCCTTCTCCAGTAAAGACCTAATAAGACATTGCCTACAAAAGAAACATTTACATCCAAACACAAATTCCAGATAGAATCTGAAAAACGAATTTTTTGATGGGTTTTAGCATCAATTACATCATCCATTCGAGATAACATCTTAAAAAACTCATCAAATTTATTTATCTGAACATCATACCAGCCAGACTTTTTATCAAGCCTGGATTGACTTAGAAGCATCTTAAACATTACAACTTCAAGTTTTTGAGAATTATTAAGCTCAAAGTTTTCTTCTTCTTTTTGTTTATTTATAATTTGTTTAAAAACAGCCTCTAAATCCCTTATAACTTTTTTTGTATGACGATTCATAACAAGAATTGAAAAAAAGTTTTGTCTTCTTTTGGGATTAAAATGGAAAATAAAATCACCCTCGGGGTTTTCGTTCATTGGTAAATCAGAATCTAAAAAATTAGGTTCAATATTGAATTTTTCATATAAAAACTCATCCCAGAAATGATTCTTTAAAGAAACAAAGCCAAGAGCAATAGCGTGTTTACACCAGGGTTCTTCTAAAGGGCAGTTGCAAGTTGGTTTAGCACCAGCTTTGGTAAATTTAATACCTGTTTCATAGTGTGACTTAAAATTACCCTTAACTTTTGCTCTTACGATATTCTCATTAAACTTGACATCCTCCACCAGGCCCTTTTGATAGGTTTCATAACCTCTTCGAAAAGAGCCGGGTTTAGAATTGTCTTTTAAGTATTTATTGTTGAATGTATACTTCACAAATCATCCTTGGGACAAATTACTTTATAGTAAAACCTTAATTCGACATCACAATTTAAAAACCAATTGGTTAAACCATCCGATGTACTTTCCTTAATAAGATAACATTACCATAAGAAAAAAGCAAGTGTTATTTTAAGTAATATGTCATATTAACACCAGCTCTAACATTAATTGTCCCGGGTTCAATACTCTCAATAGCACCTGCAGCTGAATCCATAGAAGCTTCAGCCTTCATTGAAGAATTCAGGTATCTTGGCTGAACAAAAGAGCTGTTCAAAGAACAATAAGGATTAATTGATTTTGGTTTATCAATTGTTGCTCCGGCACTTTGAGCTAGATACAAAGCTCTGGTTTTTGCAATTTTTATTGATTTTGACATTAGCTCATTGCAGGCAGCTTCGCCATTTTCAATTGAGAAGTTAATACTCTCAACATTTTTAACACCCTGGTTAATAGCAGTATTAACTACCTTAGTAATTTTTGTCATATCTTTAAGTTTTACTTCAAAACCGTTTCTAACTTCGTATTTTTGAAAAATTCTAACCTTTTCTTTGTAAGAATAAACACTATTTACACGAAAAGCAACTGTTTTTATGGACTCATCATCCTTTAGCAGTTTTTTAATTTCATTAATTGCACTATTAGCAATTTTATCATTTTTTTCTTTAATTTCAGCAACATTTATTCCTGAATTCTCAATATAGAATCTAATCTTAACAGTATCAGGAGCAAGTTCTGAGTTTGTAGTTGCTTCTGCTGAAATTGTTGATTCTAAAGCTTCTGCAGCTATTGTACTAAAAGGTACAAGTAAAGTGATTGCTAGAATTAGTGAACATAGTTTTTTATTCATTTTTTTCTCCTTCCAATATTTTCAGTAATTCCTCTTCAGATAATATCTTAATTCCAAGTTCTTGAGCTTTTTTAGCTTTAGACCCAGGATTTGCGCCTACTACAACAAAAGTTGTGTTTTTAGAAACAGAATTAGGCGTCTTAGCACCAAGTTCTTTAAGTCTTGCCCGGGCTTGTTCTCTGGATAAGTTATCAAGTGTTCCTGTGATTACAAAACTCTGGTTTTTTAGTCTCAAATCGACAATTCCATTGTATTTATTAGTAATTTTTACACCAAGCTCAAGTAGTTCTTTAATTATATCAAGATTTTTTTGATTTGAGAAGTATTGAACAACACTTCCTGCCATTTTTTCTCCAATTCCTGATATTGAAGCCAAATCTTCATATCGAGCATCAATCAGCTCATCAATTGTCTTATAATTCTGAGCTAAAATATCGCTTGATTCCTTACCTACAAACTTTATACCAAGAGCATTAATAAACCTTGATAAAGTAGTGTTTTTAGATTGTTCAATCCCTTCGATAATATTATTTGAAGCTTTATCTTTAATTAACTCAATCTGCATTAGAATTTGAGGGGTAAGTTTATAAATATCGCTTATTTCTTTAATATATCCTCTGTCAACAAGTTTATCAACAAGATTTTGACCAAAATTATCAATATCCATAGCTTGTTTTGAAGCAAAGTACTCTATTCTTCCTTTGATTTGAGCAGGGCATCCTTCTTTATTAGGACAATAAATCGCAACTTCACCATCCGCTTCAACTAAAGGAGTATTACAGCTGGGGCAGACTTTTGGAAGGGTTAATTTTTTAGAATTGGATGTTTTTCGGGCTCTAACTACTTTAGGAATAATCTCCGCTGCTTTTTTAATTAAAACTTCATCAAATAAAGAAATATTAAGCCTTTTAATCTCATCAAAATTGTACATTGAAGCTCTTGCAACAATACTTCCTGAAAGACTAACAGGAGTAATTATAGCAACAGGGGTAATAATACCTGTTCTTCCGACACTAAATTCAACATCATTAATTGTTGACCAGACTTCCTCTGGAGGAAATTTAAAAGCAGTTGCCCATTTAGGAGCTCTTGCGGTAAAACCGAGTTCTTCTTGTTTTGCAATTGAATTAACCTTAACTACAACTCCATCTGTAGCATAATCAAGAGTTTTTCTATATTCTTCCATGCTAGAGCAAAACTCAATAACTTCTTTAATACTAGAACATTTTTTATACTTGTTAACCTTAAAACCAAGTTTTTTACAAAAATCCATAGCTTCACTATGAGTTTTAATGTTGTATTTTTTATCAATAATCGCGCCATATATAAAAATTGACAAATCGCGCTTAGCGCTAATCTTAGGGTCAAGCTGTCTAATTGAACCCGAGGCTGCGTTTCTTGGATTAGCAAATGTTTTTTGATTGTTCTTAATCTGTTCTTCGTTTAACTTATCAAAAGAAGATTTGGGCATATAAATTTCACCCCTCACTTCAATATCAACATTATCAAAAAGCTTAAGAGGAATTGCCTTAATAGTTTTTAAGTTATTGGTAATATCTTCCCCGATAACACCATCCCCTCTTGTTAAACCTTGTATAAAAACACCGTTTTTATATGTCAAGCTAACAGCTAAACCATCAATTTTAAGTTCAGAAACAAGTTCAATATCTTGATAATTAGATTCCAATAAACTCAGCTGGGTTTGGCTTGTTTCACCAACATCTTTTAATACACGATGATACCAGAGCTTAAGCTCCTGCGCACCATTGGAATTATCAAGGCTGTAAAGTCTTGTAGAGTGTGCCACTTGTTCAAATTTTTCGCTTATCCCCCCTACTCTTTGCGTGGGGCTGTCTGGAGTAACAAGGGAGGGATTTTTTTCCTCCAGCTCCTTTAATTCACAAAAAAGCTTATCATACTCATAATCTTCAAGTTCCGGATTATCCTCAACATAGTACTTGTACGAGTTGAGTTCAATTAATTTGCGTAATTTTTGTATTCTTTCTTGTACATCCATAGAACTTATTCTAATATAAAAATATGAGTATAATCAAATTGTTAAATAAAAAAATAGATAGAATTACCTTTACAACCCCTTCGCACAATCAAAAACCGGTGTTTAGCGATAACTTAGAATCTTTTTACAAACACGATTTTTCAGAACTGGTCGGTTTTGACAACCTGTCCAATCCTAAAAACTCAATCCTTATGGCGCAAGGCAAGGTTTCTGACTGTCTTAAAACAAAACAAAGTTTTTTTGTAGTTCAAGGAGCAACAACAGCACTTTTAGCTGCCATGAAAGCTTTAATTAACCCAGGCGATAGGGTCCTGGCTGCAAGAAACTGCCATAAAACTGTTTTTAATGGTTTAATACTAACAGCAGGAATTGTTGATTGGTTTATACCTGAAACTGACAGTGATTGGGGAATTTACACTACAATTGACCCTAAAAAACTTGAACAAACACTTGAGTTAAACGATTACAAGGTTTTTATCATGACAAGTCCGACCTATGAAGGAGTTAATTCAGATATTAAAAAAATCGCTTCAATTTGTGCTAATCATAATACTTACTTAATTGTAGATGAATCCCACGGATCACTTTATAACTTTTCAGATAAACTTCCCTCAAGTGCAATTGTTCAAGGAGCGGATGTTTCTGTTAATTCACTTCATAAAACAGCAGGAGCGCTTAATCAATGTGCACTTTTGAATATTTCAGCCAATATAAAAAACATTGACACTCAATTGTTCCAAAAAGCACTTAATATCTTTCAGACAACTTCTCCATCTTATCCGCTGTTAGAAAATATTGAATCCTGCATTAGCTATCTTAGCTCAAATAAAGGAAAAAAAGAGATTGATAAACTGTTAAAAAATATCGAAAAATTCAAAAATCAGCTAAAAAACAAAGGAATTGAGTTCTATGAAGCCCAGAACCATGATCCAACAAAAATTCTATTAAAAAAAGAAGGAACAGGAGGTTTTAGTTTATCTAATCAACTATTCGATAACTATAATATTGAAGATGAGATGTCGAATCCCTTCTGTGTTCTTTGTTTAGCGGGAATTGGAACAACAAAGCAAAAACTTGATAAACTAAAAACCGCGCTTAAAAAAATCACCCCGGATTCCAAGTTTGAAGCGCCAACAGCGAATTTTCAACCCTATCCGATTGTGAAAATCCAGCCTGTTAAAACTTTTAATCAAGAATATATATATATTAATAAAAACGATTCAGTTAATCGGATTTCAAACGGGCTTATTCTGCCTTACCCTCCTGGAATCGGCTTATTATACCCCGGAGAAGCTATTCAAAAATGGCATTTGGATTATCTTAATAATGATGTTGAGGTTATTGTATGAAAAGAGCAATAGTAATTGTTGTGGATTCAATGGGAATTGGAGCACTAGAAGATGCTCGGGAATTTAATGATGATTTATCAGTTAACACTATTGTTAATCTTGCCTCTATAACAGGAGGGCTTAATGTTTCTAATTTAGAGGCTTTTGGACTTGGAAATTTGGCCTCAATTAAAGGAGTTAAAAAGGTTTCAAATTTTAGGGCAAGCCATGGGATTTTAAAAATGAAATCCAAAGGAAAAGACACAACAACCGGTCATTGGGAGCTTATGGGGCTTGTTTTAGATAATCCTTTTAAAACTTATCAAAAATTTGATGATTCTATTATTGAAGAATTTATAAAAAGAACTAATTGTAAAGGAATCTTAGGAAACTACCCTGCTTCAGGGACAAAAATTATTGAGGAGTTAAACGAAAGCCACCAAAAAACAAAATTCCCAATAATTTATACATCTGCTGATAGTGTGTTTCAAATTGCACTCGATATTGACCTAATCCCCATTGAAACCCTCTATAATTGGTCTAAAACAGCAAGAGAGGTTTTAGATGAGCTCAATTGCGGAGTTTCAAGGGTAATTGCCCGTCCTTATAGAGTTATTAACTCAAAACCTACAAGAATAGGAGAATTGAGACACGATTACTCAGTGAAACCTCCCAAGGACACTCTTTTGAATATTCTTGATAAAAACAACAAAAAAGTTTTAGCAATTGGAAAAATTTATGATATTTTTGTCGGATCAGGAATTAAAGAAAAAATCCTAACCAAAGGCAACACAGACGGATTAAACAAAACACTGGATGCAATAAAAAACTCCAATGCCGATTTAATTTTTACCAATCTTGTTGATACTGATATGCTATATGGGCACAGACGTGACCCTTGGGGGTACAAAAAAGCAATTGAAGAAATTGATTCATACATTCCTTCCTTTATTGATGCTATGAATGATGAAGATATTCTAATAATAACAGCAGACCATGGCTGCGATCCGACTTTTAGAGGAACTGACCACACAAGAGAACAGGTCCCTTATTTGTGTTATTCAAAATCCATAAAACCAGAGAATATCGGTATAAAAGATAGTTTATCCTATGCAGCAGACACAATCAAAAATTTTCTTCTATAATAAGAAAAATAGTAGTATAATTTAATTATAGGAAAAAGGAAACAGCTATGAAAAAGCTTTTAGCATTCTCATTAATTGAGTTTTTAATTAATTTAATAATAGTTTCTATAATTCTTGCAACACTAGCTCCTGTTATAACAAAAAAACTTACAAAAAGACAAACTGTTGAAGTAATTAACAAAACTAATCATCCTGCTGACTATAATTAAAATCAACACCCATAAGCAGTTCATCAATTCTCATCCCAAGCATTGAAGCCATTTGAACTAAAGTTGTAATTCTAACATCCACAAGCCCATTTTCCACCCTTGACCAGGTTGCACTGGTTACATTCCCTTTAGAGAAGACAAATTTATTAAGCGATTTTGACTGAGCTACTCTTAGCTCCTTTATTCTTTTTGCAAGTTTTTTTAAATTTTCTGATTTTACCTGTTGCATATATGTAATAGTAATGGTATTATTTAATAAATTCATTACACATATGTAATGAATTTATACCAAAAGTAAAAATATAAGGAAAAAAGTATGAAAAAAGCTTTCTCTTTAATCGAGCTCTTAATAAGCTTGA
>CAJTNR010000004.1 GCA_910577635.1 uncultured Vampirovibrio sp. | reverse complement strand
CTTTCTTTTTCATAAAAAATTCCTTATATTTTTGCAAACAAACTAAACGGCAAAATTTGCCGTTTAAGTATTTTCGTGCTATTAATCAGTTATAGAACAACTAATTTAATTAACAAAATCGATTGTACATAATTTATAAACAAAAGTCAATAAATTATGTATGTTGGTTACAAAACTTCATACATTGAAAGTAGAAAATGAGTACAACAGGAAGCAGATTCAAAAAAATCAGAACCGCACTAAACCTCTCACAAGAGGTTTTTGGTCAAAAAATAGGTTTGTCAAAATCTGGTGTTTCTGCTGTTGAGAACAATAAAACTTTTGTATCTTTGGATATTCTAACTACACTTTTTGTTGACTACAACATTAATTTAAACTATTTGGTCTGCGGCTATGGGTCAATGTTTAATCAAAAAAACATTGAGGATGATTTTACAATAAAAGTTAAAGCAGTTTTAAGAGCGGAAGGTCTTATTGGCTAATATCTTTAAACCCTTCAATAAATCCTTGTTTTAGAGCATCAATTATTTGTCTTGTTGAAAAACTGTCATTAATTTCATTCAAAGTTATAATTTTTTCTCTATCTATTTTTTCATAAAAAATTTCTTCAATTAAACTCCAGTCAAGACTGTAGGGGATTGAACCGTGCTGGAGCAAATAGCCTTTTTTTCGATACTGGGCGGAACCTATAAACTTTTTATTATTATAGCAAATATCAGCTCTTGAAGTGGTATTAAAACAATAAGTTGAATTTCTGTGCTCAAAAGAGCCGAAGTTAAGCTCAATTCCAAGGGTTTTGAATCCCAGAATAAGACAATTGGAAATTTTTTTATAGCTTCTAACTATACTCTCATCAAAAATCGGACAAACAACGCTATAGGTCAATTCTTTGTCGTGTAAAAGCGCCCTTCCTCCAGTTTTGCGATTTACAATATCAATATTTTTATAGTTAATATTATTATCCTGATTCCTTCCAAGGCTAACGCATTTGGGGTGCCATTGATAAAACCGCACAAGTGCAAAATCAACATTATCCCCGATAGCACTATTAAGAGTTTTTTCGTCAAAATCCATATTATATTGACCATTATTTACAATGTTACAATTATTTGTAATAAAATTGACATTCATAAAATTAATCATATCATATATATTATGAGGATGATACAAAAACTAAAGTTATTTGAACAAACGGTAGTCTTTTTGCGCTGGGCAACAGATGCCAGTTTTGGCAAAATTTTATATGTTGGCGAAGACTTTATCGAGTTTTTAGCCCTTAACCCGGATACCATGGAATATGGTGATAAAATACTGATTAATTCACAGCTTGTTTTAGAAGTAATGGTTTCAGGGTATGAAATTTCCCGTTTAATAGCTGAGCTGTCAGCACAGGTAAGCATAAAATCAGATACCGATAATTTTTCTTTTTAAATTTTTAATTGCAGGAATTTTTAAGTTTACACAAACTTCGTTTTTGGTTTTTGTAAACTTTAGCTCGACATTCGTGCTTACTGCAAGTTTACGGCAAAAATCCAGCCCGAGGGAAAAATCTTTGTTTTCGTTGTTGTAGGAATTTTTAAAATCCACAACAATTGCATCTTTTTTTGAGTAAATTTCAATTGCAGCATTTTGATTCTCGCTTGCATGAAGTGCAATATTGGAAATAATATTTCCAATTATACTAGATAGAAATATTTCAACTGAATCTATCTTATATTCTTTTTCCTCAGAATAGAAATCAATATGAATATTTTTATTAATAAAAATATATTTATAATTATCAATTTTTTTGTTAATAATTTTTTTAATATCGCAAAGGGAAATTTTTTTATCGAATTTTCCTTCTTGAAAGCTGTAGTTAACTAAAAATTTTTCAATATATTCGATAATATTAACCGTTGTTTCGAAGATATCTTTATTAAGTTCGCAGTCAAGTCTGTTTTGAAGTCCGATTTTAATGCTGTACAAAGGGCTTTTAATGTCATGCAGGATATTGGCTATTAGTTTTTCGTTTTCTTTAATTATGGTTGTCGTTTTATCAATAGTTTTTTCCATATACTAAAACTACTCTTTTTATCTATAAAAATAAATTACCCGATTTGGTAGTTTTGAAAGCTTTTTTATCGAATTGTAAAGAAAAATAAAATAAATATTTGTAAAAAATTTTGTTCCTGATAAAATATTTAATATAGAATCTTATTAATAGAATGTCCCTTAAGTGGACATTCTATTAATAAGAAGAATTATAAAGTTAAACCCCAAGAAAGGCAGTTAAAATGGGCATTAAAGGAAAAAATGATAAAATGGTTGTTCTTGCTTGTGAGGATTGCAAGGAAAGAAACTACACAACCACAAAAAATAAAAAGACAAATAAAGAAAGAATGGAACTTAAAAAGTATTGTTCTTCTTGTAAAAAACATACTGTTCACAAGGAAACAAAATAGTTATAAGGTTTTTTTGCGTCCTTAGTTCAGTTGGTAGAACGTCGGTCTCCAAAACCGGATGTCGAGGGTTCGAGTCCTTCAGGGCGCGAATTAACAAATAAAAGAAAGAAACTTATGTCCCAAGATAAAAAAGTACAGCAGAATAATTATAAAGACTCCATAATTGCATACTTCAAAGGAGTTAAAGCAGAATGGTCCAAGGTATCCTGGCCTACAAGAAGACAGGTTGTGGTGGAAGCTGTTATTGTTTTAGCTGTTGTAATCTTTTTTACTCTTGTAGTTTACTTTATGGATATAATTTTTAAAGCTCTTCTGGGTCTAATTAAGTAAAGGTTGTAACATGACAGAAAAAGAAAACGAAATTCAAAACGAGAATCAACAGGAAAATGTTGAGGAAAGTATTTATATAAGTAAAGAACAAACCCATACGGTTGAAAAAGCTCCTAAAAAAAGATGGTATGTTGTTCATACTTATTCAGGCTATGAGAATAAAGTTAAAGTCAACCTTGAAAAACGTGTTGAATATATGAACATGGGGGAAAAAATCTTTAGAATTGAAGTTCCCCAAAAAACAATTACCCAGGTTAGATCAGGCAAAAAGACTAAAAAAGAAGAAAAAATCTTTCCAGGCTATGTTCTTGTTGAAATGATAATGGATGATGATTCCTGGTATGTTGTAAGACACACAGCGGGTGTTACCAAATTTGTCGGAACATCTAAAAAACCAATTCCAGCTAAAGATTCAGAAATTAAGAAAATTATCCACCACGGACAACAAACTACAACCAAAATTGAACTTGATGTTAAAGTCGGGGATAAAGTTAGAATTATTTCAGGTCCTTTTGCTGAATTTATCGGCGATATTACCGAAGTTTATCCTGATAAATCCAAGCTTCGCGCAATGGTTTCAATTTTTGGTCGTGAAACCCCTGTTGAACTTGAATATAAACAAATTCAAAAAGTATAAACAAACAAAAGTGGAAGGTCTATAACAAAAAGACCGCAATCACCACGAAAGGAGAATAAATATGGCACCAAAATCAAACAAAAAAATTACCGGTAAAATTAAGCTTCAAATTGAAGCAGGAAAAGCTAATCCTTCACCTCCGGTTGGTCCTGCATTGGGTCAGAAGGGTGTTAACATAATGGATTTTTGTAAGCAGTTCAACGAAAGAACAGCTTCTCAAGCAGGATATATTATCCCTGTTGTAATTGATGTTTATGAAGATAGAAGCTTTGATTTCGTTACAAAATCACCTCCAGCTGCTGTTTTAATTAAAAAAGAACTTAATTTACCCAAAGGATCAAGTGTTCCTAATAAAACAAAAGTTGCGGAAATTTCTCAAGAACAGCTTGAAAAAATTGCAAATATTAAAATGAACGACTTAAACGCAACTTCAATTGAAGCTGCTAAGGAAATGATTAAAGGTACTGCTCGTTCAATGGGTGTAACAGTAAAACAATAGTTGCCCGCAAATGAGACAAAGGTTTTTGCAAAAACTATAGCAAAAACCGTACCGAACAATGGGAGGCTCTGTTTTATAATATTAAAACGGCCGCTAATTACCACAATAAGGAGAAGAAAATGGCTAAATTAACCAAAAAACAACAGAAAATTAAAGAAATGCTTGAAGGTTTTATTCAACCTACCTCAGCTAAAGAAGCAATTATAAAGCTGCAAGAAGTTGCAGGTGCTACATCTAAATTCGATGAAACCTTAGAATGCCATATGCGTCTTGGGATTGATGTTAAACACGCTGATCAGCAAATCCGCTCAACCACAGTATTACCTGCTGGTTTAGGTAAAGATGTTAGAGTTTGCGTTATAGCAAAAGCTGATAAAGTGGCAGAAGCTAAAGAAGCAGGGGCAAACGAAGCAGGAAGTGAGGAAATAATTGATAAAATTTCAGACGGATGGTTTGAATTTGACACTTTAATTGCAACACCTGATATGATGCCTAAACTTGGTAAATTGGGTAGAGTTTTAGGTCCTAAGGGTTTAATGCCGAACCCCAAAACAGGAACTGTTACAGTTGATATTGCCCGTGCTGTAAAAGATGCAAAAGCAGGTAAAGTTGAGTTTCGTGCTGATAAGCAGGGAATGATTCACGTACCTTTGGGTAAGATGAAATTCAGTGCTGATGATTTGTTCAAAAACTACGCAACCTTGGCTGATGCTGTATTAAAAGCAAAACCATCAAGTGCTAAGGGAACATATCTAAAATCAATTTATCTTACAACCACCATGGGTCCTGGTATTAAACTGGATGCTAAGAATGTTCCTGCTGAAGTTAAGGAATATGTTGGCTAAATTGAACCAAAAATTTAAAGACAGCACGATTTGTAAAAAGATAAAATCCGTGCTGTCTTTTTGTTTTCATTATTTTCATAAAAACTTTCTTTTTGGATTATTAAGACCAATTGATGAAAAATTCTTGAAGTTTTTGTTTGTCGGTGTCCTAAATTCTGTTTTTGCTTATATTATCTATGCTCTTTTTATAACAATCGGTCTTGAAGCTAATTTAGCTTTGTTTTTTCAATATATTATAGGGGTTTTGTGGAATTTTAAAACAACAGGAGCAATTGTTTTTAAAAACAGTGATAACAAATTAATTTTTAAATTTATTCTTTCCTATATTTTTACTTTTGTTCTCAATAGTTTATTATTAAATTTTTTAATTAAATTTATTAACGATTACTTAGCACAAGCTCTTTTAATTCCATTTATTGCAGTTGTATCTTTTTTAATCTTCAAATTTTTTGTATTCAAAAAATGAATTGTAACAATTTTGTAAAAAATTTTACAAATGCCTAAAACCCAGTCATAATCACTAATAGAATAGAATGGGATGGGTAAATTGTGCTTATGGCAATGTGTTTCAGGTTTTAGTTTTTTTATATCCGTAGGGTATAAAAACGAAAGGAATTTTGAAAATGGGTTTTAATTTATCAAAAATTCAAGCTTCAATAGCTGAAACAATGGGGAACATTACTAAAAAAGCAAAAAAAGCGGATTTAGTGCCGGTTCAAAAAACAATTGACAACGGAGAACAAAAAGTGTTAAAATTGCTCGACGCACTTTCTTCTAATGCCAAAGCTATAATTCGAAAAGATTTAGAGCAAAAAATCAATGTTGGAAAAATCAGCGATATCAATCCTATTGCTAAAAAAATTCCTATGCAAAATGATGCTGTTGCAAAAATTACTAATTCTTTTAATGAAACTAAACCTATGGTAACCAATTCTAAAATTGGAAAATCCGCTGAAGATTCAGCTCAAGTTTTTATTGAAAATGGAAAAACTCAAGCAGAATTAAAACAAGAATTATTGAGTAAATACAAAAATGATCTTGCTAATAAAAAAGCAACACAAGAATTTCTTGATGAGGTTAGCTCAGAAAAAAATCTTTACGATTTATATAATTATCATAAAAAAGATTTATCGGCTTTTACTCCCGAACAACAAGAAATAATTAAAAATTACAAAGATAAAATTAGCAAAAATGAAAGTTTCTTCAAACAACATCCTTATAAATCCGCTGAAGATTCAGCTCAAGTTTTTATTGAAAATGGAAAAACTAAACCAGAGATAAAATTAGATCAAGAAGATTTAAAGTTAAATTTGCTAAAAAAACATCCCGAATTTTCTAAACCAATACCGATTAGTGAAGAAGAAGCCAAAGAAATTTTTCAAAAATTTAAATTCTAAAAAAGCTAAAAAATATCCCTTTAGGGACTTAAGATAATTCTTAAGTCCCTAAATTTAACTTTACTTGAGCTATTAAAAAATAGCTTTCTCCTCTTTAATCCCGTTTATAGGCAATACATCAGTCCATATAGAGTTAGAATTCCAACAGAGCTTATGATTATCCAAAAGTGGGTCATAGGATGCAAGTTGTTCCAAATTTCTAATATAGTTGTTTTATTCATAGTTGAATTATATATTTTTTTCGCTATTTTTCAATCATACATTAGAATTAGTACTTAGGGTGTATTTTTAGCTGCAAAAACGCTCTAAAAAACCGTTTCTTTTGCGTTTTTAGAGCGCTACCCTGCTTATTTTTCCTGTTTTTCTATCTTAATCTAAAGTTAATCATTGCTTTGTGATTGGTTGCAATAAGCTCCATTGAATTGAAAAAGTTATTGGGGTCAATTGTTGATTTGGAATCTAAGTTTACAGTTACTTTGGATGAATAAAGTTCAGCAAGTTTTTGATCAAAGTTATCAGTAATTTGTAGTTTCATCTTCTTATATCCTTTTAGTAACTGCTTACATATATATAAAGTATATAAAAAATATAGAATTTCAGAATTAATGTTTTTTGTTACAAAAGTTAATATTAAAACGCAATAAAGGTATAAATAATCCAAAAGCTAAGTATATTACAGCCATTTGACTTAAATTATGAGGAAGGTAATAATAAAAAATATCTGTTTTAAATGCATGCATATTAAACCCCGCGCAATAAGGAGTGTATTTGTGTATAAGAGCAAAAATGCCCTTAGCGATCATAAAACCCAAAAATTGGTTTATCATAATAGAATATGTGCTATTAGCTATAGAGTTTACAACCGGGCTGTCTTTAAGAACTGGAGTTAGGATTTTTGCTATTCTTAGCCAAAAAGCAATTCCTAAAAAACCAACAAAAAAAGGAAGAATCGGATTGGGTTTAAAATCATGACATAAACTGGGTGTAAAACTAGGCATTGCGTTGTATTTGTAAATAATTAACAGGGCTATTACAATAATTATCGAAAAATATAATAAACTATTCATTCTATCGTATTTTTCATACTTTCTATATAAAATTCCAAGACTATAAAAAGGGATAAAGTATAAAAAGCGGACAATAAAAAGCTCCAAACCCAGATGAAATCCGACTTTTGAATACCAGGGAGCTGCATTAATAATAGTCAAATATTGAAATTTATCCGGATGAGAAAAACTATAGTAAGCAAAGAATGTTCCTAAAATGCCTAAAAATAAACAGATGAAAAAATATATAAATTCATTTATTTTACATTTGATAAAGATTTTTCTTATTAAAATATTTGCCAAATGTACGCAAAAAAGCGGTATTATAAACCAAGAACCCATATTAAGAAGAAATTGATGCCCGTTAATCAACGGTTGAATTATCAAAGAATTTAAAGTTAGCTTACATTGAGGAAAAAACCCCCAAATCCTTTAAAAAGTGAATTAATAATATAGTTTTTTATATTTTCTAAATTATGAGGATTATAAAAGTATCCGGAGGTAAACATAAATAGGCCTAAGTGAAAAGCATAGGGAGGAAAAATTCGTAGAATAAAGAAAAACCTCCATTTGCACAGTGACCTGCGGTAATAAAGATGATACCGAGAAAATATAACACTTTAAAATTTTCATTCGTTTTTTGTGCCATAACTACTTATTTTTGCAAAGATTATACACATAATAAATTGAAAATTCAATATTAAATAGACATAATTCAGCCTGTTATAAAAAAATATAATTTTATATACTTATATAGAAAGGCTTTTGGACTATGGATACTTTAAAAAAAAATTCGGTGCCAGATTAAAAGAATTAAGAGAGAAAAAAGGAATAAGCCAGGAGCAGCTGGCGCAATTGGCGGATTTAGAATCAAGGCATATTAGCAGAATGGAAACAGGAGGAAGTTTTACTACCCTTGAAAATATTTCAAAAATTTCTAAGGCTTTAGGGGTTGAAATTCAACTATTGTTTGCTTTTGATCATAAAAACGATAGTGATTTGATTGCAAAAAAAATTAATAGAATTGTTAAAACAAGCGACAAAAAGCAGCTTGAAATGATTTATAAAGTAATTCTTGCTATTGTAATTAAAAACTGGACTTTAGTTTAAAAAACATTAAATATAATTTGTATAGACCAGAGTTTCCCTAAAAATTCAAAAATTAACTAATTCATTTAATTGATTTTTTGAAAAATCACTTAACTAACTTTTTTTAATGTCGACAATGAATTATAAGGGGATAAAAGGGTAGTTATGTTTAGTCCGCAAATCCAAGGTTATATTGATTCATCATCCAGATTGCAAGCTCAGAGTCGCGCTAATGAGCTTAATAACTATATTAATTCCCTCTATCCTAATCATCAAATTAATATCCCTCAAAAAAGCGCGTTTCAAGAAATTCTTGCTGAGTCTAATAATGCAAATAGAACTTCTGGTGTTTTTGACCTTGACCCTCCTCCAACTCTCAAGCAGGGTAAAATTAAACCTATGCCTTTCGGGTCTTTAACTAAGATTTCCTCAAATGCTCCTGTTTCTAAATCCAAACAAGCAATTTTAGGCTATATTAAAGAAGTTTGCAACAAGTATGGGGTGGATGAAAGATTGATTCAAGCACTTGTTAAGCAAGAATCAGGATTCAATCCCAATGCAGTTTCTCGGGCAGGGGCTATGGGTTTAATGCAGCTAATGCCCCAAACCGCCCGCAGTTTAGGAGTAGTGGATGCTTTTAATCCAAGAGAAAATATTGAAGGCGGAGTTAAGTACTTAAAACAAATGCTTGATAGGTACCACGGGAACAAAATTCTAGCCCTTGCTGCCTATAACGCAGGACCAGGCGCAGTTGATAAGTACAGCGGGGTTCCTCCTTACAAAGAAACTCAAAACTACGTAAGGGTAATATTAGCTAATTATTTATAAAGGATAAAAAATGAATAAGCTTAATCAAGTTAATTTTTTTAAAACCAAACAAATCCAGCCTCTGGATTTATCAGGGGGTATTTCAATTAATAGTGACGATACGACAATTAAATCTTTTAAAGATACAATTTGTGATATGGTATCTGAAATGAATGAAGTTACAAAAAAACCTGAAAAACTTACTGCTGATTTTATTCAGGGTAATGCTGATATCCACGATGTCATGGCTGCTGTAGCAAAAAGCGAACTGACAGTTCAAGCAGCAACTACTATAACAGGGAAAATACTACAAACATATGAGAAAATAATGCAAATACAGATTTAATCTTAACTTTAGCGGATAAAAATTGTATAATTTAGATATAGAACTAAAACTATGGAAAAATTTGACCTAAAAAAACTACTTGAGAATAAACCTTTACTCTACACAATTATTGCAAGTGTGGCAGTAGTTCTTGTTATGTTTATTATTATGATTGCGGTTGTTTCTTCCTCGGGGGGTGCAAAGGGTGATAATATCGATAAAAAGATAAAGGAATCTCAAAAAGTTATCAAAAATGATCCTGTAACTTTATTCACTACCGAAAATACAGGTAAAGCCCTTGAAGTTCAAGCGCTTCTGGCCCGCGAGCAAATAACAGCATCTAAAGTGGATTCAGGGTCTAAGGTCAGCATAGTTTTAAAGGAATATACACGCGATCAAAGAGACAGAGCTCTTTTAGCGATTGTTAAAAGCGGATTGTTAGATGAGCACACAGGACTTGAAATTTTTGACAAAGGGGATTTTACCTCAACTAAAGATGATAAAAAAATCCGGCTTGTAAGGGCAATTAATGGAGAATTGGCGCGTTTGATAAGAAAAATTCCTCCAATTGAAAACGCACAGGTGTTTATTTCAATTCCTGAACAAACATTCTTTTCTCAAAATCAAAAACCAATAACAGCAACTGTACAAATTACCATGCCTTCAGGTGAAAGATTAGATAATATGAAAATTAAAGCAATTTCTAATCTCCTATTAGGCGCAGTACACGGATTGGAAGCTGATAATATCTCAATAACAGATACAAACGGAACAGTTTACAACTCAATTATAGGAGCATCTGATGATGCGATTGCAAAAATTGAGGAAAATGATAAGTATATGCAATCCAAAGTTAATGCCCAGCTTGATAAGCTAATCGGCAAAGGGAACTACATTGCAACTGTATCAACTTTTCTAAAGCAATCCCCTGTTGAAAAATCCAGTATCCTATATGACCCTGAGCAGAAAACTTCGGTTTCAGAACAGAGTTTTTCTGAGAATTTAGGGGACAATCAAAGCGATTCTACATCATCAGGGATGAATCCTGTTAGTGTTTATGTTCCCAACGGAGTAAAAAGTTCTGTTCAACAGGGAACTTCAAGTGCTGACAGACAATATTCAAGAAACGCGGTTGAAACACAGTATGGTGTATCTAAAACCCAGGTTAATGAGTATCTTGAAGCAGGGATAATTGAGGAAATTTCAGTTGCTGTTTCAATCGAGGAAAACTCAATTCCTACTAATATGAGTTTGTATGAGCTAAAAACTTTAATTGCAAATGCTGCAAGTCCTAAGGTTGATCCTGAGAATGTTTCTATTGCCTTTGTTGAATCTAACAGTCTTGTTTTAGCCCCTGATAAGGAAAGCGAGCTTCCAAAACCGGAAGAATCGGGCAATCCCTGGTGGGTTGTGGGTTCAATGCTTCTTGCGGGTCTAATCTTAGGACTTTATCATATCGGGAAAAAAGTTCGAAAAGAAGCAAAAAAACAAGAAGAAGAACTTGAATACTTAAGACAAATTGCAGCCGATCAAGAACAACAATTGAAAGATGTTACATTAAAAGCATCAAACTTAATAGCGCAGCAAGAACAAATGGCGCAGAATTTAGTAGAACAAAAAAACCAGTATACCCTTGCAATTGAACAGGTCAAAAATGCTCAAGCTGCTGCTATGGCTCAAAATAAGGCAATGCCGAAAAGTGTGCTATTAGATACTATTGATGAACTTGAATCCGATTTTAATTCAATTGATGAAAACGAAGCGATTGAAAAAATCAAAAATTGGATTGACAATGCCTGAAACCAGAGGAATAACATAAAAAATAATGACTCAATCAGATTTAAAATCTTTTAACTATGACGAATTTGCCAAAGACCTTGCAACGCAGGCAGGGGATGTTATCCCTGAGGATATCGATAAGCAGGATGGGAAGTTTATTGTTGAAATTATCTATCGTTTCTGCAAAATGGCAGGAGAAGCTCTTGTTAATGAAGAAAATTCAAAGTTAAATGCACAGGAAGCTAGTCTTATAACCCAATTTATCGGAGAATGGATTTTTCATAAAACAGTTGATATTATAAGAGCTCAAATTGACCCGCAATTAAGAGAAGGAATACTGCAAAAAGTAGCGTTTACTGTTTTTGATATTGCAAAAAAAGCGATTGAAAAGGGTTTGCCTCAAGAACAATTAATAACTTTAGTTGAATCACACGTTAAGAAGTGTTTTCAAAAGGCAATGGAAGACCTTGAAGCTAAGGGGATTCTATCTGATGAAGAAGCGCAGAACGCACTTTCTCAATCAAATATTGATTCAATGGCTGTTGAGCAGGTTGAAGAAGAAACTAAAACTGATATTGCCTGCATGAGTGATGCTAAAATTATTAAACTTGCGTCTTTAGCTATTCTTATGCGGAATTTTTCCTCGGATAGAATGAAAGCGATTCTGCAAAAATTTGATAAAGCAGAACGTGATGTTTTAATTAATTACTTAAAAATGCCTGATTTAGAAGAAAAACTTGATATGAAAGCAGCGATGAAGTGTTTTGAAGAAATGAAAAACGCGCTTCCGGAGGTGGTTGTTGTGAGCTATGATAAAGCTTATAAAAAAATGTATAAAATTGTTAACAATTCGGATAAAAAGCAAATTTTGAATATTATAGAAAAAGAAAGACCTGCTATTAAAGAATTTGTCTTAGCGTGTTATTATAAAAAAAGGAAAAAGATTCCTGCTTATATAGCAGATGTCGTATCTAAATATTTAGAAGAACAAGTTGGATGATAATAAGAAAAAAAAGCACTCAGGATCAAACTATAAAAGGGACAAAAGCAACTTCTGCTCCTAAGAAAAGTGCTGTTATTAAAAAAGAAAGCCGGATTTTTGATGAAAAACCTGTTATTGAAAAACCCGACCTAAAAATTGAAACTCCTAAAATCCAAGAGGAGGAGCCGTTTGAAAAAATTGATATTTCATCAATCGAATTTAAAGAAAGAATCGAAAGAAGAAGAGGGGATAGAAGAAGAGGGTATAGAAGAATTGATGAAAGGTCATTAGTTACAAGAGCGCAGCAAGAAGCTCATACGATTAAAGAACTTGCTTCAAAAGAAGGTTATCAAAACGGATTAAAAGAAGCTCAAGGAGAGCTTCAAGAGCTCAAAAGCGCGCTTAGCGAGTTTTTGAATCAAAAAGATGAGATGTATGAAGAGTTTTACCCCCATGTGGTTGAAATTGCACTAAGTGCAGCTAAAAAAATTATCAAAAAAGAAGTGGAGTTATCCCCTCAAATTCTAAAGGAGATTGTATTATCGACTTTAGATGAGCTCAACTCAGATACTCAAAGGGTCGAGGTTAAGGTTAATCCTGTTGATGTTGAGTTTGCTAAGGCTTCTTTACCTGAGGCAATTCAAACAAAACTTGATAATGTCAAATTAACAATAATCCAAGACGATACAATTGAGCAGGGAAGCTGCATTGTAATTGCCAATAATGGTGTAATTGATGCTAACTTTAATACACAGCTTGCAGTTTTGCAGAATGCTTTCGGGATTTATAAAGGAGGTTTATAATGGCAGGGCAAAAACCTTCGAATCCTACATCTGAAATTCTTTTAGCGGGATTTGTCATAATTTTAATTCTAATTCTGCTTCTTGAAATGCCTTCTTGGGTTATTAATTTTTCAATAAGTTTTAATATTACCCTTGGGGTTGTACTTTTAATGATATCTTTATATGTTAACAAACCCCTTGAATTGGCGGCTTTTCCTTCTATTCTTTTAATAGGGACAATTTTTCGTCTTGTTCTATCAATTGCTTCAACCCGTCTAATTCTAGCTAAAGGTGAAGCGGGACAGGTTGTTGAAGCCTTCGGAAACTTCGTTACCGGGGGGAATATGGTAGTCGGCGGGGTTATTTTTATAATTATAACAATTGTACAGCTAATGGTAATTACCAAGGGTGCTGAGCGTATAGCGGAAGTTTCAGCGCGTTTTGCACTGGATGCTATGCCTGGTAAACAAATGACAATTGATGCTGATTTTAATGCTGGTTTAATATCCCCTGAAGAAGCGGTTAAACGTCGTGAAGATTTACAGCGCGAATCAAGTTTATATGGTTCAATGGACGGTGCAATGAAGTTCGTTAAGGGTGATACAATGGCGGGTATTATAATCACCCTTGTTAATATCATAGGCGGGTTGATTATAGGGATTCTATTAAACGGAATGAGCCCTGAGGATGCGATTTCTAAATATACGATTTTAACAATCGGTGATGGTTTGTCATCTCAAATTCCTTCTTTGTTAATGGCAATTTCTTCAGGTATTGTCATGACCCGATCCACAGGAGGCGGGGTTGCGCTTGGTTCTGATTTAGCTGTGCAGATTCTATCTAAACCGACAAGTTTATTTTTAGCCTCAGGATTCTTAATTCTTATCGCGGTTTCCAGTCCTATTACGGGTTTACCCTGGTATCCTTTTGTTATTTTTTCAATAGTTCTTATTGGAGGGGGTTTGTCTGTTTTAGTTAATCAAGACGTTGCCCAGCAGCTGGGGCAATTGGATGCTGTAAAACAAAACATGCAGGATTTAGTCAACCCCAATAAAATGTATGAAAGATTAGGGGTGGATGTATTATCCCTGCAGGTGGGAGCAGGTCTTTTAATTATTGCAGATCCTGAACAAGACGGACAATTACTGGCAAAAATTGCAGCCTTAAGACAAAGAGTAACAGATGATTTAGGCTATATTATTCCTAATATTAGAATAATGGATTCAAGTGCAATTGGTGATAATGAATATTTAATTTCAATAAGAGGTAATCCTGTTGCTACAGGAACAGTTTATCCAGGCAAAGTAATGGTTATAGCTGATCAATACGATGCTTTGGGAAGAGAGGTTCCGGAAAACGCAATAGCAGCACTTGAACCAACTTATCAATCACAGGCTTACTGGCTGAATCCTCAAAATATCGGTAAAAACGATAGAATCCAAGCAGTAGATGCTGTTGATGTTATTGTTACGCACTTACAAGAGTGTGTTCGAAAATATGTTGATGAAGTAATGACAAAAACAGATGTATTAAAGCTTATGGAACTTGTTAAATCTCAAGACCCGACTCTGGTTAATGACTTAGTTCCAACAATTATTTCAACATCTGATTTAAGAAAGATTTTTGTTAATTTGATTCGAGAAAAAGTTTCAATTAAAGACGTAATCTTTATTTTTGAAAGACTTTGCGATTATGCAAGATTCTCAAAAGAGCCTGATATTTTATCCGAAAGATTAAGAGCGGCGCTTGGAAGGCAGATTTGTTTATCTAATGCCAATAAAGACAAAGTCTTATACGCTCTAACCTTATCATCCGAATGGGAAAAAACACTTGATGACAGTTGTCAGAGAACCGAATTAGGGACAATGTTCTTATTGAACCCAATGCAGGTGCAGGAATTAATTGAAACGACCGCAAATACTCTTATGAGGGCTCAAAGCGCCGTTGGAGTACAGCCTGTAATTTTATGCTCTCCAAGAATCAGGCTTCCATTGTACCAGATGCTTGAGCGTCACATTCCAACTATTGTTGTAATTTCATATTCAGAACTTATTACCGATATTAGAGTTGAAGCAATCGATAGCATTGGCGAAGGCTATTAATAATTTATTCGCTCACAGCCAGACCGTCAACCAGAACAAATCTTCCTAATGGTTTAACTAAACAATACTGCGATAAACTCTCAATAAAACATTTGTTCTCGCAAAAACCTCCTGAAATACAGATTTTTTCAGGGTTTTTAGCAAAATTAAAAGCATTAAAAGCAATCCCGTGGATAAATTTTGCAATTGCAATTTTGGGCTCTAACCCTTGAGATACATCATCCATGATTTTTTCTAAGCCGAAAATCCCGCAGGTAACAGCGTATTTTTCTTTTGTAAATTCCAATTCTTCGCATCCGACCTTATAAAACTTTAAGAGCATCTCAATTGTTGCTCCTGTAGCGCTTGCACAACTGGTGTTCCAGTTTAAGTCTTTGAATTTTTTATTTTCAAATTGCACATATTTAATATCCCTTGAACCTAAATCAAGAGCCAAAAAGTCGTCTTCTAAATATTCTTTAGCGCCTCGAGCAAGAGCAATAACTTCGTTTTCATATATATTTTTTTCTTTAATTAAACTATGACCTGTACATTTTGTAATATCGAGTTTCATTTTTCTAAACTCTAAGCTCGGGATAACTTCATAGGTTTTTTTATCATTAATTTTTAAAATTTTTGTCCAGGTCGTCCCTGAATCAACATAGATTTCCATTTTTTTACCTTAATTTAATAAAAGCCTCAATTTTTGCTTTAATACTGTTTGAACTCTCACAATCAACATCAATAAAAAGTCCTTGATATTTCTTTGCTAAAGCGCTTGCAAGAAGAGTTTTCGAGCAGAAAGCTTGTGTAAAAAATATTGTAGGGATTGATTCATCCGCATAAGTTTCAAGCTCAAAATCCCCGGGATAGCCTGCTTCAACTGCTCTTAGCCATCCAAAAACTTCTGTCGGCTCTTGAAATAAATCAAGAATTGAAAAATCGTTCGGAGGAACGCCCCAAAAGCCAAATTTAGCCTTGGTTTGAGTAAGATTTGAATAATCTTTTCTTTCTATAATGTTTTTTGTAATTAAATTGATTTTATCCTTCAAGGGAAGATTGCTTTTTGAAATCGGCAGTTTCAAGGCTTTTTTATCAAGGCAAATGTCTTCAAAAACCGATTCAATAACTAAAAACCCTTCTTTTTGAAGCAGTTTTGAAACAAAAAAACCGCTGTCGCATTTGTCTTTCCCAACTGCCGCTAAAATTAAAATGATTTTATCTTTTAGGTAAAAGGCATTGTTTAAAATGTTTTTTATAATAACGCAATAGTTATCAGGTGCGATTTTTAAGTCAGGATAGTTGTAGTTAACGTCTAAATCAACAAATTGTGCGTTTTTGTACTCTTTTTTGATTTTTTCAATTAATTCAAATCTGGGACAGCCAAAAAAACCGATTATATTTTTTTCCATTTCTATAAAACCCTATGGGTGAAGGTTTTTTTGCCTTCAACATAATCAAGAACAATGTTGTTTGAGCCTTCAAGTTTGTATTTGTAAATTGTCAGCCCTTCAAGCCCGACAGGTCCTCGAGCGTGGGTTTTATTGGTCGAGATTCCGACTTCGGCGCCAAAGCCGTATCTGAATCCGTCTGAAAATCTTGTTGAGCAGTTGGATAGAACGCTTGAAGAATCAACAAGATTAAAAAAGCACTCAATACTGCTTTTATCATTACTTAAGATTGAATCCGTGTGCCCTGAGCCATATTTATTAATATGATTAATTGCACAATCAATATTATCAACAATTTTTAAAGCAAGAATCTTATCCCCGTATTCTATCGAATAATTATCAGGATTCTCAATAATTTTTATCCCTTTTTCAATTAAAGCGGATTTTAATTTTTCAATTTCACTAAAGTCTTTATGAATTAATAAAGTTTCAACTGCGTTACAAGCGCTCGGGTATTGGGTTTTAGCGTCTGTAATGATAGAGATTGAATTGTTCAGGTCAGCTGTTTTATCGACAAAAATATGGCAAATACCGCTTGCATGCCCTAAAACAGGAATTTTTGTATTTTCTTTAATGAATTTAACTAAAGAATTAGACCCTCTCGGGATTATAAGACTTAAATAATTATCCAATTCAAGCAGTTTTTTAATATCTTCTCTTGAATAAACTAAATTAATCGCGTTTTTATCGAATCCTTCGGTTTCATCAAGCGCTTCATCTACAATTTTAGAAAAAATCGAATTTGTATTAATCGCTTCGCTTCCGCCTTTTAGAATTGCACAATTGCCTGATTTTATTATTAAAGAAGCAATTTGAATAAAACAATCAGGGCGGGATTCAAAAATTACCCCGATAACACCAATCGGCGTGCTGACTTTTTTTAGGATTAATCCCTTATCAAGCTCTTTTTCCCACAAAACACAATTAACAGGGTCTTTTAGCTTGATTAAATCTTCTAAGCCTTGAATTAAACTTTGAAGTTTGTTTTTATCAAGTTTTAGTCTGTCATAAGCAGGTTTATTGATTTTACCTTCTTCAAGCAGTTTTTGCGCTTCTTTTAGGTCTTTTTCATTAGCTTCAAAAATTTCAGATTCTTTTTCTTTAATTTTTTTAATTATATTTTTAATCGCTTCGTTTTTAGTAGCATCGCTAAGGCTCATTGTAGTTAAAAACGCATTTTTAGCACTCTTTGCAATATTTTCAATAGTTTCCATATAACTTTTACCTTTTTTATTATAAAAATTATACCATGGATAAGAGTCTCAACTATATCAAAAATTTTTGATAACTTTTAAGCTTAAAATTAATCCGTCAATTTATCAATTGCGCCGTAGTATTTTTTCAAAAATCCTTCGTCTTTGCGTTTTTGATATTTTTCAAGCTGTTCTTTGTTCATTCTTCTTGCAGGCATTCCTGATAATACCCTTGAAACCGCATCAGTAGCAACTGTGCAAGCTGCTGTTATGACCCCTGCTCCAATTAAGCTTTTAGCATAAGATACTTTGAATGTATTATTGAATATATCCATCATTGCCATTTGGGTTACAATTCTAACGATTTTATTAACACCTCTTAATCTTGCGTCCTTCTGTGCCTTTTGTTTATTACCTGTTTGTTTTGCTGTTTCATTATAGTCATCATTCATTGCAAAATACAAAGAAGCCGCAGTTCCTAACAATTGAGTTGTTTTTCCGACTGCAATATTTTTAATACTGGATTGAGTTTCTTTATTTAGTGCTGTAATTCTGTTATCTTCAAGGTGTTGTTGGAATTTTTCAATAAATTCATCATCTGCAATATTATTATTCTTTTGCAATTTATCTTTATAATCAAGATAAGTGTTTACCAAATTATATTTGTTTTTTAATTCTCTTTCGCTCGGATCTTTTTTAATAACACCAAGACCTTCACATATTTTAGCTGCTGCTTTATATGGATAACTTGCAAATTCTTTTACTATTTTAAAAGGCGCTAAAGGAATATTTAAGAGTTCTTTAGTTGAAACTTTAATATTTAAAAGTGGAATTGTAGCCATTTTTTCATATTCACCCAAAAGAATTTTACCGTCTTTAACTAATTTTGGGTTTTGGAAGGCTTTTTTAAGAATGCCATCAGGGTTTTTATCATCAGGACCCCAGTAGCTATTTGCCATATTTTTAAATTTATTTTTAAAAAGCTTATTAATAAATGTTTTTGCCTCGGTTTCATCAACCCATACCTCACCAACTGTCATCTTGTTATATTTCTCAACAAGAGCTTTAATAGGTGATAGCTTTAAGAATCCATCCTTTAGTGAATTAAACACTTTCGTACTCTTAACCCCACGTCCAGCAAAACCAATTGCAATACTAGCAAGACATGCAAGAAGTATATTCTTAGCTGATAATATATGCTTTTTATTATCTTTATTTTTTGTAACTGTGATTTTTTCAGGCTCTATTGGTCTATCTTCTTTAACCGATTTTTTATACTCTTCTAAATCAAAATGCCTTTGAATTTCAGTTTGTTCATCAGGAAGTTTAATCCTTCTTATTGGTCTTCTCATTGAAAGCCTTGAAGTTATTCTGAAAACCAAACTCAAAGCAGTAGATAAAATAGGAGCAGCAATTGGTGAATTATTCGTAAAACTTGCAAATGCTCCTAGAGTTAAATATTGTGATAATGCTTCTTGTGCACTTTCAATTAATTCTTGTCTTCTTTTCCCTGTTGCTGATTCTCTTGCTTCTTTATCCGATTTACCGTTAAGAATAGACTTATTATAAAAATCATTACCAAGAATTATTGCAGCTACAGCACTTGAAACAATCTTTACAATTGTTCTTTCATGGGGTGTATTATAGTGTGCTTTATCTATAGCTAAATTGTCATCAAAAAGTTTATAGAATTTTTCAGAAACTTCTTCACAAATTCCTTGAAATTTAGGATTTGGTTGATTAGTGCATCTAAAGCTTTCTATATCTTTTGGATTAATATTATTCTTTGCAGCATACTCAGCAATAAAATTATCCGCATTTTGATATAATCCTCTTAATGCTCTTTCATAAGCCTCTTGTTGTTTTTTACCATTATAATTGGTAAGCATTTTGCTTTCTTTTAAAGAAGTCCAGTTTGTTTTATCTGCAATAAAATTAAGAACATCCTTTGGCATATCAGCAAAAGGATACTTAACAGTTTCTATAATTGGATTCGGTTTTTGCGTGAATTGTTCGCCATTAACAACTTGTACAACTTTAGATGCTTTTTTGGATAAAAACGCATTAAGCCCATCTAAAGAGCAATTTGTAATTTTTCTTGCCGCTTTATAATTTATTATTTTATTCGTGGTGAGGCTTGTAAGCGAGCCCATAATATTTAGTGTCCTTTTTTTGCAGAATGGAATTTACAATTAAAAGGACACTAAATATTAAAAGTGATATAAAATTATGGTTTCTACATAGATTTGAAACAAAAATTTACAAATGTCGTAT
This sequence comes from uncultured Vampirovibrio sp., assembly GCA_910577635.1. GTDB lineage: Bacteria > Cyanobacteriota > Vampirovibrionia > Gastranaerophilales > Gastranaerophilaceae > RUG14156. The sequence goes on along the minus strand of CAJTNR010000004.1, from coordinate 89,220 downwards.
TAAACCCCATATCTTATATATGCTTGATAGCTTTTATCATCATCTAAAGAAGCAGGTTTTTCATCACTACTTGGTGTTTCTTCAGTTGGTTTTGGCGACTCAGGGATTATACCATGTTCATTATCTTGCATTCCCATGTAAAAACCATTGATTTCTTGATAACCGTCTAAAATTCTTAAAAACCCTTTTTCTTCTCCCGGTAATCCTGCTTTTTGTGCCCCTTCGATGCACCATGGTAAATAATCTTTGCTTGACGGGTCATAGGCATTTTTATACCATTCTATTGTTTTGTTGAATAGCTCTCTGTGCTCATGTTTATCTATTTTATTTTTATCCATTACAACATAGAGTACATCCTCATTTTTAACATTTTTTTTGCTTTTAAGTGTAAAAAGAGGTGAGGTTTTAAAATAATCAAGCTTTTGTTTTATATATTCTACTGCTTCTTTGTAACCAAAATCAGGGTCCTGTTTTTCATCTTCATCATACCAGCTTACTTCTTCCATCATCATATTATAAGTAAGTTCTTCCGTTTTTTTATTCTCAATCATTCCAAAGTTGATTTTTTGGGTCGGTGAATAATGGTTTTTAACCATGATTGGGTTTATTCTCATCTTGATTTCCTCTTTAACTTTTTTTACACAAACTTACAAATGTTTGGATTTATACAAAACATATAAATATAATTTTTTGCTACTTACCGTAAAAAATTTTTAAATAAGTAACAATAATTAACATAAGACAAATTCAGGTGTAATCATTATTACGGTTGTGCGAGAATACAACTAAATTACAACCAAATTGTCTTTGATTATTACATCATCATCAAATTTGTAGCCTAAAATTTGTTCAATTTTATCCGAGTGCAAACCTTTGATTTTATCAATATCGCCTGAATCATAGCAAGAAATTCCGCGGGCAAATTCAAGCCCTTCTTTATCTATAATTGAAACGATTTCTCCTCTTTTAAATTCTCCTTGAACGCTTTCAATTCCGATTGAAAGTAAGCTTTTTTGGTTATCAATAATAGCGTTTTTTGCTCCGTCATTAACCTTAATTGAGCCGTTAATATTAGTAGCATAGGCTATCCAGCGTTTTTTGTGGGGTAAGTTTTTGTTAGGTAAAAACAGGGTCCCTACATCGCTATCAAAAACTTTTTTAATTATATTAGGCGTTGTTCCGTTAACAATTTTTGCGCACAAACCGCTTGTTGTAACAACTTTAGCTGCGCAAAGTTTTGTTATCATTCCGCCTCTGCCTCCTAAAGAAGCTCCTTGAGCCAGTTTTTCTATCGAAGGAGTAACTTTTTTTACTTCTTTAATCAGTTTAGCGTCTTTATAAACTTTCGGGTTTTTATCAAATAATCCGTCGATATCAGAAACCATTACAAGCAAGTCTGCGTCAAGTTTTGAAGCAACGAGGGAGGACAGTTTATCGTTATCCGAAAAAGAAGCATGCTCAACTTCGCTTGGAGATACCGCATCGTTTTGGTTGATGATTGGGATAACACCGTTTTCTAAAAGTTTATGAAGGGTTAATCTTAAAGATAAATATTTTTTTCTGTTTGAAAAATCATCTTCAACTAAAAGAATTTGAGCTGTTGTAATTCCGTATTTTTCAAATCCGTCTTGCCAAATACCCATTAATAAAGGCTGACCCACGCTTGCGGCAGCTTGTTTTAGGGTGGTTGAAGTTGTGGTATCGATTTTTAGTTTTTTCGCACCTAACCCGACTGCTCCTGAAGTTACAATTAAAATTTCTTTGTTTTGTTTATACAGATAAGCAATATCTTCAATAAAAGAATATAAGTGAGATAAAGAGATATCGCCCGATTCGTTTCTTAGAATATTTGTTCCGAATTTAAAAACAATTCTTTTTGAATTTTCTATCATTTTAGCTTAAAACCTACCAATAATTCAATTTGAGTGTAATCTGATTCAAGCGCAGCTGCTGTTTGCTCGTTTGTTATGTTTCCTCTAAAAACGCAGACCCCGTTAGATAAATCCTGGTTTTCTTTAATAGCTTCAATTAAACCTAAGTCCCCCAATGCCTTTAAATAAGGATAAATTGCGTATGAATATGCCCAGGAGGCTGTTTTTGGAGCTGCAGAGGGGATATTGGGAATCGCGCAGTGCAATACATCGTGTTTAATATAAACAGGATTCTCTAAACTTGACGGTCTGTCAATTGTTTCTACATTTCCCCCTCTATCAATTGCAACATCAACAATAACAGAACCTTTTTTCATTTTTTTAACAAGTTCTTCTTTAATAATTTTTAAATTCTGCTTAGGAGAGCTTAATACGGAAGTTATAAGCAAATCTGCCTTAGGAATTTCCGCTTCTAATTTAGCTTCGTTGCAATAGTGGGTTTTGATTGAAGTTCCGTAGATTCCATCAATTTTTACCAGTTTTTTAGGATCAATATCAAAAATTGAAACATCAGCACCCATGCCGATTGCAATTTGAGCGGCATTCGACCCTACAACCCCTGCTCCTACTATAATCACCTTGCCGGGTTGGACCCCTGGGACTCCTGATAATAGAACCCCTGATCCTCCATTTTGTTTTTCTAAGAATCTTGATCCTATTTGAACAGCTAATCTTCCTGCAACTTCTGACATCGGGGTTAATAAAGGAAGCTGGTTATCTTTTGTCTTAACGCATTCAGATGCTATTGCAATAACTTTATTCTTTAACAATTCCTGAGCTAAATCTTTGTATAGTTCAAGATGTAAGTAACAAAACACAACTAAATCGGGCCGCAAATACTTATACTCAGAGCTTTGCGGTTCTTTAATTTTTACAATGACCTTAGAATCTTCCCAAACTTCTCTAGCGCTTGAGGCAATTTTTGCTCCTGCGCTTATATAGTCGTTATCACAAAAACCGGATAGTTCCCCAGCTCCTGATTCAACAAGAACACTAAGACCATTGGAGTTTAACATTGTAACAACATCAGGAGTAATTGAAACCCTTGTTTCCCCTTCTTTAAGTTCTTTAACTACGCCAAAATTGTGTTTCATTAGTTTTATCCTTCTATATCATTCTATAAACCTTAAATTCGGCAGGTTTTAGTTCTTTAAAAGTAATTTCACCTATAATATCGTTTTCAAGTTTCTGTTCTTTAAAGGTCATCTTATTAAGCTCATCCAATTTAAAGTCATAATAGGAAACAAGTTTTTTTCCTTGCTTTAATTTTAGTGTATTGTCTTTTGTTATGGTTCCTTTGACATTTTTTTTCTCAATATGTCCAAACTCGTTTTGAATATCCTTAAATTCACAAGGTGATAAGTAGTTTGCAACAACAAGATAAGAATAATTTAGGTTTTTATCCTCAGCTTTAATTTCAAAAGCGCAAAAACCGTTTTTTTCCTGACAAATTAAAGAAGTTTTACCGCATAACATTAACTCATCCTGACAAGCAAAGTAATCAAGCGCGTTGAATTTTTCATAGAATCCCCAATCTTCATTCCTTATCATTGAAGTTTCTTTAGAAATTATCCGCTCAATTCCAGTTTTAGTAAAGCTTTCATCTCCATCAACTAAAAGCACTGGTCTTTGACTGTATCTTCCTCCTTTAATGAATTTTAACTTAAACCATTTGAATAATGCTCCTTGAGGTCCTAATTGCCCGGGGTATTGGTTAATATCTCTAAATTCTCCGTCTTGGTTGTTGTAAGTTTTAAGAATTGACAAAGGATTATTTTTTGCCTGTTTTTGATTATAAGTAGCAAGTTTTAAGTTATCGTTAATAATTTGTTCCGGGGTTTTAATGCTTTGTGCTACAATATCATCCCCCCATAATAAATCAAATTTCATATCCTTATGATACTCTCTGTAGTACCCGTCCCAGAGCATATATTCAGCCAATAATCCAAAGTAGGGGATTTTTTTCTTTAAGGTTGAGTTGAGTTTTGCTAAAACCTTAGAAGGGATTCGATAGCTGATGGGTTCTCCTTTTTTGTTTTGAGATACTTCATCAACAATATGGTCAATATGGTCGATTCTAAAACCATCGAAGTTGAATTCTTTTTGAAGATTCAAATTATAGTCAATGTAATAATTAATTACTTCTTCGTTATACTTATTCTCTTCAAAACAGTAGAAAAAGAATGGCGTTTGACAATCAAGATTTGCAAAGTGTGTTACATCTTCACTTTTGCAATTGTAGTGTTTAAACAAAGGATAACTTTTGTTTTTATTCATTCTATCAAATATCGCAACTCCGCTGGAACACCACGCACCCCCGGGCAGGGTCCAGAGTCCTTCTTTTATTAAAGAAGAGGTAATTTCATCATGATTTATAATATCGCTTTCTTTTCTTATTGTAGTTTTTGAAGTTTTTTCAATAATTGAGCTGACTTTTTTTAGAATTTCTTTTTGTTTATTATAAAAACTCATTTGATAACTAACTAAAATCTTGTATTCTTGAATTTCCTCTTCAATTCTTGAAGCGATTTTTTCTTCAATTCCTTTGTATTTTTTACAGTTTCCTTTTAAATTATCAATGTATAGTTTTTTTGTATTTTCAATATCAACTTTATCAAATTCTTTTTCTAAATTAATACAAATTGGATTTAAGTATTGAATAATATTGTCAATCAATTCGTTAATATCAATCCAGCGGGCAATTTCTGGTTTTGATATAACCATTTTCGAAAACCTTGCTGTTTGGGGAAGAATATCATAAATAACAGGATGATTGCACAGTTGTGCAAGTTCTATAAAAAGTTTTACCTGATCTATTGCACTTAAGCCTAAAAATTTATACAAATTTTCATCTAATAGTTTTTTTGAAACTTCACTGGATTTAGGAAGATATGCACAATCAAATTCACGCTCAAAAAAGGGAATAAGATATATTGTTGCAGGGAAAATTCCTTTGTCAATATTTCCGATTGGTAATGTTATTAAACATTTAATCCAATCGATAAAATGACCGCTAATGCCTTTTTTTCCCTCCCCAAGACCGCTTAGGGACAAAAGTTTAATATTATGACCTTCTTTTTTAAACCAGTTTGAGTTTTTAATTTTTTTTCTTGCTAAAACAGAAGGATTACTAAAATCGATAAATTCTTTATTAACAAGGGTTTTTGCGCTTTTTAGCTTTTCAATCAGACAATAAACTGCTTCAGCGTCACTTAATTCTTCTAATGCTTTAAATTGCGGATAAGGAAGATACCCGTATTTTTCAATTGTCTTATTAAGATAATTGATTCTATTAGAATCAATTTCATCTACTCTATAAATTTGTGCAATTTTAGCTAGCAGCACACTTAATTCTTTTTGGGGATAACTAGCTTTTTTGCTATTTTTGCTTAAAAAATTCAACATTATTATATCTATCCTTTTTTTAATCCATTGTAGCAAAAAAAGGATACTAAGAGAATTTTTTGATACAAATATTAATATTAAAAATCATACAGCAAAAATTTTTCCAAAGCTGCAATTTTTAAGGTTTTAAAATCTGCTTTTTGCCCGCACCAAATCTCCATTGCTCTTATTGCCTGCCAGATTAGCATATCAAGACCTGTAATGTATCTTTTGTTGTACTTAATTGCTTTAGAAATTAAAGCTGTTCTTAAAGGATTGTAGACAATATCATAAATAATTGCATCACTTCTTAATGTTTTAATCCACTTATCCTCAACAGGACAGTTGTTTTGGGCAAAATTTTTCATACCGACAGGAGTTGTATTAACAAGAATTGAAACATCGCTCAATTCTTGCATCATTGAGGTTTGAATTGAGTGGAATTCAATATTTGGATATCTTTGTCTTAGTAATTCCAGGGTTTCTTTAGAGTTTACAATGTTTCTTGTATAAATATCGATTTTTGTTATACCCCGTTTGTATAACCCGGCGCAAACTGCTCTTGAGGCTCCTCCTGTTCCTATAACAGCAGCTTTTTTATTGTTTAAATCAATTGATTTATCAATTGCTTCAACAAAACCCCAAACATCTGTATTGTAGCCTGATAAGCTCAAATCTTCTTCAATTTTGATAGTATTAACAGCTCCTGTAAGATTAACAAACTCATCATACTTGCTAAGAAAGAGCGTTGTCGGAACCTTATGCGGGATTGTTATATTGAATCCATAGTATTTATTCTTTTTCAAATACTTGATTTGATTAACCAGATCCTCACTTTGAGTGGGGAGAAGCTCATAGCTTCCTTTGATATTAAGATTCGAAAAAGCAGCTTCATATAATACAGGACTCAAAGAATGCCCCAGAGGATAGCCTATAAGAGCCAGTTTGTAGTTTTTATCCATAGTTTTTACTCTTCTTTTAGTTCTCTTGAATATTTACAGTTTTTATCAGAACAGGCAATTTTATTACCCCGTTTTAAGTATTTTTTAACAAGAATACTCCCGCATTGAGGACATTTTTCCTCAATCGGCTCAGCCCAGAGTGCAAAAGAGCAATCCGGATACTTAGAACATCCCCAAAAGAAAGTCCCGTATCTGGATTTTCTTTTAACTAATTCCCCGTCCCTTCCTTCTTCAAGGCATTTTGGGCACTTAACCCCTGAGGATTCAACAATTGAGTATCTTTTTTTACATTTTTCATTTAAACACTGGTAATATTTCCCGTATGGACCTGTTTTAATAACCATATCGGAATTACATTTTTCACATTTTTTATCAGTAGGTTCATCCTTAGGAATTTCAATCTTATCATCCCCTTCCATTGGAAGTGCGGTTTTGCATTCAGGATACCCGGAACACGCTAAAAATTGTTTTCCAAACCTTGATAATTTAACTACCATTTTCTTTCCGCAGTTAGGACAGAGCTTATCTGTTTCAATATCTTCTCGTTTCATGTTTTTCTTTGCTTCATCTAAATCTTTTGAAAAAGGCTTCCAGAAATCATTCAAAAACTCAATACTGTTTTGTTTGTCTTCTGCTATATTATCAAGACTTGATTCCATTTGAGCGGTGAATTTATAGTCCATGATTTTTACGAAATGTTCAATTAATTGTTTGCAAATAGCCCTTCCTAAAGGAGTTGGTTTTAAGGATTTTGATTCTGTTTTTTCAACATAGTTTCTCTGCTGAATTTTAGTAATAATAGGAGCATAGGTGCTTGGTCTTCCAATCCCGTATTCTTCCAATTGTTTAACTAAACTTGCTTCTGAATACCTTGAAGGCGGCTGGGTGAAGTGCTGCTCGGGGTTTAGTTTTTCAAGGTTTAGAATGTCCCCGACTTCAAGATTCGGGAATTTTTGACCCAGAATTGTTTCTTCATCATTGTAGATTCTTGAAAAACCATCAAAGACAATTTTAGAAGAGCCCATTTTGAATATATAATTGTTAGCTTCAATATCAATAGTTAAATTCTTAACTTTAGCATTTGTCATTTGAGACGCTGTAAACCTATCCCAGATTAGCTTATAGAGCTTGTATTGCTCTAAAGTTAAATATTTTTTTATACTCTCAGGCGTTCGTTCAATGTATGACGGACGAATTGCTTCGTGGGCATCTTGAGTGTTTTGTTTCTTTTTTGTGTAAATGTTAGGAGTTTTAGGGTAATAATCTTGTCCGAAGTTTTCTAAGATGAAATCCTTGCAGGCACTTTGAGCATCATCTGAAATTCTTGTTGAATCTGTTCTCATATAGGTAATCAAACCAACAGAACCATCTTGAAGTTCAATTCCTTCATAGAGTTTTTGTGCTATCTGCATTGTTTTTGCAACGCCATATCCAAGTTTAGAACTTGCTTCTCTTTGAAGTGTTGAAGTTATAAAAGGAGGCTGGGGTTTTCTCTGCGTATCTCTATAGTTAATTTTGCTAACTTTGTACTTTGCTTTTTTTAAGTCTTTAAGGACTTTTTCAACCTCTTTTTCATTATGAAGTTCAATTTTTTCTTCTTTTCCGTTTTCGAGGACAATTTTTGCCAATTGAGCAGTAAAATTTGACTTATCTTTATTAAGAAGCGCTTCAATAGTCCAGTATTCAACGGGTTTAAAAGCTTCAATTTCATCTTCTCTTTCGCAAATCATCTTAAGTGCAACAGACTGCACACGACCTGCTGAAAGTTTGTAGTTTTTCATTTTTTCCCATAGAATAGGGCTGATTTTAAAACCCACTAGCTTATCAAGTATTTGTCTTGTTTTTTGTGCTTCAACTTTGAGCATATCAATCTGGTGGTAGTTTGCAACCGCTTCTTTAATTGCTTTAGGGGTAATTTCATTAAAAACTATTCGAAAAATTTTATCCTGGGGAAATTTTAAACATTCCCTGACATGCCAGGCAATTGCTTCTCCTTCTCTATCAGGGTCAGATGCCAGATAAACTTTATCAACAGTTTTTGCAATCTTATTAAGCTCTGTTATAACTTTTTTCTTTTCAGGAATAAGTTCAAAAGTCGGGGTAAAGTTGTTTTCAATATCGAACCCTAAACCCTTAGAGGCTAAATCTCTTACATGACCCATTGATGCTTGGATTATGTAGTTTTTTCCTAAGATTTTACCTATTGTTTTGGATTTTGCCGGAGATTCCACTATTACAAGAGTTTTTTCTTCTTTGTTTTTGGTTGTTTTTGTAGCCATTGTTAACCTATATTATTTTATAATATTTATTGCCCACCTGTTTAATTAAACCTTTAAGTTCAAGTTCTGTCAAGCTTACCATGACCATAGAAACTTTTTCTTTTGTCTTGATTACAATACTATCAAATGTTTGCGCTTCAAGTTCAACTGATTCAAAAATCTTTTTTTGAATATCACTTAAAGGAATTTTAAAATTATTGTTATTTTCAATAATATCCCAATCAAGACAATTTAACAAATCCTTAGAATTACAAACAATTGAAGCTCCGTTTTTGATTAAATGGTAAATTCCTGTTGTGTTAGGATTGGTTATATTTCCAGGGATACACATAAGTTCTCTGTTGTATTCAAGGGTCAAGTTAGCACTAATCATTGCACCTGATTTAAGCTGTGCTTCAGCTACAAGAGTTCCTTTGCTCATTCCTGTAACAATTCTGTTTCTTTGCGGAAAATTATAAGCAAAAGGTTTTGTTTTAAGGGGGTATTCGCTAAAAATTACTCCTGAATCCTCTTCGATTTTTTGATAAAGCCTTTTATTCTGAATGGGATAAGTTATATCAAGACCTGAACCTATAACTCCTATTGTTTTAATATTGTTCTCTATAGCACTTGTATGCGCCTGTGTATCAATTCCATAGGCAAGACCTGAAACAACACACAAATTGCTGTTTTTGAAGTCTGATAGGATATTATTAAGAGCAATTTTTGCCTCCTGGGAAGCTTTTCTTGACCCAACTATTGCAAGAGCATGGTCATAGTTAATAATATCGATATTTCCCTTGTAGTATAGTGATAGAGGAAAATCAGGAATTTGTTTCAACAAAGGAGGGTATTGTTTATCATTGTAAGTAATAATTTTTACATTTTTATCCAAAAAAGCTTTATTATAACACTCAATAGGATTTAGTTTATTCTTTTTGTAGAAATAGTCTTTTGGGATTGTAATATTTTCTTTTTCAACTAATTCTTTAAGTTCTTTTTCATTAGCCAGAAAAGCTTTTTTAATGTCATAGTCAAAGAATTGAAAAACTCTTGTTTTAAACCAGGGATTAATTGAAAGATAGCTAAAAGCGCAGTAATACTGTAAGTTTTCTTTAGTTTCTTGGTGTAACATTATCCTATTTCCTTATATTCCTGCTCAACAGCTTTATAGTTATAACTTAAGGTCTGCGGGTTATTTAAACTAAGTTCAAGACAATTTTTAGCTGAGGGGTAATCTTCTATTAAACTAAAACATTTAGCCATTAAGTAGTAAAAATCTCCAGTAGGATATTTTTCCACTTTTTTACTTAACAGAGCAAGTGCCTTATCACTATTGTTTTCATTAATTAGAATTTGTGCTAGAAGTTTAATTGCATCAATATCACCAGGGTTTTTTTCAATTGTTTTTCTAAGCATTGTAATACAATCGGTGATTCTTCCCTGCTCAAAATAAATTTGAGCTATATTATAATAAGCCCAGGAGTAATCGCAAGAAAGCTCCAGTACTTTTTTATATTCAACAAGAGCATTTGTTGAATCACCAATTTTTTTATATTCACCTGCAAGATAGAAGTGGGAAAAGTAGTCGCTGTAGTTTAGCTCAATTGCTTTTTTAAAACACTTAATCGCAGTTGTTGAATCGTTTTTTTTGGAGTATAGAATCCCAATTGAAAAAAAGGCATTTGCATCTTCGTTTTTGTAATATATTACTTTTTTTAAATTCGCCATGGCTGAATCAATATCCCCTGTTTCCTCTTGCAGCAGCGCAAGGTTGTATAAATAATCGGGATCATCGTTTTTGAGCTCAACTGCTTTTTGATAAGACAAAAGAGCACAAGTCGTATCTTTTAGTTTTTCAGCGCAAATTCCTTTGTTGTAATACAAATTAGAATCATCAGGGAAAATTTTAAGCAGGTAATCAATGTGATAAAGTGCAGTTTTTTCAAACCCCAGATCAAGACAAAGCATTATCAACTCCCTTCTTGCTTGAAAGTTTTTAGGATTTAGTTTTATTGTTGTCTGGAGGTTTTCAAGTTTAGCAGCTTCATCCATTTTACTTAAGAATTTTCATCTAAATTCAAATCAACTTCATAAGAAGAAGAAATTTCGTTTTTTTCTTCTTTATCGAGTTCAATTTTATCATCATCCTGAATTATTTTTTCAATTACAATTTGCGCCATATCGAGTGCTACTTTTTTCTTTGTTTCAGGGGGGCATTTTTCCAGCATCTGAATTGCAGTTCTTATGGTTGAGTCAATATCATACCAGCGGTGATGCCCCCTTTGAATTCTTCCGTCTTCAACAGCAGACATTATATCCTCAACATTTTCATATTGATTATCCTGGATATTGTGCTCGATAATGACTTTAATTAAATTGAGTGCAACGGAAATTTGCCTTTCATCTGATGAACTTGCTAAAGTTCTCATAGACATTGATAAAACAGGGTCTTTATCATACCATCTTGAAAAATATTGATTCTCCATTTTGTTCCTCAGTTCTTTTAGCTATTCTTAAAAACAACTCCCTGTCCTGATTCAGGGTAGCGCCAATCAATCGCTCCTTGAGGGCAGGAAATTCTGCAAGCTCCGCACTCAAGACAGTTTTCATACTGCACAATTGTTTCTTTGGTTTCATCATCAATCACATAAACATTAGCAGGGCAAATAAAGCTGCAGGTTTTTTGTTTGCACTTTTTGCACTTTTTGTCATCAACGATTAAGTGAGTTTTATTTGCACAATTATACTTAATTGTGTTCAGTTTTTCCTGTATTGATTTTTTATTGTCTTTATTATCCATTACCTATTTTCCTAACAATACATCAACAGCACACTTGAAAAATGCTGCAATATCTTTGAACAATTCCATTATACTTCTATTTTTAATAAAATTAAACAAGAATTGTCTAAATTCTACAGCCTTAGAACAACAAGAAACTCCAGTTACAATTTCAAAGAATTCTTTAATTTTATTAGGATAATAAACCGATAGAGAATTTGCTCTATAATGAAGTAAATCAATTACGTTTCTATATGAATAAAGGTCTTTTAAAATGAATGATTCTTCAAGTTTGTCTTTATAAACTGCCAGTTTGGATTCTCTAAAGTCGTTGTCATCGAGTGCTATAAGAGCAGTTTCTCCTGCCAGTTTTCCTGAGATTAGAGCAAAGTTTGTTCCTTCAAAATGTACACTGTTAACAAATCCTGCTGCATCGCCTGCTATTAAAACCCCGTTAGAAGTCAGCTTGGGAAGATTTTTAAATCCTCCTTCAGGGATTAAGTGAGCACTGTATTCAACCAGTTGTCCTTCAGCTATTAAAGGAGCAATATTCGGGTGTTTTTTTACTTCATCTAGTACTTCGTTAATATTGAGTTTGGTTTTGGCTAAATCTTCAAGATTAACCCCTACTCCTATTGAAATTGAATCTTTAAAGGTGTATAAATAGCTCATCATAAAAAGATTCTTTATTCCTTTAAGACTTCCAAAGTCCGACCCGAAGTATTGTTTGTTAACTCCGTTAGATAAGTCTTCTTTGAGATTGAATCTTTGTTCAATTGTTTTTTTGTTAAGTTTTATTACTTCTTTAGCGCTGAGAATGAAGTCTTTGCTTTTAAAGTTTTCTCTTAAACCCAGTTTTTTAGCTAAGAGTGAGTTAACTCCATCAGCTAAAATTACAATAGGAGCAAAGTATTGTTCATATTCAGTTTCAACACCTACAGTGCAATCGTTTTTTTGAATTAGTTTTTTAACTAAAGTATTAGGTGAATAATAAACCCCTTGCTGCTTTGCTTGTTCAATCATCCAGTGTTCTAAGTTGAATCTTTTTATTGCATAAGCATTTTTTGAAGAATTGTTTTTATAAGTTAAATCAACCGAGGAATCTTCTGTTAAAAAAGAATAAGTGTGTTCGTTAATTATTCTTTCATAAGGCAGTTCGCTGACTTTGTCCTTAAAAACCGCTTCCAGTGCTTTATGATAAACAGCTCCTCCGAACATGTTCTTAGAACCCGGATACTGAGCTCTTTCCAATAATACTACTTTTCTTCCGTTTTTTGCTACTTCAATTGCAGCGCTAATCCCGGCGGGACCTGCACCTACAACAATAACATCTGTATTAAAATCATTACTCATATAATAATAATACAGGTTAAATAAATAAAATACAATAGAACAAAAGACGAGTTATTTTTTTAACCCGTCTTTGTTTTTTATTGTTAATATATATTAAGCTGCTGTTTTTTCTGTTGTATTGTATGCTATATAGACTTCCATTACTTCAAGAACGTTTTGATAACCGTATTTTTGTACAGCCTGAGCATAAGATCCGTTTGTTGTTGTTAGAAAATCTACAATTGCTTTTCCATCGTCTGATAATGCTTCTAAGAATCCTTTATAATCAATAGAAGTAACATTATTCCTCATTGTTTCAAGGTTTGATTTTAAGTTTGTAACTTTGTTTGAAAAACCTTTGACATTTGTTTTTTTGGCTTTTGCTGCAGCTTTTTCAGGCATATGTTCTTTGATATACTTACCGGTATTACTATTGTTAGCTGTATCAACAAGCTTATTAAGACCTGTTTTATTTAGCATTTGTTCTCTTTGAGCGGTTTTAAGCTCTGTTTTTGCTTCATTGTAGGCTTTGGAAGCTTTTTCAATTTTTGTCTTATTCTTCGTCTTTTTAGCTTCATTAAGAATTTCTTTTAAGTCATTTTTATTCTGTTTTGCTTCCTCAACATTATTAGCCAGTTCTTTTTTTGTATCAATTTTGTTGTTTTGTTTTTCAATTTTTGAGTTTAATAACTCTTCTTTTCCATTATTCTGATACTTTTCGCTTATTTTAGCATTTGTTTCACTAAGAGCCTTGTTTTGTTCTTCAAGTGCTGCTTTTTGGTCTTTGTTTAGTTTTTTATCTCCTTTTTGACTTAGTTTTTTATTATTATTCTCAATTTTTGCTTCGTTTTTTGTAATTTTTCTAGAATCCTTAATTGCACTAAGTTCTGCTCCCAGTTTAGCTCCATTGTTTTTGGTTGAGGAAATCATATCTTTCCCTAATGCCTTAGCGAATTTTCCTCCCTGGCTTATTTTTTCACCTATTGTAGCGCTGTCATCCAGTTTGTCTAAGTTTCCTATTGCGGTTTTACTGCCTTTCCAGTTATCTGTTATAGCTTCTTTTGCAAGGGTTGTAACTTTTTCTATTGTCGCCCCTTTTTCGTTTGCTGCTTTGTTTATTTTATCAACAATACCTTTTTTATTTTTTACATTACTGTTTTTAAGAGCTTCTTTAATTGCTTTAGTGCTTTCACCTGTTATTCTTATTCCATCATCTGTTTTATCAATTCCTTTGGTAACATTTTTAACAACATCATCAATAGCGCCTGTTGAACTTTTACCGATTGCTTTATAACTTGCCTTGGCTCCGACTATAGAAGAAGCTGTGGTGAAAGCCCCATCCCCTATTGCTTCGAAGGCATCTTTTGCTTGCGCATCTGATTTAGCGCCGAGTGCGTTTTTAATTCCCCCTATTACTTTAGCTCCGCCTGATACTGCTCCAATTGCGCAAGCAGCGAACCCTACGGCAGGAAAAGCTATACAAACGCCAGCTGCAGCAAGAGAAAGCACAGTTTTACCTAAAGAAAACTTTCCTTCTTTATTTGTAAAACATCCGACTATTCCATTTACAAGACCTTTAACTGCACCTTGGGCTATATTTGCTGTAGCGGATAAAAAACCAATTTTTCCATCGTCTTTTCCATCGGTACAAGTATTGGAACTATGTAAAAAACCAAGAATTCCATCTTTGTCCTTAAGAACTTCTTCTTGAGCTTCTGTGGTATTTAAAGAAGAAGTTGAACTTGTTGTAGCCATGCTTCGACCTGTAGTTTTAGCAATAGTTGCCTGCTGCTGTTCTCTAACCATTGTTTCCCATTTTTCCGGGGACAACCCTAATCCTGACACATTTGACATAGTGTGTGTTCTCCTTATTAAAACCCCTATAATCTAATAAAGTATTTTAGTTTTCGCGAATTTACTAATTTATGTTTTTTGTAAATTTTTGTAAATAAAATTAGCCGATTGTCTTATATATTTTTTTATAAATTGAAATAAGATAAATAAAAAAGGAGGAACAATGAAAGACTATATTTGTACAGCTTGTGGATATATTTATAAACCTGAGGAAAATAATAATGTCGATTTTAATGACCTGGATGAATCCTGGGTTTGTCCTGTGTGTCAAGCATCTAAAGCAGAATTTGAAGAAATATTATAAATTTTTATGATTAATAGCAAAAATTTTTATTTTCTGCTTTTATATTAATGGCGGAATGAACAATGTTAACAGAAACTAAAATATTTGGCAATTTTAAACCTTATACCAGTTATAGAAATAAAAAAGAAGAACATAGGGATGGTAAACCCATTATTGGAGCGGCTATTGGAGCTATAAGCGGTATTGCTCTATCAAAAACCGCTTATAAAAGTTTAAATAGTTCAATTCAATTTAAAAAAGGGTTAGATAAAGAAGCTAAAATCCCTTTTGTTGAAGCTCTTGATATGATAACAACAGCAGTTCTTGCTAATGTCGGAGGAGTTATAGGGGGTTCTAAGGGTGCAAGTAAAGAATCTAGGGAAAGAAAAGTTAGAGAAGCCGGTTTTCAAATTATGAATATGTCAATCCCTATGATTCTTGTAACACTTGCACTTAGTACTTGTAATAAATTTTCAAAGCTTAACAACAATATCTCAAGAATAATAGGTTCAATTATTGGCATGACAAGCGGAGCTTTTATTGCGACTAAAATTACTAACTTAACTAAAGAAGACTCAGAACCCGAGCGCAAGTACACAATTAAAGATTCAATCGCTAACTTTGATGATGTAATCGCGACAATAAAAATCGGATTCTCAAAAATCGATAAAATTATTCCTGTAAGTAAAATTCTGCCTTTTATTTACACTTATTCAGGTGCAAGAGCGGGTTGGAAAGAATAATTTTTTTATGATATAATCTTCCTGTAAATTTTCAATTAAAAAAGGAAGATAATGGAAAAGTTTTATATAACAACAGCAATTGACTATGTAAATGGTTCTCCTCATATTGGTCATGCTTATGAGAAAATATTAACAGATGTTATTTTTCGTCATTTTGCTAAAAGAACAAAAAATGCTTATTTTCTAACAGGCTGCGATGAACACGGTATAAAAATTCAAAAAACAGCGGCTAAACTTGAAATTTGCCCGCAGGATTTTTGCAATAACAACGCGCAAAAATTTGTCCAATGCTGGAATCTTTTGGATATACACTACAACCAGCTGATAAGGACAACTAATACTAACCATAAAAAAATTGTTCAAAAAATATTTAAAAAACTCCTTGAAAAAGGTGATATCTATAAACATTCTTATAAAGGACTCTATTGTTCAGGCTGTGAGTGCTTTTTATCCGATAAAGACTTGGATGAAAACGGATGCTGTTTAATTCATCAAAAAAAACCGGATTTAGTTAGTGAAGAGAACTATTTTTTCAAATTAACCAAATACAAAGATAGAATTATAGAATACATTAAAACTCATCCAGATTTTATCGTCCCTGACTTTCGTGCTAAGGAAGTTTTGAATCAGCTTCAAGATATTGAAGATATTTCTGTTTCAAGAGCTAAATCGAGTGTTAATTGGGGAATTGATGTTCTTGATGATGATAGTCAGGTAATTTATGTCTGGATTGATGCTTTATCTAACTACATTACTGCTCTTGGGTATAATCCTGAAGGGGAATCGGATGAATTGTTTAAAAAATACTGGCCGGCTAATGTTCAGGTTATAGGTAAGGATATTCTTAAGTTTCATAGCATTTACTGGCTTGCAATCCTTATGGCGCTTGATTTACCCTTACCAAAACACATTTTAGCCCATGGCTGGATAACTTTAGATGAAGCTAAAATGTCAAAATCATTAGGAAATGTGGTTTCTCCTGAAAATGTCCTTAAAGGATTCGAACTTAACCACCCGGATGCTTTTCGCTATTATTTAGCAGCAAGTGCGCCTGTCGGAAAGGATGGAAACTACTCTGATTTAGATTTTAAAGAAAAAGTTAATGCTCAACTAGCAAATTCCATGGGCAACTTGTTGAACCGCACTCTATCAATGCTTGTTAAGTACTTTGATGGAATAATAAAACCTGAATTTATAGTTAAAAACGAACTTTTTGATAAAGCTCAGGTTTTAATTGATAAAACAAAAACTCATTTTGATAATTTTGAAGTTCAAGAAGCTTCAGCTGAGATTATGGAGTTTGTTTATGAGCTTAATAAATTTGTAACAGATAATGCTCCCTGGACTTTAGCCAAAGAAGAAAAATGGACTCAATGCGGACAAACTTTATATGTAGTTTTAGAACTTATGTGCGTAGTTGCGTTTTTAATTGAGCCATATTGTCCTAATATCGCAAGATTGATGACGCAGCAATTAAAATTTGACATTAATACTACTTTTGATGATATAATGTTTAGTAACATAAAAGCTCAAAAATTAATTTCAAAAGAAGAAATTAAACCTGTATTTTTGAGAATCGATAGTGAATTTGCAGATAAAAAATGATTTAACAATAAGTTTTTAAGATACAAATTCTATACCCTGCAAGAAAACTTGCAGGGCTTTTTTTAATTTTTAAAAGAATTTAGAAAAAACTTTAATATAAATAAGAATACTTGCAATGATTAACAGTACTCCTGAAATTTTCATAAGAACTTCAGAAACATTGGAAAAGTTGCGGACTCCCTTTAAAAAAGAAGTAAAAACACCAGCAAGTATTACAATTACACCTTGGCCTAAAGAAAAACAAAGGAGCATTAAACCTGCAAACAAAAGATTTTTGCTCAATGCTGCAAAACCCATTATCCCGGCGAGTATTGGAGTCGAGCAGGGACTTGCGGCAAAAGCAAACAGGATTCCTACTATAAAAGGATAAATAAAAAGACTTGTGTTGTTTCCTTTGGGGATTCTTTTAACAATCGGGGATAAGTTAAGATCAATTAATCCAAGCAGGTTTAACCCCATTATTAGAATAAAGGAGCCCAGAAACAGAATCCAATAGCTTCCTCCAATTGATACAAAAACATTGCCGGTTATTGCGCAGACAAGCCCTATTATGGTTAAGACAAAAGCTAAACCAAAAGTAAAAGAACTCAACTGGATAAATGTCTTTAGTTTATCACTATCGCCATATCCTCCAATGTAGCCTACTATTAAAGGAAGCATGCCTATTGAGCAGGGAGAAATTGACGCAAGTATTCCTCCTAAAAAAGCTACAAGGAGAAATAACAGTGAAAATTCTCCGTTTTGCAAGTACTGGGTAAGATTCTGTGTTAGTTGTGCAATCATTTCTATTTAATTCCATCTAATGTTTTAACAATTTCATCCGCTTTCATAGCGCCTTCGTATTTTTTTATTGTATGACCTTCCTTGTCAACAAAAACAAGGGTAGGAACAAGAGCTACCTTGTACTTTTTAATTGCAGCCTTGTTATACTCAACTCCCTTTCCTGTGTTTTCAACAACATTAATTTCCTCAACCACAACTCCTTCTTTGTAATTTTTTAATGCTTTGTCCATTTCAATTGCTGCTTCTTTGCATTCAGAACACATTGGTGAGGAAAACTTAATAATTTTTACCTTAGCGCTTTCAATATTTTTGTTTCCTTTAACTTGACACATCATATCGTTTTGCGCTTTAGCGTCCAGGTAAGCATAAAGTCCTAAGGGCATAGTAAAAATTAGCAAAACTATAATCCAATTTCTCATAATTTTTTCCTTATTAAATTTTAAACAAAGTTATTATATATTGAAAGTTTAAATTGTTAATTGCCTTTTATATTAATATCACAATATTTATCCGATTGACAGATGTTTTTTTGAATCATTATTCTATCAATCATATTAAGAATTTCAAACCTCCGATTAACCCATTTGGGTTCAATCGTTGTTTCACTGTAACCTGTTCCTGCAATTCTTTCAATAACGGTATTTCTGGGCATATATTCAAGAATTTCTGTTACCAGATCACAATATTGTTCTTGTGTCATTAAATAGAAAGGTTTTTCTTTATAAAGCTGATATAAAGGAGCATCTTTTAACACAGTAAGCATATGAATTTTAATAGCATCAATACCGAGTTTGGCAATTTTTTTAGCGCTGTTAATAATCATTTGCCGATTTTCATTTTCAAACCCAAGAATCATATGTGCACAAACTCTTATATTTCTCTTTTTTGTTTCAATTACAGCATTTTTAAAACAAGCAAAGTCGTGACCTCGATTAATCAGCTTCAAGGTTTCATCATTAGCACTTTGAATCCCATATTCAATTGTGGGGTTTTTATATGATGCAATTAAATCAAGTTTTTCACTATCTACACAATCAGGCCTTGTTCCAATTGAAATTCCTACAATTCTATTATCACAAAAAGCACTGCTGTAAATTTTTTCTAAGGTTTTAATATCAGAATAAGTATTCGAGAAGGATTGAAAGTATGCAATAAAAGCTTCTGCTTTGAATTGATCAGATAGTTTTATAATGCTTTTATTAATTTGTTGGGCTATTGTTAGTTTTTTATCTAAACATCTTGAATAGCTTCCCTTGTCATCGCAAAAAATGCATCCGCCCCTTGATATTGTTCCATCTCTATTAGGGCAGTATAAACCGGCATCTAAGGTAATTTTATAAACCTTTTTCCCGTATGTTTTTTGTAAATATTTACTTAGAGGATAGTATCTTTTTTCCATATTTATTATTTTATAGTAAAATATTAACTATGGGTAGGATTAAAAAAATATTAACTTTATTACTGCTTTCTTTTTTCTTTTTCAATTTTTGCTATGCTATTGAAGAAGTTAAAGCTAAAAAAGCGATAAAAACAAAAAAAACTATAAAAGAGAAAAAAGAAAGGATAAAAGAACTTGAACTTCCAAAAGTTCAGGAAGGAAAACCAAAAATTCCTTTTTCCAAACTATCAACTATGACACTTGTTGATTGTGTTGAGTATGCAATAAGCCATGACCCTAATTTATCTGTTTCCTATGAAAGAATAAAAGCTGCTAAGGCTTCAATTGGAGAGTCAAGGTCTAATTATGCTCCAAGACTAACAGCAAGAGTTAACTACAACCATAATTCCAATCAAGGCTCAAGAATTGTTAATTCCCATGATAACTCTTTAGGGTTTAATGTCGGAATTTCTGAATTAATATGGGATTTTGGCAGGACTAAAGCAAGAATTGACATGGCAAAATTTGACACTGAATCAGCTCAATATGATTATGATTGGGAAGTTTTAAGCGTTATATATGATGTTAAAATTAACTATTATAAGGTTTTATCGGCATTAGCAAAGCTTGATATTTACGAACAAAACGTAAGAATTCAAACACTCAACTTCGATAGAACAAAAGCAATGTTTGATGAGGGATTAAAATCTAAAATTGATGTAGTTAACGCACAAGTTAACTTAGCAGATGCTAAAATCCAGCTTGTTGAGGGAAGAAACACTCTTCAAACTTCTATTATTGCACTTAAAAATTCAATGTTCTATCAAGAAGACGACCCTTTTATTGTAGAAAACACTGAAAACTTTGCTTTTTTAAAAGCTGATTATAGAAAAAAGATTGAGAACATGATGACAATTAAACCAATATCTAATATTGTTAAAAAAACAGATAATGGTTTAATAATGCTTACAAGCGGTATTGAACATAACGATATTATCCAAAATTTTGAATTTAAACCCCTTGCAATATCAAAACAAGAAGCTGTTAATCAAGCACTTGAACTAAGACCTGATTTAAAATCCAATCGAATGTTAGCAGAGGTTCAAACCCAGTCTTTAAAGGCAATTAAAAAACAATATGCTCCTGAAATCAACTCTGATATAACCTGGGGCTATACAAAAAACGAATCAACCTATTCAAGCCCCCTGCAATTTGGTGCAAGCATAGGTTTAGGGTCATTGAATCCTGTATCAATTCATTATCAAGTACAACAAGCGCAAAGTTATCTTGATATTGCTCTTTATAATATCAATATTGCTAAAGCAGATATTTTTTATGAAGTTCAGAATAATTATGTTAATATGAGAACGCTGGAAAAGAAAATCCCGCTGTTGAGTGAAAAAATTAAGGCAACGCTTGAAAACTTTGAACTAGCAGATGGAAGATACAGCGTTGGATTAAACAACTATGTTGAACTTCAAGATGCACTCACTAACTATAATACCGCGCAGTTGAATTTTGTTGAAGCTGTGTTTAACTATAATAGTGCAAGAGAAACCTTGTTAAAATCAATGGGGGTAAGATGATTAAAAAACGATATATAATTATAGTTATAGCAATAATCCTTGTTTTTGGCGCTGTTTTTTGTCATAAGAATAAAACGCAGGAAAAATATATTACAAAACCAATTGAAAAAGATACAATTACCCAATATGTTGAAGCTTCAGGAACAATTAAGCCGATTAATACTATTGAAGTCGGAACACAGGTTTCAGGAACTGTTTCTAAGATTTATGTTGATTATAATTCAAATGTTAAAAAAGGACAATTGTTGGCAGAGCTTGACCCGAGTCTTTTTGAAGCAAATGTTGATCAATCAAGAGCAAAACTTACAAATGCTAAGGCTGCTTATTCTAAGGCTAATTCAACCCTTGCTTATAAGAGGAATAATTATCAAAGGTACAAACATTTGTTTGAAAAAAACTATGTTTCAAAAGACGATGTAGAACTAGCGCAGGCTAACTTCCTTCAAGCAAAAGCAGAGCTTGATGCTGCAAAAGCCGAAGTCAGCGCTGCAAAAGCGAGTTTAGAGAATAATTTAACCAATTTGAGATATTCAAAAATTACCTCCCCTGTAAATGGAGTAGTAATCTCAAGAGCGGTAGATGTAGGTCAAACTGTAGCAGCAAGTTTTAATACCCCGACTCTATTTGAAGTTGCGCAGGATTTAACTAAAATGCAAATTGAAACAAGTGTTTCAGAAGCTGATATTGGAAAAATTAAAGTAGGACAGGAAGCTGATTATACCCTCGATGGTTATCAAGATAGAGTCTTTAAGGGAAAAGTGAGCCAGGTGAGACTTGCTTCTACTACAACTAACAATGTTGTAACTTATTCGGTTATTGTTGCAATTGATAATGAAGAAGGACTTGTAATTCCAGGAATGAGCGCTAATGTTTCTATAATTGTTGGCAGCGTTAAGGATGTTTTGTGCGTTGACAATAAAGCCTTTAAGTTTAGTCCTGTGGATAACACAAAAAAGTATGAAACACAAGGAATATGGATTCTTGATAACAAAGAACCAAAAAGAGTTGAAGTTGAACTCGGATTATCAGATGACAATAAAACTCAAATTATAACTAATGAAATTAATGTAAATGATAAAGTGATTATTGAAAGCCAGGGCAAAAAAGGTAAAAAAAATAAGCAGAATTCAATGAGAAGACCTCCAATGTAGGATAATTATATGGCATTAATTGAAGTAAAAAACGCGATAAGAACTTATAATATGGGTGAAGAAACTTTCTATGCTCTTAACAATGTTTCTTTTTCTATTGAACAGGGTGAATTTGTAGCGATCATGGGAGCATCAGGGTCTGGGAAATCTACTTGTATGAATATGTTAGGAACTTTAGATAAACCGACTCAAGGAAGCTATTATCTTGATGGAGTTGATGTTTTATCCTTAAGAAGCGACGAGTTATCGGATATTAGGAATAATAAAATTGGTTTTGTTTTTCAAGGGTTTAATTTAATTAATCGAACAAGTGCAATAGATAATGTCTGTCTTCCTATGATTTATAAAGGGATTCAAGAAGCTGAAAGATACAAAAGGGCAAAAGAAGCGCTTAAAATTGTGGGTTTAGAAAAAAAAGAAAATAATCTTCCCTCTCAAATGTCAGGAGGTCAGCAGCAAAGGGTTGCAATTGCAAGAGCGATTGTAAATGATGCCCCTTTAATACTTGCAGATGAACCCACAGGGAACTTAGATACTAAAACAAGTATTGATGTTATGGAGTTTTTTGTTAATCTTAATGAAAATCTTAAAAAAACAATAGTTTTAGTTACTCACGAAGAAGATATTGCACAATACACTAAAAGAATTATCAGATTTAAAGATGGAAAAATTGTATCGGATATGAAAAAGGATAAACAATGATAGATTTTAAATCCACCTTAAGAATTGCACTTAATTCCTTAAAAGTCAATAAAATGCGCTCTATTCTAACTTCCTTAGGGATAATTATAGGGGTTAGTGCTGTTATTATCATGCTTGCAATCGGACAAGGGGCAAATAAAAAGGTTCAGGAGAATTTAGAGTCAATGGGCTCTAACCTTTTAACTATACGCTCTTCTAGTGCTAAAACAGGTGGAGTTTCGATGGGTTTAGGATCTAAACCGACTTTGAATATTAAAGATTTATCAGCTATAAGAATGCAGGCAAGGGGGGTTGAAAGCGTTGCTGCGGTCTTGAATTCCTCAAAGCAGGTAATGTATGGCAATCAAAACTGGCAAACCACAGTTTATGGAGTTACTTCCAGTTATTTATATGTTAAAAACTATGAAATTAATTTAGGAAGGTCACTGAATCCTAAGGACGAGCTTAATGCTTCAAAGGTTGCAATAATTGGTTCAACCATTGAAAAAGAACTTTTTGGAGATATTAACTCAATTGGAAAAACCATTCGGGTGGGAAATGTTCCATTTAAAGTAATAGGAACGCTGAAATCAAAAGGGCAAATGGGTCCGATGGATCAGGATGATTTAATCTTTATTCCTATAACAACTGCTCAAAGAAAGGTTTTTGGGGTCGATTTTCCAGGGTCTGTTAATCAAATTCTAGTTAAGGCTAAATCCTTAGAAGAAACCCAAATTGCACAAAGTGATATTGAAGAAATTCTAAGAAGGCGGCATCATCTGGGTAAATCTCAGCCAAATGACTTTGAAATTAGAAATAGCGCTGAGTTTCAAGAAAAAATGAAATCAACTGTGCAGACTTTTGCAATTCTTCTTGCTTCAATTGCTTCTGTTTCTTTAGTTGTAGGAGGAATAGGGATTATGAATATAATGCTTGTTTCAGTAACTGAAAGAACAAAAGAAATTGGTATTAGAATGGCTATTGGAGCAAGGGCAAAGGATATAAGGGCGCAATTTTTAATTGAAGCTCTTGTCCTGTCTTTAATAGGGGGATTAATTGGAGTTGTCGCAGGAATTGTAATTGCCATATTAATTGGAGTATTTTTTGAAACCTCAATTCTAATTACAATAGGGCCAATTATTCTGTCTTTTTGTTTTTCGGGTATTGTAGGAATCGGGTTCGGGTATTATCCTGCATATAAAGCTTCTTTATTGAATCCTATTGATGCACTTCGATATGAATAGAGTTAGTTTTTAATAGCTCTGATACAATTCCTTTAAGTGCAATTTTTACATGGTAATAGCTTAATCCTCCCTGCATATAAATGGCATAAGGTGCTCTTGCGGGTCCGTCTGCTGATAGTTCAATTGTAGAGCCTTCAATAAAACTACCCCCTGCCATAAGCAAATTGCAATCATACCCAGGGACACAATCAGGAATCGGGGTCAGGTAGCTTTCAACAGGAGAGTACTTTTGAACCATTTGACAAAAAATTTGTTGTTGAGCTATTGAATCAAACTCAATAGTTTGAATTAAATCACATCTTGTGCTGTTGGTATCAGGCAGGGTTCTAAAACCAAGGTTTTTAAAAACACAAGAAGCTAAAACAGCCCCCTTAAGCGCTCCAATTGTAATAGAAGGAGCAAGAAACAACCCTTGCAGTATTATTCTTGTCTGATTATGCATAGCTCCTCCTAAAGAGCCGATTCCAGGAGCTGTTAATCTATTGGCTGCTAAGTCGACATATTTTTTTAACCCTGCAATATATCCCCCTGCTTCAACAATACCCCCTCCGGGGTTTTTAATTAAGCTTCCGGCAATTAAATCTGCCCCTATTTCTGTTGGTTCTTGGGTTTGTGTGAATTCTCCGTAGCAGTTATCAACAAAACAACAAATTTCAGGGTTTTTATTTTTTACAATTTTAATAATTTTTTCAATATCTGCTATAGTTAATGAATCCCTCAGTGAATACCCTCTTGAGCGCTGAATTAAGACC
This sequence comes from uncultured Vampirovibrio sp., assembly GCA_910577635.1. Taxonomy (GTDB): domain Bacteria; phylum Cyanobacteriota; class Vampirovibrionia; order Gastranaerophilales; family Gastranaerophilaceae; genus RUG14156. The sequence continues at coordinate 64,511 of CAJTNR010000004.1, read as the reverse complement.
ATTTTAGTATCAGAAAGAAGATATTTTTCGATATTATCAAAATCAACACACTTGTCATTTTTAAGAGGAACTTCAGAGTATTTTACCCCCTGTCCGATTAAACTTGAACTATAACTATCAGTTTTTCTTGATCCTATAATTTCTCGCATGGTGTCATAAGGTTCACCTGCAATTGAAACTAATCTATCCGAGTGTTTTAAGACCCCAAATAAAGCGCACGCGATTGTATGTGACCCTGAAACAAAGTGAGGGCGGACAATTGCAGATTCAGTTTTAAAGGTATCAGCATAAACTTTATCAAGAGCTTCTCTTCCAATGTCGTCATGACCATAACCTGTTACAGTGTAGAAATGCTCTTCTGCTATTTTGTTTTTATAAAAAGAATCAAGCACTTTTTTTTGATTAAACTCACCGATTAAATCGAGCTTCTCGAATTTATCAACAAGTTCTTTTTGAGCGTTTTCAACAATTTCTACTGCTAAAGGACTAAATTCTTCCATTATCTTATTCCTATTTAATTGAATAAGATAATTCTAGCACTAAAATTATTTATAAGATATTAATGAATTATTAATTCTAATTTTATTCAATGCTTTTTTCTCAATCTGTCTTATGCATTCTTTAGTAACATTGTAGTATTCACCGATTGCTTCAAGAGTTTGTTTTTGTTTATTCTCAAGCCCGAATCTTAGTATAAGGACGTTTTTTTCTTTTTCTTTTAGATTATCAAGTGCTTTTTTAATATCTTTTCTAAGTTCAATATCAATAACCTGTTTTTCAACATTTTGTTTTTCATCTTCAATAATTTCAGCCAGACAAAGTTCTTTATTGTTGGTTAATTTAGAACCTGATTCAATTGAAAGAGCTTTGTTGAAAACATTAAGAAAAGTGTCTATTTTTTCTTCTGATAAATTGAGCTTTTTTGCAACATCTTTTTTTGCAACTTCTCTATTTTCTTTTTGTTCTAATTCTTGTTTTGTTTTTTTGTAGCGAGATAGAGTCTCTTGAACATAAACAGGGATATTATAAGCATATGATTGTTCAGATATTGCCTTAAACATTGCTTGTTTTACCCACCATTGAGCGTAAGTTTCAAATTTAGCTCCAAGTGCGGGGTTGAACTTTTCAACTGCTGTTATTAAACCTAAAATCCCTTCCTGCACTAAGTCATTATTAGATAAACTGCTGCAGTGAATGCATTTTGCGGCAATTTTTTTAACAAGAGGAATTGATTTTTCAATTAATAAATTCCTTGAATAAATATCCCCTTTTTGAGCTTTAATAAGTAAATCAATTTCAATAGTTTTGGCAGTTTTTTTCAAATTTTTCATATAATACCCCTTTTGCAACACAATAATATATAATCTTTATATATTTAATATATCATTATGAAATTATCTTTTCAAGAGGTTTATTAAGAAATATTAATAAGTCTTTTATTTTTTGAATGTTTTCTTAATTTATCTTAACAATTTAAAACTATTGCAAACATTGGGTTTGAAGTTTTTTGTTAAGAAATATTGCAATAAATAAGAATTATATAGCAATTTTATAACTCAAATATACTTTATATATACAAGAGAGTAATTATTAAAACCCGAGGATATCAAACTTACAAATTCCCCCTTTCAGCAAACTGAAAGGGTTTTTTTATGTTATTCTTGACATATATCTGGTAATCTTAGTTTTTGATAAATAGAATGATTGAATTAGTTAAACTTAAATCAAATGATAAAAAATTAATAGATACTTTAATTACTCTTGAGCTGCCTTTATTAAAAGAATACTTTTACCCGATTCTAAACAAACAAGAGTTTAGCAGTATATCTGTTTTTATTAATAAAGAAACCATAGCGCGGGAAATTAAAGAAAAAAAGAGAGATTACTACATTGTCTGCTATGAAAAAAATTATATCGGGTTTTTAGAGATGCAGTTGAAAGAAAATTTTTTTAATATTCTAAGATTTTTTTTAGAAAAAAAACACAGAAATAAGGGTTTGGGAAGAAAGATTCTAAATTTACTGATAGAAGAGAGTAAAAAATGCGGCTATAATAAAATTGAAGCTTCAATTGTTAACAGCAAAAGCTCATCCAATTCGGTTTTTACTTCCTGGGGATTTGTTTTTCAAAAGGAAATAGCAAGGTACTTAGGAGGAAATGTTTATTTATACGAATTTGTTTATAGGCTTAATTTATAAGGCAATTTTTATACATTCTTAGGTTTTATTAAAGTATAATGATTAATTTCAGCCCGATTAATAATTCTTACAGTTATTATAAATCGCAAAAAAAGCAGGTTTTATTGAAAAAAAATTCAAAAGATATTGAATCTTTAAACCTGCCTTATTATGGTGTGCAAAAAAGTGATTATATAAAACTTGCGATACAAAAGACTCCCAATAATGATGATATCCACATTTACAGACTTTCTAACGGGCAAAAAATTGCAATTGTTCAAAAGGAGGGCTGTCCTTCAATAGAATGCCGCATTGGTGCAGGTTCTTTAGATGAACCAGAGGGAAAAACCGGTTTAGCACACTTGATTGAGCATTCAAGTTTCCATAGCAGTAAAAAATATGAAGATATTGAAAGCGAAATTAAAAAACTCGGTGGTTATTCTAATGCTGCAACAACAACCTTTGATACAAGCTATTATATTACTTTAGATAATAATAAAGAAGAAAATATTGTCAAAGCCATAGATATTCTTGCTGATATGATTTATAATCCTAAGTTTAATAAGCTCGATAAAGAAAAAGCGGTTGTTAAAGCTGAAGCGCAAAAGTATGAACAAGACGAATATAACATTTCCAATAACATGATAAAAAAAGAACTAATCGGTTTGGATTCAAATAGTGTTGATATAATTTCAGGTAACAGTAAAACCATTGATTCAATTACTAAAGAAGATTTATTCAGCTTTCACGACAGCTTCTATACTCCAAATAACAGTGCTTTTGTAATTGTAAGCGATAATAACCCTGATAAGCTCATTAAAAGTATTGCAGGTCCTTTTCTTGAAGCCTATAATAAAAAACAAGCAAAGGAAACTAAAAGACCTTTTTTTCCTTTAAAAACGGGAATTAAAAGAAAAGATATTGTCTCTAAGGAAGATACAATCGGCTATACAAAACTCGAGTTTTTAATTAAGAAGAGTAATAATCCAATTGAAAAAATTAAATTGGATGCGCTATTGTATCTTATTGAAAGCTCAACCAATTTTGTTTCGCTCAATGCTCCTTTGAATTCTTATTATTCAACAATCTCTCTTGAGGCAAGTCTTAATGAAACAAACGAATATGAGCTCCTTAATAAGCTTCAGGAATTGCTTAAAAAATTTACCCTTGGAGGAATTGAGGATTACCAGCTTGATTTTGTCAAAAACGTATTAATAGAAAAGCTGGATCTTAGCTGTAATGATAACTTGCAAATAGCTGATAATGCAAGTTCTAACCTTTTGAATTCAGGTTTTTGTCAAGAAAAAGAGCTTATTAGGAATTTATCTAAAGAAGATATTATAGATGCAATTAAATACTTTGATTTTAATAATTTTGCTTTTGTTAATGTACATCCCAAAGGGACAAGTTTAGCTGATATTGAAAAAAAATATAATGATTCGAAAAAAATGATTCAACCTGTAATTGTTCCTAAAAATATTCAAAGAATTGATATTAGCAATAAAATGCAAACATATAACATTGAGCCTTATTCTAAAGATGCTCTTTTTACTGCAATATTGCCCGACAATACAAGGTTTATTGCGCTTAATTCAAAGAATAATGAATGTAATATTATTAAAGAACTTTATAATCCTAATTTAGATTCTTATAATACCGCTTGTAGATATGTGCTTGAAAAAATGAAGAATTCACTTAATGTTGAACAAAACTATAATCAAATAAAAAATAATTCAACAACCTTTTTGTCACTTGATTCTAATACAGGTTTTATCCTCGGGGCATCAGCTAAAGTGGACAATATCTCTGAAACTTTAAAAATTCTTAAATCAAGATATGATATCGATTTTACAATAGAAAAATTCAACGAAGCAAAAAAAGAAGCACTGGTTGATATTAGCAACTTAAAAGAAGATGCCTACAGTGCTTATTGCAAAGATGCGTTTGGTCAAAACCATACAAAAAACCCTTATGAGCTGAAAAAAGCTCTTGAAAGTCTTACTTTAAGTGAATTAATTCTTTATTACAATGAAATTGTTAAGAATTCTTATTCAACAGTTGTTGTTAGTGCTCCTTTTGTTGATAATTTGCAACTGTTAAATGAAATTGCTTCAGGGATTAATATTAGCGGCTATTGCTTTAAAAATCCTCAAGAGCAAATAGAGCGAAAAATAAAAAATACTACTTCAAAAACATATGCTAAAGAAACTCTAGCGCAGCCTAGAATGCAAAGTTTGTATAATTTTTCAATTAACTCTAATCCTAAAGATAGAATAAGGTTTGTATTATTAGCTTCTATCTTAAGTAACAGGTTATACGATGATTTGCGAGAAAAACAAGGACTTGCTTATAGTGTCAGCGCAAACTACAGCTCACTTGGGTCTTTAGGTACAATTACACTGGATATTCAATCCAGCTGCAATAATAAAAACGATGTTGATAGAATTTTTCAAGGTTTTTCAAATAATATTCAAAAACTGATTCAAAAACCCGTAACTAACGCTGAATTAGAAGAAGCAAAAAGCGAATATAGAAGAAATATTTATAACAGCAGAAATGTTTCTTTTGCATTTGAAGTTGAACTTCTTGAATATTTAAAAACACCTCAGGGATTAGAATCAATTCAAAGTAATATAGAATTATTGGATAGAATTGGTATTGAAGATATCCAAAAGACTGCCCGCTATGCTTTTTCTTGCGATCCTGTAAAATTAATTAATGCGGATAAAAAAATAATTGATGAGATAAATAAAAATTAATTTTTATATTATAATAATTCTATGAAAAAGAATCTAAAAATTTTTATAGAACACAACTACACAGTCAATTTTATTCTTGCAGCTATTATCTTTAACTCAATTGTGCTGGGGCTTTTGACTTATCCTCAAATCCACAAACAATATGGGAGTTTCCTTAATCTAACCTGCAATATTTGTGTAATTATTTTCTCAATTGAAATTATAATTAAACTTTATGTTTACAAAAAGTCTTTTTTTAAAGACCCTTGGAATATTTTCGATTTTATTCTTGTTGCAATGTCCTGGATACCAACAGGCGGTATTTTCTCATCCTTTAGAGCTTTTAGGGTTCTAAGGGCATTGAGGGCATTAAGACTTGTTGTAAGACTTCAAAGATTAAGAATTATTGTTCAGGCAATTATTGAATCTATCCCTAATGTCGGCTGGGCTAGTGTTTTGCTGCTTTTAATTTTCTATATTTTTGCAATAATGGGTACAACAATGTTTCAAGAAGCATTTCCCGAGTTTTTTGGAACAATCGGGAAAAGCATGTTTTCTCTATTCCAGATAATGACCCTTGAAAGCTGGTCAATGGGTATCGCAAGACCTGTTATAGCTGTTTTTCCTTACGCCTGGATATATTTTATCCTATTTATACTATCCTCTTCTTTTATTGTAATGAATGTAATTGTAGGGGTTGTTGTGAATGCAATCGGTGAGTTGAGCGAAAAAGAGAAGGTTAGATTAAAAATTAAAAAAGCAAAAGACAGGTCTAATCTTGAAAAAGAACTTGATAAACTAAAAAAACAGATTGATTTAGTCGAGAATCTTTTAGCAGATAAACAATAATTATATTTATGTTACAATTTTTAGTATGAAGAAAAAATTTACAATAGATTTAAGTATTCAGAATAAACTTATACTTTTTGCTCTTATTTTTTCAACCGTTTTAATTGTAACTATTGCTTTTTGGGCGGTTAATAAAGTTAAGGGCGAATTGGATAAAAGCTATCAGAGTTTTGGGCAGCTGCTTGTTAAAACCCTTGCTGTTCAAAACCATGAGATTACTAAAAATACTCTGGATCCGACAAAACTCTCTTTTATTAAAGCACACGTTAATTCAATTCTTTCTTCAACTAATGATATTTCCTATATTACTTTTAAGAATAAAAAAGGGGAAATTATCTATACAACAATTGAGAACTATTCTAAAAGAGCAAAAAAAACAGATACGAATATTTCCTCTCCTATTCTTGATTCTAACAATAAAATTACCGGCACAGTTGAGGTTGGATTGTCGGCAGATTTAGCAAAAAACGTTACTTTAACTGCTAAAAACTCAATGTTTGTTGTTTTTAGTACAATCTGGATTGTTTTTACAATTGTAATACTTGCTAATGCATTTTTAATTCGAAGAGAACTTAATTTATTGCATCAGGGGGTTAAAGAGATTGAGCAGGGAAAATTTGGAACGGTTTTAGATTACAATCAGGCATCAGGTGAAATTAAAGAGTTGTTTGATGCTTTTAATGATATGTCAAAAAAACTTCATAACTACGAAGAACAAAACGTTGATCAACTAACACTTGAGCGCAATAAACTGGAATCTGTTTTAATGAGTATTGCTAATGGTGTTGTTGTTTGTGATAATTATGACAAAATTTCAATGATAAATCCTGCTGCGCTAAAGATTCTTGCAAGCAATCAAAAAGATCTTCTCAACACTTCGATTCAGAATTATTGTGATACAAGAGGAGAATTGTGTTTTAGGGAAAAAATTGCAGTTTTTAAAAACACTCCTTTAGATATAATTGAAAAAAAACCACTTGAGTTTAACATTGAAGTAGATTCAAGAATTCTTAAGGCAATAATTTCTCCAATGTATTCTAAAATGCATGATTATCTGGGATATATTATTATCCTTATTGATATTACAAAAGAAATCGAGGTTGATAAGCTCAAAAATGACTTTATATCCAATGTTTCACACGAATTAAGAACTCCTGTTACTATCCTTAGCAGCTATGCTGATACTCTTTATAATTATGGAGATAATTTTAATTTTGCAGAACAAAAAGAATTCATTGGAACAATAAATCAAGAAGTTATCCGTTTGAATCGCATGGTTAACGATATATTGGATTTTTCACGTATTCAATCTGATAGGAAAATGGAAAAAGAGAGTCAGGATATAACTAAAACTATTGAAAAAATTATACAGAGTCATAAAGTTTTAGCAGATGAAAAATCAATTTCAATTTCTTTTATAAAAGAGGACAACCTTCCCTATGTTCCTTACAATGCCCAGAGTATTGAAAGGGTTTTAAGTAATTTGATTACTAATGCTATTAAATATTCACCTGATAATTCAAGAGTAAAAATAAGGGCAGAAATTGCCAGAAACACTAATTATTTAGAGGTAACTGTTGAAGATAACGGTGTTGGAATATCTGCCGAACATCAAAAAATGATTTTTGAAAGATTCTACAGAATTGAAAACCAGGTTCATACAGTTAAAGGAACAGGCTTGGGGCTTCATTTGGTAAAAGTTGCAATTGAAAAACACCACAAAGGAAAAGTTTTTGTTAATTCAAAACCAAAAGAAGGCTCAACTTTCGGTTTTTGGCTGCCCTTAAAAGAGATTAAAGAAGAGCAAAAAGAACAAGAAAAACCAGTCATTCCTACAATTGAGAATATCCAAAATATTAAAAAAGAGTCAGCGCAACTCGATTTTCCTAATGTTAAAATTGAAAAAATTGAGGATTATTCTAAGAAAGCTCAAATTGATGCTGAGTTTGTAGGGGCTATAACTAAAGAAGAGCAAAAAAAAGAAGAAGAATGGGAAATATCCTTTGAGGTAAGAGATTAGTACTTTAAATCAATTAAAGCATCTTGAGGGTAAGCTTCGTTTATTAATTCATTGGATAAATCAATTATAAAGAATGAGAATTCATTGTTTTCGAAGTTCAAATCACTGTAAGCAACTTTGAGTTCAATTACATCATTATATGCAATTTTTGAGTTTTTTGCCTGCAAACTTGTCCACAAGCCCCAGGGGCAGGCTTTGTTTAAATAAAGCTTTGAAACATTTTTATTATCAAAAACAAACCTTAGCTCTCTTGAGAATTGATTCTTGATTATTGGATAAATTGCATTCTCGTTTTTGCTTACAAAGCGCACAGGTGAAAAACAGCTTGATTTATCGCTTGTGAAGTAAATTGCAATCTGTTTTTCGATTTGATTGTAGTGCATTTTAATCGAATTTTTATTGAGTTCAAATCTATAATAAATGTATTTTTTATCATAACCAAAGTAAATATTCTTAATTAATCTGTTAATATTAGAGGTAGGACCGTCAGGAACAAAGATTAAACCGGCGTTTTCCCATTCTTTATTTGAATCATAACAAGATAAACTCGGACTAATTTCACAAATAGGATTTCTAAGCGGTCTTGTAGTAGCATTAGCCAAAGGGACAGTTAAGTATTGAGGAATATCTAAACCAAGGAATTGATAGACATTCATTAAGTGAGTTCTGAATAGAAAATCAAATATGCCGTCACTTCTTGATTCATTAGGCTCTCCGTACCACCAGTACCAATCAGACCCCTGACAGACCAAGAGTTCCCTATGGGCAAGTTCTAACAAACGTTTTATTTCTTTTTTTTCTTTAGCATTGGTTGTTTTTTCAAGGATTTCTTTTTTGTAGTTTAAAAAATCATTAGTAACGCTTGTTAGATAGAGCCAGGCGATGTTTTTAGTGGATTCACCTATCCATAAATCAAAGTTTCTGTTTATCCAAGAACCCGGTTTTAGATTCTCAAGAATATCTGGCTTTGCTTTTTCTATAAACTCATTAACAAGAACCGTTTCCAAGCTTTCATCTGCATTAATTAATCCATAAAGAGCATCTAAAAAATCACTTCCATCATTCTGATATGTCTCCCAGCAATTTTCGCCATCTAAAGCTATTGTTAGAATATGATCTTCTCTGGGGGAACTTTGAAGTTTGGATTGAATTGTTTTAATTTTTTCATACATATCATTAGCAGCAATTCTGTAATCATAATTGCCATATCCAAAATTGAGAAGATTAGAAAAGAATGAGTCTGCAAATAAAATATTGATAGGATTCTTGGTTTTTGTTCTATAGTTTGTATTAAGAGCAAATGGATTCTCAAGATTGCCTTCAAAATCCCTTATGAATTCTTTCTTTATGCTCTTCGATAGAATTCCTTCATCAAGAACTGTCCAATTAAAGTCTTTTTTTGCAATTAATTCTGCAGTCTTAGCACAGACACACTGTTCGGATAGCCAGATTCCGTTTGGTTTTTTGCCAAAAATTTCAATGTATTTATCAACTGCAAGATCAATTTGTTCTTTAGAATCGCTGATATATAAAGAATTGTGCGGTAAATTTTCATAATTCTTAATTTCTTTATTCTTAAAATCAAGAAGCAAGGGAAGAACAGGATGATAATAAGGACTTATTGAAACTTCGATTTTATTTTTGTCCTGATAATTTTTATACTCAACAAGGATTCTTTTAATTATATCAAGCTGAATATCATATATTTTTTTTCTGTCATCCAGTGAAAAATCTTTTTGTTTATCAAATAATTCAACAAGAACCGGATAGTCATTCTTAAAACTTTCATCTATCCAACAGAGTGTAAAATTTGCCATTATATCAGCATATTGCTGAGATGTAAACATCTGGGTATTGATTGCTTTAGCATTTGCTCTTGTGTTATAGAGTTCCGTAAAGTATGGTCTTTTAAGCACCATGTTTTTATAGTTTAAATCAAAGTAATTATTAAGAATGAAAATTTTATCCTGAAAAGTAAGATCATTAATTTCTTTAATTAAAAGCCAAAGGTGAATATCCTTATACCCTCTTGCATATTTTTGCAAATCCCCTAACAATACAGGGGAAAAATTAAAATTAAGCTTTAAGTTTTCAAATTTGTCAATACGCTTCAACATATCAAGATAATCTTTAGAAGCGTGCAATCTTACCCAGGGAAGCAGAAAATCGCTATCATAATCAGGTTGATAGTTAGGCTGATGAAAATGCCATATAAAAGCTATGTTTAATTTTTTTTTCATACCCACAATTTAATTATATATTTTTATTTAGATATTATCAATTAAAGTAAAGAAATATAAATTAAATTCTAACTTTAACAATTACTTTTTTAATTTCAATATCATCTTCAACTGAAAGCATTGGAGCATGGATATCATCAGGGTAAAAAACTACAAATTCACCTTTTTTTAGATTCAAAAAATTAAACTTATCACCATCTAAAAACTCAATATCTTTTTTATCATCATATGGAACTATGACTTTTTTAAAATCTTCCAAAAAGCCGTATCCAAAGCGCTCAGTCCCTTTTATAATGCATTGGATATCAATATATTTTTTGTGTTTTTCCCACTTTTTTTCACTTTCCTGTTTAGTTGTAAGCGTTTGAACAAGAGCAAAAATATCATCCCCTAGGATTGTATGTTTCCCTTCTTTCAGGTTTTCTAAATTTGAATTAAGCAAAAAATCAAAGCCTTTTTTTAGGTTTTCATTAAGCATAGAATATTGATTAGCATTCATAAGTTTATCAACTATCATTCTTCCTCCTTTTTTTCAAACAGTATAACTTCTTGAATAAAGCTATTGAAAGCTTTTTCAAGAGCAAAGATTAGTCCTTGTTTTTTATCAAGAATTGCCTTTTTAAAAAAATAGTAATAGAAAAAACTCAAAACAGGATTAATAAAAACCTTAGGAGCTCTAGAATCCGCCTGAGCTTTTTGACTTAAGGTGTTATTCAATCTATTAACAATATTATTGTCGATATACTTATAAAAGCAAGGTTTAATTTTAAGACTTTTTCCTTTTTTTATTACAGCTTTATTATCCCTAAAAGTACAACAGTCTTTCTTAAAAAACCTTAAAGTCCAATTAGCAGCTGCTCTTAATTCTTTATTCAAATAGAAAACTTTTTGGTTCAAAAGAACTGAATATTTATTTTTTTTAGGGTTTAAACTATAGTTTTTTAGTTTTTCAATTAAACTTGAAGGAATAATTTCGTCTTGTTCGACAATTAGAATCCAATCCCCCATTGCATCTGCTAAAGCCTGGTTTAAGGCATAATCAAGCTCGTTATATGAAAAATAGACAATTTTTGCTTTATATTCTTTTAGAATATCAATGGTGTCATCTGTAGAATTATCATCAAGCGCAATAATTTCATCTATGGTTTTTATTGACTCTAAGATATTGCACAAAGTCTTATCAGCGTTTTTTGTTTTAATTATTGCTGTAATTTTTTCCATTGGAACTATAGTTTTTCAAAATCACAAACTGCATTGTACTTTGTTCTTAATAAATTGAGAAGAGAAAGCCTGTTGGTTTTAATGGCTTCGTCTTTATCCATTACTAAAACTTTGTCGAAAAATTCAACAATAAATTTATTTAAAGGATTTAAAGATTCAATGTATTGCGCCAAATTAGAAGGAGTTTGCGTGTGATTAACAATCGCTTTATAAAGTTCTTTTTCCTCGTTTAATACAAATAAGTTTTCTTTAACTTCATTATTTGCTGAATTTTTTAGTATCCTTTGAATTCTAAGAGCATTTTCTTTAATAGGAATATAGCAGGGATTATTATTGAATTCTAAGACAACTTTTGCTCTATTTAAAAATTCTTCAAGATTAACTAAAGGATTATAAGACAAAACAGAATTGATAATATTAATGCTGAATTGACTCTCAAACATTACCACAAGTCTTTGAGTAAAGAATTCTTTGATATCCAAATAAACTTCTTGAATATCATTAATTGAGAATTCTTTAGATAGAAGCTCAAGTGAGAATTTTATAAGTTTATCTAAATCTAAATTAAGTTTTTTTTCAATTATTGTCCTTATAATCCCAATCGCAGCCCTTCTTGCACCCAATGGGTCATTAGAGCCTGTAGGGCGTTTCTTTTTGTTGTCTTTGGTTGATAAAAACAAAGCGCAGATTGTATCTATCTTATCGGCTATTGAAACAATTTGTCCTGTTGTTTCTGCGGGTAGTTCAGAATTAGCGCAAAGAGGGAAATAGTGTTCTTTAACTCCGCGCGCAACAGTTTCTTTTTCTCCATCTAATAATGCATAATTTTCACCTATAAAACCTTGAAGTTCGGTAAATTCGAAAACAAGTTTTGTTGATAAATCACACTTAGCAAGCTTAGCGCAGCGCAAAACGTCTGTGTTGTCTTCGATTTTTAGCTCCCCGCTTATGTATTGAGCTAATTCAGCCAAACGATTGGTTTTATCAAATAAAGTTCCAAAGCCTTTTTGGAAAGTCATTCCAGATAGGTTTTCAATTTTATCAATTAGTTTAGTCTTATTATCTTCTTCAAAGAAAAATACCGCATCTTCTAATCGAGCTGTAATTACTCTTTGATTTCCTCTTTGAATATTTGAAAAATCAGATCCAACATAGTTTGCTATTGTTATAAAATGATTCGAAAGGTTGTTTTTATCATCCCATAAGGGCAAATACCTCTGGTGTTGAATCATTACTGTAGTTGTTACAATTGAAGGGATTTTTAAGTATTTTTTATCAAACTCACACAACACGCAAACCGGATATTCGGTAATATATGTAATTTCTTCTAACAACTCCTCAACATTGGATAAATCAATTGTAAGATTGTTTTTTGAAGCCAGGTTTTGTGCTGATTCAACAATAATTTTTCTTCTTTGTTCCTGATTAACAAAAACATTGCCTTTTTTTAGAATTTCTACGTAGTTTCGAGGCTCATCGATTGTCAAATAGCGGTTTTTAGAGTATCTATGACCCTGGGTTTTGTTTGTTGCTTTAATATTAAAAACTGATAGGTCAATAACTTCGTTATCCAACAGTGCAACAATATTCTCAATTGGTCTTGAAAATTTTTGCGTATTATAGCCCCAGCGCATAAAGTGGGGTCCTTGAAGTTTTAGGATAATATTTTCAACATTGTCCTTAAGGACATCTTGAGCGGTTTTTCCTTTAATTTCAACTTTTGCATATATATAGTTGTCTTTTTCGTATAAATCTTTTGTGTCAACATTATTCTTCCTCGCAAAACCGATTGCTGCCTGGCTGTAATCTCCTTGCGGAGTTTTTGCAGCAGAAAGAACAGGACCTTTAATATCTTTTGTAACAGTTTGTTGCGATTCGGATAAATTATTAACCAGAACAGCTAGTCTTCTTGGAGTTGCATAAACTTCAACTGCACCATAATCCAAACCAGAATCTTTGAATAGTTTTTCAAAAGAGCTTTTTAGCTGCAAAATAGCGCTCGGGATGAACTTATAGGGAAGCTCTTGAACCAATATTTCCAATAAAAAATCTTTTTTCATACCAATAATTGTATTATAAAAAAACTAAACTAAAACAATTAATATTAAGAAAATGAAACAAAACTATAGAAAATTTAAAAAAACTTTTGAAAAATATCTGATTATGTGTCACATTATTAATATAAAGACTATGGGGCAGTGTATATAAAAATGCAAAAAGCGCAAATTACACAAATCAACGAAGAACAAGCTAAAAACGCCAGATTCCTAAGTGCCAGATTAGATGATCCAGCAAAAAGAAAAAGATACTTGATAGATGTCCTGGGGCTTAACTGTGCTGTTAATTATTTTTATTCAAAGAATATTAAAGCAGATACTAAAAAAAGCATCTATAAAGTTCCAATTCTCTATGAAGAGTTTAGAATAAGCGATATTACCTACAATAGCTATAGAATTTATGTTATTACCCTCTATCAGGAAAAAACAGTAAAAATTCCTAAAATCCATGATGAAATGGGAATTTTGCCTGATTTTTATTTTATCGTTCAAATTGGAACAAGAATTAAAGAAGCAAAACTTATTGGTTTTGTTGAAGGTAAAAACGTTCCTCAATCAAAGAATGATTCTAAGTATTATTATCCAAGATTAGATCTGGTTTTTGGTTTTGAAAAATTCAAAAGTTTAACTAAATATCCATTGTCTAAAAAACCTGTTATAGGAAACCACGTTGACTGTATGAGTCTGTTTCTCAAGTTTATCGATAAGGACCTATCGTCTCAATATAAAAAACAGTTTATTAATCATATAATGAACTGTGAAGCTTGTCTTGCAAGGTTTATCGATACTTTAGAGTTTGAAAAAACCGCAAATGCTGTTAATAAGTATCCTCATATAATTAGTGAAAAAAGACAAAAACCGAACAATAATCCAGTAAGCGTCCCTGTTGCTCCTTGCGCTGTTGATCCTGTTATAGCAGCACAGGAGCCCCCAGAAACATTGGAATATAAAAACTATGTATCACAAGCTGCAGAAGCATTCGAAAAAAGCGCAGCTAATGTTGAGTTTAGGGGCAAAAGAGCGCAAATTAAAAAGTTTATTGAATCAGTTTTTACGGATATTCCAAAAATTGAAATCGGAACAATTAAAACACTTGTTAATACAAATGGTGCAAGAGCAATTATAACAACAGTTATTCTCTTTTTTGTTCTTTTGACTTTTTCTTTAATTTCACTTAAAGATACTAAAGAGATTGTTCAGCAGAACCACGAAATTGCCCAGCTTGAGGATGAGAACACTAACTATACTGAGAGTGATTTTGAATCCTCCCATCAGGCTAAGTTAATTCCTAAACAAAGAGGAATTGAAGAATTTGTTATCAACCAGCCGATCTCAGCTAAGCCCGTCTATACTCCTGGTGTATCAAAAGTCTCCTGGGAGGCGCCTGAAAGCATTGTTAAGAATAAAAACTATACTAAATTTTTGCAGCTTACAGGAAAAAACATAAAATTAAACCTTCAAAACGACCTTCTTTTGGTTAATGATGCACCAATAAACAGAATGGTTAAGGCTGATATTACAATTAACTATCTTGGAGATATCAACTCAATTAAAATTAATCAATCCTCAGGGTCTCGATTAATTGATAATTCGGTTAAAAAAGTAATAACCGATACTCTAAAGTTTATGAAGCCTCCGGCTCAAGGGTTTTTATCAAAACCTGCAACTATTACATTGACTGTTGAGCTGAATTAATTTATAATAGAATCCTTATTAAATACAGAGGATTTTATGGAAATTAACAATAATTATAAAAATTTAGAAACAAGTTATTTGTTTTCAACAATCAGCAAAAAGGTCTTTGAATTTATAAACGAACATCCAGAGAAAGATATCATCCGCCTTGGAATAGGAGATGTAACAAGACCTTTGTGCAAAACTGTAGTTGAAGCACTGCAAAAAGCCTGTGTTGAAATGGGTACTCAAGAAGGGTTCCATGGCTATGGACCTGAACAGGGGTATAGCTTTTTAAGGGAAAAAATTCAAAAGTATTATCAGAATAGAAAAGTTAACTTAAAAACGCAGGAAATTTTTATTTCAGATGGAGCTAAATCTGATTTAGGAAATATTCTGGATATTTTTTCTAAAAAAAACAAAGTCTTGATTCCTGACCCTGTCTATCCTGTTTATGTTGATACCAATACAATGGATGGAAGAGAGATAGTTTTTTTAGAAGCCAATAAGGATAACAACTTCCTTCCTGTACCTGATAAAAATTTAAAAGCAGATATAGCCTATATCTGCTCTCCTAACAATCCGACAGGAGCAGTTTATAATAAAGATCAGCTCACAGCCTGGGTTAACTGGGCATTGGAGAATAATGCGGTAATTCTATTCGATGCTGCCTATGAAAGCTTTATAACTGACAAGGATTTACCTAGAAGCATTTATGAAATTGACGGCGCTAAGTCTTGTGCGATTGAGTTTTGTTCTTTATCTAAAACCGCCGGTTTTACAGGAACACGTCTGGGCTATACAATAGTTCCTTTGGATCTTAACTACAATAACACAGAACTTAATAAGATGTGGCTTAGAAGACAAACAACTAAGTTTAATGGCGTTTCATATATTATTCAAAAAGGAGCCGAAGCTGTTTTTAGCGAAGCCGGTCAGGAAGAAATTAAGGAGAATATTGATTATTACAAAAAAAATGCGTCAATAATCGCTGATACTTTAAAAAAACACAATATCTGGTTTACTGGCGGAATTAATTCTCCCTATATTTGGTTAAAATGTCCCTCCAATATGGAAAGCTGGGAATTTTTCAACTGTCTTTTATACAATATCGCAGTTGTTGGAACCCCTGGATGCGGTTTTGGAAAGAATGGCGAAGGATTCTTTAGATTAACTTCTTTTAATTCTTATGAAGCAACCAAAGAAGCAATGGAGCGTTTAGATAATTTGCTTAGCAATTTATAAAAAATTCTTGCAAATATTTTATTTTTTTGTTAAATTATTGTTTGGTAAGCAAAGAATTTTTTGCAGAATAAATTGATAATTGAATAAAAATTGTTTGCGAAACGTAGCTCCCGTTGCAGAAACTTTAGTTGAGGCAATGAAAAATAGTAATAAACCAATTGAGCTGCGTCAGACCCGAAAAAATTGATAATTGAATAAAAATTGTTTGCGGACGTAGCTCAATTGGTAGAGTACTTGCCTTCCAAGCAAGATGTTGCGAGTTCGAACCTCGTCGTCCGCTCCATTTTTTAAAAATTTCATAAAAAAATACAAAAACTGCAAAAAGGCAGTTTTTGTATTTTTACAACCTTTTGATGCGGGAGTAATTCAGTGGTAGAATGCAACCTTCCCAAGGTTGACGCCGCGGGTTCGAGTCCCGTCTCCCGCTTACTTAAATTAAAATCTTGAAAAATTTTTGCTATTTTTGTATTCTTTATAAAGAATCTTTTTAATTTTCAATTGCAATACTTTTTTGTTGTTTTCTATAAATCCTGTTATTAATTTATCAATCAAATTGCAAAAATTGCTGCTAGCTAAAAAAGTTAGCATAAAAACTTTTAGTCTTTAGTTTTTTTAGGGATTAAAAAATTATACAAAAAATAAAAAAAAACTGTAATTACCAAAAGCCAATCTCAATAATAAGTTTTTAAACTCATAGTAAACTTTATCGCTTTTTTCAGAAAATCTTTCAAGTCTTGAATTTTGTAATAAATAGGGTATAATGAAAATATAGGGAAAGAACCCTGAAAGGTGCTATCTCTCAAGGTTCTTCTTAACTCCCTATTTGAAAATGATTGAAAGCGTTATGATTATCACTAAGATAAGCCATAGCGCTTTTTCTGTTATACAGAAAATCATTTCTTTTATCACCTCCTTTGTGCTCAATTTCCACTTAACAAGTCTGTGGCGGCAGGCGGCAAAAGGAGCTTACCCTTTGAATTATTATAGCAAGCATAGCTTGATTTTACAAAAGATAAAATAGGCTGTTTTATCGGCTATAGCTGCACATACTGCTATAATTGCCGGAGGTATCAGCTGGAATATAGTTTAGCATAGATACAAAAATTATCAGCCCAACAAGATAAAACCAAAACAGTGCAAAGTCTTGAATTTTATAAAATAGGGTATAATATAGATATAGGAGAAAGTCCCAGCGAAGTTTGAGATTCCTGTTGAGATTTCACTTAGCACCCTATAATCTTAGTAAATTTAATGCTGCTGTGAGCATAGTTAATGCTACGAATAGCAATATTATTTTTCTAAAATTATAGTTTTACCCTCCTTTCCAGCTGATTTTTTAGTTAAAATGCCTGTGCTGGAGGTAGAGTTGTACTCCCTTGTCATATATGATAATATTGCATAAACATTATACCATAGTATCAATTATAAATATAATTTTGTCCACTTGTGATATAATAAAGCTGTCTTTTTTAATCTATATTTTCTAGCAAATATTTTATAGTTTGTATTTATAAATCAATAAAAGTAAATTTTTCACCAAGGTTTTTTTCTAATAATTGTGCAAATTCGCTAAATTTAACACCATTAGCTTCTGCGAGTTTCCAAGCAGTTGATAAACGGCAATCATAGACTCCGCGCTCAAGTTTACTTAAACTCCCTTTGTTGATATCGTATTCCAGGGCAAGTTTATTTAAAGATTTATTCTTATTTGTTTTTCTTAGCTCTTGAAGAACTTTTCCAAGAGCAGTTCTAAAAATTACATTTTTATCGTCTTGCATTTTTTATATTAATTGGTGTATTGATAATATATGTTGCGAATTAGAAACCTTTGCAATTAAATATTAAGAATGTCGCTAACAAGATTAAGAATTATTCCATAGGTATGTTAGGGTACAAAATGAACACTTTTTAGCTTTAATTGTTTTTATCTCTTTGTTTTAGAAACAATACTATATATTTTTTCAAGCATTGAAATTATTTGTTTAATATTGTCTAAATCTTCTTCTTTGTATGTTTTAGATTGTTTTAAAAAGAAAACATAAGGTTCAACATTAAAAAAATTACAAAGTTTAGTAAGTAATTCACTTGAAATAAATCTTTTGCCTGTTTCAATTGCTGCTATAGATTGTCTTTCTATTCCAAGAAATTCTGCAAGTTTTTCTTGTGTTATTCCTTTTTTATGCCGCAGATCTTTTATAACCATGCCAAGAGTGGTTTTAATAGTACTTTCTTCTATCATTTCATTATAATAGACATATTTTTTTGTCTTTTCTATCATCTTCGTGTCTACAATGTATTTTTAAAGTCAACAAATTGAATAAAAAACAGCTAAAAAAACTTAAAAAAGAACTTGTAATAGTCCTTGAATATATTGAGGAAATATATATAACTGTTGAAAATTTGATAGATTCGACAGATGAAAGTGCACTAGCACAAAAATATACTATGGATTACAACTTTTTAAATGAAGAACTGAACTTATTACTATTTATTCGCTGGCTAAAAAATAAAAAACGAGGCTTTATAGCCTCGTTTTAATGAAAAAATTTATAAAAGATTATTTTTTAACAACCTTAATAGCGCTGTCAGGACAAGTTAGAGCGCAGGTTCCGCAAGCAATGCAATCTTCTGGATTAGGTTCAACACAAGGAGTCTGATATAACCCCACTTCCTTAGACCAGCTTAAGCATTTTTTAGGACACTTAACCATACAAAGCCCGCAGCCTTTGCACAAATCAGAAAACATATACCAGTCAGCTTTTCCCTTAGCAACGTTTTCTATCTTATAGCCTTTATACTGTTTTTCTTCTGCCATTTATACACCAACCTTATCTATCATTGCCATACCCATCTCAAGTGCTTTATAGTTAAGCTCGCGAAGTTCGGGTTTTGCATCGAATTTTTTACCCAATGCTATTTCCATAGCATTTTTAATATCATCCAGCTTTAAAACATTGGTTGCTTTTAATAGTACTCCAAGAATCATTATATTAAACACACGAGCGCTTAGTTTTTCATTAGCGATTCTGTTTGCTTCAACTGCAATTGCTTCCTTGCAGGGAACGCAGGGTTTAGTTGAGCATACACTTGAATCATAAACAACAATTGAATCAGGACTTGTATAAGTTTCGCAGCGTTGTATTGCTCTATCAGATAGTGCGATAATAATATCTCCTTTAGCAAATCTGGGCTCGCCTATTTTTTCATCAGCAATCTGACAAAAAGCAACTGAAACCCCGCCTCTTTGTTCAACACCAAAGTTAGGAATGTATAGAATTTCTTTTCCTGCTTCATAGCCTGCTTCAACCAGGATTTTTGCAATTGATTGAACGCCTTGTCCGCCTTCACCTGCTAAAACTATTCTTGTTCTTGCCATAATTACTCCAATCCTTCTCTTACTAAAAACTCTTTAACTTCAAAACATTCTTCCATTGTTTTGAGCCTATCCCAGGTTCCTTCGTTATTTGTTCTCCAGTTAAGAGGACAAACAGATAATACCTCAACAAAAGAATACCCTCCCTGTGCAGTATTTTTAAGAGCTTTTTTGAATATTGTGCTTAACTTTCTTAAGTTTGATACACTTGCCCTTGCAACATATGCTTTATTAGGATCGGCAATTGCAGCAACGAGTTCCGCTGCTTTTGCAGGTCTTCCTGTTACTTCAGGGTCACGGCCGTATGGAGTTGTTTCTGTTTTTTGTCCGGGCATTGTAGTAGGGCTCATTTGTCCTCCTGTCATGCCATAGTTTGTGTTATTAGCAACTATAACGAGCAGGTTTTCACTTCTTGTTGCAGCATTCACAAGGTGCTGTGCTCCAATTGCAAGACCGCCGCCGTCTCCCATATAAGCAATTCCTACAGTTCCAGGGTTTGCTCTTGTAACTCCATAAATTACAGGGGTTGTTCTGCCATGGTGAGTTTGAACAGTATCAAGGTTCATATAATTCCAGGATAATAAAGAACATCCTATATCACAGCCAAAAACCGCTCTTTCATTGAGTTCTAATTCATCTATTGATTTAGCTAAGGTTTTTAGAATCATGCCATGACCGCAGCCAGGACAGAACTTTGAAGCTCCGGCAGCAGCATTTTGCGCTTTAGCTAAATCGGGTTTAATATCTAGTGTTGTAATCATTTATATTTCCTCTTTAATATTTTATACACTTGCTAACTTTTTAACCATTGATTCAACTTTTTCAACGATATCATCACCTGTTACACCAACACCCATTTTAAATAGTGTTTGATAAGGTGTAGTTAAACCATACATTTTTTCAAGACACATTTGCGCCAATTGTCCATTAGCAGATTCTGTGAATAGTACTTCTTTAGCTCTTCTAACAGCTTTTCTTAAGGGTTCAGCTGCAAGCGGTCTTATTGTGATTGGTCTAAACAAGCCTGCTTTAATTCCTTTAGCTCTAAGCTCATCAATAGCAGTCATTGCGCTTCTTGCTACAATACCGTGGGCAATAACTAAAACTTCGGCATCTTCTGCTTTGTATTCAAAGTACTCTTCAACTTCTTTGCTCATATTATCATAATCAACCTGATACTGATCAAGTCTTTCCATTAGTTCTTCTTCTAAGTTAAAGGTGTTTCTTAAGTGTGTTGCTTCTCTATCAACCCCTATAACACCAGGTGCTCTTAAAGCGGCCGGAGTCGGTTCCATGGTAATTCCGCGGCTTGTAGGATCATACAAAGTTACAGGTTCTCTCATTTTGCCCTGATATCCATCTGCAAGCATAAAAGTCGGGAATCTGTACTTCCAGGCTGTGTTAAAGGATTTAATCATATAATCGAATAAATCCTGATGTCCTGCGGTTGAATAAACGATTCTAAAACCTTCACCATTACCGCCAAAACAGGTTAACCTTGTTTCCTGCTGAGCATAAATTACAGTAGCGGTAGAAGGTCCTCCCCTTTGCATAACAGCGCAGACAAAAGGAATTCTCATCATTTCAGCCATTGATTGAGCATCCTGCATTATAACATTTCCCGGTCCTGCAGTTGCAGTAAAAGCACGTTTTCCTGCTAAGATTCCGCCAATTGTTGAAAAACCGGCTGAAATTTCATCTTCTGTTTGCAAAAACCCTGCTTCTGTTTTAGGTAATAGTTTGCACCAAGTGTGCATTATTTCATTCTGAGGAGTAATAGGATAACCATACATAAACTCAGCCTGTGCAGCATTTGCCGCATAAGCAATAACCTCATTACCCGTCAAGAACATTCTTGTATCCTGAGTGATAAGTTTTTTAACCATTATTTCATCCTTAATTAAGTTAATATACAATTTAAAATTACTACAAAAAATTGTTTTCGACAAGAATATTAACTCTTGTTAAGAAGATTTTATGTTATAATTGTCATATGGCAAAAGTTGTACTGGTAGGTTATGGTCAAATGCTCTATTCCTTAATAGAAGGAATAGAAGCCTCTAAAAAACACGAAATTCTAGGTGTTTTTAGATGTGACAAACTAAACCATCACGGTTTAGCCCTTTTTATAAAAGACTTGTTTAATCCAAGTCAGGATTATACGATTATAAAATCAAAAAAATTGTATGATATTAAAGCAAGAAGCGTTAATGACGATGATTTTATAAGTGAAATTGATAAATTGAATCCTGATTTAATTATTGTCGGGTCTTGGGCTGAAAAGTTCGGCAAAAGAATTCTTGATAAGGTTCCTGTTGTTAATTTTCACCCAGCGCTTCTGCCTAAAAACAGAGGAGCTAATCCATATTTTTGGTCAATTTTTCTAAACCAAAAAGTAAGCGGGCTGACAATTCATTATATGAACGAATACTTTGATAGAGGCGATATCATAGCGCAGGAAGCAATAACAATTGATGAAATTGAGACAGGAAAAAGCTTAAAGGATAAAACGACACAGCTTGCAAAAGTCCTTGTGGGAGAGTTTTTAGAGCTTTTTGATAAAAAACAAATACAGCCGATTAAACAGGATGAAAGATTTGCAAGTTATGAACCGCAGCTAAGTGAGGAAAATGTTATAATTAACTTAAACCAAACAAAACAAGAGGTTTCAAGGCACTTAAGGGCACTTTACCCCTGGGCAGCTCCTTATGTCAAGGTCGGGGCAAGATATATTGAAATTAAAAGTTATGAATTAATTGATATTGTTGATAATGAGCTTAAAAACTACGATTTAATCGAGAATACAAAAAAATATTTTATTCTTAAAGGAAGTGATTTTTTAATTAAAATTTTCAAATAATTTTTTTATAATATAATATTTATAAAAGAGAGAAGAGTATGAAAATAATAGCTAAAAATCTTGTTAAAATATACGGTGATAGATCAGTTGTAAATGATGTTTCTTTTGATGTTAACAAGGGTGAAGTTGTAGGATTATTAGGACCTAACGGAGCCGGAAAAACCACAACTTTCTATATGGTTGTAGGTCTTGTGCGCGCTAATAAAGGCAGCGTTTTAATTGAAAATGACGATAAAACCCAAATTGATGTTACCGAACTTCCAATGAACGAAAGAGCCCGGCTTGGAATCGGTTACCTTCCTCAGGAAACCTCAATTTTTAGAAAACTAAATGTTGAGGATAACTTGAAACTTGTTCTTGAGATGAATGATAAATTGAACCAAAAACAAAAAGACGAACTATTGGAGAATTTGCTCAATGAGTTTGGTGTTGAAAGATTAAGAAAAGCTCCTTCGGTTGCCCTATCAGGGGGAGAAAGACGAAGGGTGGAAATTGCAAGAGCTCTTGCTGCAACTCCTTCTTTTATTCTTCTGGATGAACCTTTTACAGGAATTGACCCTATAGCAATAGGGGAAATCAAGGAGAATATCTACAAACTTGCAAAAGAGAAAAACATAGGGATTCTAATAACCGACCATAACCCTAAAGCAACACTATCAATTACAGATAGGGCAAATGTTATTTTTGACGGCAGAATAAAAATTTCAGGTAAAAGCACTGATGTTGCAGTGGATCCTGTAGCTAAAGAATTTTACTTAGGCAAAGACTTTGTATTGTAGAAAAAAATGAACAATAGGACAAAAAAACTTAAACTCACTTTGCTGGATAATTTTATCTTATCCCAGGTTTTTGGTGCAACAATAGTTTGTCTTATTCTTTTTATTATTGTATGGATTGCACCTGAAACATTGTTCAAGGTTATTAAAAAAGTTCTTAATGACCATATAAGTTACTTAACAGCCTTAAAACTTCTGATTCTTGAGGTTCCAAAAGTCTTAGCTAAAGCAATTCCTGTGGGAATTCTTCTTGGGTCAATTTTTACTTTTGATAGATTGTCCAAAAACTCTGAATTATCAATTCTTCGAGGAATCGGTCTTTCTTTTAATCGAATAATGGCTCCTGTTATTTGTTTTGGGGTGATTTTAAGTGTTTTTTGCTACATTGTAAACGATAAGTTAGTTCCTATTGCAAGTCAAAAACTGGGTGAATCCAAAGGCGGAGGGAGCCATTTTGTATATATTGTCGAGAATCCTGATAAGACACCTAAGAGAAATATAATTGTTTCAAATTTTTCCCCGACTGAAATTTATGATATTACAGTTATGAATTTTTCAAATGAAAAATACTCCGATGCCACAACATTTAAAAGCATTGTTTTTTCGCCTTTCGGGAAAAAAGAAAAAAACTGCTGGATGCTATATGATGCTCTTATATATGAAATTAATGATGATGGAATCTATGAAAATATTATTCATCAGGAAAAATACCCTATTTTAGACGGAGATGAAAAAAAAGCACAGGAAGTTTGGGATTTAATGCTCAATACAACAAGAAAAGAGCGTGTTTTTACAAATCATCAGATCTCAAGGTATTCAAAACTGTTAAAAAAAGCTAATTTTTCAGATGAATACAGATACTTTAAAACAAAACTCTATCAAAGATACCTGCATCCTCTAACTTGTATTCTTTTTGCAATAATCGGCTGTATGTTAGGTTTTTCGCCTCCAAGGTCTCAAAGACTGGTAGGTTTTACCGTTGCAGTCGGAATAATTTTTGGTTATTATATAACTCTTCCTTTTTTTGATTTATTGGCTCAAAAAGGAGTGCTGCCTTCATTTGTTGCAGCAGGATTGCCAATTGTACTTTTTATTGTCTCGATATTTATAATTAAGAAAGTAAAGGATCTATAATGAAAAAGAAAATTCTAAGTTTATTTATTCTATCAATGTTTGTAATGACACCTGTTATCGCAAAAGAAAAAATTAAGGTGGATAACCCTCAAAACGGGATTTATGTGTTTAAAATCAACACTAAAAAGTATGGATCTAAAATTAAACCATACGTTACAGCTAATCTTACAACTCCCCAGAAGGTTTATGAACAAAACTGTTTTGATCTTGTTGTTAACGGTGGTTTTTTTGATGTTAAAAGCGGAAAAAGCGTTTCCTATACTACAATTGACTCTAAAGTAGTTTCTGATCCTTCAAATCTTCCTGAACTTGTGGGCTGGTTAAAAAAAGAAGAGCGTCTGGATAAAGTTTTATCAAGAAGTGAGTTAAGAATCCTTGAAAATGATAGAAACAAATTGAAATTCGATATCGCAAGACACAATGATCCTGTTAAAAAAGGTTATCATATAAAACATGTTCTTCAGGCAGGACCCGGGATTATCCCCTGTGTTGATTTAGTCGGCGAAGGTTTTGTTGTTTATGAAAACGACAGGGTTAAAATGCAGAGTGTTGATATATTAAAAAGAAGAGAAAGAACATTAATTGGTCTTAAGGGTAATAACTTATACATTGTTTTATTTACAAAAGACCATAAAGTTGATGCTAATGAACTCAAACAATACGCCAAAGACACTTTGAAGCTAAAAAAAGCAATGGCACTAGATGGAGGATTATCAACAGCAATTAACTACAAAGATATGAACATTGGCTCTTTAGGAAAATATCAAAGAAGAGTAAAATCATTCTTGGTAATTGAAAGGTAAAAAAAATATGAAAAAAACTATAGTAATTGCACTTCTTGTGCTAATTTTAGCTTCAATCGGAGTTGGATGTTACTTTTTGCCAGATTTTAGAAAAAAACAGGAAGCAAAAAGAATTGAGAAAGTTTCTCAAGTTAACTCTGTTTTTGTAACTAAAATTCTTGAGGAGTTTAACCTCAATCCAATGATTAAACCTTCCAGGGCTGCTCAAAAAATTGTGGATGAGCTTAATTCTAAAACTAAAAATCCATATGACAGCAAAAATCAAACCTATACATTCGAAGCTGATTGTAAAGGATGCAGCAGTGTACAGTTTGATGATAATTTAAACTTAATAATAATTACAACTTATGATAAAAAAGGCGTTTTAGACGCAAGAAGCGTAATTAAACCGCCCTCTGTTGTTACTTATACTAAAGAAGAAGCAAAAAAGTAAGGAGCTTATATAATGGCAAATATTCTAGAAGGTGATTTATACGCACAAAAAGAGGATAAATTTTGTATTGTAATATCCCGTTTTAATGATTTTATAGGTTCAAAACTCCTTGACGGTGCTCTTGACACATTCAAAAGACTCAATGTCGAGGATAATAATATTGACGTTATAAAAGTTCCGGGGGCTTTTGAAATTCCCTTAACAGCTCTTGTTGCGGCTAAATCAAAAAAATATAGTGCTATTGTTGCTCTCGGTGCTGTAATTAAAGGTTCAACAGACCACTATGACTATGTTTGTGCTGAACTTTCAAAAGGAATTGCTTCTGTTTCAATGCAAACGCAAACTCCGGTATTATTCGGAGTCCTAACAACAGACACTTTAGCTCAAGCAATAGAGCGCGCAGGCTCAAAAGCTGGAAATAAAGGCTCTGAGTGTGCTCAAGCGGCAATTGAAACTGTTAATGTTCTAAAAAAAATCAATCTTTAGATCAATAAAAAAACAATCCTAAGATTGATGATACTATCCTCTAAATCTACTATTATCTAACTATAGACGGTTTTATGGGAGAGTATTAGGAATGAGAAAAAATTCCTTAAGAATATTATTTTTGATATTGTTTACTATAATAGCACTGCCTTGTTTTGCAGCTGAGAATGTTATTTCCTCGGTTACTATTTCTAATTCAAAAGAAAGGGCAAATGCCTATGAACTAAGTGTGGATTCAACAAAAATCACACAGTTTAAAAGCCACTTAGATGAAGACGGCAATATCTATTTTGATTTAAAAAATTCAATTCTGGCTCCTGAAATAGGAACAATATATGATGATGTTACAAACATTGATAATGTTGTTGTAAGACAGCTTGATAAAAACAAAGTAAGAATTTATATTGAAGGGAAGAATGCAAAAAATACAGAACTTGTTTTTGTAAATTCATTGCTTGAAACAAAAGATCCTTCAAAAAAAGTGGTTATAAACCGCCCTCTAAGTGATTATCAGCCGACTAACCAAAATATTGATGATAGTGAAATTATTCAAGGCTGGAATGATAATTCCTTCAATTTATCGCAGCTTCTAAGCGCTATTCTTTCAAGTTTAAGAGAAGGTCCCTTGGGAATTGTTTTAATTATTCTTTCGGTATTTGCCTTTAGTGCTTTTATCATTAAATCATTAACAAAAAAACTATCTTTAGATAATGAACCCTTAATCGGTTTGAATCAGAATATTAATAAAGAGCCGATTCAAGAACAAGAAGAATTGGATGATTTATCAAAACGAAGCGAAACAATTAAAAAAGCACAAATGGAACTTGGCTTAGCACACAAAAAGTATCAGGATTATTTAAAAAACAAATACAGCACAAAACCAAAAGCACAGGTTTATGATCCTATTAAAAAGGGGATTGCTCTTAATCAGTATCAAAAAAGCACCAAAAATCCATACTTAGAACAAGAAGTAATAAAACTTAACCAGAAAGAAAGTGTAGGGATTCCTAAAAGAGAAAATATTCAAAAATTTACAAGCCCATATATTCAAAGACCAAATAAAAAAGTTGAAAAACCCGCAGTTAAACAAACAATTAAATCGGACAACTTAAAGTTTTTAGAATCAGTAACAAAAATTTACGAACAATCCGGAAGAAGCGATCTTGCAAACGGTCTAAAAAGCTCTTTATCAAGAGTTAAACAATCAATTTAATATAATACTCAACCAATAAATGCCTCTTTTTTTTGAGGCTTTTTTTATGAGACTAGACTAGAAAAAATTTTTAGATTATAATAAATATAAGGTTAATTATGTTATCAAATGTTTATACAAAAAGTGAAATATTAGAACATCTTGCTTCAAAGGGTTATTATATTGACAACTATACTCTAGACAGCTTTTTTGAACAATGGAAAGTGGAAGCAATTTTTGAAGATGAAAAAGGACAGGAGTTCTATGATAAAAACTCACTGGATTTAATCATTAACAATCTTTTTTCAGCTTCAAATGACGCACAAGAACCTCAAGGTATTGAAACAATGAAAGAAGATACAAAACAAGAAACTGTTGTTGCACAACAACCAGAAGAATTAGAACAAAAAGAATCTTTTAAAGAAAATATTGAACAAGCAACTGCGCAAGATCAAACAACAGCCGATAAGGAAATTGTAGAAACAGAAGCAGATAATTCAGAAAATGAAAAAACTGAAAATCTTGAACAAGACAAAGATGAAAACAAAGAAACAGATGAGATAGACGAATTCAAAAAACATCATAAAAGACCTGGAACCCTGGAAGGTGCAATGCAGATTGTTTCTGAAGACATTAAAGAGCAGCAAGCATTTGAACAAAACCTTATATCAATCGGCAAAGATACCGACCCTGATGATATGAGCCTTGTTTCAAGTTCTTTTGAAGTTCAGGAAAAATTCAAAGAATATATTAATTCAGAACAATACAAAAAAGACCAGGAACAGCAAAAAAGCAACGAATTCCAGCTGGATATCTCAGAGCGCACTCTTAATATGATTGCAAGATCTCTTGCGCGTAAAATTACTAAATTCGTTGGGTCAATGTATTTGCGTGATGTTGATAATTCAGCACAGTTATCTGAATTAAAAGAAAAAAATAAAAAACTTGAAAATAAATCCCGTTCTTTAGAGGAACAGAATAAAAAACTAAAACTTTTACTGGCTGAATCCAATAAAAATCTTAATTCTTACAAACCAACACTTTTTGGTTTTTATAGAAAAGTTACCCCTAAAAAATAAAAGAGGAGTTTATGAACCAAATAATAATGATTTTGCTCATTAGTGTACTTGTACTTGTGCATGAGTTGGGACACTTTATAGCAGCAAGAATGTGCAATGTGAGAGTTACAAGGTTTGGCATAGGTATGCCCATTGGACCTTCCTGGAAACTTTTCAAATGGAAAGATACAGTTTTTTACATTCACGCTTTTTTATTTGGGGGTTATGTAAGTTTTGCTGAAGCTGAACCACAAACAAAAGAAGAAAAAGAAGATAAAGGTCTAGACGATAGCGAGTATCTGCCTTCTGATTCAGTTGAGCTCTATGACAATAAAACAATTACTCAAAAACTTTTTGTTGTGAGCGCCGGGGTTTTAATGAATATTGTATTTGCAGTTTTTCTTGTAATTGCTGCTGCTATTTTCTTTCAAAAACTTCCACAAGGCTCACAGGTTATTTACATCAGTGGATTTTCTGATAAAACCACTTCAAATGCCCAAGTTAGAGGTTTAGAAAAAAACGATAAGTTTGTAGCTGTTAATGGTAAAAAAATTAATTCTTTATACCAGCTTAGTTTCTTTGCACAAAACTCAAAACTTTTTGATAATTTCGCACAAAAAACTCTAATTGAAAAAAACCTGATTGAGCTAAAAAAACTCAATCCAAAGATAGAAAATACAATAAAAAAAGGTACAACTGTAGTTTTAGCGGAACAATTTGCTGAAAATCCTCTTTTGGTTAATGATAATGTCTTATCGGGATTGGAAAAATATAAAAAACAAGGAATAGAACTAAACAAAAGCCAAATTGAGCTAAGAAATAAAATTCTCAATAAAAAAACCTATACCTTTGATTCTGACACAAGTCTTAATGATTTAGCTATTGCAATGTCTGATACCTATAAACCCTTATCAATAACTGTTCTTAGAAACAATAAAGAAATAGTTATAGATAATATAAAAGTTAATCAAGAAGGGGTTTTAGGAGTTTTATTAGAAATTAATGATGTTTATCAAGAAACAAAAACTCCTAGACAAATTATAGTTAAATCAATTAACTATTTATACACAACTACAGCAACAATGCTATTTAGCCTCTGGCAGCTGATTACAGGAAAAGTAAGTGCTTCTGATATGCACGGAGTAATTGCAATTGTAAAAGTCGGAGGAGATATTATAGCATCTAAAGGAATGCTTAATGGACTATTGCTTACTGCTATGATTAGTATTAATCTTGCAATTATGAATCTTTTACCTATCCCTGCTCTTGATGGGGGTCATATTGCATTTTTAATAGTTGAAAAAATTACAGGCAAAAAACCAAGTCAAAAAACGGCTGAAAAGATTAATAACTTTTTCTTTATTCTTCTAATTCTATTAATGATTGCAATTTGTTATAATGATATTTTTGCCCTTGTAACTAAAAAGTTCTAATCTTTAATTTTTAGCGAATAATAAAACTCAACTAAACTTAGAATCAAAAATAAACCAAAAACAAGCAGGTATGAATTGTTAGAATAAACAAGAACCCCTGAGTCGTTTTTAATTGGCTCAAAAACATTCATTAACAGTCCAATAATTGTTCCTAATAATCCTACTGTCATAAAAAAACCAAAGTTTTGTATTGAAACAGCAGTAGCTGAAACCTGATACCTGTTATACAAATGAAGAGTAAGGATTAAAAGAGGCGAAATTGATCCAATAAAAGAAGGAATACAAAATATCAGCGCAATTAGTTTAGTATGGATATTAAAAACTAAACACAAACAAACTGATAAACAAGATAAAAAAGATAAAAAAGCAAATGTTTTAAAAATTATTGCTCTTTTATTGTTCAAAAAACACTTTGAAACAAAAGCGGTGATTGTACCTGAAAAAGCAGAAATTAAAGCCATTATTGATAGAATCAGAGCAGCCTTATTAACCCCTATAAAACAAAAATCCTCTAAGAATTTTTTCCCTATAACGCTTTGTAAGACATAATAAAGCCCATAGTTTATGCTTCCAAAGAGATAAAGGTTAATGTTTTCTTTTTTTGATAAAACTTCAAGAAAAGGAGATAGGGAAAACTTTGTCTTTTTTTCAATATGGACTGGTTTAAAGATAAAAAGAACGATAAGATAAACTAAACCAAGTACTAAAGTAAAAACCCCTATTGCCCCTAAAGCCGCTCTCCAGCCCCATTGATTAACAAAAAAGACAAAAGGAGCATTGGCAATAATTCCCCCGCTGTAGCCTATAAAAAGAATATATGAAACACTAAGAGAAAAGTTTTTGTCTTTAGAATACTTTTTAACTTCCCTTATAGTGCTTAAGTAAAAAGTTGCCGCACCAAAACCCAAAAAAGCTCTTGATAAGTACAATAAAACAAGATTATTACAAAAAGGAAAAATAATTGCTCCAATAGAAAAAATAATGCATCCTAGTGCAACTACCCTAAAACCTCCGATTTTATCCACTAAAAGTCCTACAACAAGCTGGGTTATAGCATAAATATAGCAAAAAACAGCGCCTAAGAGAGTTATTCTTGAAGCATCGGTCATAAAATCTGATTGCAAATTATCAAAAATTGCACCAGGGACACTAACCCTTTGAATATTTGCTAAAAAATAGAATATTGTTGCAATAAAAATTAGTATGAATCGTAAATAATGCTTGTTGTGAAGAGTCATAAAAACTACCTTTTAAAAATAAAAAATACTGCAAGAACTATAAAAACAAAACCAATAAGATAGTTTGAGCGGAAACCTTCTTTTAAGTATAGAATGCTAAAAATACTAAAAACAATAAGTGTTATAACCTCCTGAATTGTTTTAAGCTCAAAAGCATTATAAACCCCGTACCCGAGACGATTAGCAGGAACCTGAAAACAGTATTCAAAAAAAGCAATTAACCACGAAACTATAATAACAAGCATTATTGCTTTGCTCTTATAGCGCAGATGCCCATACCAGGCAAATGTCATAAAGACATTGGAAATTGTAAGAAGAATAATTGGTGTTATATATTTAAGCATAACTTTATTCTAATATAAAAAAATTGAATAATTTAAATTTGT
Organism: uncultured Vampirovibrio sp.; assembly: GCA_910577635.1. Classification (GTDB taxonomy): domain Bacteria; phylum Cyanobacteriota; class Vampirovibrionia; order Gastranaerophilales; family Gastranaerophilaceae; genus RUG14156. The sequence goes on along the minus strand of CAJTNR010000004.1, from coordinate 33,118 downwards.
CATTAGAAATAATATATGCGTATAATATTAATAAGTTAATTTTTTTATTATGAGGGGATTCTATGAAAAAGAAATTGTTAAGTTCATTTTTTGTGTTTTCTGCCTTAGCTGCTAATGCTTTTGCAGTTGATGAAGAACTCTATAGAAAGTATAGAAAAGTTACAAAAGATCCAAATTTAATTCAGGCAGTTGAAAAACTGGAATATACTACAGGAAAATTTTCAAAAAACGCAATCCTTGGTAACAATAATTCCGAAAAGCCTATAAAAATTGAATTTACAAACCTTGCAAACATTAATCCTCTCTATGCTAATTTTGATGCTCTAGGCTGGTTAGAAAGAAAAGGACTCTGCATTTATATCAACGAAAAGCATAAAGATGCTCCAATTGAAGCTCTAAGCGCACTTTTAGCCCATGAGGCAATTCATCAGGACGATGAAAATTCAATTAATGAAGAAACCTACGCCTGGACTCTTGAAGGGGCGGTCTGGAAGCAGTTAACGGAAGATAATCCGCAGTTAGAAAAGATTTCTCATCCTTTAGTTAAAAGAGAAAATGTTATCAAACAGCTTTTTGAAAAAGGCGGTCAAACCCATAAGTATATATATAAATTTGTTGTATCTAATCAAGGATACAAAAACCTTCCTGAGCGCTCAGCTGGTTTTGAAACTCCAAGGGGAGGGTATGGATTGCCTAATTTAGAAAAAAACGAAAACTTATAAAAACTTTCCTTTAGCGTTTTATCTTTTTTATTGTAGAATTATAATTGACAAAAACAAGGAAAAAAATATGATTAAAGCGCAAAGAGGAACAAAAGATATACTGTTTTTAGAATCTTATAACTGGGAAAGAATTGAAAAAATTGCTTCTAATATTTTCCACCTGGCAGGATTCTCAAAGATTCAAACACCAATTTTTGAAGCAACCGAACTATTCAACAGAGGTGTAGGAGAATCTAGTGATATTGTTAATAAAGAAATGTATACTTTTTCAATCGGAGGAATAGATAAAAAAGAAACAAGCATCACCCTTCGCCCTGAAAACACTGCAGGAGTTGTAAGAGCTTTTATTGAGCACAATTTATCCCGTTTGAGTCCTCCTCAAAAATTCTGGTATTTTGGTCCAATGTTTCGATACGAAAGACCGCAAGCCGGTCGTCAAAGGCAGTTTCATCAGATTGGAGTTGAAGTATTCGGATGTGAGAATCCTTCAATGGATGCTGAAATTATTCAATTAGCATTATCCTTTCTTAAAGCATTCAACTTATCCGATTTTGAGGTTGAAATAAACTCTCTAGGGTGCACTAAGTGCAAAAATGAATACAAAGCTTCAATAAAAGAAGTTTTATCTTCCCATATAGATAAAATGTGCGAGGATTGCAAAATCCGCTATCAAAAAAACCCTCTTAGAATACTGGATTGCAAACAAAACTCCTGTCAAGAAATTCTTGAACTTGAAGAAGTAAAAAAAATCGTTCTTAAAGACTATATTTGTCCTGACTGCAAAAATCACTTCGAAACCCTCTGTTCATACTTGGATGAGCTCAATATTAACTACAAAATTAACAAATTTTTAGTCAGAGGTCTAGATTATTACAATAGAACCGTTTTTGAAGTTAAAAGCTCAAAACTTGGATCTCAAAGTGCAATTCTTGGAGGGGGAAGGTATGATAATTTAACTGAAACCCTGGGAGGGCCTAAAACCCCTGCAATTGGTTTTGCGCTTGGAGTTGAAAGACTGTATTCTTTAATTGAAAAGGTTGAATCAAAAAAACTTGACTATTTTGTTGTTTCAAATAACCCAAAAGAAGCGCTAAAACTAACAACAAAACTAAGAGAACAGGGAAAATCTGCTGAATTTGACTATCAGAACAGAAAATTTGCAAAGCAATTGGAAAAAGCGTCAAAAACCGCACTTTGCGCTATTATTCTTGGTGAGGATGAAATTAACCAAGGGTATTATAGCGTAAAAGACTTAACAACAGCAGAACAAAGAAAAATTGATAGTTTTAATGATTTAATTTAATAATTTGAAAGGCAAATTTTTATGATTAATAAAAAATCAAGAGAAGAAATTAAACTAATGAAAATAGCAGGGTCAATAGTAGCTCTTGTTCATAAGGAAATGGAAAAAGTAATTGAACCCGGGATTTCAACACTTGAATTGGATAAGATTGCTTATGATATTATCAAAAAGAACAAAGCAATTCCGACTTTTTTAGGTTACAATGGTTTTCCTGCTTCAATTTGCGCTTCAATTAACGAACAGGTGGTGCATGGGATTCCTAATAAAGATGTAATTCTAAAAGAAGGAGATATTGTCTCGATTGATGTTGGCGCAACCTTTAGAGGACTTGTGGGAGACGGTGCCTGGACTTATCCTGTAGGGAAAATTTCAAGTGAGGTTCAAAAGTTATTAGAAGTTACAAAAAACGCTCTTTTTAAAGGAATTGAACAAATGATTCCAGATTCACCTTTAGAACTTGTTTCAGCTGCAATTGAAGATGCAGCGCTTGAAGGTAAAGTTGGAATTGTTCGAGAATACGGAGGCCACGGGGTTGGAAAAAACATGCACGAAGAGCCTTTTTTGTTTAACTACAGGACAAATTCTAAAATAATTATAAAACCAAACTGTGCAATTGCAATTGAGCCTATGCTAAACTTAGGGTGCGATGAAGTTCACACACTAGAGGATAACTGGACTGTTGTAACTAATGACAAAAAACCAAGTGCGCACTTTGAACACACGGTTATTGCAACTCAAGACGGACCCCTGATTACAACTCAACTAATAGATTAAGAATACTTCTTAATCACTCCTAAGGTTTTATTACAAAAACTTGCCAGGGTTTTTGCGTCTTTTAAATCTTGACTATCAGAATCGTTTTTGTCAAAATCGTTGTTATTATAGCATTCTAGAGCTTGATTAATTAAATCACCGCTATAATAACCAGGAATATCAACACAAAAGCTTCCTGAGGCATCAATATCTAAAATTCCATCGGATTGAGTTAAAACAGGTTTATTTTCTTCATCTAAACCTTGATATTGGTCTAAGTTGATATAAAAATGTTCAAATTCAGATTGACTGATTGAATTATCGGCAACTGAATCTTTCATGCCGCAATCTAATACTTCAAACATTACATATGAGTATAGAATTGCTTGAAAAGCTTCTAAGTCGTTTTTGTAGTTGCTGATATTTCCAACTTCTTTTAAAATATACTCGGATTTAGAAATTTTTCCATCTTCGTCAATGTCGTGAAAAGAAAGCTCGCCTTTCGCTAATTTTTCAAGCTGGGTTTTATAGTCGTTCTCGTTTTTGGGGTCTTTTCCTTCCATAAAATCAAAAGTAAGACCAATTTCTTCTTTTTTCTGCTGGTAAACTTCAAAAATACTATCTTGATTATATCCTTCATCAAGTGCATTAAGTGCTGTTGTATCATTGGCATAGTGCTTGTTTTGCCATTGCAAAAGGTTATCGTAGATAGGAATATCAATATTAGGCATTGTTTTTTCTCTCTTTATATCTTAATTATATAAAGTTTTATTAGTAGTGAAAATTTACTTTTTATTAAATTTTTGTTACAAAATTAAAGTTTTTTGATTTTGTGCCGTTTATTTGAATATAACATAAGAGGATAGAAAAGTGTTAGATACAGAAAACAAATTGATTCTTAATGATGTGGGTGATTTAATTGGTGCAACTTCAGCAAGAAACGAACATACAATTCTTATTGTTGATGATGAAATTAATAATTTGCAGTTATTAAAAAGAACTTTTAGAAACAAATATAAGATTATTACTGCTTCTAATGGATTGGAAGGACTTGAAACATTGAAAAGCAATCTTAGTGAAGTATGTTTAATTGTTTCAGACCATAAAATGCCGATTATGGAAGGAACGAAGTTTTTAGAAGAAGCAAATAAAATTGCTCCGGATGTTGTAAAAATCCTTCTTACCGGTTTTTCAGATATTGAAATTATAACCGATGCAGTTAACAAGTGCAATTTATTCCAATACATCCTAAAACCCTTTAACCCGGACGAGCTGCAAGAAGCAGTAAGGAATGGATTAGATAAATTCGATCTTGTAAGTTCTAAATCATTAATTCTAAAGGATTTAAAAGAATTATTCTATAAAACAATAAAATCAATCGCATCAGCCCTTGATGCCAAAGATCCTTATACCCACGGTCATTCAATGAGGGTAACTTTGTATTCAATAATATTAGCAAAAGAACTGAATATTGAAACCAATCAGCTGGAACAAATCGAAATGGCAGGATTATTGCACGATATTGGAAAAATAGCTATTCCGCAGGCAATTCTATGCAAGCCTGGAAAACTTACGGATGAAGAATTTGTTATTATGAAAACACATCCTGTAAATTCTCAAAAACTAATCCAGAGCATTAAAAGATTGCAGGAAGTTTCCCCAGGGATGAAACATCACCATGAAAGGTGGGATGGAAAAGGCTACCCGGACAGGCTTCAAGGAGAGCAAATCCCATACCATGCAAGAATTATTGCTATTGCAGATACTTATGATGCAATGACAAGCACGCGTTCATATAGAAAAGCGCTTTGCCATGAAGTTGCAATTGAGGAAATTCAAAAATGCGCAGGTGCTCAATTTGACCCTGCTTTGGCTCAGAAATTTGTCGAAATTCAAGATATAATTCAAGCAGCTAAAGATAATCCTAATGAATATTACCTCAAGTATTCAAGTTTGTACAAAGAAATCAGCTAAGAGCTTCAATTGCTTGTTTAATATTTGCTGATTTGTAAATATAACTACCCGAAACAAGACTATTTGCCCCTTTATTAATACAAAGTTTAGCGGTTTTATTATTAATTCCGCCATCCACCTGTATTATAAGATTAGGAGGGGCAATTTTTTTTATTTTTTCAATTTTGCTAAGCTGGGATTCAATAAACTTTTGTCCCCCAAAACCAGGCTCTACAGTCATTATAAGGATTAAATCAACCTCATTAATATACTGTTCAATTTCATCAACCTTAGTATCAGGTTTAATTGAAAGCCCCGCTTTTTTGTTGTTGTTCTTAATTTTTTCAATCGTTTGTAAGGTTTTATCAAGAGCAGCTTCATAATGAAAGGTAATTAAATCTGCTCCTATAGAACTAAAAATATCAATAAAACTATAGGGATTATCAATCATTAAGTGAGTATCTAAAAAAAGTTTAGTCACTTTTCTAATTGATTCGACAACAGGAACTCCAATTGTAATATTAGGGACAAAATGACCATCCATAACATCAATATGAATCCAGGGGACATAAGGTTCTACTTTTTTAATATCTCTTTCAAGATTAGAAAAATCAGCTGATAGAATTGAAGGAGATATTATAATATTATTCACTTATGACTCCAAGTTTTTTAAGTGCACATAAAGCAGCTTCCTGCTGAGCTACTTTAATACTTTTAGCGCTTCCCTCACCAATTACTTGGTTTTCAAATTCAACTTCAACGAAAAAGATTTTTTCGTGTTCCTTGCCTTCTTCTCGAACAACATTGTACTTGGGAAGCTGATGATTAACTGATTGAGTGTATTCCTGCAGGGCAGCCTTAGGATTGAGCTTATTTAGCTCTTTTTCAATTGATATAATATCATCAAAAAAGTTGTCTTTAATAAAATTAAAAGATTTTTTATACCCTTCATCTTTATATTCAATAAAAATTGCTCCTAAGAAAGCTTCAAAAGCACAGGCAAGGATAGATTCTTTTTTTTGTCCTCCTTGTCTTCTTTCATTTTCACCTAGTATAATAAGCTTATCAAAACCCAGCATTAGAGCATATCTATAGATATTTCTATCAGAAACAACCTCTGCTCTTAGTTTTGTTAAGATTCCTTCTGCGTAGTTTGTAAAGTAATTATAGACAATATCACTTATAACGAGTTTTAATACGGCATCTCCAAAAAACTCCAATTTTTCATATGATTTAGATACCTCTATATTGTTTTCCCTGGTATAGGAAGTATGGCAGAATGATTGGTTTAATAATTCCAAATCAGAAAAATTAAAACCATATTTTTTTTGAAAATTTAATAATACTTCCATTCTTTCTTTAGAAATAGACATTGATTGCACCTTTTAAATAATTAAAACATTCAATAAATACATTTGTTCCCTGACAGAAATGCATAAAGTAATAATAAGACACAGGAATTGCAAAAATATAGCCGTCGAACCTATCCAGCATCCCTCCGTGCCCTGGCAGGATATCACTTGAATCTTTAACTCCGGCATCCCTTTTAATTAAAGATTCTGACAAATCTCCCAATTGAGCAGACAATGTTATTAACAAGCCTCCGACAATAGCCTGAAAAAGACTTAATTGTGCATAGTAGATTCCAAAAATTGAAATAATAATAGCGCAAAGTGCTCCTCCTGCTGCACCTTCTATTGTTTTTTTAGGACTTATTACCTCAGCCAGTTTATGTTTTCCAAATTTAACCCCGAAGTAATAAGCGCCAATGTCAGTCATTGCAACAGCCAAAAATACAAATAAAAGCAGAAAAAGTCCCCGAGAAGGATAAAAAGCAAAAGCCCCCACTCTATCAAGACCGATTTGTCTTATAAGAAGCAGATGACAAGGCAGCCACCCGCAATAAAGTGCTCCTAAAGTCGTTGTAGCAACATTTACAATATAAGGCTGACGGCCTAAAAACAATACTACAAGAAAAGAGGCGCCAATTGTTAGAGTAAGCATTGAAGGTACAAGGTCGAATCTGTGAAAAAAAGTAAGGGTTGTAAAAACGATTGCAGAAAAAAGAATAATAGGAAGACTGGGATGAAAACCCTTGTACTTTAGAATCTGTACAAACTCCCGGCAGCAAAGAGTAATTATAACTAACAGCAATAAATAAAGAGGAATTGAACCAAGAATTATTGCTGCAATTGAGATAATAGAAATTATTATCCCTGTAATTACTCTCAAAATCTTATTCTTCTTTACACTATTGTCTTCCAAGTTAAATCTCCATTACTTCTTTTTCTTTAGCCGCTGTTGTTTCATCTGCAATTTTTGTATACTTATCAGTAATTTTTTGAATTTCATTTGTTTCATCTTTAATTGTATCTTGAGGAAGATTTTCAGACTTTTCAAGTTTTTTAATTGCTTCTGTTGCATCCCTGCGAACATTTCTTATTGCAACTTTAGCGGTTTCAGCGTGGGCTTTAACTGTTTTTGCAATCTCTTTTCTTCTATCCTCAGTTAAAGGAGGGAATTGAAGACGAACAACAACTCCATCTGAATTGGGGGTAATTCCAAGGTCTGCTTTAACAATTGCTTTTTCAATTTCTTTAATTATTGTTTTATCAAAAGGAGTAATAACTAAAGTTGTACCTTCGGCTACACTTACCTGGGCAAGTTGTCTGAGTCCGGTTGGAGCTCCGTAGTAATCAACTAAAACTTTGTCTAAGATAAGCGGATTGGCTCTTCCTGTTCTAATTGAAGCAAGCTCTTTTTTAAGCTGCACAATGCACTTTTCCATTTTTTCGCTAACTTGTTTTTTAATTTCTTCAACTGACATATATATTCTCCTGTATTAATTATTTATCGACAACTGATCCAATCTTTTCATTATCCAGAATTCCAACAATACTGTTTTGTAAACAAAAATCGAAAACATGAATCGGGATTGAGTTTTGCTTGCAAAGTGCAACGGAAGTTAAATCCATTACCTTTAAATTCTTAGAAATGATATCATCATAACTTATTCTATCATATTTTTTAGCATTCGGGTTAGTTTTTGGATCATCAGAATAAATTCCATCCACTCCGTTTTTTGCCATTAGCATTACCTGTGCTCCAATTTCGGCTGCTCTTAGTGCAGCTGCTGTATCTGTTGTAAAAAACGGATTGCCTGTACCTGCAGCAAATATTACAACCCTGTTTTTTTCCAAATGTCGAATTGCACGGAATCGGATATACGGTTCTGCAATTTTATCCATATTAATTGCCGATTGGACACGACAATCAACCCCTATCTTTCTTAATTCTGATTGGATTGCAATAGCATTCATAACAGTAGCAAGCATTCCTACATAGTCCCCTGAAGCCTGGTCCATGCCAAGTTTGGAGGAGTTTTTCATGCCTCTAAAAATATTTCCCCCGCCGACAACAAGTGCTATTTGAGTTCCTTTGTCATAAGCTTTTTTAATTTCATGACAAATTTTTTGAACAGGCTCAGGGTCAATTCCAAATTGCTGCGAACCCAGCAGTGCTTCACCTGAAATTTTTAGTAATATTCTTTTATATTTACATTCAGCCATATTTATTCCTTCTTATTCTAACAATTAAAAATAATCTAAATCAATTATACACAAGAAACTTGTAATATGTAATAATAAAATAATGATAGATAAAGATTTTATAAGAAATATTACATCTAAAGATATTATTTTATCAAAACATATAATCAAAAATCTTATAATAAGCACTAATACTGAACAATTTCAAACTTTAGCAAATAATAGCGATTTTATATTTCCTTTTCTTAAAGAAAGAATAATTGAAGATTTTGTTAAGTTAGTTAACGAAGAAAACTTAGATGCAATTTTTGAATTTGCAAAAATTTACTCATCAGATTTTGAAGAAATCATAATTAAGTCCTGGTTAAAATTTGCGAATGAAAGTCTAACTGATAGAATCTTGGATACTTTTAAAAACGGGACAAAAGAACAAAAAACATATTGTGCACTGTATTTTAGCCATATAAAAGATACTCTTGCTCTTGAATATCTTAACAAAGAAGCTTTTAGCTCCTATAAACCTTTAAAAATCAACTGTGCACAAACCTTGAGTGTTTTTGAAGACAAAAAAACTCTCAATAAAATGCTTGAACTTGTACTAAACTCCAAAGACGAATTTGAAACTCTGGAAGCTTTTGAGTTTATCAGTGCATATGGCGGTGAAAATTCAATTAAGTTCATCGCAAGAAATATTTCCAAAAATCCCTTTGCTTCAACTATTATTGCAGCTTTGCTTGACTACAATAGTTTTGATTCTATAAAAAAAGCACTTAATTCGGATGAAATTGTAAAGATTTTTAATATTCTAATTGATTCTTATCCTGAAGATACAAGTCTTGATACGATTGAGTTTTATCAGGTTTATGATTATATAAAATTTATTCAAGACATAAAAACCCAGTATGCATACAATGTTCTTAGCTTAACCAAGATAAAATTTGAAGAATTTTTAAACAATGAGTCTTATTTATTCGATTTAGATAAGAATTCTAAAGAATTGTTAACAAAAATTGTAAGCCATCTTCAATCTTTAAGTTTTAGTTATATAAAACTTGATAAAGAACTTGATGAAGCCAAAAATACTCCTTACAGATTCGATTGCGCACTTTCAATAATAAAAGAATTCAATCTTGCTGATAGTTCTAATAAACTTGTTGAGTTAATTAACACAAACTCTCTAAAACCAAGCTATATTGCAAAAAGTGTTAGTGTTCTATCCCAATTGAATATGGCTGATTCAGTTAATGAGCTCGTTATTGAACAAATACAAGATTCAAATATCAAAGCACTTATAGAAAGCTATTTAAAAAAATAAGACCGCTAAATATAGCGGTCGATAGTAAAAATTAAACAATAGAGGAGAATAAGGAAAATCCTTTTTAGCCTTGCGCATAAATTGATGCTGCAAAAGCATTTTTTGATTCTTTGGAAAAAACTCCCGGAAACTCAGTTTCCACAGTGTTTGCTATCGTATTTACGTTTGATTCAAAGTCATTCATCATAGATTCGATTCTTTTTGCGCTTTGAGGATTTGAATATTTGGCTAATAGCGCATCAATATCTAACTCTTTTTTAGCCGGGATAATTTGTGCTTTGTTTTGAATTCCTTGGAGACTAAGTGCATTCAATACATTGTCAGATTTAGACTGCTGCATTTGAGTATCGGTTTTGGTTTCCAATAAAGGCGTTTGTTCTTCTTTTTTTGTTTCTTTTTTAGCTCGTGCTCCAGAATTTCCTATCGAATAGTTCTGAAACCTTACTTGATTAATATCCATTGTCGACTCCTTATTTCCTGATCTCTATTGTCTTACATTAAGGAATATCGACACAAATAAAAACAAACTTTAGGGTTTGGTTCTTTATTGTTACATTTATTTACAAAATACTATTCAATGGTATTAAAAATTCTATCCCCGGCATCTCCTAAACCCGGCAGAATATAGCCTTTTTCGTTTATCGAATCATCAAGAGAAGCTGTAACAATTTTTACTTTACTATAATTTTCTTGAATATTACTAACGCCATTTGGAGCTGCTATTAAACTTACAAAAGTAATATTTTCTTCCTTTGCTCCTTTTTTGATGAAGTTTTCAATAGTATCAACAGCGCTGTTTCCCGTAGCGAGCATTGGATCAAGGATAATTACAAAAACTTTATCTTTATTGTCAATTATATTTTTCTTTTTATCATAATACCATACAGGCTCTAAAGTTTCTTCGTTTCTATACATCCCGACATGGTGGATATTGGAAAAAGGAAGAAGCTCGCTAGCTGCTTCGCTAAAAATCAAACCTGCTCTAAGAATAGGGGCAATTATTACCTGGATTGATTTATCAATAACCCTGCACTTAGTTGTAACAAGGGGTGTTTCGACTGTTTTTTCAACCATGGGAAGGTTTTTTGAAGCCTCAAGAATTAATGAATAAGAAATTTTCCTGACTGCATTTTTGAATCTTTCGCTATCTGTGTTTTTGTCTCTAATAATTGCAAGATTGTCCTCAATAACAGGATGTTTCAATACCGAAATATTTAATTGTTGTGTTTTCATCTTAATTCCTAATTATATATTGTTTTTTCTTTTAACGCTCTAAAAACAAGCTCTGTTTTATTAATTGCAGTTTCTAAGGGATATCCTCTATTGACTAATCCTTCGCAGAAAGTATTGTAGTATTCAACTTTGTGAGAATCTGCAATAAATTTGTCAATTGAAGCACTAATAGTGCAGTTGTCCAGTTTAACCTTTGCTTTACCCAGGGAGTCAAGTGCATTCATAGAAAATTCGCTGATTTCTCTTTCGTTTTGATTCTTGATATTAATTGCTTGAGGGGATATATGATTTATATAACTTTTAGCATTGGTATAATTATTTATTCCTTTTATATCGTTATTCATTTTACTCTCCAATGTTTTCAGTGTTTATTGTACAAAACCTAAAAACATTTTTTTTTGCTACCAATTGTTATATTTCTTAATATTCTAACCTATAATTAATAATTATTCAACAACCTAATTTCTTATATTCAATTTTCCTTCTTTAACCACTTTTTTGCCGCTAATATAGACAAAATCAGGATATGACTTATCAAGAATTGAATTATAATCTTCATTATCATTGAGCTTGAAAACATTAAAATCCGCATCTTTATCGGCTTCTAAGGAACCTATGATATTATTAAGCCTTAGAATTTTAGCAGGGATAATAGTTAAATACTTAAGTGCTTCAATTGTATCTAATTGCCCTTGATTAACATATTTTAGTTCATTTAGCAAGGATAAATCCGAATTAAAAGATAAGGAATTAACCCCAAAACCGAATCTTCCCTGAAAATAGTCTAAAACTTTATTAAAATCAAGTTTTTTATTGTGAAGATTATCGCTTACCCGAGGACAATAGGCAAGAGAAACTCTATTTGCTCTTAAAAGCTCTAAATCGCAGCAGGAAAGATAGTTTCCATATGAAATTATCAGCTGTTTTGACAAAACCCCCAATTTTTCAAGATAACATACAGGACTAAGTTCTTTTTCCATTGGTTCAAATTTTTTGTGTCCTGTAAATTCATTCAGTAAATCAACATCTGAAAAACCGTGTTTCAGCCAATCCATTTCCTCAATTGATTCAGCCAGTCTTATGGTCATTAGGATATTATGTTTTTTACAATACTTAACAAGAATCTTAAAAAGCCTTTTATGTACACAACAAACACTGTGAGGAGCAACTCCTATAAAAGTATTTTCTGACTTTTGTAATTTTAGTTTATCAATTTTTTTCTTAATTTGCCTAAACTCGTCTTTGCTTGTTTCAACGGAATCTGAGAAGAGTTCGAAAAACAAATAAGTTTTAAGGGGCATTTCATTAAGAATTTTAAAATATTTACTTTCTTTAGACAATTGTGCAACTGCTGTTGTTCCTGATAACAGGCTTAATTCAACCCCTTTTTTAAAAGAAGCAATTTTTTCGTCTCGATTAAGACAAAAGTAATCACTTAAAAGATTAGAAAGTCGATAAATAAAAGATTTTTTTGAAATCCCCGCAAGGAAATAATTTTTTTTAAAAATTGTATAAAGCTTTTTAAAACGCGCCTTTAAATCGACTTTATGTTTTTTTATTTCACTATATTGCAAATGATTGTGCAAGCTGACAAACCCAGGGGTAATTACACTATTTCCATAGTCTTTAATATGGGAATAAAGATTCTCATTTAAATTCTCCTGTTTTACAATCTCTTGAATTTTACCCTCATCTACAATTAAAGCACAATTTTCATAGACATTGCCGTCTGAGGGTATTATCCACTTTGCTTTATAAGCTTTAGTCATTTTATTACCTTTTATAATTATAGAAAAGATTATATCAATTATTGAAATTAAATTCAATTAGCAATAATTATTCCTGTTTTGTTTTTATTGATTTATGGAAACAAGTATTAATGCAATTAAACAGCCCAAACCAAGTACAATTCCTAAAGAAGAGCAAAAAAAGGCTGTTAAACCTAAAAGACAATTCAATAGACCTAATGTCGGCGTTGTTGATGTTCCTAAGATATCAAATACTCCGATTAGCGATACTATGAGCAAAAATAAGGCGCAAAATCCTTATATTACCTATAAACTTGATAAAAACACAAATAAAAAAACAAAAAGAAATATTGATTTCAATAATTTTGTATCAATTGCAATAACTGCATTGGGAATAGGGTCTTTGGCCAGCTTGATAAAATCTTTTAAAAAATAAAATGCCCTTTTGTAAATTTACAAAAGGGCATTTTTTATTTTCTACATTGTATCTTTATTGTTTATCTTAACTCTTAGAGGTTCCAGCAGTACGAAATCTATTCTTTGACCTTTGTGAATATATTCGTTTTGTCCTCTTAGAACGTTGTATCTTGTTCTTGTCAGATAAGGATCGTTTCTTATGATTCTCATATCTGCTTTTCTTTCGCCAACGGCAGAAAGGACTTTAATTTCACTTCCTCTGTCATTAACAACATCTGAAATTGTAAGAGCCATTGATCCGTTTGTTAAGAATTTATGCGGACGGGTTACTTTATGAACTTTTCCGCTTACTGCTAAACCTACAGGAACAACAATCAATTTTTCTCTTGTTACGAAGTTGTAAGGAGCTTTTGCAACAAACTCTTGACCTTCTTGAACCTTATTTGTGTTCATACAAGTATCAATTGTCATTGGAAGAATTGTTCCTTCAGGAATTACTGCGTAGTCTTCATCATAATATACATTGTCAAGAACATATCCATTGTCAGATACTGTTGTTTTTTTAATCTCATCTTTTAGTTTATCAGAAGGCATTTTCTGAACTGCTTCTAACATATTGTAGATAAATTTTGCCAATTCACCTCTTGTAGCAGGTCTTAAGGGTTCAAGAGTTGTTTCATGACCTGGTGTGTTGTAAACCAGACCAACCATTTGAGCTTGTCCTGCTTGAATTAGTGCCCAATTAGGAATTTGCGTATAATCTTCATAAATTGAAACAAAATTTCTTGCTTGTTCAGCATCAATTGGTTCAGGTTTAAGTGCGTTCAATACAACCAATAATGCTTCAATTCTTGTTACATCATCATTAGGTTTAAAAATTGAATTCGGATAACCATTCACAAGCCCGTAATAAGAAGCAACCTGAATATTCCTATTTGCCCAGTGATTGTCAATATCTGAGTATTCAAATAGTTTAGGCACATCTTTTTCATACAATCCAAGGGCTTTAATAACCATTGTTGAAAACTCGGCTCTTGTAACTTTCTGATCAGGTCTATATAAACCATCAGGATATCCTACAACTACTTTATTGTTAGTTAGAAAAGTAACTGCTTCATATGCCCAGTGATCAGCGGGTAAATCAGGATAACTTTCAGGTCCCTGTTCAAGTTCATATGATGCCATAGCAGGCGCACTAACCAGGGCTAGGGCAATAAGTGCAACGATGTTAAGTAGTATTTTTTTCATTTACGTCTGCTCCATTCTTAATAAATTAATTCTACGCAAAAAAAGTAATTGATGCAAGGAAATTAAAAATTTTCCACTTTCTTGCGTATATAAATTATACATATTTTTTTAGCTCATCAAGTTTATATAAAGCAAGATTCTTTTCGCATCTTCTATCGCAATCGTCTTCGGGGATTAAAAGAAGGGGTTTTTCAAAATTGAATGGAGGTTTGGTTAAATTCCTAAATGAAAAATGACCAAACTCAATTTCTCTGTTTACTCTTGTTTTGTTATCTATGATTGTGTATTGTGAAATTAACAAATACTTAGAGCCGCTCAATATGAAGTTATTAATTAATTTATAAATCTCTTTTAAGGGAAAGTGTATAATTAAATCCCTGCAGAGGATTAAATCTGCTTTAGGGAGTTTTTCAACAAGAACATCTTTTCTTTCGATTGTGTAATTAGGAAAATTTGAAAATTTTTCCCTGTTTTTTTGAATTAATTCAGAAACAATATCATATCCAAAGTAGTTAATATCTTTAAAATCAACCCGGGATATCCAGTTCATATCCCCGCAGGGAGCATCGATTATGGTCTTAACATTGAGAAGCTCGATTAATTCTACAAGTGATTTTCTCAAATTTCTTGTATTTTTAATGGTAGAACCTTCTCCGCTAACGGTTTCTTTGGACTTCCAGTAGTTGCTGGTATATATTTTTTCAAATTTAGATTTAATTTTTTTTGATTTTAAATAATTGACAAAATCTTGATTCATTAATAGCGGCTTTCTCTACTGTTTGCTCCATTTGGTAATATATTTACCGTCTTTTTTTATTTCAACAAGCCCGAAATCTATAATTACTCCTTGTATAGTATTTCTTCCCGTGCTAATATCAGCATCTTTAGTAGTAATTTCCCAATTTTTCGTATCCTGACCTGTTGTTTTATCTATAATTGTATCATTATCAATGTATTGGGTAACTAAAAATCCGTCATTAGTATTAGAGGGAGAAACCTGACCAAAGTATAACTTAACAAACTCACAGGAATGTTTATTAACAAACAAGCCTGTCTGAACTTCTATATGCTCCCCATGAAGATTGCTTGAATTATTTGTAATATTGCCAATCTGATCGAATAATTTTAAACACACATCCCCAAGACCCTCGGCAGAAATTCTATAAACAGTTCCATATATTCCGCTGCCCGTTTTTACAACGGAAACTTCTTTTTGGATAATATTTCCCAATTTTTTAGAAAATTCATCAATATCTTTTGTTTTTTGGAATCTTTCAATTGTTTGATAAACTTCTTCTTTCGCTTGCGATTCACTCTTAGAACCACTTAGCCAGCCGGGAGGCATTTTTCCAACTCTTCTGTCAGTTGCAGGGAAAGCTCCCAACAGCTCTGATAAATCAGTTGCATCAACATAATTATCGGCAAGATAATCTGTAATATCATTACCAAAATTCAAATCATTTTTATTAAAAGTTGTTTTTTTATCATAATACCAATAAGAAGCAAAAGTTAAGTATTGTTCAGGTTCAAATAATGCAATATCAGGAGCAATTTTTTCAAGTTCCCGAAAATCGATTTTATTAATATATGAGATGAATTCTTCTAAATCAAGCCAGGTGTTTTGTCTTAAAAACTTCCCCACAACAAAAGAAGTCCGCGACTTTGAAGTTTGAGTTGCATTAATTGAATCAAGCAATTTGCATACCGTATTTATATCATAATTTTCAATATCGGCAATATTTGCTAGCATTGAAGCGGTTTTAGGCTCAATACCTCTCTTTGTAAAATTTTCAAATTTTTCTTTAGTTGCTTCATCAAATGCAATCATACAGCTGTCTTCATAGTTAACAACTTTGTCGTTTTTTATAAGTTCTACAATTTCTTCCTGCAAGTCTTCTTCAAGGGCTGAGAGTTTGCAGATTTCAGCCAGACAAAAGGTTTTGGAAATTTTTTCATCTGCTAAATAAACTGCCATTTTTTGCGCACATTCAATTGATACATTAGACATTAAACCAAGAATGTTTTTATCAATTATTCCTTTTTTATATAAATCAAAAATTGTTTTATTCTTTAAGAGCTCCTCGAATTCAGGAATAATATTTATTTCTTTATTTTGATTATAATTAATTGTGTTTTTTAAATTATTCCCAACTGCAAGCAAGTAATCATCAAAGCCTCTTTCTGAATGATTGTTGTTTTCAATCGGCTGTTGATCTTTCTTGCATAAACATTGTCCTTTAAAAATTGGGTTAATGCTGACTAACATTGCTTTGTCCGAATTTATCTTTACTGCTTTATAAAACTTCTAAAGGTTAAAAATTGCTTCATTGATTTTTTTCATTAATTCAAAAGTGATATGGCAGTCTTTAAGCGCTCTGTGGGCATTTGTTGAATCAATATTAAGGTGATTTGCTAAAGAAGTAAGCTTGTAGGAACTAAGATTAGAAAAAGCTTTTTTTGAATAAGGAATTGTATCATAGGAAGGGTTATTGAGAGTTTTGTTATAATACAAAGAAAGATTATGATTGATAAAACGAAGGTCAAAGCCTATATTATGCCCGACAATAGGATTACTTGAACAAAAATCAAGAAATTTTTTTAACACTTCTTCAATTAAAGGAGCATTCTCAACCATTAAAGGAGTAATCCCGGTCAATTTTTGAATAAAAGAAGAAATTCGTTTTTTTGGTTTAATTAAAGAAGAAAACTCACCAATAATTTCACCATCCTTAATCTTGAGTGCTGCAATTTCAATTATTGAATCATTATAAGCGCTGAAACCTGTAGTTTCAATATCGACAACTACACAATCAGCGGGAAGTTTATATGAATTTTTTTTAATTAAAGTTTCCATTTATTAATAATAATAACATAAAAAATTTTGCTTCAAAAAAATGTTTTTGTTATTATTAATTTTGATATGGGAAAAATTATACATTTTAATGTACTTGAATCAACGAGCGCCTGGGCGCATGAGCACTTAGAGGAATTAGATAATTTCGATGTTGTTAGTTGCGACTTACAATCAAACGGTCATGGCCAATTCAAAAGAACCTGGTTTTCTTCCTCTAAAAATGGCGGCAATATCTATATTTCAATTATTCTAAAACCTGATAATATTACCCATTTAAATGAATTAACCCGTTTTTGCGCTCTTGTAGCTGCTAAAACCCTTGAAGATTATTCGCTTAAACCGACTTTTAAATACCCTAATGATGTTTTAGTTAATAATAAAAAAATTTCAGGAATACTTGCTGAATCAGAGTTTATAGGTAATAGACTAAAGGGAGTTATTGTAGGAATCGGGATTAACTTAAACTTAGATAATGAAGAACTTAAACAAATCGATAAGAGCGCAACTTCAATTTTTGCCGAAAGCGGCAAAACAGTCAATAAAAACGAATTTTTAAACTTGTTTTTAGGTAACTTTGAAAAAAAATATGAAGATTTTTTAATTAATGGTATAAAAGGAGAAATTCTATGTTAAACCCGCAAATTTGGACTGAAGGTCTAATAACAATGGCAGTAGGAATGGGAATTGTATTTACTTTTCTTGTAATTCTTGTTTTTGCAATTGTTATAATGGCAAAAGTTGTAGGATACTTAAACAAAATATGCCCTGTGGCAGTTGATGAGCCAAAAGCTAAAAAACAACTTCCCAGCCAAATGCAGGAAGAAATTGCGCTTGCAGTAGGCATTGCTATGATTCAAAAGTGTAAATAATTAAATAAAGAGGATAAAAAAATGACAAAAAAACAAATTAAAGTTATGGATACTTCTTTTCGTGACGGTTTTCAATCCGTTTATGGAGCACGAGTATTTGTTGATGATTTTCTGCCTGCATTAAAATCAGCAGTTGAAGCAGGAATCAGGCATTTTGAAGTAGCAGGGGGGGCAAGGTTTCAATCCCCGATTTTCTATTGCAGAGAAAATGCATTTGAAACAATGGATAAAATAAGAGAGGCTGTTGGTCCCGATATTAATCTGCAATCATTAGCCCGCGGCGTTAATGTTGTTGGTTTGGATTCTCAACCTAGAGATATGATTAACTTGCATGCTAAAATGTTTAAAAAACACGGTATTACTACAATAAGAAACTTCGATGCGCTTAATGATGTTAACAACCTTATCTATTCAGGTCAATGCATTGTTGATAACGGATTAAACCACGAAGTTACAATAACAATGATGGAATTGCCGATAGGCTGTACAGGAGCTCATGATGTAGCTTTTTATGAAAGAGTATTGCGCTCAATATTGGATGCTGGAATTCCTTTTACTTCTTTAGCTTTTAAAGATGCTTCCGGCACTTCAAGTCCTAAAAAAGTTTATGAAACAATAAAAAGAACAAGAGAAATCTTAGGAGCAGATGCTCATATCCGATTCCACTCACACGAAACAGCAGGAACAGGCTTGGCTGCTTATTTAGCAGCACTAGATGGCGGAGCTGATGGAATTGATCTGGCTATGAAACCTGTTTCAGGCGGAACCGCCCAGCCTGATATCGTTTCAATGTGGCATGCTCTAAAAAACAGTGAATATGATTTAGGAGTTGATATTAATAAAATTCTTGAAACAGAAGAAATTTTTAAAGAATGTATGAAAGACTACTTCCTGCCTCCTGAAGCTCTTGCAGTTAATCCGATGATTATCCAATCCCCGCTTCCAGGCGGTGCATTAACTGCTAATACTCAAATGCTTAGAGACAACAACTTAATGGATAAATATCCTCTTATAGTTGCTGCTATGAAAGAAGTAGTTGAAAAAGGCGGTTTTGCAACAAGTGTAACTCCGGTTTCTCAGTTCTACTTCCAGCAGGCTTTTAATAATGTTATGCATGGATCCTGGAAAAAAATTGCAGAAGGCTATGGAAAAATGGTTTTAGGCTATTTTGGAAAAACTCCTTGTGAGGCTGATTCTGAAATTGTAAAAATAGCTCAAGAACAACTTGGATTAGCTCCCACTACAGAGCTTGTTGTTGATTTAAACGATAAAGACGAATCTAAAGGAATTAAAGCGGCTACTAAAATGCTTGAAGATGCAGGATTAGAAGTTAATGATGAAAATATCTTTATAGCAGGAGCCTGCAAGGAAAAAGGAATTATGTTCCTTGAAGGAAAAGGAACTTTGGGTGTTAGAAAAAATGAACCCAAAAAAGAAACTTCATTAGTTTCTTGTGATTCCTATACCGTAACTTTAAATGGCAAAAAATATGCTGTAGAGCTGAATGGAAACAAAGCAACCGTTAATGGAAAAAGCTATGATGTATCTTTGCAAGAAGGAATTGAACAAAAAGAACAAAGCTCAGCTGACTCTCAAGGACAAGAAGTAAAAGCAGCGCTTCCAGGTGTTGTTATAAGAATTGAAGTATCTGAAAACGATGAAGTTCAAGAAGGCGATGTCCTTTTGGTTGTTGAAGCAATGAAAATGGAAACAGAAATCAAATCACCTGTATCAGGTAAAGTTCTATCAATAGATGTAGCCCAGGGTGAACAGGTTAAGAACGGTCAAACATTGGTTACAATAGGCTAAAGAAGCGAGGAAAAGAATATGAATATAGGTGAAATTTTTCAACAATTATGGCAGACAACAGGGATTTATAACTTTGTGCAGCCTGTTGATCCTAATATAGAATCCGCATTTGAGCAATTCCTGCACCAGTTTGGATCTCCTATCATGCTTGTCATTTGTTTATTTTTAATGTGGCTTGGAATTAAAAAACAATATGAGCCATTGCTTCTTATTCCTATTGCATTTGGAGGTTTTTTATCTAATATTCCTCTAGCTGGAATGACTGAACCAGGCGGGTTTTTGAATATTATCTATGAAGCAGGTATCCATCAGGGGATTTTCCCTCTTATAATCTTTATGGGAGTTGGTGCGATGACTGACTTTGGACCATTATTAGCGAATCCTAAAACCGCTCTTTTAGGTGGAGCTGCCCAATTTGGAATTTTTGGAGCATTATTGCTGGCACTTTGCGTATTTGGTTTTACACTACCCCAGGCAGGTGCAATTGGTATTATTGGAGGAGCAGACGGACCGACTTCAATTTATGTTACAAGTAAACTTGCCCCTGAATTATTAGGTGCAATTGCCGTTGCTGCTTATTCTTATATGGCTTTAGTTCCTGTAATTCAGCCTCCTATTATGAAACTTTTAACAACAAAAAAAGAACGTGAAATCCAAATGAGTCAATTAAGAGAGGTTTCGCAGCGTGAAAAAATTGTTTTCCCTCTTCTTGTTCTTTCATTATGCATTCTGTTCTTGCCAAGTGCTTGTCCTTTAGTAGGGGCTCTAGCTTTTGGTAATTTATGCAAAGAATGCGGTGTTGTTGAAAGACTTTCTAATACCATGCAGAATGCATTAATTAATATAATTACAATTTTCTTAGGATTGTCGGTTGGCTCTAAGTTATCTGCTGATCAGTTTCTAACAGTTCAAACTTTATTTATTCTAATCCTTGGAATCCTTGCTTTTTCTCTAGCTACAGCAGCAGGGGTTATAATGGCAAAAATAATGAACCTCTTCTCATCTAAAGACAATAAGATTAATCCTCTTATTGGTTCAGCAGGTGTTAGTGCGGTTCCTATGGCGGCCCGCGTATCTAATAAAGTTGGTTTAGAATACAATCCTAATAACTACTTATTAATGCATGCAATGGGTCCCAATGTTGCAGGTGTAATCGGCTCAGCCGTTGCAGCAGGGGTGCTATTAACAGTTTGTGTTAAATAGTTAATAACAATATTCGCTATGAAGACCATAGAAAACTCTATGGTCTTTTTATTTATCCTAGCAGCCAATTGATAAACCGGCACAAAGGTTGATATTCTGTCCAGTTAGACCTTTAGCGTCATTTGAGATTAAATATTCACAAAGTTTTGCCACTTCAACAGGTTCAATGAATCTTCTTTGCGGAGTGACATCAATAACTTCTTGTTTATCTTCATTATTAAGAGAATTGTCGGCTAAAGGAGTGTTAACCCAGCCTGGATTAATTTGATTGACTGTAATATTATACTGTGCTACTTCAAGAGCCAATGCTTTAGTTAAAGATGCAAGAGCTCCTTTAGTTGCGCTGTATAAAGCTGCATTTCCTTCACCGACCGAAGCTGAAATTGAGCCGATATTAACAATTCTTCCAAACAGGTTTTTTTTCATATCGGAAATTACAAGACTAGATAGAATATAAGCTGATTTAAAGTTAAGGTTAATCAGATAATCAATTTCTTTTTGATTCATATCTTCTATTGGTTTGTAGATATAACTTCCGGCACAATTAATTAGAATATCAATATTAGAATTGAAATATTGCTTAACATTATCCATCAAATCGTTAATATTGTTAATATTTGTTAAGTCACAAGGGTAATAATTGTCCTGGTTTAATTTTCTTCTTCCGGTTAAAAAAACATTGTAGTTTTTCGATAAAACAAGGGCAATTTCTTTGCCGATGCCGGAACTTGCACCGGTTATTAAGACTTTTTTCATTCAAAAGTTTCCCCAAGGGTGTCGATATTGTTGTGCTCTAGTATTCTATCGATAACTTCTTGGATAATTTCTTCTTTTTGATTTTCATCCAAATCCTTTAAGCATTCAATCGCAACATGGATATTAGGGTTTTTATCATACCACCTTTTATACTCAGCAGGATTATAATCACCGACTTCAGTAATCATTTTTTCATAATCAACCCCTGAAACAGTGCTTGCTTTAATGATAATATCAACCGCAATCTCGCATTGTAAATCAGGGTGCAAGTCTTCAAGCAGGCTCATAAAGCTTTTTAAAAACTCGTCTTTTTCATACCATCGTTTATTAAAATTTATCATAAACTTATTATAACAGAATATTTATTTAAAAAAAACACTTGCAACATATCTAATTTTCCAATATAATCCACTATAAGAGATATAGAAAGGGGTTCTAATAATGAACAAAGAAGAATTAGTACAAGAAATTGCTAAAAAAGCTAAAGTTACACAAAAAGAAGCTGCAGAAGTATTAAACGGATTAGTTGAAACTGTACAAAAAACTGTTGCTAAAGGAGAAAAGGTTACTTTAGTTGGTTTCGGTACTTTTGAATCAAGAAAAAGAGCAGCTAGAACAGGCAGAAATCCTCAAACAGGAAAAGAAATTAAAATTGCTGCAAAAACAGTTCCTGCATTCTCAGCTGGTAAAAAATTCAAAGAATTAGTTAATAAAAAATAGTTCATTGAATTAATATAAAAACCGGACTTTTGTCCGGTTTTTTTGTTAATTTTTTTAAAATTTTAATTTTTTTTGCTTGTAGATTTTTTTTATTATAGAATTTTATTAAGGATTTTTTAAGGATAACTGAATTGCGGAGTATTCTAAAACTTTTATTCTCTTTTTTTATACTATTAAACTTAATAGTTCCTTCTTTTGCTGCATCTGTTCAAGCAAATAATGAGAATACAAAAACAACCCTCAATACTGATTCTAGGCGTGATGAAAAAAAGGCAGTTTTTTATAAAGAGGATAAAGATGCTAAAAAAACTAAAAATATAAATGTTGAACTACCTAATGACAGAATAATTTCAGAATCAACAAGAAAAATTAATGCAATATATCCTCTTGATGATGTATCGCAAACAAACACATACCCCGGATACAGAGGTCCTAATCAGCTTGTCATCTATACCAAAGAATTTGGAAAAACTACCCAGACAAATGAGTTTGGAAAAGAAGCAGTAGTTATTGATGGTGTAATAGTGCGTCTTACAGGGGCTAATTCAAATATTCCCAAAAATGGATTTGTAATATCAGGACACGGAAGTGCTAAAAAATGGATTAGTGATAATTTAAAAATTGGAACTAAAATTGAAATATGCGATAGAACAATAAAAGCCTACACAACAATTGATAGTTACCGCTATTGTGCTAAAGCTAAAATTGATATTGTTGAAAATGTTCTTTTATCAACAAAACAAGACTATGATTCAAGGGATGATAAGTATATTTACTATTATTTAAAAAAAGCAAAACAATTATATAAAAAATCTCAAAAAGACGGATCTGACGCTTCTTTAACATGTGCTAAAGAAGCAATTGAAAGTGCGTCTTTAGCTTTTCGCTACACCCTTCCTTATATTCAAAACGAACTTAAGGGCACCTGGGTAAGACCAACTGAAAAATCAGTAGCTGAAATTCAAAAAACTCTGGACAAAATGAAGGCTACAGGGATTAACAATGTTTTTCTTGAAACTTATTACCACGGAAGAACGATTTTCCCCTCAGCTACAATGCGCTCTTATGGATTCGAAGAACAAAACCCCGAGTTTCAGGGTGTTGATATCCTTGCAATTTGGGTTAGAGAAGCTCACAAAAGAGGAATGAAGGTTCATACCTGGTTTGAGAGTTTCTATGTAGGAAATAAATCCCCGGAAACCAATCCTAAGTCAATTCTTGCTGTTAAACCCAATTGGATGAACAGATCCAAACAAAAAGCACTTTATCAGGGCTGGGTTCAGCACCCTCAGGAACACAACGGATATTTTCTAGATCCTGCTAATCCTGAAGTTACAATATTTTTGGTTAAATTAATAGCGGAAATGACAGCAAGATATAATATAGACGGAGTAAACCTTGATTATGTAAGATATCCCAATGTTTCTAAAGAAAACTATAATAACCAATGGGGATACACAAAGTATGCAAGAGAGGAATTCTATAAATTCTATGAAGTTGATCCTCTTGATATTGAATCCAAGGGTTCAATGTGGGAGAATTGGTGTGATTATAGAAGAGACAAAATCACAGATTATGTTAAAAGGGTTTCAGATTTACTAAAAAATAGAAATATTACATTGTCTACAGTAATTTTTCCTGATTATAAAGTTAGTCTTCAAACCAAACATCAGGATTGGAATCAATGGGTAAGCCAAAGGTATGTGAGTGCAATTACTCCTTTGATTCTAACAAGCGATGACGATTTAGCTAAATCAATGCTTGAGGAAATAAGAAAAAAAACACCGCCGGGTATTAGTATTTATCCTGGACTTTTTGCCGGATTCATTGAATCAGATCCTGAGGATTTGCTGAAACAAATTCATATAGTAAGAAGACTCAAACTAAATGGTATTGTATTATTTGATTGGGCGCACTTAAATGATAAATATTTTGATGTTTTAAAAACCAGTGTATTTAGAGCACAAACATATTAAGCATTTCTTTACAAACTAGCATATATAAAAGGTTTTTGCTAGAATAAAATTAAGAGGATAAGGAAAAATATAAAGATTTATGGCAGACAGTGTTGAAATTAAATTGGACCAGCTGACACAAGCTATTAAAGGGCTTTATGCTAAGTCAAGTTCATCGCAAGGTGAAATTTACAATGTTTTAAACACCCTTGCTCAAAGATATGAAAGTGTTACAAGTGTTTCCAGTGAAAAAATAGCTTCAACTTTAGTTAATGAATTCAGAAAATCCCTGGAGAACAAATATGGTCAGACAAACCAATCTATAAAAGAACTTGAAACGGGTTTAAAGGAATTTATCCATGCGCAGGCATCTAATTATCCAAAATTTGCTTCTGATTTAACTAAGCTCCTCAATGACACAACTAATGCAACTTCTAAACTTAATTCACAAGAACATATACTACAGGGAATTGCTAAAAGCCTTGAGCAGCAGTTAACAAATAGTCCAACAGAAGAAATTATCAAACTTAGTGAAAATTTCATGACCTTTTCAAGAGGTTTTGAAAATATTACAATAACGCTTAACAAAAACTTCGCTGATTTTCTTGCTCAAATTAAACAGAACAGCCCCAAGGAAGAATTTTTATCATTAAAAGCAGAGGTTGATATAATTTCAGGAAATATCAACTCGGTAATATCTGCTATTTCGATTATAGATTCAAAATATCGGGATTTAACAGGCTTAATTGATACAATCCAAAACAGAGAAAATATCTTTAATGATGCTCTTCGAGAAGTGCATGATTTAACTTATTCTTTAAATGCAATTAAAGAACAAATTTCCTATGTTGATTCAAAGGATGAAATTCAGCTTCTAAGTAACCAGGTAAAAGAACAAGTTGACAGCATTAAAACTGATATTCAAACAATTGTCCTTTCAAAGCAGGAATCTGCTCCTGTTGAGCAGTTAACCACCCTTATTGAGAATATTCAAATACTTGCAGGCAATGTTACTATTACAAAAGATGAAATTGATACTTTATCCAAATCATTAACAAGTGTTCAACAAGAACTTAAAGAAGTTAGAACTTCAATCGGGTTTTTAGGAAGAAACGACTTTCTCGAAGCAATTAATGCTCTTAACTATGATATCAAAAACATTAAAAGCCCTAATTTTGAAATTATTACTACAAACTTCGAATCCCTTGCTGTACAAATTAGCTCAATAAAAGAGCTTATTAATGCAACAAAAGAGCAGACACCTAAAATTGAAGATGATTCAAAAACAATTCTTGCAATTGATGAGCTCAAGAATGAAATTAAAAATTTTAAGGTTGCAATTGGAACAGAATTAGCGCAAAAAATTCCGACAAGTGAAAGTTTTGACAAATACAATGCAACTTCAAAAGACAACCTTCAAATACTTGCTGAAGGGATTAGTTCACTAAAAAAAGATATTGCTTCCCTGAATGAAGGAAACATAAAAATTCTTCAAGAACCAATAGAGCGTGCTTTAGCAAACTTGAAGAATCAAGATATCGGAAAAGAAATTGAAGAGCTGCAGTATAGTTTAGATGGCGCTACTTTAGAAATTCAAAAACAAATACAAACCCTTAAAGCCAATCTTGGAGAAGTATACTCAGATGCAAGCGTAGGGGTATTGACAAAAATAGCTGAAACTATTCCTTTAATTTCGCAAAAACTTGATATATTAACAGATACCAGCAATCCTGAGATAACAATTGATAATTCTCAAGTAGAACAAGAAATTGCATCTATAAAAATTGAATCGCAGGATATAAAAGACAATATCAATATTCTTAAAGATAATATTTCAAGTACAAATGATAGTATTATTGACACAAAACAAGATATTATTAATACAATTGAAGATATAAAAACTTGTTTAAAGACAATTAGTATTGATAAGGAAGATTCTCTAAGGGTTGATTTACAAAAACTTTCAGACTTAATTATAGACAGCATTGAAGGTGTTAATTATAAAATTCAGAAAGATTTAGCTGATTATAAAGTTGATCAGCAGAATAATGATTCAAAACAACAAGAAAACCTCGTTGTTTTGCTTGAAAAACTTTCAAGTCTTGAATTGGAATTGACAAACTTTGTTCCAGATGCTGTTAGTAAAATAGCTGATAGTAAAAAAGAAATTATAGACAATATTTCAAGTATTGAAAAAACTAATAAAAATGCAATCAATAAACTTGATGAAAAAATTAATAAAGTTTTAGATAGTATTGCAGGCGATGAAATTGAGTCAATAAATGAAGATAAACCTCTAAAAACAATTTTAGCCGGAATTGAATCTAAAATTGAAAAAACAAATTTGCAGCAAATCCATAATGCAAAAGAACTTCTGGATGAAATTGAACAAACCAGCCAGAATATTATTAGTTCAAATTCAAAAGCTCAGAATATTTCAAAGATTATTGATAAAATTGAAACAATTGAAAATGCGAATGAAAATTTATCGGATGAAATAAGAGACATTAAAAAGACTCTTGAGATAAGATTCAAAGAGAATGTTCAAAAAATTAAAGAATTAATTGAAAAACCAAAAGAAACAATTGAACTAAGACCTTTTGATGAAGACTTAAGTGTTCTTAGCAAAAAAATCAATGAAAATCAAAATACTCAAAAACTTATTGAAGAGCTGAAAGACAACTTTAAGTCTGACTTTTTGCGCTTAGAAAAAACGATTAAAAAAATCAAATCTCAAGACGATGATACCGGCTATTCATACACACTGGAGGATATTGAGTCAGATTTAGCTAAAATTCGTCTTAGTATTGAAAAAGGTCTTATAAATCAAGATTCAAATGCACTGGTAGAAAAACTTGCAGAAATTAGAAATATAAACGCAGAATCTATCAAAAACAACAGAGATATTGAAGCTGAACTTGGACATTTATCAGGCTGGTGCAGGGATGCTATATCTAAAATTGAAGATTTGTCGCAGAATGTTGATGAGCTAAAAAATACAGGTTTTGAAGATATTAAAACCCGTTTGTATCAGAGCGAAAAGTCAAAACAAGCGGTAAGCGAACAGAATATCAAAATTGAAAATGGTTTAAAATTGCTGATTAAAAATGCAAGAAGCCAGGATGAGAAAATTGCACTGTTGAATAAAAAAATTGAACTCTTGGGTAAAAATCAGGCAGAAGGTTTTAATCCTGGACAGTTTATCGATATTTTTTATGAGAACATGACTCAAACAAAAATGCTTTCAAATAGAGTTGAAATTATCGAAGATAAAATTAACTCAATTCAAACAACATTAGAAAAATTAATGAGCTATGTTGAAAGCTAGATTCTAAAACTCGTTTTCTTCTTCTTGTTCGCTGGCATCTTGAGGAAGTGCAATTTCAACACCCATTTGTGTTAAGATATCTCTAGACTTAGGTGCATAGGCAGTTTGTGAAAAATTCTCAAGAATTGTTTGATAACAATTAATTGCTTCTTGGTCTTGACCTCTCATTCTATAAATATTGCCTATTTTAAAGTAAATCGGGGCATAAGAACTCTCAGCAAAAATATCCATTTGTTCATCAAGCTGCAATTTTAAATTTATAAGCTCTCCTGAATCCTCAGGGGTATAGAGTTCTCGTTCGTATATTTTTTTGGTTAAATTATCGACTTTCTGGGTAATTTCAACTAAAACTTCCTGACTTAAGCCCTTTTTCTTGGCAGCTTTCTTAGCAGCATCAGCAGGTAAAGCTTGATTAAGAACAAGAGCGAATATTAACAATAAAGGAATAATAACTGATAAAATTTGTTTCAAGACAACTCCCCTTCAATAATATATTAACTTTAGCAAGAAAAAAAAACCTCGACCTTAAGGTTGAATTTTTATTTAAATTTCATTAAAATTAAATATATGAAAAAAATTATTCTAAGTTTAGGTTGTTTGCTTTTTCTTTGTTGTAGTGCTGTATCGCTCAAAGGGGGAGTTAGTGAAGAGTATATTCCCAAAGGTTTTTTTGGTTCCTGGGGTGTAATTTCAAAGCTAAATAGTTCAAATAATCCTACTGTTTTTAACTTTGAGAGCAGAGATATATGGACACTTTCAGGCTACAATAATATTTTAATACTTGAAAACCTTGAAAGCGGTGCAAGAAGTGAAATTGAGGTTAAAGATAAATCTAAAGACGGAAATTCACTGAAATTTGAGCGTAAAAAAATCGTTATAGAAAAAGGATTAAAGGTAATATACAAAGAGACAGTAAGTTTTAGGCTCCAGGGAAATAATTTTTCCGGAACCGATAATTTTATTATTGAAAGATATAATAAAAACGGCAAACTTGAAAAAAAAGATATTGCCAGCTATACAATTGCAGGGATAAAAATATCTGGAAGTTCTCCTTAATTATTACATTGCAACTTCTAAAGTCATTGAGGATCTGGTCACTGCTACAAGCATTTTAACACTATCCACCTTGACGATAAAATTGGCACCTTTGTCTGTTTTTTCAGACATTCTGAATTTAATTGTATAATCTTTAAGGGCAATCGATCTGAAATTATACAAAGCAAACACATCATCGTATATATAGCCCATTAAATTGATATTGTTTTTATATGAAACACACATAAAACCTCTGTTTGGAGCAATTTCAGTTTTTGAGAGCACCTTGGGTTCTTCATAAACTTCAGATTCATAATTAGGCTGCGGAGTGAATTTCTTAGGCTGTTCTGCTGGAAATTCATTAGGTTCAATTTCAACAAAAGTATCTTCTTGAAGAATTTTTTGAATAATTTCGCTTTCTTGTTGTCTGTCATCAATGATATCAGGCTTAAAGGGCTGATAAGGATGATTTTTAGAAACAGTGTTAATATTTTTTTCACTTGCTTTTTGTTCACTAACAACTTGAGGCTCGTAACTTAACTGTTCATAGCTTTCATTAACAGTTTTAACCGAAGGCTTATGAACTTGAGGCTTATAAGGCTTCTGTGGCTGAATTGGAGCTTGTGGTTGTGATTGTTGTACTTGAACTTGCGGTGCAATTTGGGGCTGCTGGGGTGCAGCTGTTTTTACTTGCGCCTTAGAAGCAGTGGAATTTGAATCCAAAGACTTGAATCTATCAAGAGTTGAAGTTTGCCTTACAGGAGGAATGGGAGCATCAACTGCCTTGGGACTCTCAACTGCAGCTTGCGAAAGTTCCTTAGAAGGATAAGTATTTGCTGAATCAACAGGAGTCTCGTTTGCTAAATATTCTTTATAAGGAGGCTGTGTTGACTGTTTAGGATAAACCTTGCGATTTTGAACAGCATCAGCTGGTGCAATGGTTTTAGCAGGCTGCTCAACTTTTTCTGCAACCGGCTCAGCTGGTGGCGTATTTTTAGTTGAAGCTGGGGTAGTTTTAGGCTCATCCAAAGCAGCTTTGGGTTTTAGTTTTGCTTCTTTCTTTGGTTTTCTTGAAATTAAAACTATTAAGAAAAGAAGAAGCAAAAAGGCAATTATGCTGATAAAAATAATATCTTTTAGCCCTAAATCCAGAGCAGAAAGCTTATTAACAATTTTGTTTTTATATGGCCTTATTAAAACTTTGGTATTATTAATAAAGTTATTTTCAATAGGTTCATCAACAATCGGCTCTTGAATAGGATCGTCAAATACGGTTTCTTGTTCAATTTCCTGCACTTCAGAACTCAAGGTTGAATCAGGCCCAATTTGTGCTTGTGCTATAGGTTCTTTTGCAGCAACAGGTTCTGCTTTAGGCTTCTGCACTTCTTTTTCAACTGGCTTTAAAACCTCTTTTTCAATTGGTTTTTTAATTTCTTTTTCTAATTCTTTTGTCTGTTCTTTTTTTGGTTTTATTGCTTCTTTTTTGTCTTGTTTAACTTCTTGTTTTTTTGTTTGTTCCTTAACAGTTTCTTTTTTTGTAACTGGCTTTTGTACAGTTTCTTTTACAGCGGGTTTGTTTTGTACAATTTTTTCCGGCACTTCTTTTTTAGGTTTAATGCTGGCAGGCTGTTTTGAAGCGCTTTGAGCTGTAACTTGAGTTTTTGGAGGAGTTTGCAGTGGTTTTTGTGCAACTGCAGCTGGTTTTGTTTGAGCAGGTTTTGGGCTCTGCAAGCTTTTAGCGCTAACTGTAAAGTTTATTGGTTTATTTGTATTAATTTCAATTTTTGTATAGCCGTTATTTATATCAGCTCCAGCGTATGGGTATAAATTTGTACTTAGCGATTTAATGTCTTGAGAGTTAACATTTTTTTTGGAAGGGGCATTGTTTGTTTCAGGAAGAAGAATGTAATAGCTTAAATCGCTCTTTTTAACGACTTTTAAAGGTTCTGTGTATTTTTTCTGTGTATAAAGCTCGATTTTATAAGAATCCTCGTTTGTTTTGCTAAGTTCAACTTTAACAAGAGAATTTTTATATTCAGCTTCAATAGCAAATGCCATATTACCTAAAAATAATACCGCTAGAAGTATATTTATAGTTTTATTAAAAACTTTTATCACTGTTTATCCTTTTTTAATGTTTTTATTATAACATATTATAATATAAAAATAATTTATTTGTAAAAAAGCGAAAAAAAAATGAAAAAAAAGGAATTCAAATCAGGTGTAATCACTCTTATAGCGCGCCCTAATGTTGGAAAATCAACGTTAGTCAATAAAATTCTTAATCAAAAAATTGCAATTACAACTTGCGTTGCCCAAACTACAAGAAAAAATTTAAAAGGAATTTATACTGATTGCGATTCTCAGATAATTATTATTGATACACCTGGAATCCATAAACCCAAAAATGAGCTTGGAAACTATCTTATAAGCCAGTCAAAAGAAGCAATTATTGATACGGATTTAATTCTTTTTATGGTAGATATTACAAAACCAATAGGGATAGGGGATAAGTGGATTATTGAAAATTATCTTAAAAATAGTAAAACACCTATTCTTCTTGTTTTAAATAAAACGGATTTAATTAAGGACCAGAATAAACGCGAACTTAATCTATACAGCTATAAATCATTTTTTGAAAAAAATATTGATACGATTAAAATTAGCGCTAAAACAGGAAAAAATCTTGAGGACTTAATAAAAAAAATTAAGCTGTATTTGCCTATTGGTGAAAAATTTTATAGCGATGATATAATAACTGATAGTTCCTTAAGACAAATTGCAGCAGAAATTATAAGAGAAGCGATTATAAAATCTACTAAAGATGAAATTCCGCACAATACTGCCGTTTTAATTGACAGCTATAGCGAAAAAGAAGAACTTGATGCAATAAAGGCAACTATTATCGTTAATCAAGACAGTCAAAAAGGAATTCTTATAGGCAAACAAGGGTCAATGTTGAAAAAAATCGGCATAAATGCAAGAAAGGAATTGGAGAAAATTGTACAAAAAAAAGTGTATCTCGAACTTTTTGTTAAAGTACAAAAAAACTGGGTTAAAGATAAAAAAGCTATAAAAAACCTGGGTTTTGAATAACCCAGGTTTTTTTTAGCTTTGTTCAAGTCTTTTTTGATAACATTCTCTGCAATAAACTTCTTTGCCTTCTGTTGGTTTAAATGGAACCTTTGTTTCTACTCCGCATTGAGAGCAAATTGCATCATACATTTTTTTTCTTGATTTTTGTCTTCTTGCCTTTCTGCAATCAGGACATCTTTTGGGTACGTTTACCAGCCCTTTTTGCGCATAGAATTCTTGTTCTCCAGCACTAAAAATAAATTCTTTGCCACAGTCTTCACATGCTAATGTTTGATCTTCATACATTTTTTGTTTTCCTTGTTTTAATTTGTAACTATAACCACCGGTGCAAAAAATTTAAAAATTAAGCGCACAAATAGTTGATTTAATATATTCTATACCTTTTAGTGAATTAATGCAAATATTTCTTTAAAAAATATCCGCTACATTATGTATAGAATAATGCTTTATATTATTGTACAATTCTAAGATGATTAATTTTATATGTCTTTTTGCAATTATTCTTGAACTATTGGCAACTGTTTTGGTATTAAAAAAATTGATTGAATTTGATAAAAAAATAGTGGATTTATCCAATAGAGTAGTTATAGCCGGAACACTTGCACTTGATATTAACAATAAAACAAATTCAACTATAAAACAAATAAACAAAATTGTTTCAATAGTCACAAATAAAAAATTGTGGATTTTTGTAACAATTTTAAAAAAAGCAGTAGGATTTATTCAAATCTTTATTCTTATCCGCACGATAGGTTTAAATAAAGGACTTTCAGTGAATTTAAGGAGTATAAAAAAGCTAATTGTAATGGAATTATTCAAAAAAACTTTCTGGTATTTTTGTAAATATTTGTAACGATAAAGCAAATTATTTTAAAAAAATGTTTATATATAATATATTCGTGGATTTAAAACAAAATAGCATTAGATAAAAATAGTAAAGGAAGGTACTTATGCCAGATTTCCCAAGCGGAGATGATTTGTTGAAATTAAAACAGCAATATCCCAATGCCAAAGAGGGTGTTGAGCGTGGAATGAAAAATGCTTTAGATGAATCATCAAGGGCTTTGTTTGAAAAAGACTACGATGCAACAACCGCAAAAACAGATAGTCACTCAGCAACACTGATGATGACTAATAATTATAAAAACAGTGTTAAACATTCGCCAGATAGTAAAGATAGCACAGGTAAAATTGATCCTAAGAGTGATAATCAAATTGAAGATTTGATTGAAAAGTATTATGGCGATAAAACC
>CAJTNR010000003.1 GCA_910577635.1 uncultured Vampirovibrio sp. | reverse complement strand
TACCCATATCCACCTTGTTCTCCCGCAAATTCAACAGTGCCATCCATAGGGATTTTTACTTGTGTTCCCTGGGGAATACTTAAATCTACCCCTGTATGAAACTTCTTGATTTTTTGTATAGGGTGAATCCTCCAGCCATAAGGCGAGCTTATTCTTTGATACTCAACAGGCTTTTGCCAATTTCCTATGGAATTGTTAGGATGATTTTCACTATCTGTTAGTCCTAATTCTTTTATCTTTCTTTCAAGGATATCTGTATCCGGGTATAATACATCAGCTGGTGATGCTTTATCTTTTAAAATATTCAAAAGCTTATTTTTATACTGCATTTCTTTTTCTTTTATTTCCTTTTGCTTTAATGTATTAGAATACAAAATTTCTGCTGGTGATTTTACTCTATTACTTTCACTTCCTCCATTTTTAAATGTAAATTTCCCATCCTCATCTCTTGGGTGCTCTTCTTCTTTAAACATTATTCTTTTTAATTGCTTTGAGCTTTTAAAAAAGACGGAGAAAAAAATGTACTGATTTTACAGAAACTTTAACCAAAGTTCAAAAGGGTGTTTTTGTTTACTTTGACCCAGTTTTACTTCATATACAAAAGGAAAGCTTTGATAATAGATATACAATTCAAATTGTGTGATATTTGTGATGAATTAAACAGCAAAGATGTTAAATTTATACTCTCAAATTCAGATAAAAAATTGGTAAATGAATTATGTATAAACTATGAAATTACAGAAGTTTTAGTGAGGAATTATGACTAGAAATTTTAAAGAATGATTATCAGCATTAAGACCTAGCATTTCAGACTATTGTTATTATATAAATTTTAACTCTATCCTAAAATTCGGAGAAAGAGGGATTCGAACCCTCGAGGCAGATTACTCCACCTAACACCTTAGCAGGGTGCCGCCTTCAGCCACTCGGCCATTTCTCCATATCAATATGATAATTGTATCACAAAATTAGAAAAAATGGCAAGAATTAATTTTAAATGCTATGTTTGTAGTAATTAAAAAGACTTGTACTGTGCGGGTTTTGCTTTTGCAAAAGGCTCAAAAGTTGCAAAATATTAGTTTTTGTGCTATAGTAATAGGGAACTTCGGGTTTTGCTTGTTAAAACAAGTTTTCTACCCGGTCAATACAAAAATGAGGATAATTTTTATGACGAAAAAGCTAGTTAAAACTTTGTTAGTCGCTTTGTCTTTCCTATTAATTGCTTCTAACACAACATTTGCTTCCCAATCGCCACAAAATGCTAAACAACTTATTGTTAAAACTGCCCAAAAAATGGGTGTTGATCCTTACATTGCACTAAGCATAGCAAAAATTGAATCTAATTTTAACACAAGCATTAAAAGCCCGGGCGGTGCGATTGGTTTGTATCAGCTCACCCCTTCAACTGCAAAAAAACTCGGTGTAAACCCTTATATTGTAAGTGAGAATATTGAAGGCGGCTTGAGATATTACCAAATGCTCTATAAAAAGTACGGCTCAATTGATTTAGCCCTTGCAGCTTATAACGCAGGGCCGGGAAATGTTGCTAAGTATAATGGAATCCCTCCTTTTACTTCAACCAAAAATTTTATTAAAAACATAAAAAAAGAATATAACGGATTTAAAGCTGATTCCAGTATTTCTAATATGATTTAATAAAAATTTATATAAAAAAGACCTGTTTAAAAACAGGTCTTTTTTAATACCCAAAAACCCTACCAGGCACCGCCGCCGCCTCCTCCAAAACCGCCTCCTGAGCGTCCGCCGCCTGAAAAACCTCTAGATGATGCTTTAATTCCGCCATTTGAGGTTGTAGGAACAGAAAAATTTGACATTGAAGTTGTAAAGCTGTCAAAAGAATGACGATTAAAGGACCCTATATACCAATCGGGGTTTTTAATATTCATCCCTTCAAACTTGTTAGTCCATTCCTCTACAATTCCAAGAACATAGGCATAAGGGAGCATATCAAAACAATAATAGGGATTATCCTTCATTAATTGCTCAATTCTTTTTTGCTCTGCTGTTTTTAAGAATTTTCTATACCCTTCAATATGGCCCAAAAGCTTGAGCGCGAGTTTATTATTTTTCGGCATCTGATAAACACAAATAATACTTATAATTACCCCAAAAAACCCATATATAAGAACAAACCAATTATTTAAACACTCGCTGCATTCGTTTGTAAACACTCCAATAACAGCAATTGTAACAAGAGCTATTGCTGTTAGAACAGGGGTAAAAAGAATAATATTTTTCTTATCTAATTCACTAAATAAACGATTAAGAATTATCATAAACCCGCTAATGCCAAGAACAATTGCACCAATAAACATTAAAGGATAGTAACTCAGCATTGAAAAGTCAAAATTACAGCAAATGAAATTTAAAAACCATATAAGAGCAAGTATTGCAAGAATAGGAATAAAGTATACAAAAAAAGTTCTTGAGCTTTTTTTGTAAAGCTTATCTTTCACCCCTTCTAATATTGTATTAATTTCTGTGCAATGTTTATAATAAGTTCTTGATTTTTGAAGCTCTTTTTTAGTAATTTGTTCAGCAGTATAGTTTTTAAATAAAGCTTCCATTAATTTTTTTTCAACAGTTTTTTTACCGTCATATTTTTTTATTAATTTAATTGTAAAATCATTTTCTTGATTAACAATATTAACATACCCGCAAGAAGCAAGATAAAGAATAGAAGATACAATTTCTCTATCACCAGTTGCTGTTTTATTGTAAATTGTACCAACTTCAGCACTTGTTAAACCTTCAGGGGGATAAAAATTAATAACAGGGATGACTTTATCATCTTTTCCGTAAATAAACCAAGTGATATAGGAAACTAAACTTAGAACAGTTATAATTAAAAACGCTAAAAACTTGGAAAGATATGGTTTTTCGATAAAATATCCCATAGGGAGCTGTACAATTAGCGTTAAAGCTTCCTTAGGCGCCAGGGGTTTTGTTGTTTCACCTATAATCATATTGGAATAGACCTTATAATTAATTCTATCTTTATAGTTAGAACTTCCATATTTTCCTATTGCAAAATCGATTTTATTAGTGTCAAATTCCTTGGGGAAGGTTATTTTAAAATGTGCTTTTTTAATATAGTCATTACGATTCAATCCAATGATATCAAAAATGAATTCATCATTAGTTTTGTCAAAAGGAATTTTATAATTGTAGGATATCCTATAAGAATGCGCCCCGATTACTTTTCTATCAGGATTTCCGCACACGATTTTTACATCCTTTTTAGATCGGATAATTTCATGGAGCGCTGTTGCTTTAATTTTTGCAATCTGAGCTTTAGCAGTTTCAGTTGAACCATCTTTATTTATGATTTCTTTTTCAAGCGGAATGTATCTAAAATATCCATGGTGAGGGGTTTTAAAAAAAACATCGATTCTTTCTGTAATATTTAGGATTTTATCTTCTCCTACATTAATATCAACATCCCAGTTTTTAATGTAGTATCCAGAAGCAAAACAAGGCGCTATAAGAAACACAAAAAAACAACAGAATAGAAATATGATTTTTTTCATTTAAAAAGAAACTCCGGGTTTTTCTCTTTCAATATTATCAGCTTCAAATAACTTTTGAGCTCTAAAACCAAACATTGAAGCTATAATAACAGTCGGGAACAGCTGAATTTTAGTATTAAACTCCCTTACAGTACCATTGTAGTACTTTCTTGATTGGGCAATATCGTTTTCAATGTTTTCTAATTGTCTTTGAAGTTCTAAAAAGTTTTGATTAGCTTTTAGCTCAGGGTAATTCTCACTTAGTGCAATTAGTCTTGATAAACCGGTATCAAGTTTTTGATTAAGCTCCATTTTTTTATCATTAGAAAGGATAGAATAAGCTTGGCTTCTTAAATTGGTAATATTATCCAAAACTTCTTTTTCGTGTGAACTATAACCCTTAACCATATCAACAAGAGAAGGAA
Organism: uncultured Vampirovibrio sp.; assembly: GCA_910577635.1. Taxonomy (GTDB): domain Bacteria; phylum Cyanobacteriota; class Vampirovibrionia; order Gastranaerophilales; family Gastranaerophilaceae; genus RUG14156. Next base: position 107,740 of record CAJTNR010000003.1, on the reverse strand, counting down.
TCATATCAAAACGCTTTTTTAAATAAACATCCATTGTAGAAAAAGCTTCCTCAACATAGTTTTTTAAACCAATTAAAGAATTGTAGGTAGCAATAAACCATATAATTATCAATAAAACAAATGCTGATAAACTTATTAATAATATATTCATAATTTTTTTCTCCTTAAGAGCAAATATGCCCTGCAATTGCAGATTTAGCGGCAACATAGGGGCTTGCTAGATAAATAAAACCTTCTGTGTTACCCATTCTTCCTTGAAAGTTTCTATTCTGCGTTGCAAGACAAACTTCTCCATCTGCTAAAATTCCGCCATGGACTCCAACACAGGGTCCACAGCCCGAGGGAAGCAAGTTTGCCCCAGCTTCAAGAAAAACTTCCAAAAGACCCTCTTTAGATGCCTGCAAATAAGTATCTTTGCTGGCAGGAACTATAATTAACCTTGTATTAGAATTTACCTTATTGCCCTTAAGGACCTCTGCTGCAATCCTTAAATCCTCAATTCTTCCGTTTGTACAGGTGCCTATAAAAACCTGATCAACTTTAATATCATAAAGTTCTGCTGCGGGTTTTGTATTATCCACCGTATGAGGACATGAAACCATTGGAGGAATTGTTGAAGCATCGATTTTGATTGTTCTTTCATAAATCGCACTTTCATCCATTTTAATTTCTTTATACTTATCAGCCCTTCCTCTTTGTTTTAAGAATTCATAAGTTTTTTCATCGGTTTCAAACAATCCTGCTTTAGCACCTGCCTCAACAGCCATGTTTGCAAGGGTAAATCTATCTGACATTGACATTTGTTTAATTGTTTCGCCGCAAAACTCTAAAGCCCTGTAAGTAGCTCCATCTGCTCCAATCAACCCTATTAAATACAGCATTAAATCTTTAGCACAAACATTTTTTTGGAATTGCCCAAAAACCTCAATCTTAAAAGACTCCGGAACCTTAAACCAGGTTTTGCCATAAGCCATAGCTACTGCAATATCAGTTGAGCCCATTCCTGTTGCAAAAGCACCCAAAGCACCGGATGTACAAGTATGAGAATCAGCCCCGACAAGGATTTCGCCCGGGTTAACATAATCTTCTACTAATCTTTGATGACAAACCCCGCACCCAATATCAGACAGCACAGCCCCTTGTTCTTTTGCAAATTCTCTTATTATACTATGAGCATTAGACAGCTCTTTTCTGGGGCTAGGTGCAGCATGGTCTATAAAAAGAATAGTTCTTTTAGGATTATAGAGTTTTTTGTTTAATTTTCTAAATTCTTTAATAGCTAAAGGACCGGTTCCATCTTGAGTTGCACAAACATCAACTGATGCTATAACCAGCTCTTTAAATTCCACATTTTTATGACAATGAGATGATAAAATTTTCTGTGCTAAAGTTTGACCCATCCGAATTACTCCCCTTATATATAACTTTTATTTTATTATAAATCAAAAACAATTATTTTTTTCGTTTAATTATATGATAACAAATTACTTGTTTTTTACGATAATAAAGCAATAAATTAGGAGTTTTATAGTATAATGGATATAGCAGCACTAATTGGAACCTTTCTGGGTATAGCTTTTATATTGGTCGGTCAAGCATTGGAAGGCGGGAATATCGGCCAGCTATTGCAAATTACCGCTTTTTTTATTGTAGCAGGAGGAACTGCAGGTGCAGTATTTCTAAGTTTTCCTATTGAAGACTTTAAAACTGCAGCACACTGTATTCAGGTGGTTTATTTTGGAAAACCTCCAAAAATTGAAACTTTAATTGAAGAAATTATCGGCTATGCTCAAAAGGCAAGAAAAGAAGGGGTGATTGCTTTAGAAAAAGAAGCTAAAAACGCATCTCATCCGCTTTTAAAACTTGGTCTTGAAGCAGTTGCAGACGGAGCAGACCCAACATTAGTGCGAGATATGATGGAAACACAATTATCCCAAATCCAGGAAAAAATTGCAGCAGGTGCAAAAGTTCTTGAATCTGCAGGTGGTTATTCTCCGACATTAGGGATTATTGGTGCTGTATTAGGGTTAATTCAAGTTATGCAGAACTTATCCGACCCTTCTAAATTAGGAGCAGGAATTGCAGTAGCTTTTGTTGCTACAATTTATGGTCTAGTTATAGCGAACTTAATTACAATTCCTTATTCAACAAGAGTAAAAAGAAAGTACGCTCACATCTTTACCTCAATGGAACTTATGATAGAAGGAATTCTCTCGATTCAAGCCGGAGAATCCCCCGCTTTAATTGAGCGAAAACTCGAATGTTATATTGTCGATAAAAAAGAGGCTAAAGCTTAATGGCAAGAAAAAAACCACCCGAAGAGCATGAAAATCTTGAGCGCTGGCTAGTTTCTTATGCCGACTTTATGACCCTTCTATTTGCAACTTTTGTCGTATTGTATGCACTTGCCCAATCGGATGTCAATTCCTTTAAAGGAATTGAAGATGCCCTAAGAAAAGCTTTTAGCCAGAATATATTTGATAATCAGGCAAATATAATGGAAGGCAATAACTCAATCCTAACAGGAGAACAAGGAGCAATAAACCCTTTAATGCTTGAATATATGAGCCAAAAATATGAACAAACTTCATATGATGATATAAAAAGTGAAATTGATAAGCTGAAACAAAACGGATTAAGTGCTGAAATTGACAATCGGGGTCTTGTTATAAGATTAAATGAACAGGCAGTCCAATTTGCACCGGCAACGGCTGAGCTAAACCCTGAATCACTTGAAATATTAGCTAAAGTTGCAAAAATTATCAAAGATAAATTCTCAATACACTATATCCAAGTAGAAGGTCATACGGATTCAGACTCTATAAGTTCAGCTAAATTTCCCTCAAATTGGGAATTATCCTGCGCTAGAGCTTCAAGGGTTGTAAGATTCTTAATTAAAGAACAAAACTTTAGTCCTAAAATTTTTATAGCAGAGGGACTCTCAGACACTGTTCCAATTGTCCCTAATACAACTGCTGAAAATAAAGCTAAAAATAGACGTGTTGAGATTGTAATATTGAGAAATAAAAATAAAAATTTATCCAATAAAAACCTTAATGAGATTCTGCAGGAGGCTAAAGCACTTCAAAACAAAACAAAGTTGAATCTAACAAAAAATAAACCAGAGTTAATTGGACCTGATAGAGAACAATTAAAGAATGTTATTGATATTCAAGACCAGTACGAAAATGAAAGCAAAAGGCTTGAAAACCTTAATAAAGACGCACATTCTAACGAGAATCAAAAACCAGATTTCATGGAGTAAAATATGACAGCAAAAAACGAATACTTTGCAATATTTGGAGGCGGCGGGATACGTGGAATCAGCTATTGCGGAGCTTATAAGGCATTAATTGAGAATGATATAAACTTAACAGGATATGCCGGAAGCTCAATTGGAGCAGTGTTTGCTTCTTTGATTGCTGTTGGATATAATTATCAAGAAGCCTATGAAATTCTTTCTAATACAGGTCTTGAAATGTTTATTGATATTAATATTGATTTTAAAAAAGAACTTGCAATTTCTAAAGGCAAAATTTTTCTTGATTGGATGAAAGATAAAATTGAATCCAAATTCTACGGACAAGAATACAAAAAAGACAAAATGCCCCCTGTAAAGTTTAGTGATATTGAAAAAAAACTAATAATTTACTCTGTTGATTTGACTAATTTACAGTTTCTTGAATTTTCAAAAGAAAAAACTCCAGATTTTGAAATTGCAAAAAGCATAAGAGCAAGTGTTTCAATGCCTGGACTTTTTACCCCGCTTGAATTAAACGAAACCCTCGTAGTGGATGGAGACTTATTAAAATCCACTCCTTTATGGAGGGTTTGCGATTCAATTAAGAATCTCAGCGAAAGAATCCTTGAATTCCGGCTTGAAGATAATGAAACCCCTAAAAAAATCACCAATTCAATTGAGTATTTGAATCGGGTTTACAATGCTTTCTGCGGATTTTCAACTGATTATATTGTTGATATGTACAATGAAAAAGATAAGTTTGATTATATAAAAATTAACACACCTGAGGTTAGTGTTGTCGATTTTTTAATTCCTAAAGAAAAAAGGAAAGAATTATTTGATATCGGCTACAATACGACTAATGAATATCTTAAAGTTACACTTTGCAAGAAAAAATCAAAGCTTTTAGTTAAATACAAATTTTTATTGGAAATGTTAAAAAAACTTCAAAAAGAATTGAATAAAAAAACCACTCTAAGTTCTTATTTATATTTGAGTGAAATTTTTGTTTATCTTTGTGAAGAAAAAAAGTATATTGATATTAGTTTATACAATAAACTTTTAGATTTTAAAAACACATACACCAAAAACTACAAACAAAAATCGTTCTTAGGTATTAAATCAACTGAACTTAGGGGAAAAAACGAATTAAAAGACAGTTTATCAAAAATTATTAAAACTACAAAAAACAAAATTCTTGAACTAGAAAATTAATACTTTCGATACAACAAAGTTATAATATTGTTCTCAAAATTCTTTAAAACTGCTTTTCTTTTAGGTGAGTTTTGAATAATTATACAAAAAACAATATCTTTATGTTTTTTTGTAACCATATACCCGGCAATTGATGACATATTGGCTAAAGTCCCTGTTTTAGCTCTAATTGAATCATCTAAAAAATCAAACCGGTTGGATAGCGTTCCTTGTTTAGCACTGGCAAGAAGTTCTCTAAAACCCTCTTTTTTGTTGAGTTTAATTAAAGAATCAATAACAAACTCGCAATTCAAAAGATTGTACCTTGAAACACCGCTGGCATCGGCTATTACAATATCATCACCTGGATTAAGAACACTATTAAACATTAGCATTGCATCATCTAAACCCGCACTGTGACTGTAGTTAATAAACTTTGCAGCAGCAGTTTTGAATACAACTTCTGAGGAAAAATTATCTGAATTATAAAGAATATCTCTTGAAAGCTCCTCAATCGAATGAGAAACAGAAGCAATTTTTTTAGAATTAAGCGGAGTTTTTTTATTTGTAATTTTGTTATGATAAGAAATATTATTTTTCTCAATCGCTTTTCTTAGTTTAATATTAAAGTTAATTTCAGGCGATAAAACAGGTATAGTTATAATTCCATCCGATTGAACCCCTCCTTTAAAACTAACTATGGGAGAATCTTGCATTCTTGTAATTGTATAGTCGTTTTTATCTGAAAGTCTAAGTTCATTAATAACAGGGATTTTATAATCATCATTCTGGATTATATCCACTTTTGTAGCAAGACTGGAGCGATTAATTGCAACTGTTACAAAATTCTTATCGACTATATAAGGAGTAATTTGTCTTTGACAAGGCCAGGTGTCTTCTTTCATCCAGCTTTGAGGATAGGGGGTTTTATCAATAATGCTGTCATCAATGTAAATATTGTTAATTGGAGCTTTAATTTTAGAAAAAAGCTTTTCAAGATCAGCTGAACTTAATTGCGTGTCACCTGAAAGTTTTATATAAAGATTGTTTTTATTGTCTTTATATAAAGCGGTTTCAAATTTATAATCCCTGCCTAAAACAAAATAGGACGCTCCAAAAGTAAGGAGTTTTTGAACACTTGCAGGATTAAGCAGTTTTTTTTCATTTTTTTTATAAATAATAGATCCATCTAATTGATTCTCAACAAGAATTGAAACTGTAGATTTTATATTAAAATCTGATTCTTTAATTAAAGAATCAATTGGATGAGCAAAACAAGCTGATGCTATAAGAAAAAATACTAGTAATAATTTTTTCAACTATAACTCCTCAACACTTCCAATTCTGCCTAAAACCGCGCTTGCTGCAGCTGTATAGGGACTTGCAAGATAGATTTTAGAATCAATATGGCCCATTCTTCCAACAAAGTTTCTATTAGTTGTAGAAAGACAAACTTCCCCGGGAGCTAAAATTCCACAATGACCGCCAAGACAAGGTCCGCAGGTGGGAGTAGAAATTGCAGCACCTGCTTGAATTAAGGTTTGATAATAGCCAAGTTCAATTGATTTTAGGATAATATCCTGCGTTGCAGGAAAAACAATAAGACGAACATCGGGATTAACTTTTCTGTCTTTTAGAACTTCAGCTGCCATTCTAATATCATCTAACCTGCCATTAGTGCAGCTTCCAATTACCACCTGATCAATTTTAATGTTATCTAATGAACTTTCAACAATTCCTTTAGTATTTTCAGGCAGGTGAGGATAAGCCACCTGAGGGTCAATTTTTGATGCATCAATTTCAATAATTTGCTCATAGTTTGCATCTTTATCGCTTCTAAAAATCAAAGGTTCTCTAATTGAGCGGTTTTTAAGGTAATTAAGAGTAATATCATCAACTTCAATTATCCCGTTTTTTGCCCCTGCTTCAATTGCCATATTGCAAATGGTAAAACGCCCGTCCATATCAATTGAGCTAAAAGTATCACCACAAAACTCCAGAGTTTTATATAAGGCTCCATCTACTCCAATTTTGCCTATTAAATAAAGGATTAAGTCTTTTGCAGTTGTATATTTTTTAAGTTTACCATAGAAAACAACCTTAATTGCACCAGGAACCTTAAACCAGGTTGACCCGACCGCCATAGCGCAGCCCAAATCGGTTGATCCTACCCCTGTAGAAAAAGCACCAAGAGCGCCATATGTACAGGTGTGCGAATCAGCACCGATTATTAAATCCCCTGCTGTTACAATCCCTTTTTCAGGTAAAAGTGCATGTTCTATTCCCATTGATCCAACATCAAATTTGCAGGTGAGGTTTTGTTCTTTAGCAAAATCCCTTAAAGTTTTTGCTTGAATGGCAGATTTTATATCTTTATTAGGAACAAAATGGTCAGGCACTAAAACAACCCCGGATTTATTAAAAACCTCTTTTGCTCCTGTTTTTTTAAACTCTTCAATGGCAATAGGACCTGTAATATCATTAGCCAGAGCAATATCAATTTTTGCTTCAATTAAATCATTAGCTTGAACATAATCTTTATTGCAATGATGCGCAAATATTTTTTCAGTTATTGTCATTGGAGGTTTTTTAGCCATACTATCTTCCTTGTTTTTGTTTGATTTCTAATAAGCTGTTATGAGCAAAAATTGAAGCAATACAGGTTTTTGTATTGACATTATACCAAGCGCAGTCTTCTTGAAGACAAATTCTTGGTTCTGTTGTCCCTGCTGATAACAAAGGACAATAAGGGATTTTTTTCTTAGATGTGTTTTCCATTAAATTCTCCTACTTAACTTGTGTTTCTAATTCAATTCCTTTTTTTATAAGGTTGCATTTTGTATCATCACAGCGTTTTTCTTCTTCTTTATATATTTTTGTTCGATTTATCACTTCATCAAAGTCAATTAAGTGTGCATCAAAGTCGGGTCCGTCTACGCAGGCAAATTTTACCTCGCCTCCGACAGTCAAACGGCAGGCTCCGCACATTCCTGTTCCATCCACCATTATAGGGTTCATTGAAGCTTCAGTTTTAATTTTATAAGGACGGGTTAACTCCGCCACCGCTCTCATCATTGGCATTGGACCTACGGCAATAACATAATCAACTTTTTCACTATCAATAATTTCTTTTGCAACCTGGGTTGTAAAGCCTTTGGTGCCTAAAGAGCCATCATCTGTTGTGATATGAAGCTCACTGCATGCATTTTTCATCTTATCCTGCCAGAAGATTAAGTCTTTTGTCCTTGCACCCATTACCATATGGACTTTATTTCCAGCGTCTTTGAATGCTTTAGCAATTAAATAACAAGGAGCAGCGCCATAGCCGCCTGCTACACAAATTACTGTTCCGTACTTTTCAATATGAGTAGGACATCCTAAGGGGCCTACGATATCTTCAATGCAATCTCCTGCATCCAAAGAAGCAAGTTTTTTAGTTGTGTACCCGACAGCCATATAAACAATTGTTAGAATCTCGTTTTGTCTATCATAATCTGCAATTGTTAAAGGGATACGCTCTGAGTTTTTATCTGTTCTTAATATAATAAACTGCCCTGCTTGAGCGTTTTTTGTTATAAAAGGCGCTTTGACTTTAATTTCGAATTGATTTTTACATAATTCTTTTTTATATAATATTTCATATCCCATTTTCGAGCTTCCTTTCAAAATGTTTTTCAAAATCTATAATATAGCAAATAATACTCTTTGTCATCTAATTTATGTATTTTTGCAAAATTAATTTTTTTAAAGCCCTTGCATTGACGCTTTGGGGCTGAATCGTCAAAAGTTTTTCAAGATAAACCAATGCCCCGTGGTAGTTTTTGACTTTTTTTTGAGCTGCAGCCATAGCATATAGTGCATCAATGAACTTTTCATCCAATTCTAATGCCTTATTTAAATCAACAATCGCACCCTCAAGTTCTTTTTGAGTGGAGTTTTTCTTTTCTAAGATTATTTTAGCCCGGTTATAATAAGCATCGGTTAATTTTGGGTTTAATTTAAGAGCCTTTGTATAATCAAGCATGGCGCAATTGTAGTTTTCAAGCGCATGGTAAGCAACAGCTCGATAAAAGTATGTAATATCGAAGTTTTTGTTAAGTTCTATTGATTTATCCAAAAACCCTATTGCCTCACGATAAAATCCGTCTTGGATTCTAAATATTCCTTCATCTAAAAATTTTTTATATTCATCCATTTATATTAGCTCCGATTGTTACAATTCTAACATAAATAATTGTTAAAGGGTTGAGTTTTTAATGTTTTTAAAGTAAAATGTAAAAAAATGTAACAAGATTTATTTAAACATAGCAAAAAAATTTATTTACTGTTTTTATAGAAACAGGAAAAGGAAAATAAATAAATTACCATAGAAAGTAAGGTGTTATAATGAGTGTTGAACAAGTAGGTTTAAAACAAAAGTGGGACAATTTATCTCAAGGCAAAAAAACAGCCATTATTGCAGGCGGTGCTGTTGGAGCTGCTGCAATAGGAACTACAATTGCTGCAGGTATTAAAGGTGGCAGCATGGCAAAAGCACTTAAAGAATGTACTGCTGGTGACAATCTTAAGAAATTCAGTGATCGCTTTGAAAATGCTGATAGTTTTATTGGCAAAAAAGATGCAAAAGTAGGTTTAGGCAGCAAAATCAGTGCAGGTTATAAAGCTTTCTTTGAAGGAATTAAAGGCGGATTCAACAAAATCTTCAAGAAAAACGAAGAAACTCCGGCTCCAAAAGAAACTCCGGCTCCTGAGACAGCTCCCGTTCCTGAAGTAACTCCTGAAACAGTTGCATAAAATTATTAAATAATTATAAAAAAGAGATGTTATTATAACATCTCTTTTTTTAATAAATAAGTTTCTATTAACAACCAAGTACTTCAAGAATTTTTTCAGCTATTAAAGTAGTTGAATTTTGATTTTGTCCTGTAATAATTTTCCCATCAACTTCAACATGTTCAGACCAGGGCTTTTGTTCAATATAGTCTGCTTCAAGTTCTTTTAGCTTTGTTTCCAATAAAAAGGGTAAGAATTCATCCAGTTTTGTGATTTTTTCTTCTTTATTTGTAAATGAAGTAACTTTTTTGTTTTTTAGAATCGAATTACCAAATTTATCCTTCGCATTAATAAGCGCGCTAACCCCATGGCAAATTGCAGCTATAACTTTATTGGAATTGTAGAAATATTCAACCAATTCCTTAATTTCTGTGCTATTTGCCAGATCAAACATTGGTCCGTGACCTCCGGGAAAATAAAGTGCGCAGTATTTATCCACCTCAACATCACTTAGTTTTTTTGTATCCCTTAAAATTTTTATGCAATTATCCCACTCAACAGGATTAGAACAGCTCATAGAATTTTCATCCACAGGAGCTAATCCCCCTTTTAAACTTGCAACATCAACCTTAAAGCCGCTGGCGCTTAAAATTAAGTATGCAATCGCAAATTCCTCTAAAAAAACTCCTGTTTCTTTAATATTTTCATTACCTGATGAGTTAGTTACAACAAAAAGTATATTTTTATTCATAATTTTTTCCTTTTTTTTGATATAATAAACCCAAAAAGAAAAAAATTAATTACAATAAAGGATATAATTATTATGGATATTATAGAAAAAATAAATTCACCCAAAGACTTAAAAACCCTTACAACAAAAGAGCTTGAACAATTAGCTTCTGAAATTAGAAAAGGAATAATAAACAGGGTTAATATTATCGGAGGGCACTTGGGTCCTGATTTAGGGATTGTTGAAGCAACAATTGCGCTTCACTATGTTTTCAATTCCCCTTGTGACAAATTTGTTTTTGATGTTTCGCATCAAATTTATCCGCATAAAATATTAACCGGAAGAAAACACGGATTTTTCGACAACGAAAGGCTTTTTGAAATTACCGGCTATTCAAATCCTGCTGAATCAGATCATGATAACTTTATTATCGGTCATACTTCAACTTCCGTTTCGCTTGCACTTGGTTTAGCCAAAGCAAGGGATTTAAAAAAAGAAAACTACAATGTCATTGCTCTAATTGGAGATGGTTCTCTATCAGGAGGGGAAGCGTTTGAAGGGTTGAATAATGCAGCTGTTTTAGATTCTAACTTTATTATAATAATTAATGATAATGAAATGTCGATAGCTTCAAATCAAGGAGGATTGTACAAAAACCTGGCTGAACTGAGACAATCAAAAGGAGAAGCAAAAAACAATTTCTTTACAACCTTTGGATTCAACTATTGCTATGTTGAGGAAGGTAATAACATTGAAAAATTAATCGAAACCCTAAAAAAAGTTAAAGATTCAACTAAACCGACAGTTGTTCACATCCACACTCTTAAAGGCAAGGGGTATCTTCCTGCTGAAAAAAACAAAGAAAACTATCACTGGTGTTTAGCGGATTTTCTTAATCAAAAAACTGCTTCAACAGCGCCTGAAAGCTATGAATCAATAACAGTTGATTTTGCTCTTGATAAAAAACAAAAACAAGAACCAATTGCAATAATCAACCCTGCAACCCCAGGAGCAGTGGGATTTTCACAATATTTTAGAGAAAAAATGGGCAAAAACTATATTGATACAGCAATAGCAGAAGAACACGCAGTCGCATTTGCTTCAGGGCTGGCTAAAAACGGCGCTAAACCTATTCTTGCGGTTTTGAGTTCTTTTATTCAAAGATCATATGACCAATTATCGCAAGATCTGGCTCTCAACTCATCAAGTGCGGTTTTGTTGGTTTTTTGGGGTGCTATAGGACCAATGGATGCAACGCATTTAGGGATTTTTGATATTCCTTTAATTTCTAATATTCCAAATATTATCTACCTTGCTCCAACCAATAAAGAAGAGTATCTGGCAATGTTAAACTATGCTTATAATCAAGATAAACACCCGATTGCTATAAGAGTTCCCTATGGAAAACTTATAACAACAGGAATTGATGATAAAACGGATTATAGCATTATTAATAAATTTAAAGTTGTTGAAAAAGGCTCGCACGTTGCATTAATAGGACTTGGAAACTTCTATAAACTTGCCCTTGAAACAAAAGAAGAACTTAAAAAACTTGGAATCAACCCGACTATAATCAATCCTAAGTTTATTTCAGGAATAGATAAAGAACTTCTTGAAGAACTAAAAAAAGACCATTCTATAGTTGTAACTCTGGAAGATGGAGTCTTAGCAGGCGGATTTGGTGAAAAAATCGCAAGATTCTACGGTGATTCAGAGACTAAAGTTCTTTGTTTTGGAGCAAAAAAAGAATTTACAGACAGAGTCTCTCTAAACACTCTATACAAACGTTATCATCTTACTAAAGAGTTAATTGCAGACGATATTCGAAAAATCCTCTAAAAAACAAGGGGATGGACTTGATTGAGGTTTTTTAGCTTTCCTTCTTTATATTCTTTAATAATTTCAATTGCTTCTTTATAATATTTATATTCATAAGATTGAGGATTGCTAAAGTCGTTAATTAAACCCTCAACGTATTCTTTGCAGTCTGATACTTCAATATTATCGTTATAATAAAACTTTGCATTTGTAAATTTAGTTTTATTGTCTTTTTGTTTGACATATGTTCCTAAAACAAACCCTTTATACTTAGCTTCAAGGTTTTTTGTATTGTTGTTGTAGTTAGTATCCAATATAATAAACTGAGCATAAGAATCATTAAATTGACAAAGTTTTATAAGGGGAATTTCTGAAATATCGTAGTGTAAGTCTATTGAGAACTGTTCTTTTTTTGAATCATACTTATAAGTTGATAAATCATAAGCAAAAAAGTGTCTGTGAAAAAAGAAATCAGTTTTAGATTTATCAACAGCCAAACAAAAAGAACCAAAAAGTAAACAAGTCGATATTATTAATAAAAATAACTTTTTCATAATTTAATTTAAACATATAAAAACATATTTGCAATTAATTAATAATTAAATTTTTGAAGCTCATTTAAAGTATGAATTTTTCGATCCATATAATCTTTTATAAGTTTAAGACCCTCTTTTATCTCTTTTTCATCATTATAATACTTAATATACTTTTTAATAAAGGGTTTTGCACTAACTGCCTTTTTAATATCATCATCATAGTAATAAGAATAAGTTCTATCTAAATCCCAAATGCGGCTGTGTTTTTCATCAATAAAACCCTTGAATTTAGACTTTAAGTCATTTGTTGTTAAATCGTATTGCAGAGCAAGAATAATAAAGAAAATATAACTCCCCCTATACTTAGGACTATTTTTCAAATCCTCATCATTAAAAACTTCACACTTAACATCAATTGAAAGAATGTTGTTTTTATAATCATAATTGTAAGTTGATAAATCATAAGCGCAATAATCATCAAAAGTGATTGGATCCTGCATAAATTCAAATGTTTGGACTTTGTGCATTGTACTAAAAGCACAAGAAGATAGGAAAACTAACAATAAAAAAAGAAAAAATTTTTTCATACTATTATTTTATTAAAACCAGTGTCTAATTGCAATTTAATATTAAAAACTATCCAATTCATCAATAGTATGAATTTTTCTATCCATATAATCTTTTATAAGTTTAAGTTCAAGTTTTATCCTTGGTGAATATCTGCCATTATCCTTATAAAACTCGAGATGCTGATTTGCATATATTGCAGCCCTATTTAACTTTGTTATATCATTATTGTAGTAATAATTCTTTTTAGCAGTTCTCAATTCCTTGCTAGTTTGAGTATATTCTTGTGTAATATATCCTATATACTTTGATTTTAGTTCATTTGTTGTTAAATTGTACTTAAGCGATATGATAGCAAATTTATAAGGCTTTTTATCATATTGAGATATGGTTGAAAACTCGCCAAAACCAAACCCAAAGATATCACATTCTACATCAATTGAAAGAGTGTTGTTTTTATAATCATAATTGTAAGTAGATAAGTTATAAGTGCAATAAGAATCAAAAGACACAAACTGCTTGAATGGTTTAAATTCTTCAGGTATTTGAGAAGCACTAAAAGCACAAGAAGATAGGAAAACTAACAATAAAAAAAGAAAAAACTTTTTCATACTATTATTTTATTAAAACCAGTGTCTAATTGCAATTTAATATTAAAAACTATCCAATTCATCAATAGTATGAATTTTTCTATCCATATAATCTCTTATCTGTCTAAGATTTTTTTGCAGCTTTAAAAAATTATCACCGCTTTTTAAGTCTTCAATATAATAATCAACAGAACTTTTATTATTTTTCAACTGTGAAATATCATTATCATAATAATAATACTTACCCAAACACTGCATTTTGTTATTATACTCTTTAGTAATATATCCTTTGTATTGGAACTTTAGCTCCTTTGTTTTTAAGTTATATTCTAAGCCCAGAATAATATAAAAAATAATATTGTTATCATAATTAGATACATCTACTTCCCCTCCATCTCCGCTTCTATAAATATCACATTCAGTATCAATTGAAAGAATATCTTTTTTATAATCATAATTGTAAGTAGATAAGTCATAACCACAAAAAGGATAAAAAGACACAATCTGCTTGAATGGTTTAAATTCTTCAGGTATTTGAGAAGCACTAAAAGCACAAGAAGATAGGAAAACTAACAATAAAAAAAGAAAAAATTTTTTCATACTATTATTTTATTAAAACCAGCGCCTATTTGCAATCAATATATTCCATGGGGTTAACAGGATCACATTTATCAAAATACTGACCACGTCCTATCCTTATTTCAAAATGCAGATGTGCTCCTTCGGATATTCCCGTTGAACCTGATTTTGCGCTTCTGTTGTCCTTGGTCTACATATTCACCATTCTTAACTTGAATAGAACTTAAATGTGCATAAAGTGTATAAACTTTTTGTTCACTTAGTGCATCTGTATGTTCAATTACAACTGTATTTCCAAAACCATTTAGCCATGCAGCACGAACAACTTTTCCATGAAAGGATGCTAAGACAGGAGTTCCTTCCGAAGCGTGCAAATCAACTCCCTTGTGTGCTCGTATAACTCCTAGCTTAGGATGTTTTCTAGCAGGATTATATGGGGAAGTTACTATAACTGAATTCAAAGGTTTTCCCCATTGACCTTTGGGCGGAAGCTTTGGTATAGTAGTTGCTTTATAATCTATATAAGCCTTTTCAAGTTGATAGGAATTTTTAATTTTATCATAGTCCAGTCGTTCTTCCTGTGCTTCTTTTATTCTTTTTGGGGTTAGTTTTTCCTTTAGAATTGACTTGGATTCTTTTTCTTGCTCTTCTTGGTTTTGTTCTTCTTGGTTTTGTTCTTCTTGATTATTAGACCGGGTTTTATTATTGGCATTAGCTGATTCATAGTTTGTCAATAAAAAGTTATCATTATCTGTGGAATCTGTATCATTAAAACCTAAATGCATAGGTACAGGCTTTGAAAAATCCGGTTTTAAATCTTTTCTTTTTATTGCTCTTGATTTTAATTGAAACTTTAGGAGTTTGTTTTCAAGCCCTTCTTCAATAATTCTTTCTTCAAGTCTTTTTGAATCTGGATAAAGAATATCTGCTGGTGTTGCTTTATTACCAAGGATATCTAAAAGTTTTGCAATATAAGTTTTTTGTTCCAGCTCTTTTTCTGATAAAACATTTGTGTTTTTGTATAAATCCCTGGGTTCAAGCGGTTCTTGAAGAACATTAAACTCAGCACTCAGTTTAAAAGGCTCTTTTGGTTGAACATTGTTTTTATATGTGAATTTTCCTTCTTCATCTCTTGGATGATCCGCTTCGTTCCAATTATTGTTTGCCATATTGTTACTCCTTATATAAATAATTAAAAAAAAGAGTCAACGAAAAACTATTTTTTTCATTAACTCTCTTTTATATTATTAAAGTAACATAATAATTTATTTTTGTCAAGTTATTATTTATTAAATAAAGATATTATTTATATTTCAATATCTATTTTTTTAACTAAAACTGCAGATCCTCCAACTGAAACTTTTTTTATCTGGTTATTGTCAGCTTCTAAACTTGCAAAAATTGCGGATGGGTTATTCATACAATAGCCCTGTTCGAACACAAGGTTTTTAAAGTCAAATTTTTTCAAGTATTTATAAAGATAACAAGCGAGTGCTCCGTTTGCTGTTCCTGTTGCTGCTTCTTCTGTAATATCATACAAAGGAGCAAAATTTCTTGTGTGTGCAGTTGAATTATTCAAAGTTTCAAGGGTGAATAAATGAACCCCGATTGTATTGTACTTTTTGCTGATATCAATAATTCTTTCAACCACGGGTTTAGCTTTAAAAAGCCCTTTAAGAGTTCTAATAGGGACGATAATATCTCTTAATCCGCTTGAAACGACTTGAAGCGGCATATCGATAAAAAAATCGTCTTTTTTTAACCCTTCAAAACACCCCAAAAACTCTTCTTTATCAATAATTTCACTATAACAGGGCAAGGTTTGTGACATTGTAACAATATTTCCGATATTAATATCAACAACCCCAGCTTTAGTTTTAAGTTTGTAGTTTTTTGAGTTAAGCTTGTCTTTTAGATACCAAAAAGCAGCAATAGTAGCATGACCACACAAATCCACTTCAGATGCAGGGGTAAAGTAGCGGATTTTAAATGTTGAATCAGATATTTGTTCAATAAACGCAGTTTCAGATAACCCCGCTTTCTTTGCGATTTTTAACATGGTTTCATTGCTAAAATCGAGCCCTAAAACAACTCCTGCGCCATTTCCCCCGGGGATTGAATCAGTAAATGAGTTTAGAATTATTGTTTCAATTTTTTTCATAATATTTCCTATAGCGCAATTTTAATAAATTAACTACTTTTATTATATATATGAATATAAATAAATTGCAAAATAATGCAGTTAATCTTGTATCCAATTGTGCTAAAGAACTAAAGAAACTACCAGCAAAAAATGGTGCTTGTTTTGATTCAGCTAAAGTGCAAAATTCTATTGATGCTCTTGCTGTTTTAGGAAAAGCGTCAGTGAATATTACAAAAACCACACAACAAGACTTGCCCGAATTTTTTTATCATCTAACATCCAAAAAAAATTATAGTTCTATTATAAATTCAGGAAAAATACGCTTTTCAGACTGGGAACAAGGACAAAACGGGCTTGAGGGGATTTATTTAATAGATAAGAATAATTTTTTAACCAAATGGCTTGGAAGAAAAGAAACAGAAGTATTAGGGGATATAGATATTGGTGAAATGCTCCTTAACTTTACAAATAAAGATGGAGATTCTCTGGTTGCAATAAAAATTCCAAGCAAGGAGCTGGATATATCAAAACTTCGATTCAGACCCTATATTAAAATGTGCAAAGAAAGCCTTGAAACTATTAATCCTGATACTTTAAATATAGGAAGCGATTTGGTCAAAAAAGGGCTTGGAATCGAAGAATTGGGAAATTATATTAATACAAAAGAACCAATTGAGTATATCTATCAAAAAGAGCTTCCAAAAAAACTATTCGATAGCTGCAGCGAAGCAAAGATTGAGCCTGATAGCATTGATTATAGAAAAATTGCAAAACAATTATTTGATAACTAAGACGCAATGAATGAGGGTTATTTAGAATCAAGATGTTATGGTGACAGAATATAACTTCAATCTCAAAATAACTACTTTTCAAATGACTTTTTATTGAAGCTTTTAGTAAAGACATATAATCAAGCCATTTACCACAGAAATTTTGATTTTTCTAATATTGTTTTAATTTATGATAGCAATTTAACCCATCTATTAAAACAAGAACTCTCTTTTTCATTGTTAAATCAAACAATAAATATCAATAATACGCAAACGACAGACATAAAACCTGTCAATCCAAACTGTAAAAAAATTTTACAGAAAGTATATCTTTGTTAAACAAGAAGTACCCTCGCCTGTAAGTAGACCTAGAGCACTACAGCTGACCCTATTATCATAATAGCGCATTTTTAATTATTATCAATACATTTATATATAGTTTTGCCTTATTTTTAACATGGGTTAAATTTTCGGAAATTTCGAAAATTTATACATTAATATATCAATATATGGTACCCCATATTGAGAAAAATTCGAAACAAATCGTTATGGAACTATATCAATTGTATGAATTAAGAAATGTTGCTTAATAAAATATTTAACTTTTGTATTTAGTAAGTATGATTATAGAAAAGGTATAAATAAAATGAAAAATATAAATTTAACAAAGGATCAATTTATTGAAAAATTAGATAAATATTTTCAAGATAACGGTTTCAAGACTGAAATAAATTATACTCGTAAATCCGACAGTAATTGGATTTATGATATTACAGTTGCTGGGCATAAAACTTTTAAATATGCAATTTATGATACTGCAAAAGGGTTATCAGTTGTGCCACAAGGTCAAAATCAAGAGTTTGCCAATGAAATATTAGTTGCTATTACATATGATATTTCACAAGTTGAGCATAAGAGCCAAGAGTTCAATGGTATAATTTCCAGTGTTTATAATAATATAAATGAATATTATACAAATAAAGATGATTATACAGTTGAAGAAGTTACTTGTACTAAAACTCAAATTAACTTAACAATTTCAAAAAACAAACAAAAGGTAATTATTCAATACTATCCAACATCCCAAAAAGCTATTTTAACAGGGCAATCTACATATTTATGGGATGAAGTTTTTATTGAATTAACTTCTGAATTAAATATAGAGGCAAGAGATATAGTATCTTTATATATCAAGAATAAAAAAGAAATGCAGAATTTCTGCATAACCTATGATGAAGGCATTTTAGATGAATATCTAAAATGTCAATTAGGCGAAAATGTATATTTGAATGAATATATAATAACTGATACAGAGAAGAAATGGTTGAAAACATCGGCCTTTTTAGTCTTTACAGAAATTCAATTACCGGAGTATTTTGCAAGTGTTGCATCTGCTATAAAAATTATAGAAGGTGTTCTAAATAGAATATGCATGGAATATTCGATGCCTACTAGTAATAATTTCGATTATTTTGAAGCAAATGCTCAAAGTACGACTTGGAACTTGAAAGATGAATTTAAGATTAATTTTAAAAATAATCAAAAAATCATACAAACAGTTAATGACTTATATAATTTTATACATAATAATAGACATAAATTGTTTCACAATGATGGAATGATGCCAGAACAAATATCAGAGAAAAGCAAAGCAATAGCAATTTTTCAACAAATAATTACTTTATTAAAACAGATACATGAAAATAAAGTAATATAATTATTAAAAGGAATAATATGAAAGAAGTTATTTATGACAATTCAATATCTTCATTTTTATATGATTACATAGGTAATAATGTAATCATTATTCCTCGTGGTGCAGAAAGTCCATTTGAACATATAAATACACTTTATCAAATTCTGGATAATATTAATGCTAAACAGGATTTAAATGTTTATTTTGATTTTTGTTTATTAAACGGTTCTTTAGAACAAAGATTTTTAAAAATAGTTTATTCTAACAATAAATTTTCTATATATTCTAGACAAGTAATCTCAGAAAACTCTATACCAAGTGAGCTTAAAGTTCTTATCAATAATTATTATAAAACCAATTCTAAAAAAATTATTGATAAGTCTTTTTTGACAGATATTGAAAAAATGTCTTTATTGCAAAATATTGTATTTGCATAATCCTATTCATAGTCTTTTATCTGTTTATAAATGAATGTTTTTACATAGTTAGTAAATGATAAAGATTTATTGTGTTCTTTTAAAAATACAGTTATACAAAGTATTGCAAATAAACAAATAAATAAACTGTTAATTATATCTTTATATTCAGAATAAAATTTTATTAACGACTTAAAAACAAATTTAAGATATTTTACAGTTATTTTTCTATATTTTACTATATTGTATTTTATTGGATGATAGATTTTATAACTGTCAATATAGTCCATTTCATAAGCTAAATAACATAATATTAAAGTATAGTTTTCTCTTTTTAATGATTTTAAAATTAAATTTTGATTATCTTTTGTTATGTAATTTCTTATAAACCAATTATCAAGATATATAAATCTATGATTAAAATATTTTCTATTTATAGAATTTGTAGACTTAACAAAAATATTGCCTATAAAGCATATTATTTTTTTATAGTTTTGTTTTTTAATTTTAATCTAAAAGTATCTATTCTCCGAATTGCTGAATTGCAGATACGACTAAGATAAAAGATAAAATGTCTACTCAAAGTGTTTTTTAAAGGAATAGATTTGATTAATTTTATTGAAAACTCTACTAAATCTTCATTATTGGGACAATTTAAACAGTTTTGATATAAAACTAATAAGTAATCATTTCTTTTATCTTTTTTATTTTTATCGAGAATTAAATTCATTAAACAATGTTTATATTGTGTTTTATTTGCATCATCAATATCAATATAAAACATAGCATATATTTTTGCATTGTCATCACGATATTGAATTGATTTTAAAAACGCAATAATATTGTCTTTATATTGTGTATGTTCTAAAGCAATATGTCCTAACCAATTAATACATTCATAATCATTAGTATTATTTTTTATATGCTCTTTTAATATACTAACTGCTTGTGATATTATTTCTTCTGATTTTGCAATCGTGCCTGTAACATAAGCTAAACAAGGTAGATTTTCGAATAGATCATTATCAGCATCTGTTTTTGCAGTATTAAATAATTCAACTATATAATTATTTTCGTTATATTTTGGATGTGCAAGCATACAAAAGATTCTTTTTTGATACTTTTGGAATTTATTGTCAAATAAGATGATTTTCAAAAATTCTTTTTGTTGCTCTGGTTTAATATTATTGAATGCTTGTTCTAACATTATAGAAAATGGTTCAATGCAGTGCTCCATTATTTGTAAAACATTTCCCAAATTACTATCATTATTTGTTTCTAAATAAGATTTTATATCTATATGCATTTGTGCAACTTTCGATATAGGTTTAGGTTCGCCAAGTTCTTTCACAATATCTTCATCTGTAGATTTATCTCTTAAAAAAGATTTCAATTTTCCTGTAAAAATAGATTTATTTTTACCATACAGATTTGATAATGACTCATTTTGATATAGCTTGTAGAGTTTATTAACATAACTGGAATCAGAAGGAATTATATCTGATAATATATCGATAATACCTCTGATATACCAACCTTCTCTTTCTTTTTGATAATCATATTTTATAGGATTTTCAATTCTTTCAATAAAAAATTCTATGGTTTTAATATCACCATAAGCACAACTTTTGAAAGCTTTTTGAAATAAATCATATGAATATTGTTTATTTCGTTCTTGATATATCTCAAATAAAAGATTTTTAAAGCTTATAGTATTATAGTTTAAATTAGCAAGACTATTTATATAGGTTGTAAATGGAGCTTTTTTATCTCTTTTTCTCCAAGCTTTATCTAGTTTATTATATAAAAGATCACATAAACATTTTCTATCTGTATTATAAGTAACATTTGCTAAATCTAATAAATAAACAGAGTCTTTATTTTTTTTATTTTCTTCAACTTCGTTATCATCGGTTAAATTATAATAATCTTTTGTTATATCAATAAATTTGTTTAATAATTTCTTTTTGTTATTTTCTGGAATATTATTATATTCTCCTAATATTTCACAACACAACAAAAAAGCTCGTTTTTGATACCATCCGGATGTTTTATCTTTAAACTTTAATATTTTATTAAAACATTTTATTTTTTCTTTATCATAAATGGTCTCTATGCCAAACCAAAATATTATAGTTTGTTTCCAATTGGCTGAGAAAATATTATATATGTCATTTTTGTAGTCTAAAAAATCATTAACTGTTCCATTATTAGCCAGAAATAAAGCAGAATAGTAATCTTCGAATAATTTGTGCACAAATTGATAAGTATTTCCTATTGGAACGAGAAGTTGTAATTTTAATAGTTCACTACTTGGATTTATTTCATTATTGAGTTTTAAATTGTAGGCAATACTGCAAAGTTCTTCTAAAAGATGCTTTCTAGTTGCTTTGTCAATTAATTTTTCATCACATAAAACATCAAAAATTTGTTGCATAAAATCAGTTTTTGAATGAATTGTATTAAGACTTTCTGGATTAGATTTGTAAATTCTGCACAATAAAGCTAAAAATAATGGAGTTTTTGAAAGTATGCAGAGATCATCTTTGCTTTTTATGGCATTATATAATTTATCTGCATTCTGTTTATCTCAAAATAAAGTAAATATTTTAAAATCTGTTTATTGCTAAATATTTGAATATTTAATAGATTAAAATTGTTCAAGTACATTGAACATGTATTTCTTGAAGTAGTTACAATATTAAAGTTTAACTTGTTTCTAAATAATTCATTATTTAAGAGGTTTCGATAATTTCCACAATACTCATCTAATCCATCTAATAAAAGATAGAAGTCTTTATTAACAGTATTATTAAGATTATTAGTTTGTATAATAACTTTAGTTTTTATATTGTCAATTTCAAAACCTGTTAAATATTTAATATATTCAAACAGACCTTTTTGAGCATTTTCTTTTTGCCATAAGCCAAAATCTTGTAAAGAGATAAAAATAGGCAATTTATCATTTTGGTATAAATCTTTATATAGCATTTTAAGAAATTGAGATTTTCCTTGTCCACCATTTCCCAATATTGCTAATTTATTTTGTTCAGAAGCGTTTAGCAATAAGTCTAATATGTTATTATAATGAACCGTTTTATTAGTATCATCAGTAAATTCTGTTACGATATAAGACTTATCAATTTTTTTCTGCAAAAAAAGTCAAAAGATTTATTTTCTATATCTTTTTCAATATATTGTTTAAGATTTGCTATATTTTCATCCATAAATGAATTATACTTTAAACAAATTGTCTATAAAATTATGTTATAATCGAATTAATATTAATAACAGGCATGAAATAATGAATAAGTACTGTCCAAAATGTAGAACTGAAAATCTTGCTATAGTTAATGCTTCTGAATGGAATAAAAGTGATCCTATTGAACCGACAGAAATAATTATAGATTTTGAATGTAGAGAATGTGAAAATAAATATTCCAAAAAAAATAATTTTTAATTCTTTAAGTGAATATTTAAGCTTTTTAGATGGTTATAAATATTAATCTAAAATCCCACTCAAAACTTTGTAAGCAAGCTTTATTTCCTCATCTGTTGCTTTGTTTAGCATTGTTTGGATGTCTTGCAGGAGTTCTTTTGTATCTTTCTGATGATTAAACATATATAATTTGTAAGGTTCAACTTTTAAGGCTTTTGCAATTCTTTCAAGGTTTTCATCTGTAGGATGAAAATGACCGCTTTCAATTTTGCTTATACTAGAAGCTCCAATATCAGTTAATTCTGATAAATCTTCTTGTGTTAAGTTTCTTGCTACTCTTATTTCTCTAATTCTTTTTCCTAAAAGCTTTTTTAATTCAGACATTTTTCACCTCACAATATATTTTTTATGAAATACTTGTAAAAATGAATTAACCTTAACCACAAAATAAGTTGAATTTCTTTTATCTTTATGCAAGTATATATGCATATTACAAAATAAAACTTACTAAAATTTGCATTTAAGTGCAAGAAAGGCTGAAATATGAAAAAAATAAAAAATCTATTTATAAAAATTCAAGATTTGATGGTTAAAAATAAGAAAATTATAAGTTATATTATTTGTTCATTGCTTATCATATCCTTTGCTATTTTAACATTTAAGTTATTAACAAATCCTATGAATACCAAAGTAACAAGAAAAAATTATGAGAATGTTATCGAAAGAATAAGAAAAAATAGTTCAAAAGATGATTATGAAAAAGTTCAAGCTGTAATTGCAATGGCAGAATTAGCATCACTTGACAGTAATGAAGATAAATTAGATTACATTGAAGGAAAAAGTTTTAATCAGATGATTAAAAAGATACAGAAGAATTTACAAGAAGAAAAAAAGGAAGCTGAACAACAGAAGGCAATTAGTGCAGAAAAACAAAAAATTAGGGATGGATATTTAAACTTCGATAATTATACTTGGGAAGTTAAAACTTTGAATTATCAAAGTAATTTAATTATTACAGCTGAAATTGAAAATCTTAAAGATGTAGATATAGAAACTTTTGAGGGAATTATAAGTATAAGTGATAAATTAGATAATATTCTCGGCAATTTTAAAATTAAAAATACCAAAATTATTCCTAAAAATGCCAAAGCAGATATAGATATGACATTTTATGAAGATGAATATTATTCTGAAATAAAGGCTATAAGCAGGCAAAGCGGAGATTTGTATTTCTCTTTTACTCCTACAAGATTAATAGTTAAAGGAAATGAAATATAGAAAGGGATAAATATGCTTGAAGAAATAATTATAACTGCAAATGGTGTAAATGGGCAAATGTTACTATATTCAAATAGGATTGAAATAAAACGAAAAGGTGCACTTAGTTTTATGACTCATGGTCTAGATGGTACAAAAATAATATTTATCAAATCCATAACAGGCTTGCAATATAAAGAAAGTGGCAAAGTTACAAGTGGTTATTTACAAATAATATTTCAAGGTAGTCAAGAAAGTAAAAATGGATTATTTGATGCTACAAAAGATGAAAATACTGTGATGTTTGCAAAACCGGACGAAGAAGAAAAATTTGCACAAATTAAAGATTATATAATTTCTAAAATTTAGTACGAAAAAGCAGAATTTTACAAAAAATTATATAATAGTCATAAGGAGAAAATACTTATGACTACATCCAAACAAGTTAAAGCAAACAGGAAGAATGCTATTAAAAGTGGTGTTAAAACAGAAGCCGGAAAAGCTATATCAAGTCAAAATGCAACAAAATATGGCTTTTTTAGCAAGATTACAACGGAATTTGATAAATTAAATAATGAAGATTTTTGCAAATCTATTTATAATTGTTTCATGCCGGCTAATGAGTACGAAAATCAAATGGTGGAAATCCTTTTATCTAATTTATTAACTTTTAGAAGAATATGTTTAGTTGAAAAAGAATATCTGGAAACCAAAATACATCCAGATATAGAAATGGATTTTTCTACATGCTTGAAAAAGGATATGAACCAGAAATAAAACTTGATCTTATTGATGAACTAAATCAATTCCAGAAATATAAAACAAGTATTCAAAATAATCTTATTAAAATAGAACATGAATTAGAAAGACTTGTGGTTAATAGAAATTCTGAATATAAATATATTCCAAATACTCCAGATATAAATGTTTCAAACTCTAATGGGTTCGTTTTGGAATAAAGATTTAATATTTCTTAAATTATACTTGCATGTATAATTATAACGCATTATAATAAATTATACATTGAGGTATAAAAATGAATGATATTGATTTAGAAAATTTTAATCCAAAATTTATAAATATAAAAGATTATAAAACTGCTGATGAATATAAAAACGCATTTTTTGTAGAAAATATTGTGAATACATCAGAATACTATGAATTAACTATTTTAAATGCTTATTTTATTCATCCATTTTTATCGATAAAAACAATATTTGAAGCTTCAAAACAATTATCAAACAATAATAAATCTGAAATTACTTATCGTAAAGTTAATGATTGGAATACAAAAGGTTTATTTGAGGATAAAAGAACCAGCAACATTCAATGGCGGAAATATTCGATTAGAACAGGTGTTCAATTGCTTCTTATAAACGATTTAAAAAAGTTTGGTTATTCAAACGAACAAATTAAAGGTATTGTACAACAGATAATTGATGATCGTGCTGATGTTCTTGTAAAAAATCGGACATTTAATTATAAATATTTTGATTTTTACGCATCTACTTTTTATAAAAGAGGTGTAAATTTCTTCATAATGATAGATGATAATTGCAATGCATTCTATTTAACCGAAAAAGATTTAGCTTTAAATATTGCACATGGATTAAAACAATTTAAACCATTTTTAGTTTTACCTTTTTCAAAATACTTAAGTGTTTTTGCAGAATATATTTTCCATTCTGATAACGAAAAAGCAATTACAGATGAATTATCATTGAAAGAAGATTTGCCAAATTCTAAAGAACAAAAAATTATTAAAACTATAAGAGATGATGAAATAAAACATATAAGAATTGAAAAGAAATCTAACAATAAATCATTATTACTCAGAACAACTCAAATAAAAAATAATACAGATATTACCAATGAAGAATTGGAAAATCTTGTAAAGCAAAATAAATATATTAAAACAACTATTGGAAAAGGAACGGGGAAATCCTACAATATTTCAATAGAAAAAACTGAAAAGCTAGATTAGTGACATTGAATAAACTGAGCTAATTTAACTATTTATTATAGTAAATCATGTCTTTGAAGTGACAATGTAATACTTGAGCT
This sequence comes from uncultured Vampirovibrio sp., assembly GCA_910577635.1. Classification (GTDB taxonomy): domain Bacteria; phylum Cyanobacteriota; class Vampirovibrionia; order Gastranaerophilales; family Gastranaerophilaceae; genus RUG14156. The sequence goes on along the minus strand of CAJTNR010000003.1, from coordinate 81,927 downwards.
TCAATACAAGCAGTAGGGAATAAGCAAATGCTTAGTATTGAAGAATGCCGTAAAATTTTAGGGTTAAGTGAAGATGAATTGTCAAATGATGAACTAGAGAATATAAGATATGGTTTATATCAAATGTCGCAAGTAATAGTAAATAATTATTTTGAGGTTAAAAATAATGAAAGCAATAATCTATACAAGAGTTTCGACAGACGAACAAGCTAAACATGGTTTTAGTTTAACCAAGCAAGAATTAGAATGTAAAACCTTTGCTACAAGAAATAGTTATGAAATTTTAAAAATTTTTAAAGAAGAAGGTGTAAGTGCAAAAACAACAAATAGACCTCAACTGCAAAATCTTATAAGGTACTGTATTGAAAATAAAAAAAGTATTGATAGTATTATTGTTTGGAGATTTGATAGATTTACAAGAAAACTAGAAGATCAGATTGCTCTATTTGGTAAGTTGCAGAAATATGGAATAAAAGTCATTTCAGCTACCGAAAACAACGAAGAAAATGCTACAGGTAACTTAATGAGGAATATAATTGGTTCTTTTGCTCAATATGAAAATGATGTAAAATCTGAAAGAGTAAAAGCTGGCATGGAACAAGCTTTTTTAGAAGGTAATTGGTTATGGAAAGCTCCTATTGGTTACAAAATGATAAATAAAAAACTATATATAGATGACACAAAAGGCACACATATAAAAAAGATTTTTGAAGATTTTGCAACTGGACTTTATAGACAAACTGATTTATTAGCATATTTAAGAGAAAATGATATTAAGATCAGTGCAAATACTTTATGCGATTTATTGAGAAAGCCGGTTTATTATGGATATTTGGTAAATGAAAAATATTCAGATAAACCAATAAAAGGAAATTTTAAACCACTTATTGATGAACATACATTTTATACGGTACAAGCTATATTAAATGGTAATAAAGCTCAAGCTGTGCCTCATTTAAGGCAAAATCCAATGTTTCCTTTAAAACAGTTTATTACATGTCCTTATTGCAATCAACCATTAACTGGTGATACTCCACATGGTAGAAAAGGACAAAAATATTACTATTACAGATGTTATAACAAAGATTGTATTGCTCATTTTAATATTGCTAAAGATAAATTAGAAAATAATTTTGTAGAATATTTAACAAAAATAAAACCCGAGAAACCCTTATTAAAATTGTTTAAAACCATTATGAAGGATGTTTATAATAAAAGTACAGAAGATACTAGAAAGAGTTATAAAATTCTCAATAAACAATTAGAAGGTATAAAAAAACAACAAAAGTAAATTGCTTGATTTATTAATTGAAGAAAAAATTTCTAGTGATGCTTACAAGATGAAAGTTGAACAATTTGAAAAAGCTGAACTAGATTTAAAATCTAAAATTGCAGTAAATAATATACCAGAAAATAATTTTAATGAATGCTTAGAATATGCTTGCAATATTTTAGATAATCTTGATAGTTTTTGGTTAAATAGTAACATTGATATAAAAGAAAGACTACAAAAAATAATATTTCCAAATGGTCTGAGATATGAAACCGGAGTTTTTCGAAACAGTCGAATGTCAAGCCTATTCAAAATAATAGGCACCTTATCGGTGCCTTCTATTAATATGGTACCCCCAAGGGAATTCGAATCCCTGTCTACACCGTGAAAGGGTGTTGTCCTAGGCCTCTAGACGATGGGGGCATAGACTTCTTATTTAATTTTTACTTTTTATCGTTGTAAACAAATAAACCGATTATATCATTAAGTTTGGTTAATTGTTTTTGATAACTTGAAGCTTGTTTTTCAAGAGTTCTGATATTGGTTTTGTATTCTTGAATTGTATAATTACAGTCTTTAATTGAACTGTTTAAACAATCTCTAACTCTTTGAGCATCTTGAAGAACGGTCTTCATTGGGATTCCCAATGCTTCAATTGTTTGCCTTATGATCTGAGCACCAGTTTGTCTTGGAACACCGGTTGGTAGTTGAGAAATCAATCTTTTTAAGACATTGATATTATTTGGCATTTCAAATTCTTCAACATCTTCTTCATTATCGATTGACAGCTTTAAATCCGGATTAGATGAAACTTCTTCATTGTTCACAGAGAAAACAGGCTGGTAATCTTTTGCACTGTCGCCAAAATCAAACGAAGCATCTTTAGAATCAGATTGACTTAAACTTTCAAGGGATATATCATCATTGGATGAAAAGCTGTCCATTGGAGTGTCAAGATTTAATTCGGTAGACTCTTCAAAGTCTTGTTGCTTTAGTGCATCAACTATTTTTTTACCCATATTCTTTGGTAATTCATTATCTTGCATTTAGCAACTCCTTCTTCATTTGTTTCTACAACGACTGTGTATTAATATAAAATCAAAAAAACATTTTTTTGTCAAATCCATTTTTTCTTTTTTTTAAGATTACTTAAAAAAAATTAATATATCATTCAATATTCTTTTCTTTTTCCAATTTTCTCTTTCTTTTATTTCGAAAATATTTTTTAATTTTATTCCTCAAGAATAATGATAGATCGTCAATATCATTATCATTTGAGCTTTCAAGGATTAAAATTTCTTTTTCAATATCATCGTCTGTAAATTCTGAGTTTAAAAAAGAAAGCATACACCTATTATTCATAAACTCTCTTTTCCATTTATACAAAAGTTTAGAAGCATATTTTAAATCTTTAACTTTTTTATTATCAACCTCAAAACCACACACCCTGAATGCTTCTTTGGGTTTTTTTACTGCAGCAAACTCAATTAAAACCTTTCTTTTAAAATCCTTTGAAAAATGCATTCTTTTATTTTTAAAATGAAAGTTTTCTTGATTTTCCTGCATGTTGTTCCTAGAAACCAAACAAAAACAAAAAACTCCCGAAGATGGATTCGAACCACCGTTAGAAGAGCCAGAATCTTCTGTCCTGCCGCTAGACGATTCGGGAATATGTTATAATTTTAAAACCAAACAGTTCTTATTGTCAAATTAATTTTTTAAATTTGCCTATAAGCAATTCTTGAAACCCAATGGCCGCTTAAAGCAGGCATACGAACTATGGCAGAATTAGGAGTTTTGATATTGTGTTTTTGATAAGCTTTTTTATAGTGCGAATTATTAACAAAATCCCAATCCTCAATTAAATTATTATAATAAGTTATAATATCATAAATTTTTTCACCTTTTTCAATATCATCCTCTTCGGCTTCAATTTCGTCGAATAATTCCACAAAAAGCTTATTATCATAACTGTTGCCCAGATACAAACCTCCGATTGAAGTATAGTTTTCACCTTTAAAGTTAGCATCGGCTTTTTTAAAGGCTTCTTCAAGAACTGTTTGCAATGTTGAATTTACAATCTCAAGCTCATATTTATAATATTCTTTTTCCATTATATCTTTTGTTGAGTTTTGATTATTTAATGCTTTTTGCTTTAAATCAATCAACTCTTTTGCGCTATAGAATAAATCCAGAATTGAGGCAAATCTTACAATAGGATTCTCATCATTGTTATAATTGTTATCCGCCTGCAATCTTTTGTTGTAAATTCTAAATTTGTCATTAGTGTATCTAATTAAAGAATTAGAAGGATTTTTAAAGACTTCTTCTTTAATAATTTCACTTCTTAGTGCCTTATCGTCTTTATCAAAACCACTTCTTTCAAGAAACATTGCTCTTTTTCTATGATAAGAAGATTTTGCGCTTAAATAATCCTCAATAGCAAAATATTTGTTCCTGTAACTTTCAATATTGTCAACATATTGACAAAAGTTCATCCATTCAAAACTATCTGCATTAGAAGGAAAAAAGCTGCGTTCATTCTCTTCTTTGTCAAAAAAGCTGAACTGTTTATTATTGGTTAACTTATAATTATCAGCATAGCTTAAAGAATTAAGCTGAACAGATCCTTTATCATCATTATCGAACAAAACATTGTCTTTAGATAAATTAGAATGATAAATTTGGTTTCTATCAAGAATAAACAAGTTATTAAACAAATTATCCAAATGCTTTTCAGTTAAAGGATTCTGATCAAAATCCGCTGGATCACCCTTGAGTTTATACTCAACAATATAGCTTCCAGGTATAGATTTAATTTTACACTTTGGCAGATTCAATCCTTCCTGGTATGGTTTTTGCATTTTTAAAGTTTCATCATTCAAAGCATTGAGACCTGCTTTGTCTTTTTTATCAATTCTTCTTACAATCTTTGCACCTAAAAAACTCACGGGAGATGTCATATTCGCCTTTCAAAATTTAATTCCAGATAATTTGTATTTATATATAAACCACAAAAAAATATTTATTGCTAGTAAAATATTTTATTGTTATTATAAATTTAAAAGGAGTAAGAATAATGTTTTTAATTGGTATTATTGCACATCTGATAGGATTTTTAATCCTTGTCGGCATTATTGTCTTAATCGTTAAGTGCAGAGGTTTTCATCCGGAAAAATTCAAACTTATGGAAGGTGAAGAAATTATTAAAATGGCAAAAGGGGATTACTGGCAAGACAGCGGTCTTGGAGAAACACAATTATCCGGAGAGTTTGCTTTTACCAATAAAAGGGTTATGTTTGTCCCTTATTTTTGCCTATCTGATTCACAAAAAGTTACAATAGCGCTGGAAGATATAGCTTCAATTGAAAAAGCACTTCTAAAGAATGTTTTTCCGGTTGCCTTTGTAATTGACACAAAAACCGATGAAAGCTATAAGTTTGCAATTATGAAAAGGGATATTTATATCGATTTAATAAATTCTCTTATAGAAAAACAAAACTAAAAGGAGCTATACTATGAAAAAAATACTTGTATTATTTTGTTCTTTAACCTTGACTCTTGGAGCTTTTGCAGCTTCTTATAATCCTGAGGCAAAAGTAAGTACAATAGGAGAAAATTTACTAACTAAAAATGCAATAGCTATTTCAGGAATTAAATTTGAAGTTACAAAAAAAACTCCTGACAATTCAAGTTTTGCACAGGATAGAGTTATAAGCATTTCGCAAGATGAGCTTAAATATGCGCTTAATGATAACGAAACTGCTTATGTTATTGCAGCAGAACTGGGTCATATTATTGCAGGACACGCATCAAGAGGTAAGCTAATTTCCTCAATCAAAGGGACTGATATAAAAAACGATGTTACGGGTTCTTTAGTTGAAAACTACACCCAGACAAAAGAAGACAAAGAAGCAGATGTTATAAGCATCAATTTAATGGCAAATGCTAACTACAATCCCTTAGCATCAATTGTTGTTTTGACAAGACAAACTCAAACAACCTGGGGTGCGCTTCTTGCAAAACCAGCTAATGCCGATAGGGCAATGAATATCTATGATTATACAGCTTATGCATATCCTCAAAAGCTAAAAGCAGGCTATAGCTGCAATGAATACAAAAATTTTCTAACTTATGCACAAAGTGTTCTAGATAGCAGAAAAAACAACAAAAAGCTTGCTTCAAAGTCTCTTAAGGAAGTTAAAAAATACAGAAAATACAGTGTAGCTCAAATTTCAAAATTCAAAACCAGAGGCGGATTATCAGCCTGGGATGCAATTTATGGGGTTTTAAACGAAGGAAAGTAGTTTAAATTATTAGAATAATAAAACAAAAATATGCCTTTAATAGAGGCATATTTTTTTAATTATCACTCCAGCTAGTCTATTTATAGTATATTTATACAAAACAAAAAAAGAAACAAAACAGGTTGAAAGGCAAGTTTTTATTAATTTTTAAACATAATTAATAAAATTCTGTTTGCAACTTTTCTTTGTTATTGTTATTATAAAAATTAAGTTAAGATTATATAGCACCAAAAATACAAACAGGAAGTAGAAAATATTATGTTTAAATTAAATTCAATGTTATTGTCTTTAACCTTGGTATGTTTTCTTTCAAATTTTGCCTATGGAGCCGTTGAGCTCAAAGGCGAGCTAAACCTTGATAAAGACATTAAACCTAACCCGTATCCAGGTGTAGTTACAAGTCAGGTAACAATTAATGGAAACGGGCATTCAATCGACGGATCTGGCGGCAGGGGTATTACCCAGCAGGATCAAAATGTTAATTATTCAATTGATGTTAATCAAGTCGGTGGCTTTAATTTGACAGCGCCCACAGAAAATTCAGCAGATACTGTTGTAAAATTCAATGAGCAGGGAGAACTTGTGCGCTATGAAATCAAAGATACAGGCTCAGCCCACAATTTTGACAACAACAACCAAAGCGGTACTTTTATCAACTCAAGAACAAATGTCAATATTACAGATTCAGTAATTAAAGACAATACCCCTGGAACTACAAATGCTCAATACGGCGGCGCTATTAAAGTACTCAACAATGATAAAGCAGCAGGTGTTGAAACAAAAATTATTGGAAGCTATTTTACAGGCAATCATCTATCCAATAATAACACTGCTCAGGGCGGTGCCATCTGGGCGCAGCAGAAAAACGGCAAACTGACTATTCTTGACAGCTACTTTACAAAAAACACTGTCAATGCAGGAACAGCAACAAGCAGCTTTATTCAAGGCGGTGCAATATTTAACTCATCAGGCGCAGTGGATATTAAAAACAGCTACTTTGGTTTTAATACCGTAACAGGAACAAGTGCCAAGGGTGGTGCAATATATGGAGATTACTACAGTGTTGATAACGGGTTTGTCTTAAATAGCCATGATTTAAAAAATGTGGTTTTTGAAAATAATTCAGTTAATGCTACAAGTAAAAATGCATCCGCAGGTGCATTATACCTTGCTAACAGTTCCAATTTAGAAAATGTACATTTTATTTCAAACAGTGCAAACTTAGATGCTGCAAATGCAACTAAAAATTCAAATGTTATGGGTGGAGCTTTCATGCAGGGAAGTTCTTCAAATGCAATATCAAAACTTAAAAATGTTGTATTTAAAAACAATTCAATAACCTCTAAAAATGCAACAACAGCTTATGGCGGGGGTGTTTATACTTCCTCGAGTGATGTAACAATTGAAAATTCAATTTTTGAAGGAAACTCAATAGATAATCAAGCCGATACTTCACTTGTACCTTCACAATACTTTACAGATACAGCAGGCGGAGCGATTTATCAAGCAGCAAGCTCAAACGGTACAGTAACAATTAGAAATTCGGTTTTTGAATCAAACAAAGTTGACTCCAATAACTATTCAATGGGCGGGGCTATTGCAAATAAATCTGCAACAGGTTATCCAAGCACCAAGCACTTAAATATCTACAATTCTACCTTCAACAACAATCAGGCCAATTCAACTGCAGACGAAGACATGTCTGGTATGGAACTAGGTGCCGCTGGTGGAGCGATTTATAACAACAACTACAATGTTTTAAATGTTGAAGATTCCAGCTTTACAAACAACTCTGTATCAACCGCTTCAAGCAGTTCAGAAAAGCTATTTGGAGGAGGAGCTGTCTATAACGAACAAGACGCGATTTCAACTTTTGTTGATACAACATTTGAAAACAACACTGCAATAGGACAAGCTGCTTCAGGCGGTGCGATTTTCAACAACGAAGGACAGGTTAATATTATTGCTAAGAATAAAGATGTAGTTTTTTCAGGCAATAAAGCAGGTTCAAATATCAATTCTTTGGTTTCCAATGCAATTTATACTATTAAAGGAAGAATCAATTTAAATGCTGCTGAGGGAAAAAAGATTATCTTTAATGATGCAATTGCATCTTCCGATAAACACACCTATGGGGTATATCCTAAAATCCAAATCAACCAGCAGGGCGAATGGGAAAATAGAGAGTCAACCTATAAATCAGGTGATAACAAGATTCCAATTGACGCACCTACACAAGGAACAATTGTCTTTAATGCTGATATGACAGGGTTTGTAGGTGATGTCAATATTTACGGAGGAACAGTTGAACTTGGTCCTCAGGGAAAATTCTTCAATGCTATAAATGCTTTTAATGTTTACAATCCTGCAACTTTGAATCTTGCTAATGGTGTAATTCAAAACCATTATCTTGGCAATTTCAATCTTGAAGCAAACCTGAATCTTGCATTGGATGCAGATTTACAAAAAGGAGAAATTGACAGCTTTAGTGCAAACTCTATTCAAGTTAAAAATGATGCCAAAATTAATATTCAAAAAATAAACGTAATTGCAGATGCAACAGCTCAAACAACAGGTATCAGCTTGAGCGAATATGATGATTTAATGGATATTATAACCCTTGAAGACGGTGCTAAAACTGCTTTAGGTAAAATTTATAAATATGATGTTGAACTAGATGAAGAAAAACAAGAACTCAGTTTCACAAGAACAGGCGGTATTGATCCTATCATTAACCCGGGCGGAAGTTCAAAACCGACAATTGAGCAAATTAACCCGGCTGTTATGACAGGAGCTGTTGCTACACAAGCTGGGTATTACACTCAATTAAATTCATATGATCAGGCTTTTTCTAATATAGTTTCAAAAATGATGGCTCCTAAGATAGTTAGACAAATGTCTGATTTAAAAAACAGATACGCTATTAAAGATGAAGAAGCAAAGAGGTTAAGGGCTTTCCATTTTGAAAACGAAGAAGCAGCCTGGTTTAGACCCTACACATCCTTTGAAAAAGTCGGATTAAAAGGCGGGGTCGATGTCGATAACATTATGTATGGCTCTTATATGGGAACACAAAGCCGCGTTTTTGACCTTAAGAATGGCAAAAAAGCTCAGCTTGGAGGCTATATTGGCTATAGCGGTTCTCATCAAACTTTTAGCGGGAACAGCTTGTATCAAAACGGCGGAACTCTTGGGTTAAGCGGCTCATTATACAAAAACAACTTCTTTAGTGCACTAACTGCAAACGTTGGAGCAAGCGTAGTACAAGCATCTAATATGTTTGGAAATGAAGATTTCCCAATGTTAATGTCAGGGGTTGCATCTAAATCAGGATATAATTTAGAATTCAAGGAAGGTAAATTTGTAATCCAGCCCAATTTCTTAATTTCCTATAGCTTTATCAATGCTTTTGATTACACAAACGCAGCAGGAGTAAAAATTTCTGCTGATCCATTGCATGCTATTCAAATAGCGCCTGGTGTTAGATTATTTGCAAACACCAAAAACGGCTGGCAGCCTTATATTAACGTTGCTATGAGATGGAATATTATTGATAAAACTAACTTTAGCGCAGCTAATGTTGCACTTCCTGAACTTTCAACAAAACCATACATTGAATACGGTCTTGGTATTCAAAGAACTTTCCATGAAACTTTAAACGGATACTTCCAGACCGTAATTAGAAACGGAGGAAGAAACGGTATAGCGCTAACTTTAGGACTCGATATCCTTCTTGGTAAAAATAGAGAACAAAGCTTATAAGCCATATAAAGATAAGTTCATGATAAAACCCGCTGATAAAGTTTATCAACGGGTTTTTTATAAATTATAAAGAATCAATTTTTATGCCATTGTATTAATTCCTGGATTAGCTCTTCCTGGGAATCTTTGTCTTGTAGGTTTATCTTTTACTTCATACTTGTTATTGAGCTTCTTTAGTGCTTTTTCAAGTGCGTCTGGAAGTTTATCCTCTTCCGATAAATAATCAACAACTCTATAGTTGTTACCATCACAAACATCTTCTACTTCAATAACTTGAGCTCCACATTCCCCATTTCCTCCAGGCAGGATAACAACATCTGTTTTATAAGCATCTGTTGCTTTTTTAAGCTCAAAAACGTCTTTAGTTAATCTTCTATTGTCAATATTAACCCAATCATTAACTGTGTCCTCAGCTCTTGGATTTAAATAAACACCCTGGAATTTTACTGGTGAAACATTAGATATATTCATTATTAAGCTCCTTAAAATTTTTATTTATATAAAACCACAAAAGAATAAAAATTGCTATTAATTTTTTGTTTATTATATAATAATTTTAAGAATAGTATAGGGAGTTTAAAATGAAAAAGATTGCTTTGTTGGCGTTAAGTTTTGCCTTAGTTTCTAATATAGCTTTAGCAGGGGATGTTAAGTGTAATTTTAAAAAATATAAAGAACAAAGTGCGGCATATATAAACAAAGGTGACTTCAGAGGTCATATTGAACTAACCAATGCTTGTATTGTACTTTATCCTGAGCTGGAAAATCTTTACAACAACAGAGCAAATTCCTATAAAAGAATAGGGGATTATAAAAACGCTCTTGCTGACTACAATAAGGCAATTGAGCTCAACCAAAACTACAACACTCCTTATATAGGAAGAGCAAACCTTTATGTTGTTACAGGGGATTATAAAAACGCTCTTGCTGACTTCAACAAGGCAATTGAAATTGACTCAAATTTCCCTGCAGCATATATTAACAGGGGTAATGTAAGACTAATGACAAAAGACTTTGACGGCGCCTTGGCTGATTTTAAAGCCGCACAAAAACTAGGAGCAGATCAAGGAGAAATTAACTATCGATTACAGCTTGTTAATCACTTAAAAAAACACCCTGGAGACTTAAAAAGAGTTATTCCTCAAACTGCTTCAAATTTACGAGAAGTCGATACAACTTACAAAAAATATACTAAAGAAGAAGTAAAAACGGTTGAAAATGCAATGTTCCTATACGGATTTGTCTCCTCAAGCGCAACGTCTTTAGAGAACTTTTGCAAAACCGCAGGATATGTTCCTAACAAATATCTCAATTTGTTCAATCAAACATTCAAAAAAACAATTGATAATATGAACTTACTATTTGCAAAAATTAATCCTGAAGTTAAAAAAGAATTGGATAATGTTCAGCAGGAAGGATTAATGGAGTTTGAAAACACGCATTTAAAAAACTATGAAGGAATAAAAAAAGACAATTCTAAATTTACAAAACAACAATATTGTAAAGCATTTGATGACAATGCTAATCAGCTTGTTGAAACAAAAGTTAAAATGTTTAAAAAAGAAGAACCTTCTTTGTTTTTAGATTAGTTTGCAAGTTTTTTTATTTAGAAGTTTTTAATTAATTAAAATAAGGAAAAAACAATGAAAATTAACAACTTCTATACGAAAAACAACTTTTTAGGAAAAATATACAAAGATAAAAAAGGAAACAATTGGGAGCTAAACTATGATGATAAAGGAAGAATAACTTCCTCTTATAAAAATGGCTCTAAGTACAAAACCTATGAGTACGATAATGCAAGTTCTAAAGACATTATCTATGATTTTGGCGATCACAAATTCAAGGATGGTTCTATGCTATCCAATAGAGGTTATTATTCAATAAAAAACGAAAACGTTGAAAAATCCATTATCTACTGCAATGGAGAATTATTTTTTGTATTAAAAAATAAAAAACCAATGTATCAAAAAGAGCCTGTTTATAGTGTAACAAAAGTTTTTGATAATGGAGAAGAAACTACAAAACTAACCCTTAATAAAGAAGAGGAGGGTATAGAAAAAATTGAATTTAATACTCTTGATGAAGCTAAGGATTATTTTTTAAAAGAATATGGAATTGATGCTAATTTTCCAAGCTTAAATCTTGCATACCTAACAAAAGAAGCGCTTGATGATTACAAAAAGCTTAATTATCAAAACAAAGGCAAAAAACTTTTTGAAGGATTAAGAATTGACTATAAAAAATTCGGCAATAAAACAGATATCGCAAGTTCGAATATAAAATTTAAATACAGTGATGCTTATAAAAATTTTCGATGCAATACTATAAATGAACTTCTTGAATTTAGCTTTAAACAAAAAGAAAAACTTGTCGACTTTAAAAACGCAACCATATACCTCAACACTGATTATGATTGGGAAAACTATGAACTGCAAGAAGCTAGTGAAAACTATTACAGACCCCATTCAACAGATAGCGCAAAACATGCATTTTTACATGAATTTGCTCATTGTTTACATGCTATAGAAAACCCTATATTAAATTTTGTAAGTGAATATATAATTCCAACACCAGAGCAAATCCCGATATTAAGAGAGGTTAGCGAAAGATCCTGTAAGAATTTTTACGAATTTACAGCTGAATACATTGCAGGAAAACTGGATGGGAATAATTATTCAAGACAAGTAGATGATTTATTCAAACAAAACTTTGGTATGCATTTTGAAAAAATTAATTAATTCAGAATCTCTTTATTTTCAAACAGTTTTTATGCAATTAACTGCCCTGGAATCAACTTTAATTTAGTTACAAATTCTTCAATTTGGACAATTTAATATTCTTAAACAATAAAAGCTCAATACTTTTTTCTCAAATTTTTTCATTTATAATAAAAAACAGACAAACGACATAAAAGGAATTAAGAACAATGTTAAAAATTAATAATATAAACTACACTCCCTATATACAGAAAGATCAAAGAGCAAAAACCACTCAGAATAATTTTGATTTTTCACAAAAGGATAATATAAAAGAAACTTATTATCATCAAATGCCAAAAACAAAAATTATGAAAAATAAATCCACTGGTATTAATGAAGACGAAAAAGAAAAATTATACAAATTGATGGATTTTTATCCCTGGATGCTGGAAAAAATATTCGAACAGCCTCCAAGCAAACGAACACTGGATTGGCTTGAAGAAAGATATCAAGTAATGGAGGAGGAACTGCAAATACAAGAAGAATATATACAGATGCATCATTTTGCAATTGAAAAAATTCTTGAAGAAGAAAACTATTCAAGCAAATATAAATCATACAAGAACAGGCAGGATTCAATGCAACAAATAAATGGACAATTATCAGACATAAATGAATGCAAATATACAATAATACTTTATTCTATTGCACAAAGAATATTTGATAATATAGCAAGAGAATACAAAAATTATTGCACACAAAACGAATTACCGGATATAAGCGAAATATTTGAGCTTAAAGATATGGAAATAAAGGCACTTAAAGATTGTAATTGTCCATAAGAAGTGCAAAGTTTATGTATAATTATTTTAAAGCTAAATTATATTCTATTATGCCAAACCCCGCCGTCTCTATCTACAAGAGCATCATAGAAAGACCAAATTCTAAATACACCGGTTAATCCCAAAAGCGCGTGGGCAACATCTTTTTCAGGTGTTTGTTTGTTGATTGCTTGTCCAATACCAGGCCAGATAATCAAAGAACAAGCGGCAGCGCCAACACTTCTTCCAGATACACCCCTATCGGTTCCTCGTGTTCCTTTTGCAATTGCAGATGCATTAAAAAAACACAATGAACACAAAACAAATAATGCAAATACTTTTTTCATTAAAACCGCCTCCTAATATCTTAATTCCTGCAATTAATTATAAAACAAGCCCTAATGAAAGTCCATAATTTAAGCTTAACTCTTAAAATTTCCCTACTGGTTGAGTTTTATTACAGCTTTTTGTATAATTCTTTTATTATATAATTTGGAATTTAAAATTGATAGAAAAATTTATAAACCCAAGGAAAAATATTGCCTATATTTTTATACTGGGAATCATTTTATTGTTCATTTTTAATATCATTTCTTACTATAATAGTTTAGAATTTAAACTTGCAGCTTTTATAGGTGACAATACAAATATCGGAGTATCTGTTATAAAAGATAATGAGATTGTAACAATAAACAACGAAAAGTATCCTCTTATGAGTGTTTTTAAATATTTTGTTGCAATAAAAGTATTAAAACAGCTTGAAGATCAACAAATTCCACTGAGCGAAAAAATTACAATCAAAGAAAACTTGATTGATAAAAACACCCACAGTCCTTTATTGAAAAAATATTCAAATTTCCCTATAGAAATAACCATAGCTGAATTATTAAGATATATGATTATAAAAAGCGATAATAATGCCTGTGATATTCTAATTGAATATACAGGAGGAATAGAATCTCTTCAAGAATTTGTTTATGATTTAGGTTTTAATAATATTGAGATTTTAGTTAACGAAAAAACAATGAACAAAGATATTTCAAAACAATATTTAAATAAAGCATATCCTATAGATGTAGTCAAAGCTATGAAGTTTATTAAAGAAAGCAGTTTTTTATCTGATACTTCTAAAGATTTTCTTGATAAAACCTTAGCACAGACTGAAACAGGAAAAGACAAACTTAAAAAAGGACTTCCTTCTAATATAACCCTCTATCATAAAACAGGAAGCGGTTCTATTAATTCTAAAGGTCTTAAAATTGCAGATAACGATGCGGGCTATATTGTTCTTCCTAATGGAAAAATTTACTACATTGCAGTTTTTATAAAAGATTCAAAACCTGATGATAATATAAATGCCGGAACAATAAGCACAATTTCAGAAATTGTATATAAACATTATACTAATGATAATTAAAAGTCTGCACTTTGTAATCAATCAATTCAACATTTCTATAGAATTCATCCATAAAAAGCTTATCTAGCTTGTTTTTTTGTTTTTCGCTATAATTTGCTAAACTATCATATTCTTTTTCATCTCCTATAATTTCTCTTATTGAAGGGATTGTAATTCTAAATCTTACCTTATAAGGATAACTTTTATTAAACCTTAAACCATCCCCCCTTCTGCAGTCACCATCTGAGCCAAATTGGTGCTCAACTTCAATATCACCTTCTGCTTCAATTTCAAAAGGAGTCGAAATATCGAAAAAATAAGAAGAATCATCCTTATTTAGAATTTCAATACTATTAACATCAATATAATCAATTGAATAATGAGTACACCGCTCATCGATTTCTTGAATTGTTGTTGATATAAAAGTGTCATTAATCGATTCATAAAGCCATAACTCCAATTTTTCTATAAGCTTAGCTTTAATAGAAACGATGCTATCAAAAAAACCTGCGCTCACTCTATCAATGTTTTCTATGAATAAATTTATCTCACTATCTGAAATATTAAAAGTTTTAGAAGTAATATGAGTATATTTTGAAAGCTTATGTATAGCTTTATTAAATTTATTAGATATTTTATCAATACTATCAAACTTAATTATTTCATTAATAAAATAATCATCTGCATCACCTTGAATAAAGTACTTATACCTTTGTCTTCTTGTAATATCTCGTTCATTGGATTCTTTTTTGTACCAGGGAGCGTTTTTAATATTCTCTTCTGATATGCGCTCATCAAAAATGCAGTCAATTAAAGAACGAAGAGCATAGGCAAAATTGCAGTGTCTAATTTTGCTTTCTTTATTGTTCAAGTTCTTAAAAGCTTCATTAAAAAGCTCTTTTTCAAAATCAGTCTTAAGAAAACTTCTAAGTGTTTCAAACATTACCTTCACCCATTAAAATATTACTTAAGTTTATTATATAATATTTTTTATGAAAAAAATTATTTTTATCTGCATATTTTTACTAGGATTAATTGCAAGCGCACAAGATAAAGACAGACAATGGACTAAAATAAACGATTATATTTCTATTGAAAAAGTTCAATAACAAAAATTATTGATGGTGCATCTGCATGGTTTAAGTATTATGATGCACTAGAAGACGAATCACAACGAGATAAAATTGAGGGCATACCAATTTATATTACTATCTTACAAAATACTAAGTATCTTGTGATGTTTGGGCGATACATATGGCACATTTTAAATATTACAGCAAGAATGGTACATTGCTATTTGATGAAGTAAACAACTATAACGTCGCAGCTACCTGCAGCGGCAGTGATGAAGTTATATGCAGGGCGCTATGTAAAAAATAAAATTGGGTTTTAAAAATTATTTTTATCCAATCCTCAAATTTATCAGCTGCTCTTTCTATCACCTGCTTGTAATTTTTTATAAAGAGCGGAACCCCTAAACGCACCTGGACCAATATTATAAATTAAACTCGCTAGTGCAATGTGTTTTTCAAAGTCTTTTCTATATATCTGCTGCGCTTCTTCTTTTAATAATTTTCTTGTTGATGTCCCCAAAGGCGCAAGTTTTGATGACATGGTGAAATTTAAAGGCAAATCTAATATTGGAGAGCTTATAAACAAAAATGTTTTAGCAAAAATTGCTGAAGCAAATGAGAATATTTTAGGCATAATCGATAAAGTCGATTTTGATGATACGCAAAAATTAGGTACAGGAAAAGAACAGGTTGATAATTATGGGCGAATGCACAATAGACAATATCTGCACGATAGATATTGACGACTGTATAGGCAATAACGGCAATTATTCAGATGAAGTAAAAGAAATTATTACTCTTTTTGAGGGTAGCTATATAGAAAAAAGCAAAAGCGGCAAGGGTTTACACATCATTTTCTTGGGTAAAAAGCAAGACGGATGGTTATGCAAGACAAATAAACATAATTTTTGCAAATCTCTTGAATGCTATGACAGCAACAGATATATAGGAGAAATAAAAAATTGCAGATCGAAAATAGTTTAAAAAACTTAAAACCAATACAAAAAGGTGGGCTAAGCAAAGAGGAAGCAAAGAAAAGAGACCGTAAGGGTGGATTAAAAACTGCTCAAATGCGCAGAGAAAAAGCAAGCATAAAACAAGCTCTTGACCTTATATTAAGCTCACCGCCAACAAAACCGATACAGGAAGCCTTAAATAAGGCAGGGATTACCATGCCTGAAAATGCTAATATGTTAGAAGCACTCGTACAGCTAGTAACTGTTAAAGCAACACTAGACAACGCAGCTTTGGGGCAGATTATAAAATTTTTAGAATTTTTTAGAGATACAACGGACGGCCGCCCTCTACAAGAGACAAAATCAGCGACTTCAATTATGGATGGACTTTTTGAACTTAGGGAACTTATGAAATAATTAGAATTGGCTAAATTAAACCTTAAAATCTTTACTTCTTGAACTCTAAGTAAAGATTTATCATTTTGTTTATATTCTCTAAATCTTCTCTATCAAATGAATTTATATTTTTTGTAATAGCTCCTATTAATTCTTCTTTTGATGGCTCACTTTCGGGAAAATCAAATAAATCCTTCATAGATAAATCAAGTGCACTTGCAATTTTTTGTAATTTATCAAAGGTTGTAAAATATAACCCCGTTTCAATTCTACTTATAGACTGATACTCAATCCCCACAAGCTCGGCAAGCTGTTCTTGGCTTAACCCTGCTAATTTTCTTAAATAGCGCACTCTTGCACCAAATGATTTTTTAAAATTTCTTTCCATAATCAATAATTATGACTTATTGAGGTGTGTTTCTCTATCCTAAACAGCGGTGCAAATATTACCTTGATAAGTAAAACGTTTATGCTATATTTTTGCTATGAATGATATTTCTGAAATAATTACAAATTGCGAAAGCATTGTATCTAGGAAATAAAATGCTAATATTAGTAGTTATACTTGCTATATTTGCAATTATTTTATTGCGATGTGAACCAATAAGATTTTTGCTGGTAATATTGGGGGAAGCTATTTTTTTAAGCACTCCTTGGTGGGCTTGGATAATTATAATTTTATTATTATTGATACTATTAGGAAAGTAAGGCTATTTTCTGCAATGACAAATCAGATTAAAAATCGTGCTTCAAGTTTATTCAAATATATTAAATCTGTTTTAGAGTCCAATCTAAAAGTTAATACTAATTTAAGCAAATTGCCATTAAAAAAATTTAAAAATGATTTTATTGAAAGTGAATATATTAAGACTATTTTTGATAATCCCACTCAAAAGGAATTTTTGATAATTAAATATCCTAATATTGAAGCCCCACCAAAATATCCAAAAATATTAGAAGGATATGTCCAAGGCTATCCGCACAATCCTGAATTATCTATTGAAGCTACTGATGAATGCAAACAGGTTTGGAATGATTTTTTACCTGCTCTTCAAAAATGGAATTCGGATAATTTAGAAAAATTAAAAGTAGAAAATCTTTTTAGAGAACTTTATTCATTGCAAAGTCAAAGGGATGAAAGCTTTGAATTTGTACTTGGACATGGCATTATAGCGTGGCAAACTTATAAAAAGGTTGCAAATCAACTTAAAACCAATACAATTAATTATCCGCTTATCACAGTAGAATTAAATGTTACTTATAGCGCAACAAAGAAAAGATTGCTGATTGAACCAGTTGAAGATAAGCCCTTCACCTTAGAAGATTTAGTAATACAA
Source organism: uncultured Vampirovibrio sp. (assembly GCA_910577635.1). Taxonomy (GTDB): domain Bacteria; phylum Cyanobacteriota; class Vampirovibrionia; order Gastranaerophilales; family Gastranaerophilaceae; genus RUG14156. The sequence goes on along the minus strand of CAJTNR010000003.1, from coordinate 63,904 downwards.
GAATACACTGCTAAACTTTCTGAAATAAAAAATAATTTTGAAAATCTGGAATATGATATTACTGATAAAAAAACATATATGCCATTTTTTACAAATGTTTTAAATAATTTTGTAGATCCTATTGATGGCAACATTGTTAATAGTGAAATAATAGAAGATGAACAAAACTTACCAATAAAAATTGATGAAAATTTAAAGTTATATGATACATGGGGTATTTTTTATCGTAAAAGAAGACAAAATGCTGAATTAAAGGACTTGGAAAATTATATACAAATTATTGAGAATAATGATAATATTCAAAACAGTTCACTTGCAGCTTTTCTTGATGACCCTCAAGATATTCCCGAAAACTTTGAAAATGTTGCATATAATGAAACAGAAATTCTACAAAATAAGGAAATACTATTTCCGCTTCCTTTTAATGAAGAACAGGTTAATATTTTAAATAAAATTGAAAGACAAAACAATGTTATCGTTTTAGGACCACCCGGAACAGGAAAAAGTCATACCATTGCAAATTTAATATCACATTTTTTAGCAAAAGGTAAAAGAGTTTTAGTAACAAGCCAAAAAGACCAAGCACTAGATGTCTTATTAAATAAAATACCAAAAGATTTAAGAAAGTTTTGCATTCCGATATTATCAAACATTCCAGACGGTAAAAGAAAAATGGAAGAAGCGTTTTTGGGTATTAATCAAGCTATCACAGATTCAACAAGCCATTTAGAAAATGAAATTGAAGAAATTAATCAGTCATTAGATGATACAAAAAATGAATTAATAGAAACTCAAAATAAAATTAAATTTGTTGTAAAATCTCAATTAAATAGAATCAACTACAATAATAAAGCATATTTGCCCATTGAATTGTGTCAAAAATTAAACAAAATTAAAGATAGGCACAGCTGGCTTCAAGATAGCATTGAATTTACAAAGAGTGAAAACATAGACGGAGTTACAACCATAAAACCAATAATTCCGATTGATGAAAATGAATTAAAAAGACTTATAGATTTGCATTTGAAATTAAAAAACGATACAGACGACCTTAAATTAAAAAGAATTTCAACAAATCTACTTATTGATACAAAAGATTTTGAAGTTCTAACAGATAATATTCTTAAAATTCAGGAGCTGGATGAGCGAATAAATAATTGCATTCCTGATTTAATTATTAAAAATGTGCAAAATGCGCAAGTGCTTGAATATATAAAATTATTATCATCAAAAATAGAAAATGATAAACTAATAAAACACGAATGGCAAAAAAATCTTATAAAAATAATAGAAAATGAAACCGAAAATAATAGAATAATTGAAGTAAACGCTATTCTACAAGAATATATAAGCAAAATAAAAAAGCTGCTTGATGAATATGATATTTTTTCAAAAATAGAAACAAAAACACCTTTTAACCTTATTCAATTTCAAGAGTTTATTAATAAACAAATAAGAAAAACATTGAATGGTAAAAATGTTTATAGTCTTTTGAATATGCTAATATCTCCTACAAAAGAGAAATTAACGCTAAAAAACACCTTTATTGATAGCAAAAATCCTCAAAATTATGAAGATTGGCAAAATATAAAAAGGCACATTGAAATAATTGAAGCAACAGAAAACCTTGCTCTAAATTGGAATAAACTTGCAAAACGCTATAAATTACCTATTTCAGACTTAGAGATTGCAAATACAAGTATTGAACAAAATATATTTTTTAATGAATACTACTACAATGAGGATAGTTTTAATAATATTTTTCAACTGGTGCAAGAATTGGGTGCGGTATTAAAATATAACAGTTATAATGAAGATATTAAAAAAATATCCGAAAAATTTATTGAAAATGCGGATTTTATATTAAAGCAATATTCGGCAGAAAATTTATTGCAGTCAATAAAATACAAGCTAAATAAAGATAAATATATATCATCAAAAACAAAAGAAGAAGAATTAAAATTAACATTATCAAACCACTTGAACAATTATTATTTAAGTTCTCAACTTTATGAAGCATTAGAACTGATTTATAAAAATCCAAAAGAGGCTATATTACAATGGAATAAGTTTTATAACAGATTATATGAACTTGAAACTTTGGAAGATGATTATAATGAATATTTAAAATTATTTGATAAGCTTAAAAATTCTTGTCCCATTTGGGCAAATTGTATTTTAGAAAATGAAAATAGTGATTTTTATCCTGAATGGTGGCAAGAAAGTTTTGAATTTAATGCTCTATATGCTTATATTTCCAAAATAAATAACTTAGCCATTAATCTAAACAATTTAGAGAATAAATTAACAACTTTAGGACAAAAATTAAGAGAGAAAAAAGAAAAATTAATTTTAAAAACCACAATAAAAAACATTAAAGCAAATGTTACTCAAAAAAAATTAAGAGCTTTGGAAGAATGGGAATTAGGTTTAAGAAAACTTGGAAAGGGAACAGGAAAGAATGCTCAAAAAAGGAGAATGCAGGTACAACATTCAATGCAGCAGGCAAAAAATGCAATTCCGGTTTGGATTATGCCCAATTATAAAGTATCAGAAACTATCCCTTCTGAAATTGGAATTTTTGATGTAGTTATAATTGATGAAGCAAGTCAAAGTGATATTAGAGCATTTTTATCATTAGCAAGAGGTAAAAAAGTTATTATCGTAGGCGACCCAAAACAAGTAAGCCCTATAAGCGTTGGCGCAGATGATACGCAAATACAAAATAAAATTCAAGAATACTTATCAGACATACCATTAGGAAAATATTTCGATTTAAAAACAAGTATCTATGATATTGCAAAAGCAACTTTAGGCGGAAGCAATGTTTTAATGCTCAAAGAACATTTTAGATGTTTGCCTGAAATAATCAGGTTTAGTAATGATTTATGCTATAATGGCGAGATAGTACCCCTAAGATATGTATCACCACAAGACAAATTAACGCCAGCATTAGAAAGCCTTTATGTGCAAAATGGAAGAAGGCGAGATAATTGCGATATAAACGACAATGAAGCAATAAAAATTTGTAAAAAAATTGAAGCAATCGTCAATGATGAAAAATACAATAATAAAAGTATTGGTATAATTTCCCTAACAGGATTTGACCAAGCAAGATATATTCAGAGCATTTTAAGTAATTATATCTCAGCGGATGAACAAATAGAACGCAAAATAAGAATAGGTGATGCTGCAATATTTCAAGGGGATGAAAGAGATATAATGATTTTATCAATGGTTGTAAGCCCTAATGATTTAAAAAAATATATTGCATTAACTCAAGATATGTATATTCAAAGATTTAATGTTGCACTAAGTCGAGCAAAAGACAAGGTAATATTAGCTCACTCAATTAAATTAGAAGAAATATCAAATACAAACTGTTTAAGGTATAAGCTTCTTGAATTTATTAATAGCGGTCAAATTGAAGATAAGAGGCAAAAGGACAAATTATTATTTGATTCCGATTTTGAGGAAGTTGTTTATAATTCTTTGGTAAATAAAGGTTATATTTTAACCCCACAAGTTCAAGTTGGACCTTATAAGATTGATTTGGTTGTCGAAGGTACAAATCAAAAATTTGGAATTGAATGTGATGGCGATAAATATCATCCACCAGAAAAATGGCTTGAGGACAGCCTAAGACAAAAACAGTTAGAGCGTATGGGCTGGACTATATATAGGATATGGGGAAGTGATTTTTATAATCGCAAGAATGAAATTATTGAAGATATAGTCAAAAATTTAAACTCAATAAACATATATCCAAAGACATTTGAAAATAATAACAAATAATACTATAAAAACCTTTGTATTATATGTTAAAACTAGAACGATTGTTAATTTTTATCTAAAGTAGATAAACCTTGAAAATTTGATATAATAAAGATATGGCAAAAGACGGCACAAAAACAGGCGGAAGGAAAAAGGGGACTCCAAACAAGAGAACTCTTGATTTTGTTGAAAATTTAGGCAATTATGACCCCTTAGAATCACTTTTAAGGATAGTTCAAGATGAAACTACTCCACTTGATACAAGAATTAAAATAAACCTTGATTTGCTGCCTTATCTATATCCAAGAAGAAAAGCAGTGCAATTTGATGAAACAAATGTACAAATGCCAAAGATAGTGGTTCGCTTTAATGGTAAAGAAAAGGATATAGACGAATATCATATTTAAAACTTTGATGTTTATTTGTACATACTTGCATAATGTTTCATATTGTTATAAACTTATAAGATGAACATCAAAGACTATGTAACAATTAAAGAAGCAGCAGAACTCTTAGGAGTTGATAAAACTACTTTGAGGCGGTGGGATAAGGCAGGGAAGCTAAAGCCCCACAGACACCCTTTAAATAAGTATAGACTTTATAAAAGGGCTGATTTAGAGCGCATTTTAAAGGGAATTGAAAATGGCTAAAAATAGTATACATTCTGTTAAAGTTGTTATTTATGCAAGAGTATCAAGCAAAGAACAAGAACGAGAAGGCTTTTCAATTCCAGCACAGCTTGAACTATTAAGAAACTATGCTAATTCTAAAGGGATGTATATTTCAAAAGAATTTGAAGATGTTGAAACTGCAAAATGCACAGGCAGAACAAACTTTAATGAAATGTTGAAATACCTTAAAAATTCTAAAGATTGTCATACTATCCTTGTTGAAAAAACAGACCGCCTTTATAGAAACTTGCCTGATTATGTAACAGTTGACAATTTGCCCTTGGATATTCATTTTGTAAAAGAAGGCGTTGTATTAACTCCTCAATCTCATTCAAGCGAAAAGTTTATGCACTTAATTAAAGTAGGCATGGCAAGGCAATATGTTCAAAATTTAGGGGAAGAAGTTAAAAAAGGACTGTTGCAAAAAGCAAAAGATGGTTATATCAACGGAAAAGCCGCTTATGGTTATAAAAAATCTAATAGGCGTGAATGCGTAGTTGATGAAGCAACATCACCACTTGTTTTAAGGGCTTTTGAGTTGTATTCACAAAACAATATATCTATAAGAGCATTAACCAAAAGACTTTATGACGAGGGTTTTGTATATAAAGACAATCATCCTAAAATTGCAAAATCACAGCTTGAACATATTTTAAAAAATCCGTTTTATTATGGCATGATTCAGTTTAAAAATGAATTATATCAAGGAAAACACGAACCACTTATAACAAAACAAATGTTTGACAATGCTCAAATAGCCTTTAGAAAAGACAGCAAACCAAAACATGTAATTCCAAAGAACTTTTTATTTGCTGGCATGTTAAAATGTGCAAAATGCGGATGTACAATTAGCGGTGAAATTAAAAAGGGCAAATATATTTATTATAGCTGCACAGGTGGAAAAGGAACTTGCGAGCAACAACACAAATATATAAAAGAAGAAAATATTGAAAAGCAAATTATTCAGGCATTAGACAAAATTAAAATAACAGATGAACATAAGACTTGGATTAATAAAATGCTTGTTGAGAGCTTTAAGGATGAGCAAAAATATACAAAAGAACGCTTAAATAGTTTATATTCTCAAAAGAACAAGTTGCAAGATAGAATTGATAATATTTATTTAGACAAGTTAGACGGCAAAATAACAGAAGATTATTGGTTGGCTAAACATAATCAATGGATGAATGATTTAGCAATGATAAACGGTAATATAACGGCTTATGAAAACACAAATAATAATTTTATAGAACTTGGAGCAAGATTTATAAAAATTTGTTCAGAAGTCGGAACACTTTATAAATTTGCTGACAATTCAGAAAAACAAGAACTTATAAATTCTGTACTTCAGAACTTTTTAGTAGATGGCGAAAACCTAAGCTATGAGTACAAAAAACCCTTTGACATATTTGCCAAAGGTCTATCTTGTACTAAAAAACTCCCCAGGTTGGACTCGAACCAACAACCTACCGGTTAACAGCCGGTTGCTCCGCCATTGAGCTACTGAGGAATAGTATTATGGTTATTTAATTTTTTGTTTTTTATCAATGCTGTAATAACTTTGTTTGGAAGTTGTATGAAAGTTGTTTAGAAGTTATTTGGAGCTATTGAGGATTTTTTGAACCTTAGTTTAGGTTCTTTTTTAGTATAGCAAAAAATTTTTTTTTAGCAAGTATTTTTTTTATTTTTAAATTTACTAAATTTTTAAACATTAAACTTTTTGGGGACTTTAAAACTTGAAAAAAAAATGCTATAATAAACTCACGTATAAAAGGAGATGATATGTGCAGAAAAGATGACAATTCCTTTGGTTTTGCAATGGGCATCCTCGCAGGTGTAATAGGAGGCATTGCTGCAGGTGTTTTATTAGCACCAAAACCTGGTGAAGAATCAAGAAGAGAACTAAAAAAAACTTTTGAACAGCTAAGAGAAAAATACTCCCCTGAAGTGCTTCAAGCTAAAGAACAAGCGCTTTTAGCTATCAAAAACTCCAAAGAAAAAATTGAAGATGCTTATAAAAAATTCAACGATTATTTAAAAGCAAAGCAGCTGGCAAAAGCTAAGAATAATGAAACAAATGTTGATGAAATGTAGGATAGAATGAACGTAGAAACCAGTGTTATAATACTTTTGTTTGTAACAATTGCTTGTTTAATTACTCTTACAGTTTTTATTGTAAGACTGATTATAAGCGCAACCAATCTTGCTAACAATGCAAATGTTATTGCAACAAGTGTTCAAAAAGAAATTGAACCGACTTTAAAAGAACTTAAAGAAGCGGCAAAGTCAATCAATTCAATTGCTAACAATGCTGATGCAAAATTTCAAAGTACAAAAGCAGGAGTTGCATCTTTAATTGGAGCAGGAGCTTGTCTTGGAGGCAAACTTAAAAGTTTTTCACAAGGGATTCTTAAAGGCGTCTCTTTTGGATTAGGTTTATTTAGAAAATAAAAAGAAAGGAAAATAGATTATGTCAATGGGTAAATTTATTACAGGCTTTGTTATCGGCGGTGTTGTTGGAGCTGTTGCAGGCGTTTTATTGGCTCCCCAATCAGGTGAGGAAACAAGAGAAAAAATCAAAGAATCTTCCCAGAAAGCTTATGACAAAGCTCAAAGCGCTGTTAAAGAAATTCAGGAAAAAGCCGAATCAATAAGCAACGATATGGCAAAAAAAGGCGAAGAATTAATCAACAAAATTCAAGGAATGATCGATAAACAAAAAGGTCAGGAAATGTAAAAATTGTTTTAAGGGAAGCTAATTAGCTTCCCTTAAAATTTGAAATCAAAAAGCACACTAAGTTCAATATTTAAGGCATTAGCCAATATTTTCATGGTTTTTATAGTTACATTTGCTTCCCCTCTTTCAATTTGACCTATGTAGTTGAAATTCATATTTACAATTTCAGCCAATTTAATTTGGGATAATTTTTTGCTTTTTCTAATATAAGCTAGTTTTGTACCAAACTTTTTTTCAACATCTTTATTTAAATCCATATTAATAGGTATTATAAAAGCTTTTATAAATATATTCTAATGGTTATTAGAATATATTTAATAGCTAATAACTATTAATTTTTGTAAATTTATGGTAAAATATTAGCAACATTAACTATTTTTATTCGTTATAAAAGTATATTCAAATATAGAAAGGATAAAAAATGGCAATAAATAGAATTGAAAGTACAAATAAAGTTATTCCTTCGCGTTCTATACAGCAAAAAGAAGAATCAAAACAAGAAATAACACAAAAAGAAAACAAAAAGAAACTTATTCTCACACTAGCTGGTCTTGCTGTAGTTTCAGCTGGTGCAATCGCGCTTTTAAGCAAAAACAAAGCTCCAATGGATTTATCCTTAGATGAATTCAAAAAATCAGGGCAGTTTAACTTGGGTTTTGCAAATTATAAAAACAAACCTTTCACAGGAAAAATTAATGTTATTCAAGGAAAAGATAAATTTATACTTGAATACAATAAAGGAGCTTTAGTTGAATCAAGTAAATATAAAGATCAGATAATAAATAAAAAGAAAGTTTATAAAACAAATAATGGTATTAAAACTATAGAAGAATACTCATATAATACAAAAGGGAAAGAATTTTTATGGAAAACAACAGCCATTAAAAAAGACGAAATCTCTTCTCAATACAAAAATTTGTTTTGGAATATAGACCTTCATTCATCCGTTAAAAAGCAGCAAGACGGTAGTTTTTTAAGCACAAAAGAAATTGTAGATATAGGACCTAAATCTAATTCTTTAAGAATCAATACAATTAATACAAAGACCAATGAAGTTTTAGATAAAAAACTTGTACTAATAAAAAACAAAATTAAACAAGAACCGATAATTAGAAAAACGCAAAACGACATAACTACAATAAATGGTAAAGTTAAGGCAAAAACCACAAAAACTGTTGATAAAGAAGGAAATAGAATAATAACAGTTGATTATGGCAGCAATAAGATAAAAACCATAACAATTGCAAAAGACGGAACAAGAACTGAAACTAAAAATTATAGAGACCTGCTTGACTTATAATTTCAAGGATTCTTCCAGTACAAATTGCACTATCGTGGTTTAATTCTATTAATTTCCTTGCTTTTTGGACAATATTATCGTATTGTTTAGAATCGCTAAGGTAAAAAGTTATCTTTTTCACCAAATCGTCAATATCATCCCAAATAGGGATAATTCCACCGAATAAATCCAGCTCTAAGCGATTATCGCTAATTAAAAGCCTTTTACAAGCAAGGGTTTGGATTGATCGGTAATTAAGAGAACTTATCCCTTGAGAATTAATATTATAAACAATTTTTGCTTCATTAATCACCCTTGCCATATCTTTTTCATTATCAATAAACCCAAAGTATGTGTTTTTTATAATATCCCTTTCAAGTTCACTATTGCATCTTACAATTGCATCTTTATAGTGTCTTTCAATTGCACAAAACCTAAACTTAAGGTTTTTTAGCCTTTTATTAAGTTCAAGATAGGTTTTTAGCCTCAAATCCGTATCTAATCTTCCTGCGAACAACACATCCACCTTAGGGGGTAAAAAATCGCGATAAATTGTACAATCAACAAAATGGGGCATATAAAAAAAGCCTTCTTTTAGAGAAAGGGCTCTATCCCAATAAAAAACAAAAACATCCTTGTTGAATAAATATTTATAATAGTCCTTATATTCAACCCCCGCTGTTTTTGATTGAATTACATCTGAAAAATAGCATATACAGGGAGGTTTTAAGTTATTATCAATTTTTATTCTTAAAGGCGAATAATCATAACCTATAATATATTCAAAGTTTAAATGAGGAAGAATTTTATCTTTTAGCTCATCAAAAACAACGACTTCAAAACCGTTTTTTTTAAATCCTGATATTAAACTTTCTGTGGTTAATCTTCCCCCGATGCTTTTTGGTAATATTGCCAGTATTTTTTTCATATTGCTATAGTTGTTTTATCTAAAATTTCAAAAATCTTTGTTCTTTTACTGGTTAGTTTATCGATATATTTTTTCATAAAAGAAAAACACTTATTTAAGAACTGCTCTGTTAGAATTTCATCGTATTTTGTTTTTTTATCAAAATCGGCTGTAGAGAGCTCCTGCAAAAAAACTCTAATTTTATTATGGATTCTAATTGTATCACCTAAACAAGAGCTTGTACATTGAGGGCACAAAAAACCTTTTAAGTCAAAAGAAAATAGTGCACTATTATTAGAATCAGCTTCAATTTCTCTCAAACACCTCGAACAATGGGTTAAATCAAGCCCCCAGCCCAAATAAGACATAAATTTTATCTGGAATTTAAGAATTGCAAAAAGAATATCTTTTTTGCTTGTTGAAGCAGCAATTTTTTGATAGGCAAGAAAAATTAAAGAATAAATTTCTTCGTAGTTTTCATCCGTATTGAATTGTTTAGAGCAAAAAGTATCTACAAGCTGCGCAATATACATTGAATAGGATAGTTTATCTAAAGAATTTCTAATTTTTGAAAACGTATTAACGCTCTGAGCTTGAGCTATAGTATCTAAGTTTTTTCCTTCAAAAAGCATTAATTGGTTTGCAACAAACAACTGAATCCTTGCTCCAAGTTTTGACTTAGGCTTTTTAGCGCCCTTAGCCACTGCTCTTATTAATCCTTTTGTTTTAGAAAACATTACAACAATACTATCATTATCATTTAAAGGGTAGTTTTTAAGGTTAATTGCTTCTGTTGTAAAACTTTTCTTCATTGTGCGTCAATTGTTCTAAAAAAATCGGGAACGAGATTGTTTTGAGTATTAATTCTAATATTAGGATTAATATCTAAAAACAAGTTTCTATAAGAATCTCTTATGTTAATATCTTTTTCTAAGATAAAGATATCTTCAAGCTGGTGGTTTAGCTTAAGAGCACTTGTTAAAAGATTGATTATTGTTCTATCATTCATTAAAGGATGAATCAAAAACCAAACTTTAGCTGTTGCAAAAGCCAATAAAGAAGAATTATAGCAGGTAATATCAAGATTGTTATCCTGGGAGTAAAGGTCTGCAAACATTGGTCTTTTGCACTTAGGACACTGAAGAACAAGAGGAACAAAGTCTTCCTGCGTATCTAAATACTCTTTATGACACTCGCTGCAGCGAAAAAGATTGGTTAATCCAAACAAAGGAAGAATATTGATTCGTTTTTGCACTTCAGAATCAAAAAGACTGTAGGAAATTTCACTCGTATTTAACAATCCAATTAAATTAGCACTTTGTGAGTTTGTTACAAAACTAACCTTGTTTTCTCTGTTTTTAAGCTGATCAAGGATACTTTTGAGCTCAAAAATGCTGGTATTGGATTGAGTGTTAATTTCAGAAATCAAATCAAGAATCTCATTCAAAGAAACATTGCTGTTATCTTTAATTCGAGAAACCATTTCTCTGTATTTGTTAATATTTCTTGTTTTTTCAATTGATGAATCCTCAGCATACAATAGCGCTACAGATTTTGCCTCTGTTTTTAAATCCAGAAGAATTCTAGAGGTCTCAGCTTCTTGTATCTGAGGCTGTTCTATTGTATCTATAGTATTAATTTGATTCATTGGAGGAATTTCACCGAAAGGCTGGGCACTAAAAGAGCTTTGTGTGTAAGCAGAATGGGTTTGCTCCTGAATATTTTGCGCCCTTGGAGCACTAAAAGTTTCAAATGCACTAATTCTATGTTCTTCTTTATTTGTATTATAAGCAAGTGAAGTCAAACTTGAAACCCTGTTTTGATTAGTTTCTTGCATTGGCTGCTGTTGAGGTGCAGCAGCTGGAGATTCCTTTTTAATTGAAATAATATCTTCTATTGTAGGAATTAGAATATCTCTTATTTCATTAGGAACATTAGGAGTATTATTAACATTGTAATAAATCTCTTTCAATAGATCCAAATATTCGAACTTATGCCCGCTGTGAAGTTTTTCGTGCAGTTTGTAAGCACCGTCTTTTAATAACTTGAAGTCAGTTTTCCTTAAAGCTACTTCAAGTCTTTTTATAGTCATTATCTCGGTTTCCGGAAATGGCGCCATTTTTTACTCCTTTAAAAATTTAAATAAGTGAATCATCCATTGGGTTTCTTGATATCCCTCTAATCATTTGTTCCATGCCTACTTTTTCAAGACTATAGTCAAGTGCGGTTTCTTTTGTAATTATTCCTCTATCATATAAATCATAAAGTGACATGTTCATTGTTTTTAAACTTTGCTGCTTGCTTCTTTGCATAAGAAGATAGATTTCATTCATTTTACCGTCTTTAACATAATCCATAACAGTTGAAGTAAAAGTCAAAACTTCAACAGCAGGGGTTAGTTTCCCCCCTTCTTTTTTAGGTACAAGCTGCTGGTGCAAAACTCCTCTTATGCAATTTGACAATCTTTTCATAAAAGCTTCCTGGCCCGCTTCTTCAACAAAGCCTTTAAGACGATTAATCGAAGCTACTGTTCCGTTTGTATGAAGAGTTGAAAAAACAAGGTGTCCGGTTTCCGATGCTTCAATTGCACTTAAAAGAGTGTCTTTATCCCTTATCTCCCCTACAAGAATAACATCAGGGTCTTGTCTTAGGGCATATTTTATCCCTGTTTTAAAATCCTTAACATCAATATCCAGGCTTCTTTGGGTTACAATTGACTTTTTATCCTCATAAACAAACTCAACAGGATCCTCAATTGTTATAATATGACCTTTTCTTGTCTGATTAATAATCTCAATCAAACTTGCTAATGTTGTAGATTTCCCAGAACCCGTTGCTCCTGTAATTATAATAATTCCGTTATTGAACTTTGTAAACTCGCGTAAATATTCAGGTAAAGCAAGTTCAGCAAGAGTTTTAATGTGATAGGGGATTGCTCTAAAGGTTAGTTTGCCTAGATAAATATCCTTGCAATAATTAACTCTATATCTTGATAAACCTTTAATTTCATAAATATAATCGATATCTTTTAATCTTCCTTTAGATTCAAGATACTCTTTAGGCAGAGTTTTAACAAGAATTTCGTTAATATCGTCACTTGTAATGATATCCGAATCAACCTTATGAATTTCCCCGTTAATTCTTAAAGAAGGCAGTTTATCACAATTCAGGTGGACATCAGAAGCCCCTGCTTTGTGCGCTTTAGCTAAAAATTCATCCAAGTTAAATGTCACTATTCAAAACTCCTTATTATAACAATATTCTAATATCAACATTTAAGATATGCAATTAATTTAAGCTATGTTAACTTTTTTTATTCTTGAAATAAAGCTTATGAGTGTGATAATATTAAATTATGTCTATTCTAAAAATTATTGAATACAAAAATCCGATTCTAAGAGAAAAATCAAAGGAAGTATCGAAAGTATCGAAAAAAATTAAGAACTTAATTGCTGATATGCTAGAAACAATGTATCAAGCACAAGGAGTTGGTCTTGCTGCTCCTCAGGTAGGGTACAGCTTAAGAATTTTTGTTCTTGATGTATCAGACCCTGAGGGTCCAATTGACCCTATGGTTTTTGTTAATCCTAAAATTGTCAAAAAAAGCGGCGCAATTAATAGCTATGAGGGATGTCTGAGCTTCCCGAAAGCTTATACCAATGTTCGAAGATACAAAAATGTTTTAGTTAAGGCTCTTGATATAAACGGCAGACCCTTTGTTAAAGAAGCGCTTGACGGGTCTCTTTTATCCCGATGCATTCAACACGAATTTGACCACTTAGAAGGCAATCTTTTTATTGACCATTGCAGAAACCGATTTGATGCCAATAATGCACTGGCAAAATACAATCTTCCCTCAATTGAGGAGGAAAGATTGATAGAAGAAGATTTTCTAGAAAAAGAAATTGTCGAATACGAAAAAGCACACCCCGAAGAAGTCGAAGAACTAAGAAAAACAATAGAAGAACAAGGAGGGTAGGGGAAAATGAAAGTAGTTTTTTTCGCAACTCCTAATATTGCAATTAAAAGTTTTGAGTTCTTTATTAACTCCAGCGATTATGAGGTTTTAGCTCTTGTTGTTCAAAAACCCAAAGCGCAGGGAAGGGGTAGAAAAATTGTTGATAGAGAAATTACAAAGATTGCAAAAAACCATTCAATTCTTGTCTTAGAACCCGATAGAATATCGAAAGAACCATTAATAATCGAAAAACTAAAGGAACTTAAGGCAGATTTTTTTATAACCTTTGCATTTGGTCAAATTTTATCCCAGGAAGTTTTAGACATTCCAAAATATGGTGTTATTAATTTACATGCAAGTTTATTACCTTTATTGAGAGGTCCAAGCCCCATAGCGCAAGCTATAATTGAAGGTCATCCTTATAGCGGCATTACTGCAATGAAAACAGTACTGGAGTTAGATGCAGGAGATATTTGTCTTCAAGAAAAAATCGATATTCCAATTGATATGAATGTTATTGAACTACAGGAAGAAATTTCAAAAAAAAGCCCTCAACTATTGGATAAAACCCTAAAGGGTTTGTATAATAATTCCCTTAGTCCAATTCCTCAGGATCATACAAAAGCTACTTTTACTAAAAAAATTACAAAAGAACAAAAAGCGATTGATTGGACTAAAGATGCTCTATCTATTCACAATAAAATCCGCGCAATGTATTCAATTAATACCAATCATACAACATATGAAGGAAAAATTATAAAAATTCTACAAACACAATTTCAAGAAAACGAAAGTTTAAACAAACAAGGTCAGGTTATAGAACTTGACAAAACAGGTATTACTGTAGGATGTGCTAAGGGATCAGTTAAAATAATAACCCTAAAACCCGAAGGCAGGGGGCAAATGAAGGCAAGAGACTGGGCAATGGGTTCAAGAATCAAAAAAGGAGACTTTTTTCAATAATGGATATTTATACAAGAGGTGTAAGAGGAGCAATTACCTTAAACAAAGACACTAAAGATGATATAAAAATCGCAGTTGTTGAATTGCTTGAAAAAATGCTTAAGGAAAATGAAATAAAAAAAGAAGATATAGCTTTTGCAATTTTTACAACCACACAGGATATTAAAGCGGATTTTCCCGCAAAACATGCAAGAATTGAACTTGGGTTTGAATCAATTCCAATGATGTGTTATAACGAAGCGCAAGTTAAAGACAGTTTAGAATTATGCTTAAGGGTTTTATTAACAATAAACACTACTAAAAAACAAAACGAAATAAAGCATATATACCTTAAAGGCGCAAGTATACTAAGAGAGGATTTAAGCAGATAATGGCAGAAATTATAAAAAAAGAACTTGTTGAATATCCGTATTTAGAAAAGCCTTTAAGCGTTTATACTTTCGATAATGGCTATAAAGTTGTTCTGGCTCCTAAAAAAAGCCCTATGATTAACATAAGCTCCTGGGTAAAAACAGGTTCAATTAATGAAAACGAAGAAAACAACGGAGTTTCACATTTTGTTGAACACTTATTGTTTAAAGGAACCACAAAGTATAAAGCAGGGTACTTTGATAGAAAAATGGAGCAGCTGGGAGGAATAATTAACGCTGCAACTTGGAAAGACTATACATTCTATTATATTAACATCCCGAAAGAACATTATAAAATCGCTCTTGAGCTCCATATAGATATGATGGTTGATGCAGTATTTCCAAAAGAAGAAATTGGTCCTCAATTTGACCCTTCAAAAAAAGCTCCTAAGGACAAAAGGGAAAGATATGTTGTAATTGAAGAAATAGGAATGGGCGAAGACAATAATTGGAGAAAAGTTTATAAAAACTTAAACTCTATAATGTATCAAGATCATCCTTATAAAAGAGAGGTTATCGGATCAAAAGAGATTATTGCTAATATTTCGCAGGAAGAAATTGTAAGGTACTATAAAACTTTCTACACTCCCAATAATATTACAACAATAGTTTCTGGTGTTTTTGACGAAGATAAAATAATTGAGTTAATTAAAGAAAACTTTGTGTTTAAGGATAACTCTAATATTAAAAAGTGTGTTGCTGATAAAAAAATTAAAGAAACAAAAATTAAAAATCCTCAAGTTGTTTATAATTATTCAGATATTCAAACAGGATATTTAATGTTAGGAGCCCTTTGCGATAGTGCCTGCAACTTAAAAGAAACAATTGCACTTGATTTACTATCGACGATTCTAGGGGATGGTAAAAGCTCAAGATTATATTCAGGTTTAATTGATAAACAAGAAAAACCGCACTATTATCAGCTTGAAAGCTGTCATTACCAATTTAGAGACGGTGATAACTTCTTTATTGAAGCAAATTTTGACCCTAAAAAAACAAGCACTGTTATTGAAGAACTAAAACAGCATCTTATGGATTTAGGCAGCATTCAACAAGCTGAACTTGATAAAGCGAAAAAAAGAGCCCGGGTTAATTTTGCCCAGGATTCAGAAACAGTTTGCGATATAGCAGATGCAATCGGTTTTTGGATGAGCGTTTGCGAGGATATTACCCTAGCTAAACAGTACTTATCAACGCTGGATGAAATTGACTGCGCTTATCTTGAATCAATTGCTAAAAAGTACTTAAACCCGGATTCTGTTTCAATCAGCATTTGTTTACCTGAAGGAGAAAAAGATGGAACACTATAATAAAAACAATATTAACATTCTAATTGAACAAACGCCAAAAACCCCGAGAATGAGTGTTTCTTTTTTCTTTAAAATTCACAAAAAAGAAAAATACTTCGGTTTAAACTCACTTCTAGCGCGTCTTTTGCTTCAAGGTACAAAAAAGTACAGTGCAGCGCAGTTAGCAGATTTATTTGAGAATCAATGCATTGATATAACCTCCAAAGCAAAACAGGATTACTTAAAGCTTTCAATGGTTTTTCTTAATGAAGATTTTAAGACTGCTCTTGAATTAATTAAAGAATTAATTCTCAACTCCACCTTTGATGAATACAAAAAAGAAATTTATAAGATGAAAAACGAGATTATCTGCGACTTAGACAATCCCAAGTTTAAACTAACCGATTGTTTTATTAAAACAATTTTTGATAATCACCCCTATAGTTCAACCCATACTAAAATATTAGCCGATATTGATAAAATTTCCAAAGAAGATATAATTGAAGCTCACAAAGAACTCCTAAAAAGTTATAAATCCATTGTTTTTGTCGGAGACTACGAAAATAAAAACGAACTTATCGATTATTTATCTAATTTTAGCTTCATGGAATCCTTTAACAGACAAGATGAAATTGATAATATCTTCACTCCTTATTACAAAGAAGATAGACTTATTTTTATCGAAAAAAACGATGTAGCACAGGCACAAATTCTTCAAGGATGGTTAGTTGACTCTTTTGACTCTTCTTTAAGCGTTAAGTACTCTGTTTTGAATAATATCCTTGGAGCATCAGGGCTTTCAAGCCGCTTATTTGTTAATTTACGAGACAAACAAGGACTTGCTTATACTGTTAGAAGCCAGTATGAAACTCTTTTACACAGCGGTATTTTCAATCTTTATATTGGAAGCGCACCTAAGAATATTAAAAAATCTCTTCTTGGGTTTGAATCCGAACTTCAAAAATTGGCGGATGAAAGTCCCAGCAAAGAGGAGCTTCAAGGAGCAAAAGAGAATATTTCAGGAAGATTAAAATATTTTAGTCAGAATAACTCGCAAATTAATGCTGTTCAAGGGTATAATTATATGATGAATCTTGGTTTAGACTATAGAGAAAGATTCTTAGAACAAATTAACAAAGTCAGCGCTCAAGATGTTAGTTCAATGGCTCAAAAACTGCTATCAACACCAAAACTTACTGTAATAATTGCTCCTGGAGAATTTAGGAATCTTTGCAGCTAGTTTTATTCCAGAAAAAATAAACAGGAATTCCTAAAAAAGTAATAATTAACCCAGGCAGTGTTGTTAAGGGTTTTAGAATTGATAAAGAAAGAATTATTGTGCTTGATAGAACTATAAAGGCAATTGGAATAAAATTTGGAACTTTAAAAATATTTTTTTCATTTGAATATAGTTTTCTCATTCTAAAAATTCCAAAAATTGTAATTGTATAAAAAATTATAGAAGAATATATCACATAATCAAGCAGCTGCGCATAATTCCCCCACAGAACAAGAATGCAAATCCAAAAACACTGCAACCACAAAGAATTCTTAGGGGTTCTTGTTTTTCTATCAATATAGGCAAGCTTTCGAAAAAAAATTCTATCTTTAGCCATTTTATAATAAACCCTGGCTCCTGTTAAAATCATGCCATTGGCGCATCCAAAAGCAGATACTGCAATAACTACAGCGATTATATAAAGAGCTTTTTGACCAAAAATTTGCTGAGCCAGTTGAGCTGCTACAATATCCTGCGGGGAAGTTTTAATCAATTCAAGAGGCAAAACCCCCAAATAGATAAAATTCAATAAACAATATAAACAAACAACAATCCCGACTCCTATAAAAAGAGCTTTTTTAATATTTTTTCTTGGATGCTTAATCTCACTTGTTATAAAAGTAACATTATTCCAGGTAATCGAAGCAAACAAAGCTCCTGTAATACTTATCATTAAAAGTTTTATGGTTTCAAAGTTTAAAATAAAAGGAATAAACAGATTAGCTTTAAGCACTGATAAATGGAATCCCAAAAAAAGTCCAAAGATTACAATTAGAATTATAGAAAGAATTTTAGTCAGGGTAAAAATATTCTGAACTAAAACCCCAAGTTTAATTCCTCTTGAATTGATAAAAGTTAGAACTATAACGACAAAAATTGCAAATAATTGTTCAGTTGATAAAGAATAGTAAGCTGTTTTGATTAAGTAATTATTGGCATTAATTAGAGGGAAAATAAGACCGATAAATTTAGCTAAAGCAATATTAACTGCAGCAAGAGTTCCTGTTTGAATTACCAAAAAAAGCGTCCAGCCATATAAAAAAGCCAATTTTTTGCTGAATATTTTTTTAAGGTAAATATACTGCCCCCCTTCATCAGGAATTGTCGAGGATAACTCCCCGTAGCACAATGCTCCAAGCATTGTAATAAGACCAGCTAATAACCAGACAAAAATCAACAATAAACCTGAGTTTACAATTCTTGCAATAAAAGTTGAGACGATAAAAATTCCGCTTCCAATCATAGATCCTGCTACAATTGAAACCGCATCTTGTAAGTTGAGGGTTCTTTTTAGCTCAGACATAAAAAAATAATACCACAAACACTAGTCATCTAAAAATTCGTTTTTATTTGTCAGTTTTTTTGTAATCAAATATTGTATTTTTGGAATAACAATCCCGAGAACAAGTGTTGAAAATAAAGTAGCGCTTGAATAAAAAGCGAAGTTTTTATATGTATTTTTCTTGGCAATTTTTTCTATTTGTGTAATTGTTATATTATTCTTGGATTGTTTTTGGATCTGTTCAATAAAACTATCAATTGAAGTTCTAATACTATCAAGCTGTTTTTTTGGAACAAACTTAAACTTATCACTTGATGCGTTTTTAGTTTCAATATTAAAAACTTTGTTCAAAAATAGAGGATTAACTAAAACCCCTTGTTTTAAGACATCTTGCGCTTGAGTTTTCGATAAGTAGTGCTTGTTATTAAAAACAGGCTGCAAATTTGACATATCAATCGCTTTTTGTTTATATGAAGGAAATTTTTCTAAAAATTTTTCTAATGTGATAACTTCTTTATCCTTAAATAACAAATCAATTTCATTTTTTTGCTTATCGCTTAAAACTCCAATGGCAGTATTAATAAAATCATCCTTATTAGAACTGAAACCTTTATTCGAAAGTTCTTCAACCACAAGATTCAAAACCTTAGGACTGATATTAGTATTATTTGAAAGTTTATTGCAGATTTTAACAATATGGTTAGTTGAGAACAAATAAAAATAAATTGAGCTTATATCTCTAAATAAATTCTCAATTTTTCGATATATATTAGGAGCATTCTTGCATCTTCCTAAAACTACACCGCTGTCAGTCAAAAGAAGCCTTGCAGTTGAATTGTTTTCAATAATATCTGCTAAATAAGTTGTTTTATCCAATAAAGAAGTAAAGCTTAAATCCTTTTTTTTGGTTTTATTTTTAAATTCCTCAAAACTGATAGTACCAACAGGTTCTTGATTTTTTTTATGAGCCATTTTTTTGGATATTGCCCTGCTTATCTTAGGCAATACAAAACCAATAAAGTAAGTAGCAAAAAAAGTGCTTATAATAGTATTGGAAGCCTTAAAACCAAGTGCAAAAGAAGATATCTTATTATTCTTAACAGGATTTCTCAAAGAATCCTTTCCTATGTTAAAGTTAAGATTATCAATTCCAAATATGCTTTTGCCAATTTTATCACCAAAGCTTTTTAGCGCCTGCACTCCCCAAATCCAAACAGCAGCGCTTACTCCTTGTTCAACAAACCTGTCCACTGCTTCTTTTTTTCCTCCTCTTTTATTGGCTTCTTTGCTTCTTAATAAAGTCACACCAGATTCAATAAAAACAATAGGAGCAATTGCATTTTTATCAAAAAACGCCCCTAAGGGTTTATCCAAGGGAGTTAATGAGGTAAAATTGGTTTGGTTTTTATTATTAATTTTCATTTAATGTTTAATAAAAAAACACTAAAGAATATTTTTTGCTACAGCTTAACTTTTCCCTGCCTTAAAACCTTATAACTATCATCTTCGCACAAAATAACTGTTGAAGGAATCAATTGGGTCTTTGTATCATCAATTGGTTTAATAATTGTTGTTTGATTTGAAAATTTTTGACAAGCTTCACTGTAGCTAATAACCGGAGGTTCATTGGATAAATTGCAGGAAGTTGTAGCTAGAACCCTTCCTTCAATTTTTTCAATAAGAATTGAAAAATCCGCACTATCAGGCACTCTAACTCCCACAGTTGTTTTGTTTGCACTAAGAGTTGACGAGCACAAAGAAGATTTTTCAAAAACCAAAGTTAATCCCCCTGGAAGATACTTATCAATTAATAAATAAGCATACTCTGGGATTCTTTTAATGTATGGCTTTAAGTGTTTAAAATCACTGCTCATTAGAATAAGGGGTTTATTTAGATCTCTTTTTTTTATTTGATAAATTTTATTAATTGCAATATCATCCCCAGGATGCGCCCCAAAACCCCAGACGGTATCTGTTTTAAAAGCTAAAACCTCGCCTTTTTTAAGCATTTTTCCTATTCCTTAGTTTTGATTCAATTTTTTCTTTTAAATCTTCTAAATACTCAATTCTTAACAAATGAGCAATTGTAACATAAGTTATCAGCATAATTGCAAGAACAACACTAACTTTAACAATTTTTAATATAAAACTATTAATAAATATAGAGCTTAAGAATGAATTAAGGAAAAACCCTAGAATAAAAGTAATTAGAGCACAAAGGAGAATTTTTAACACCTGTTTAAAAAACACTCTATATCCGATTGATATTTTTTTCCTTATCAAAAAAGCCAACAATACTGCATTAATTAAAGTTATAATGCTTGTAGACAGCGCAATACCATTAATTCCCAGGGGACCTACAAGAATAGAGTTAAAAATTAATTTTAGCAAAATTGAACTTATTGCAATATAAAAAGGGGTTTTAGAATCCCCAAAAGAGTAGTAAAGACGGGTTATTGAATCTCGAAACATATAAGGAATGATAGATAAGGAAATAAAGAATAAAACCTCAGAAACCATAAGTGTTGCTTCGCTTGAAAAAGCTCCACGCTCTAATGCAAGAGAAATTAAGTCAGTTCTTGCAATAAAAATATAAATCATGGTAAAAGTACCGACAAAAATTAAAGAACCGACCCCTTTGTTGAAGTAATGGCGCACTTCATCAAACTTTTCTTGCGCAACCAATCTTGAAAACAAAGGAAACAAAGGAACTAAAAGCGCTGAGAGCATTAACCCTACAGGAAACTGAAAAATTCTATTTGCATAGCCATAAGCAGTCCACTGCCCCTGAGCAAGTGAACTTGCAAAAAAGATATCAACATAGATTCCGATTTGACCTATTGTTGAAGATAAAAAAGCAGGCATTAAAAGTTCTAAGATTTCACTAAACTTTTTATTTTTAAAAAAATCAAAAACAGGCTTAAAGCTATATCCAAGCTTAAGCACAACAGGAGTTTGAACAAGAAGCTGCAAAAGCGCTCCTATAGTTGTCCCAAGTGCAAGATAGAATCCTGTGTTATCTCCTTTTGTTATAATAAGGGTAAGGATTATTCCAACTGAAACCATTGAAGGTGCGATATTTGGAAGCAAAAATTTGTTGTAAGTAACTAAAATCCCATAATAAAGCCCTAATAATGCTCCAACTAAAATTACAGGAGACATAAGCCGCAAATGATATGCTGCTAAAGAGGATAACTCAGGACTTGCTTGGGATATTATAATTTTCATAACCCAATCAGGATACAAAAAACAAATTAGCGCGATTAATCCAAAAACAAGCAGTGAAAAAGTTTCATAGGTATTAAAAAGCCTTTTAACTTCTTTTTTTGGTTTTACATTAAAATTGTCTATAATTCTTGAAAAAACACTGACTGTTGCGCTGTGAAAGGGTCCTCCCATGCCGCCTAAGATTACAACAGCAAGAGCGGGGATTTGATAGGCGTAAAAATAAGCATCAGAAACAAGGCTTGCTCCATAATAATTCGCTACTATAATATCCCTTATAAAACCTGCCAGTTTAGATAATAAAATTACAATGACAATAAGACCTGCGCTTTTTAGTAGCCCCTGATTTTTGCTATCTTCCATTGCTATAATAATTCCACACGATAAACTACATACTTTCCTTTATTCTCTAAGGATAAAGGCAAAAAGTTAATTGTATTGTTCCCCTGTTTTAAATACTGTGTAATATTCATTTTAATTACAGGAGTTTTATTGATTTGTTTGGTATCTAAAAACTCAAAACCATTAATCGAGAAAGGAAACTGACTAACTCCTCTTTGATTGTCGATATAAAGATATGCTTCTTTATAAGCGTCTTTGTCGAAATAGAATTCAGTTTTATAGGAAATATTGTATTCATTATACAATACAGTTTTAGTCATTGTTGAAATACTTATTCCGCTATAATAATATTTTAATATATCAGGATACTTAACCCCTTTTTTAGCTAAGTTATAAGCTCCGAATTGGCTCATCCCGACGCTGTGGCCAAAGCCTCCGCCAATGAATTTAAAGCTTTTAGGGTCTTTTTGATCTCCTTCGAATATTTTCTGTAGTAAATACTGTTCTTTGTTATCCTGTTTATCAGGGGCATATGTTGTTTCAATATAAAAATTGCCGCTTGGGAGAATTGATGCTTGTTTTTTAAACAGCCTCCTTATTCCAAGTTCTTTTTTAATCCTGTATTCTCCGTTTTTTGCTCTAATTTCAAGTTCCACAACCTTTCCTGACTGTGTTCTTTTAATCGGCTTAATTTCAACCAGACCTTCAAGAGGAATGCTGCCATCGTACTTAGGGGTTACAAGATTGGCTTTTGACTGCTGCAAAAGTGTATCTTTTAAAGTGTTTTCAAGTTCTTCTTTACTAAACTCAACAGACCAGCGAAACTTAGGAGAGTTTGTATCTAGTCCGTTATCTTTTTTTGAATAAAAATCAATAACATCCTGCTCTGTTTTTAGGGGTTTTTGTTCAACTGAATCATACTTAGCTTTAAGATAAGGATGTTTGTCGCTTGGATACCCTGAGCCGAAAACATCATCCCAGTCATCTGTAATTCCAGGAGAGGTTGAAAAATAAAGAGCACTAATCGGCGTATCTTTATAAAGGGCAAAAATCCCCTTTGTTTTTTCAACTGCACTATCTGTAATATCTCTGTATGAATTAACCCCGTAGTAAACCTGTGAAGCGGTTGAATCAACAACATCATAATTAGGGTTAATATTAGCCCTCTGGACATAGTTTCTTGCTGCCACAGCCTGGGCTTTTATAGCTTCAAGTCCAAAAGAAACAGGCATTTCATTAGGAACAACTCCACGCAAATAATTCTGGATATCAACAACATTAATAACATTGAATCGATTGGGTTTTTTAGCAGCTCTTAGTTCAAACATCCCTTTGTATTTTGCAGGTGTTCCTTTTCTGTTTAAGTTAATAACTTCAAAATCAGAGTTAGAGCTAAGAAGCAAAGGACCGCTCAGTTTTTCATGCTTTAGCTCATTATTAATTGATATGTTAAATAAGCTATTATCTATTGAAAAAGAGAGCATTTTTCCTGCTTCAATTGGTTCAATTTGAACATTGGTCGACATATCAATGATTTTTATTGCGCTCATAGAGCTTATTGTAATACTCTCGAACTCCTGGCTTGAAAAAGTCTGATTCGATAAACCCACCCTTACTGTTGTTTTTTCTTTTTCATATGCCATTAAAAAGCTCTGGAATAAAAATAAAACAAACAATATTATTATAAACTTAATTCTCATATTAATAATTTTACAATTAAAAATTATTAATGTAAAATATTTATGTTTATAGATTTTTTTTGGAGTAAAAATAATGTCCTTTGACCAAAATTTAAGAAAATTCAGCTCAGCTCAGCTTCTAAACTTCTGTATAGGGTTTTTTGGACTGCAGTTTGCCTGGCAGATGAGAATTATTCTATCAGGACCCCTGACTGAATCCTTGGGCGCAAGTCCATTGCTATACGGACTTATCTGGCTCGCTGGACCCGTAACAGGGATTGTTGTACAGCCAATTATAGGAGCGCTTTCTGATAATACCTTTACCCGTTTTGGACGAAGGATTCCTTATTTGTTCTTCGGAGCTGTGTTTGGTGCAATTGGTCTTATACTGCTTCCTAAAAGCGGTTTTTTAAGTAATCTTTTCGGTCCTAATCATCCCGAATTTTTAGCTCTTCTTATAGCTGCGGTTTTTATATGGGTTATAGATGCCTGTGTAAATGCTGCTCAGGGTCCTTATAGAGCTTTAATTCCAGATAATATCCAAAAAAATCAACACGGAATTGCTAATTCTTATCTTAGTTTTGCAATTGGTTTAGGCTCTGTTATTGCAGCAGGAACAGCTCCTTTTTTGAAATGGGCGTTTAATTACCAAATGTCAGTTGATGCTCAATTTACAATGGCAGGTATCGCTTTTATCCTTGCAATGGTTTGGACCTGTATAACTTTTAAAGAGAATACTCCTAATAAAGAAGAATTAATGGAAAAAAAGCTCGAAGCTAAAAAAACTGCTTCTAAGTCTTTTATTGAAAATGTTAAAGAGTTTTTAAATGCAAGTCCTGAGGTTGGAAAAATTTGTTTAATGCAGTTTTTCTCCTGGATTGGGCTAATGAGTTTGTTAATTTTCTTTACACAATATGTTGTTCATATTCTATATTCAGTTCCAAACACTGCAGATTTAGCTCCTAATGTTGCCCGGGTTTTTGAAAACACACAAATTGAAGCTCAGAACTTTGCATCCATTTGTTTAGCTTTCTTTAACCTAATTTGTTTTATAATTGCAATTCCAATTGCAAAAATGGCTCAAATTCAAGGAAACAAAAGAGTCCATGCTATTTCTCTTCTTACTATGGCTGCTGCTTATTTATTAATCGCTTTTATGCCTAATAAAGTAACTGTTTTTGCTGCAATGGGTTTAGCAGGAATCGGCTGGGCATCAACTCTATCACTACCTTTTGCAATGTTATCTAAATACATAAAAGAAGGAACAGAAGGGTCTGCTATGGGGATTTTTAATATCTTTATATCTGCTCCTCAGGTTTTAGTCTGTACATTATTGGCTTGGTTTATTGATGTTGCAACTTATAATATGGCAGGTGGTTTTACTAACAACCACTGGGATTATGCCTTTATGTTCGGAGCAATAATGCTTGTTATCGCTTCTTTTATTGCACTATCAACAAAAGAAGAATAAAAAAACAAAAGCCCCTTTAATTAGGGGCTTAAAGTTTAATTAGAGTTTTTTCCCAATAGCCTTATTCTGGTATTGCCATTATTTATAATTTCATAATTATTCATATCGATTTTGTTAATTATAATACCCATATCAGCTAGTGTTTCATCGCCTGCAAGCTGACTTATATGCTTTATCCCTATGCCTTCAACTTCAACTTGCATGCCAAAGACATTGTCTATCGAATATTGAGTGTTAGACTCCAGGATTTGATTTAAATCAGCGCTATTTTTAATTAGTTTCTGAGGCATAGGAGAAATAACATTATCTTGTCTTAACCCTACAGGATTGTTAACCTGTGCTTGCGCAGCTTCAATCGGAGCTGTATCAATATCTTGACTGTAAACTGAACTTGCATTATCACTAGGATTAGTATCAGCATAAGTTGAGCTTTGTTTAAAAGAAGTATTTTCTCTATACAAAGAACCAATATTCTCTTCTTTCAATACCGGATTATAAGCTGCTTCACTTTGGATTGGAACTTCAACAATATCATCTGTTTTCATTTCAAGCAAGGAAACTTTGTTGTAGTTATCTATGACTTCTTTATAAGCTTTATATTGACCAGAAGAGAGCATTGTTTGATCTTTCATCGATTTTTCAACCGCCTGGCCGAGTTCGTCGCTTACATTGTAGGCTTTATCAACAAGAGCACTACTTTGAGCTACAGTCGGCTGGGATTCAATGCTAATCCAAAAGTTTGTTTTTGTCTCACGACCCGACAAAGCCCCTCTTTGATATTTTTTTGTAATATCAACAAGAGCTTTTTTAGTTTCAGTATTAACGTTTCCATTAAAGTACAGAGTCAGGGGGTCTTCTCTATTAGCCCACTTTTCAATGTTATTAGAATTATAAGTTTTATAGTGGAATTCTGTATTATCAATTTTTACTTTTTTGCCCTTAGAATTAGTGTAAGTTCCTTTTGTCATAAGTTCATCCAATTCTTTAATTAAGTTAGAATCAGCTTTAACATTCAAAGAAGCCCTTTGACCTTCATAGTTAACATTAGCACCAGTTTTACTTCTATCACACCAGATGTCGTTAAATTCTTCTAAAAAAACATCGCTGTTTGAATTAGAAACTGCCTTTTTAATAGAGTTTTTATCAGCAAAAGTAGTTGTTTGATACTCAGGATCTTTATAAGCACCTATTTTTCTTAGCTTCTGATAATTATCTTCAAGCTGATTGTAAAGAAAATCGGTATCGTGTAAATTCGCCAATAACTGGTCATTTTCAGAGCTTAATACTCTAACTTTAGTATCAGCGCTATTCTTAATTACAAAACCTTCGTCTGTACTTCGGACTTCAATCGAAACCCCTTGTTCTTGTAAGTCATCAAGGAGATCCTGAGTAATATCCTTAACAGGTAAGCGCCCCGCCCCTTCAATTTCTATAAATGCATCGGGGTTATCAATTAAATATCCTTTGTTCTTTTCAAGGGTTGATACAGTATCAGCATTAATTTCCAGTTTTTGACTAACCTCACCAGCTATTGGAGCCGGTTTTGGAGCTACAGGAGAAGTTTCAACAGGTGGAGTATCATTAGTTATACGATTAATAATATCATCAAGGTCATCTGGAATACCGTCAGTGTATACATTAGAATGTACTTCTATAGGAAGATCTTGATTTACAGCTTCGGGTTGTAAGCCTCCTTCTGTCCAATCCGAACCATCAGACAAATTGGAAGAAGAAATCTGTTCAGATTTTTGACTAACCTCATCAACCAATGAAGCCATTTCGTCTAGCAAATCTGGATTATTTTCTGCTGCATCAATTTTCACTGGATCATCTGAAAAATTATCAACACCACCAAACCCATCGGAATTTGCATAGTCATATTCTATGGCAGCATCTTTAATATTATCAGGCATTAAGTCATCATAATTATTGCTATAGTTATCAATAAAATTATCTGCTGCATCATCTGCATTTTTAGCAATACCTTCTGCCAAATCATCCGCATTTCTTGCAATATCATCTGCAACATTGGGTTTTGGATTATTTGAGAATTCATCTGCCAGCCCGCCTTCAGATAGTGCTCTTTCAAAATCATTTGTTAGGGAATTTGTAAAATCATCCAAAAACTCATCTGAGTTTCTTGCAATTTCATCCGCTTGAACAACTGCTTTTTTGTTTAGCGGTTTCATAGCTATATCCATACCTAAACCAATTATTGGTGAAGCAATGAACCCGGCTTCTGCTCCTTTTATTGAATCAGAAACAATTTCAGTGTATCTTCCCTGTGCCAGAGCACGTCCTCCTGCATCGGCTGCGCCTGCAAGAGAGCCTTCGACAGCTCTTTGAGTCATAACGGGAACTTTTGTTGCAACGGTGGTGAGAATTTTTGCCTTGAGAGCCTGTTTTCCTGTTCCTTTAACCGTTTCTTCAAGTGCTTCAATTCCAACTGCTTTCATGATACTCTTGCCGGCACTTCCTGCAAGAGTTCCCGCACCGTTTGCTAAAGGCGCCATGGCTCCATTAATAAAACCTGTTGTAACATCATATTTAAAATCATTATCCCAATCATAAGTTCTTTCATTACCAAGACAATCGGTTGCTTTAAAAGCAGGTTTTGCTAAACAATTAATTCCTCCTGCAAAAACACAGGTTAGAGCCAAAGAAGCTCCTCCTGATACAGGAGTAAGCGCGACACCCGCTGCAGCGAGTGCCAAAGATCCAATCCCTGTTGCAATATCTGCTATTGTATCAACACCCATTTGCTGACCGGCTTGATACTCGCAGACTTTATTGTAAATTGATAAACTGCTTGTTCCTTCCTGTAGTTTAGAAAATTCCTTGCTTGTTAAATCTCTTCCTACAACGCTTTTATAGAGATTAGCAAGTTTATCAGGGTCTTTTTTTGCTTCTTTTATTAATTTTTTATTAGAATCAATCTCAACATCAATTTTTTTAGAAGAAGCACCAATTCCAGATAAATTTTTAATACCATGCCACAAGCCTGAACACCAGCCGTTTTGTTTTTCTGCTTCATCTTGAATATCTTCTATTACTCCGAGTTGATATTCAAGATAATCAATTATTTCACGTTTATTTTCATCAGACAAAGAGCCAACAAAACTATTGGCTTGTTGAATATTCTCAAGTTTATCTGCCTTTAGAGTTTTACCAAATGTTTCTTTGTATAGCTCATCAAGTTTAGCAGCTTCTCCTGTTTCATTAATAGAATCTAATTGGGCTTGCAATTGTTCAATTTCTTTTTCTTCTTTTTTATCGCCGCCCCCAAAAACTCCTTTAATCCAATTCCAGGGTCCTGTTATTATCCCTCTTGAAGATTTTTCATTATTGAGAAGGATTTTTCTATTATTAATTTCATTTTCAATATCAGATTTAATATTATCAACGGTTTTTTGGTCAATATCAAAATTTGCAACACTTATTGAATCAAAACTAGTATCGAATGACTTTTGCAAGTCTTCTATTGTAAGAGTGTTGTCGTTATTCGAGTTTGCAACTTTATCAATGGCAAACAAAAACGAATCATTATCATCTTCAATTCCATACTTAGCACTAAGAACATCCCTTAAGGAATTAGTGTTAATTGTTCCATCATCGTTTTTAAGCTCCTCAATAATTGAGTTAACTTCTTCCTGTTTAACTTCTTGATTAGTGTTTTGTTTGAGTTTGTTATAGATTAAATCATAACCGCTCAACTGTTTAATTTCATCTGACATTTTGGTTTGTTCCCTTTTCTTATTAACCAAGTTTTTATATATTTATCGGACTAATTTTTTCCAATCTTAAGAAAAGTTGAGTAAAACTTTACAAATATTTACGTATTTTCTATAATTAATTTATGGCAAAAGTAAAATCAAAATGGGTTTGTCAAAACTGCGGATATGAAACTGTTTCGTACTTAGGAAGATGCCCTGAGTGCAATCAATTTGGAACTTTTATAGAAGAAACTACGACAAATATTACAAAAGCTGATTCTTCAAGACCTTCAAATTTAATTGAAGGAGAAGTAAAAATTTCAACTATTAAAGATATTGAACTTGATGAAAAAACCAGATTCAAGAGCAATATTGAAGAACTTGATAGAGTCTTAGGCGGAGGATTTGTTCAAGGTTCGCTCCTGCTTTTAGCAGGAGACCCGGGCATTGGAAAAAGTACTCTGGTTTTACAGACAACAAAAAGTATATGTGAAATTGAACTTAATCAAAAAAAGCTCAAAGTTCTATATGTCTGCGCTGAAGAATCACCCCTTCAGGTAAAACTAAGAGCAAAACGATTAGGAGTCGAACCTGATAATCTTTATTTAACCAATCAAACCTGTATTGATGAGGTTATTAATCAAATCGATAAAATTAAACCGGATTTTTTAATTGTTGATAGTATTCAGAGTGTTTTTTGCGCATCTGTTGCTTCAGGATCAGGAAGTGTTTCACAAATTAGAGAATGCACCAATGTCTTAATGAGAATTGCTAAACAAAGAAATATTACAACAATAATTATAGGCCATGTTACAAAAGAAGGAAATATCGCAGGTCCCAAGGTTTTAGAGCATATGGTTGATACTGTAATTAACTTTGAAGGAGATAAATACAAGCAATATAGAATCCTAAGATGCATCAAAAACCGATTCGGAACAATTTCAGAACTTGGTGTTTTTAGAATGGAAGATGAAGGTCTTGTTGAAATTATAAGTCCTAATCAAATGCTTCTTGAAGGACCTGCTGATGCCCCAGGAAGTGCTAGGGTTGCAACTTGTGAGGGAAGCAGGGTGTTTTTGCATGAAATTCAGGCACTGGTAGGGTCAACCAACTACACAAACCCCAGAAGAGTTGCAGTCGGTCTTGAATACAACAGGGTTTTACAGGTTTTAGCGGTTTTAGAAAAAAAAGTCGGGCTTAATTTATCTAAACAAGATGTTTATGTTAATGTTGTCGGTGGAATTGGGATAATTGAACCCGGTTATGACCTTGCTTTAGCACTTGCAATTATAAGTTCAATAAGAGACATTCCAATTAATCCTAATACTGTTATAATTGGTGAAATTGGATTATTAGGTGAAATAAGATATGTTAATAATATCGAAAGAAGACTAAAAGAAGCCCAGAAACTGGGCTTCCAAAAGGCAATAATACCAAAAGTTAATGAAAGGACCTATGAAAAAATTAAAGAGACAGGGATTCTAATTAAACAAGTGACAAAACTAACAGATGCAATTATACAGGGATTAAAACAAAACTAAAGAGTTAAACAGGACTTTAAGTATCCAATAGTTTGAACTTTGTTTTCATATAAGTATCGAACAAAATTCAAATATTCGTTTCTCCTTGAACTTAGAGTCAAATTGATTTCAAAACCATCAGAGCAGAAAGGTTCATAATCATAAATTACATAATTATTGTATTTACTTTTCCACTCTTTTTTCTCAATTGAGCAGCGGTATTCCCATGCTAAGTTTTCAAGCCAGGGTATTATCTCTTTAGCAACGTTTTTGAATTCTGTACAAAAGTATTGTTTGTCTTGACTAAATTTTTTATCAATCAGCATAAAAAACTCCATACAATATTTTAATGTCTTTATATACTCTAAAATATTTAATAGTGTTTTTAAATATGCTAACGTACTAGTAACAATTACCTTTTATAGTAAGTCTTCTTTATTGGTAATTTTAATATTCGCTCTTGAATCTTCAACCACAAAAACCTCAGCTCCATAGGCTTCTAGCATTGAGCTGTCATCTGTAAAAACAGGGTTATCTTTACAGAGCAAATGAATTTTTTTAATTAATTGATAATCAAAGCCCTGCGGTGTTTGAGTTTGAAAAATTCGTTTTCTATCAAGTGTCTTAATAACTTTTCCTTTTTCAACTTCTTTTATTGTATCAATCGCATAGAATCCTGCTATGACTGCTTTTTTACAGCGCAGCTTATCAATAACTTTTTTTATTGTTTCGCACTTCACAAAAGGGCGGGCTCCATCGTGTATTAGAACATTTTTAGGATTAGAACAAACCATAAGTGCGCTATAAACACTTTCCTGACGGGTATTACCCGGGGGTGCAAATTTAATCTTATCTAAACAAATCCCTGATTGATTCAAAAACTCTTTAACTTCAAAACCGGCAGGAATTACAATTTCATCAACCAGATTAATAAACTTAAGAATTGTAGTTTCAATAACTGTCTTGTCATTAATAAGTTCAAGAAGTTTATTGGAGCCAAATCTTTGAGATAGTCCTCCTGCTGTAATTATTGCACTAGTTGAAATGGTTGAATCCATTATAGCAAAGCTCCTTTTTATCGACATAAACACCGGATCCTATAGAACAAACCCCGATTTTTTCAAGCCCCTGAATATTTTTATAGTCGGATTCATCTAAACAAACAACTAAAGAATAATCCTCACCTCCAAATAAGACAAAATCTTTATTATCAGTTTTTTTAGGAATTCTATCGTATTCAACTTCAATCCTTACTTTTGATTGAGTTGAAATTTGATACAAACAATCGCATAATCCATCTGATGAATCCATCATTGCATAGGGGTGTTTTGTTGTTTTTGCAATTTGTTCACTAATTAAAGGATAAAGAGGAGGATTTTTATGATAGTTAATATAATAGTTATTATTGATCCCTTTGGATAAATCAAACAAGCCTTGAGCGCTTGAGCCAAATTCTCCTATAGCTGCTACAATATAATTATTGCAGGCATTTTTTCTTGATGAAATTCTTCTGTTTTTTGTTTGTCCTAGAATTGTAATTGATATACAAAGTTTAGATGCATTCGATAAATCCCCCCCGATTACTTCAATATCAAATTCTTGTGTAGTTTTTTTTACTTCCTTATAAAAGTCACAAATAAAACTGCTGTTAAGTTTCCCTGCTAAGGTAATTGAAACAAACCGAGGTTTAGCGCCTGATGCCAGAATGTCAGAAATATTTACCAAAAGAGCTTTTCTTGCAATTTCTTGAGGGGCCATATAGGATTGTTTAAAATGGATATCTTCAATTAAACAATCGCTTGATAAAACAAGATTAAAATCCTCTAAATATGCACAATCATCACCTAAATAAGGAGATTTTAACGTATTATTAATGATATTTAAAAACTCAAATTCTTTCCTTGACATAATTATATAAACCCAATAAAGCCATTTTATAGCTGTCTTTTTTAAATCCCGCAACAACTCCTATGCAGCTATCTGATACATAGGAAATTTTTCTATAATCTTCCCTTGTTGAAACATTGGATAAGTGAACTTCAACAGCAGCGATTCCAACAGCTTTAATAGCATCTGCTATTGCAATACTTGTATGGGTATAAGCTGCAGGGTTAATTATTAAACCTTCAAATTGAGAACTTTGCTGAATTTTATTAACAATCTCTCCTTCAATATTGGATTGAAAAAAAACAAGCTCAATTTTATCTTCTAAAAAAGTTTTTGAATACTCAACTAATTCCTGATTAATATCATCAAGTGTTGTATAACCATAGATTTGAGGTTCTCTTGTGCCTAATAGGTTGATGTTAGGTCCATTAATTACTAAAATTTTCATTAAAAACTTCCTTTTTTTTTAATTCTACCATTAATTAAAAAATTATCCCCTATTTTTTTAATTTTAGTTTTTTCAAGTTCAATACAATCAACAATTTCTTTTGTATCTAAACCTTCAACAAAACAAGGTCCTGATCCAAAGATTTTAGGAGCAATAAACTGATTAATTTCATCAACCAAAGAATGCTTAAACAACTGAGTACAAAACCCAGCCCCTGCTTCAACCATGATTGAACAAATACCCATTCTATATAAACTTTGAAAAAGTTCTAAAAACCCCTCAAAAGGAATTTTTTCAATACCTTCTCTAACTTTGATATCTGAATTGTTAACAAGGATTATTCTTGTTTTATCATTATTAAAAACATTATAGTTAAGAGGAATTTTATTATTAGGGTCAAATATTATTCGAGCTGGATTTTTTTTATTCTTAATTCTAACATTCAACATTGGATTATCAGTTAATATTGTCCCTGAAGCAGACATTATTGCCTGATAAGAACTTCTTAGTTTTTGTACTTCAATTCTTGCTTTATCGTTTGTTATCCACTTTGATTTTTTTTCTTTGGTTGCAATCCTGGAATCCAGAGTAACTGCTGTTTTTAGCATTATGTATGGAGTTTTTGTTGTAATATTTTTTATAAAAACTCTATTCAGCTCTTTTGCTTGTTCTTCTAAAACTCCTGTTATTACTTCAATTCCTGCTTCTTTTAGTTTTTTTATACCCCTGCCTGACACCTTGGGATTAGGATCCAAACAGCCAACTACAACTTTTTTAAAGCCTGATTCAATAATTAAATCAGCACAAGGAGGCGTTTTTCCATAATGCGAGCAGGGTTCAAGATTAACAACTAAAGTTTTACCTTTTGTTTTATTTTTTGCTTTTCTAATTGCTTCAACCTCGGCATGGGGAGCTCCAAAGAGTTTATGATAGCCAAAACTTATTATCTTATCATTTTTTTCATCATAAACAACAGCACCGACATAAGGATTGGGAATATTTTTACCACCGGATTGAAGAGCAAGACTAAAACACTTCTTCATTAGTTTTTCATAAGTCTTCAACATCGATTTGTTCTGTATCATCACCTAAAAACTCCAGATAGTCTTGTTCTGTAATTTCATCTTCTTTTAGTTCTTCAACAGTCGATTTTTTCTTGAATTTTTTTAAGATATCGATATTCTTTTTATTCTCGTTTAAATCTTCTTCAAAAACCTGGGTATAAGTATGAATATAACTTGAATCAAAGATATTAGACCCGATTAAAAGAGAGCTTTCTTTTATTTGTTCATAAAAATCGGGAACAAAACCGCTTGAAACGTGTTCTTTAACATCACCAAGATAGAAAATATCATTAATTTCACAATCATTATCAATTTCAGAAACTGAACTAACTTTTCTTTGTCCGATTTCATTGGTATCAACAAAAATTATTAGTTTGAAAATTGAACAAGCCAGTTTTTTTGCATCCTGATAATGCAAATAAGGCTTGTTTTCAAGAATTGAATCAATGATTCTGTCAAGAGCTTCTTGTTTATTTGAAGCTTCTAAGGTTACAATAAGATTGTTGTAGCCGCTTAGCGCTTCTGATACAAAGTATACAAGATCATCTTTTGCACTGTTAACAAAAACTCTTGAAGGATTAGAAGCAAAAAGAGAACTAATTAAAGCTTGTTTCTGCGCTGAATCTTTAAAAGAAGAAAAATCAAAAGTTGTATAGTAAGATTCCTCGAATTTTAGCTCCTGTTTGTAATCAAACAGAAAGTATCTGTCTTTTGGCGT
Organism: uncultured Vampirovibrio sp.; assembly: GCA_910577635.1. GTDB lineage: Bacteria > Cyanobacteriota > Vampirovibrionia > Gastranaerophilales > Gastranaerophilaceae > RUG14156. The sequence goes on along the minus strand of CAJTNR010000003.1, from coordinate 29,288 downwards.
AACTTTTTTAGCCAGAGCACTTAAAAGCGTTGTTTTTAGGGTGTCTTTTTTTCCTGCAATTATAATTGAGCCTTCTATATAAGTTGTTGCTTCTAAAAACATCGCAATTTCTTTAGAAACGCTTCTTTCATCAGTTAAAGTTTTAAAGTTTGCAAAATTATCACTATAGTTTTTAATAAAAATCATAGCATTATTAGATAAAGGAGGTAAGGTCATTGCAACATTGACCCCTAATCTGTGATTGAATTCAACATAAGGATTCTTATCGTCCAATTGAACTCCAATATTAGCTGTGACTTTTTTAACCAGATTCTCTAATTGAACATTATCTCGAAAAGTGACTGTTGATTGCATAACAACACCTTTTCTTTGAATATAAACATTTTTCGCGCCATTAACATAAACAGAATTAATTAAAGGTTCTGCTATCAAGGGCTCAAGGACTCCTAAACCGATGAATTCAGCTGCATTATTTTCAGGAACATATGCCCTTAGTTCCTTTTTTTTAATTTCTTTTCTTAATCTATCTTTAAGTGACATTTAATCCCCCATTCTTCGAAGTAAATTGAAAATACCGTGATTATAAGCAGGATTTGCTGATGATTTAAGATTTAGAAAATCAATATCCAAAATTTTATTGCAAAGATTCCTATACGCTCTTGCAATATTAGACTGCGGATTAGTTTCAAGAACGCTTTTGCCCAGATTAAAAGAATCAATTAATGTTAAGTAGTTATTTGGAATTGTTGCAAACACATCTTTTCCTATTGTCTTAAGTGCATCTTGAAGAGAAATTTCCGAGTTTTCAATGTAGCGATTAATTATCAATTTTACTTTTGTTTTATTATAATTCAATTTATCAAACATAAGATAACAATTCTGGGTATTTCTTATTGAAGGAAGGTTGAGCATTGATAAAAGAAGAACCAAATCAGAATTATTAAGAATTGATATTGTTGATTCATCTAACAGTGAATTAGTATCAATTACAATATATTGGAAAATATTTTTTAATGAATTAATAAGCTTTGTGATTTCTTGTTCTTTAGCTCTAAACCCAGGTTCAAAATCATTGAAAGATAGGATATACAATGAATCCTGATACTTATGCATCATTGATAAAACTTCTTTTTCACTTTTATGTTCCAAAGAATTAATCATATTACCTAAAGAATGGCTAGATTGAATACCTAAAAAAGCTTCAATATCGCCTGATTGAAAACTTAAATTCACAAGACAAACTTTTTGTTTTGTTTCTCTTGACAATTGATAAGATAGATTAATTGCTAAAGAAGTCTTGCCGCAAGCAGCTTTAGGTGAATAAACACAAATTGTATTAGCACAAAAACCGGATAAATTGCTGATTTTTTTTATTGAAGCTCTTAGGATATCTGCCAATAAAGGTTTTAATAAAAAGTCCTTAATATCTTCCTTTAAAACCTTGGAAACCAATTCGGAATTAACTTCATATGAAACTGCAATAAAGTGGATGAGCTTGTTTTTTTCTTTAATTATTCTTACTTTTTTTATAACTTCTGAAAAATTATCAGAAGATACATCAAAAATAATTAAATCAATATCATTAATATCTGCCTGAAAGTCAGAAAAACTCTCAAAAGAATAAACAGAGTCAACTTCTTCAAAATCTTTAAGATAGGAAGAAATAAGTTCTCTTGAATTAATATTATTATCTACTACTACTGTTTTTAACATTTTAATTCTATTATATTTTATATATAGAAATAAAAATATACTCAATTAAGAGTATTTTTTAAAAAGTTTAAAAATTCATAAAGAGAATGCCTGACAATATCTTTTTTAATTTTATGTCTATTATTAGTATTAGCTTTTTTAGAAATATATTTTATAACTTTAATCTTATCTTTATATCCAAGTGAAATATAGACAAGACCAATAGGTTTTTCCCTGCTTCCTCCTGAGGGTCCTAAAATTCCTGTTGTTGCAATTGAACAATCAGCAAGTTTTAACAACCCTAAAGACATTTGATAAGCAACTTCGCTGCTAACCGCTCCAAATTCTTCCAATACAGCTTTATCAACTCCTAAATAGCAGGTTTTTGCATCATTTGAATAAGTTACAAAATTTTGATATATAAACTGACTCGCCCCTTCAATATCAGTCAAATAAGAGCTTATTAAACCACCCGTGCAGCTTTCTGCTGTTGATAGGGAAAGATTATTTTTGGTTAATATTTCTTTTATTTTAATCAAAAGCTCTTTTTTGCTAAATTGGGACATCAAGATTACCTAATAGAATTATATTAAAACTATCGCCTTTTTTAATGATAATTTCATCGCCTCTTCTAAATAAATCGGCAATTGTATTATAAAAAGCTGATCCGACACAAGCAACAGATCCACCCAGAGCAGCAACAGGAACAAAAAGAACTTTCGCTCCGACAAAAAGGTCATCACCTGAGGTTTTGCCCCAGTTAATTGTCCTTGGAACAATTTGACCTGCTTTTTTTAAATCGCGGTTAACAGCCTTAAAGTAGTTTCCATTGGTAGTTATTGCACCATCCGATTTTAGGATATATTGAAACTCACTTGCAATTCCTGAATGAATTGGAAGCTGTAATCCCTGTTTTGTTACCAAATGATCTAAACTAAGATACAGAACCGCAGGACGAGATAGTGTTTTCGATAGTTTAACTCCTGAAACCCTTCCTCTAAAAACAGTATTCTGCGGCAGGACAAGTTTATTGTTAACATAAAGGTCTTGTTTTAAGCGGGCTTCAAACATATCTCCTTCTTCAACACTTCTGGTTGTCATTGAATCGGACATAAGAAGCTCAAATTTTGTTCCATAAGGAATTGTAACACTGTCTTTATCGGCATAGAGCTGATAAGCAGCATGTGAAGCTGAGATTAACAGTGTTAGAGCGATTATTAGAATTCTAAATAGTTTCATTTTTATTTTCCTCAATTTTTATACAGTTAAGGTCATTAACTGTTGTTGCCCCAAATTTTGCACTTAAATCATCTACGTGATGAATTATATAATAAAAAGGCTCAAGGTCTCTTTCTCCTAAATCAATCATAGCACCCCAATCAGCTCTTCCGTGGTGAGAAGCTATCATTTTTGCGATATTTAAAAACCCTTGAGACATACAAAGAGTATATCCGTATTGAGAATGAGTTATCCAATCTTTTCGAAAACGTTCGTTATACTCAATTAAACCTGATTCAAGATCAATTTCATATTCAAAAATTTTCCCGATATCATGCAATATTGAAGCAGCAATTACTTCGTCTTTATTGAGTTGTTTTCGAACTTTGCTCAACACAACCTTGGCAAACTCAACAACTTCAAAGGTATGGATTATTAATCCTCCGATATAGTTATGATGCATTTGCTTAGCTGCAGGTGTTATAAGCAGTTTTTCTTTGTTTTTGGATAGAATATCCAAAACAAAATTTTTTAGTTTTTCATCAGAAAAATTCTCAACTTCTTCTACGATTCTAGAATAATAATATTCCTGCTGTTGTTTATCCAATCCTAAAGAAGCCTGGGTTAATACTTCAAAGTTATTAAGAAGACAATTGTTGTATTTTTCATTATAACTTGCTGTAATAATTTTGATAATATTGCCGGCTCTTGTTGCAATACCACTTATTCGATTTAGAGTTTCTTCCCATAGAACACAATTTAGAATTGAGGAATCATTAAGGCTTCTAATCTGCATTTTCCCCATTTTTGTCCCTGCTTTAGTCTCTCCTATCGAAAAAGAAAGAATTTCATATTGTGCACTTAAATCTAACATAAGATAATTCTACTACAATAATTCTAAAAGCGCTATTGTTAATTTCAAAAAAAGATTACCAATAATAAAAAGAAAAAGTATAAAAGTCCTATAAAAATAAGCTGATAAACAGTAATTTTCTTTAGAGTTAAAGTGCTTATTATAAAAAACAAACAACCAATAACAACAGCTAATGCATTCAGCAATAAAACAGAATTCAAACCCTGTCCGATAAGAATAATCCCGATGCACATAGGAACTACAGCCTGAAAAACAATCGCACCCAAGACATTGGATAAACTAAGCTCATCTTTGTCTTTAACAAGCCAGATAACACTATTAACGCACTCTGGAAGTTCCGTTGCAAAAGGAGTTATAAACAAACTAAGAATCATAGGATTAATGTTAAAAATATTAGAAAAATATTTAATCTCACAAATAAAAAAGTGCGAAGATAAAATAAGAAGCGCTATTGAAACAACAATTTGAATTAATACGAGTTTCTTATGGAATATTCTATAAAAAATAAGCTCATCAACTTCTATAGCATTATAATTTTTTCTTGATCGAACAATTGTTCTATAAACAAAAACAAGATAGTAAAGAACCAAAAAAACAGCAATCAATTTTCTATAAGGCAGATAAAAAGCAAGGATTGCAGTTATATAAGCAAAAATAAAATATTTATATTCTCTTAAACTATTCCTGTAATCAACTTTAAGCTCCTTTCTTTTTTTAATTATTAAAACAACACCCAATAAAAACAAAGCAAATGTTGATAGCATAAAAGGAGAGCCGAAAATTGCACCAAGGGCAATATCCTGTGCATTATTAATATCTGTTTTTAATACAATTGCCCCAAAAATTGCAACAACAGGTACAATTGTTTCAGGCAAAGTCGTTCCAATAACTGCAAGAATTGAACCGATTGCATTTGAGCCCAATTTAAATTTTTGACCCAGATGCTCAATCGCATTTGTAAAAAGGTTACAGGCAAAAATTATCACAACAAGTGAAAGAATTGCATAAAGTAAATTTAATAAAAAAAGCATTTATTATCCTTTTGTTTTTGTGTTATCCTTAATTAATATGGAAGAAAAAATTCTAGATTTAATTAAGGATTCAAACAGTATCCTAATAATAACACACATCAACCCCGATGGCGATACTCTAGGATGCGCAAGCTGCCTTAAGAGCTTTATTGGGGATAGAGCGGATATTTTAATTCAGATTGAGGATAATTTCAGCTTTCCTACGACTTATAATTTCCTGCCATACTTAAGGGAAGCTAAGAATTTTTCTACTCTTGAGGATAAATACGACCTTGTAATTGCAGTTGATACAGCTTCAATTGATAGAATAATTGATAAACCTAAAGAAATTTTTCTTAATTGCAAAAATTCAATAGTTTTCGATCACCACAAAACAAACAAAGGTTTTGCAGCAATTAACTACATTCAGGGAGGAGAATCTTCCTGTGCACAAGTGCTTTTTGATTTTTTCTCAAAACTCAATATTGCAATTACAAAACAAATGGCAGTTGGTTTATACACAGGCTTATTAACAGACAGCGGATGCTTTAAGTATGAAAGTACAACTTTTCATACCTTTGAAACTGCAAAGCAGCTTTCTTTAATAGGGATTGATATTTCAAAAATTGCTGATTTGTGCTATACAAACAAACCTAAAAACCTTATTCTATTCCAAAGTGAACTTATTGCAAACGCAAACTTTTGTTTGAATGATAAAGTGGCTTATATCCTCATTACCAAAGACTTTATCAATCGATACAATGCTAAAGACAACTTTACAGAAGGAATTGTTGAAACCCTAAGGTCAATTAAAGCAGTAGAAGTTGCACTGGTGTTAAAAGAAAGCGCACAAGGGACAAAAGTTTCAATAAGAACTAAAGAAATTGATGCAACAAAAATAACCTCACCTTTTAGGGGCGGCGGGCACAAAAGAGCAGCAGGATGCACAATTAAAGACAATATTAATAAATCATTAGAATTATTATTAAACAGAGTCAAAGAATTATTATGAAAAAAATATTTAAAATATTAAAAGAATACTTAAAAAACCTCATTAACAGCATTGTAAGGGACGACTTTGCAAATGCAGCAGGTGAAATGGCCTATATGATGGCTCTGGGCATCTTTCCTTTCATGCTTTTTTTAATGGCGGTTTTTGGGTCTTTGGGTAAAACTTTTTTTGTTAATAAAATTATATTTGGACTAAGCACAATTGCCCCTGAGGGTGTAATTGATATGATTAACAAAGTTTTAGCAGAAGTTGTAATCTTTAAAAGCGGAAAGCTAATGGCCCTTGTCGGTTTTTTTGTAACAATGTTTCTAACTTCCAATGCAATTGCTGTTATAATCAAGGGTTTAAATAGAGCAAACAATGTCAGCGAGAATCGAAGCTTTATAAAAGTCCGATTGCTTTCAATGCTTATGGTTTTTGTTAATACTTTTTTTCTTTTTATAAGCATTAATCTGATTGTTTTAGGGAAAGTTATTCTAAACTTCATCGGAATGTATTTATCTATTCCTAACAATATTATAGATACTGTTCTTATAACCCGCTGGCCGATTGCTTTTCTAATGCTGTTTTTACTTGCTTCAATTAACTACTATGTTCTTCCTGCAAGAGATTTTAGCGCTAAAAGAAAAAGTGTTATTCCAGGGTCAATGTTTTTCTGCGTTTTTTGGCTTTTAGGCTCCTGGGCGTTTTCTTTGTATGTTAATGCACTGGGAACTTACAATAAAGTTTATGGAACAATAGGAACTTTTGCAATTCTAATGGTTTGGCTCTATTATTCTTCAATTATTCTTCTAATTGGAGCTCAGGTTAACAACCAGACACTAAGGAAGCTAATTATCCTGGAAAAAAAGAAACAAAAACAGCTTGAAGAATAAAAAAAATTGGGATAGAATACTAATTGTCCTCTACCCCAATACTGTCTGGAATTAAGAATAGCTGGAAGTATGAAAAAGATTAATTATATATAACAATCTTTTATAATCTTTCTCAATTAGATAAAAGTATAATTCTATTTAGCCGATAGACTAATGCCTGCTAGAACAGCTTTAGCTGCTTTATGGTTTTTTTATAAACAACACTTGATTGGATAAACTCAATCAAATTTTTATCCAATCCATCTAAAAACGAGCTTTTGCTTCTTTCTTTTGGCTCTGAATTTAAAAATCGCTTTTTGCAATGACTTAAAAAAAGTTTTTCTTTAGCTCTTGTAAAACCAACATATAAAAGCCTTTTTTCTTCCTCAATTTCCTCTTGTGTTTTAGCTAAATAAAAGGGCAGAAGCTCTTGTTCGACCCCTGCTATAAAAACACACTTAAACTCAAGCCCCTTAGAGGAATGAAGGGTCATAAGGGATATTCTATCCGCTCTTTTATCGTATGTATCAACTAAAGTTAAAAAAGAGACTTCATGGATAAATTCCTCATTAGATGAAACTTTTTTTGCAAGTTTTAAAAAGTATTCATAAACCGATTGAGCAAAAACCCCAATGTTATTATTAATCTGGCTCTCAAGGGTCTGGTTGTCATCTAAGGATAGTAAAAATTCTCTAATTTTTTTATCATCAATTAAAAGATCATCGCTGTAATTAGCATAAGGAACACCAATCCTATCAAGTGCTTTTTCAATTGAATCCATCTGGAATTTGGTTCTTGTTAGAATTGCAATATCTGAAAAAATATAGTCATCATTAATTCCTTTGGTTCGGTTAGAATCAATCGAAAAGAAATTCTGACCTCCTAATAAGTCCTCAATTGTACTTACAATAAACTCTGCTTCGTTTTTTTCACTATTAGCACTATAAAGGGTAATTTTATCTAAAGGAGCTAAATAAGCACATTGTGAAGAGCTGTTAATAAGACTGTTTGAAATATCAACAATATTTTTCTGCGAGCGGTAGTTATATTTAAGTTCAATCTTTTTTGAATCTTCAAAATCCTCTAAAAAACTGTTAAAAAACCTTGAAGAGCCGCCTCTGAATCCGTAAATCGCCTGGTTTTTATCTCCAATAGCAAAAAGCGAGCTGTTTTTTGTTATAAGCTTAATTAAATTATACTGATTAGTATCAATATCTTGATATTCATCAATAAAAATAAACTTAAACTTATCCTGATATTCCTCAAGCACCATAGGATAGTCATTAAAGAGCTTAAGTGTTTGAAGAATTAAATCATCAAAGTCAAGTGCATTTTTATAAGTTTTTTTATAAAGTTCTTTTTCCTTTTGAGAAATAATCCTAAAATCAGCTAAATTGAGCTTTTCTTCGTGGTTTTTTAGAATCTTATAGCACAAAGAATGGAAAGTGTGGATATTAACCCCTTTAATTTTCTGTTTTTCCAGTCTTGAAGTAAGCTCCAGCGCTGCTTTTTTAGTATAAGTTACAGCTAGAATATTTTTCGGGTCAATATTTTTGTCCTTAACTGTTTTTTCGATTTTTTTAACTAAAACTCTTGTTTTGCCGCTTCCCGGCCCTGCTGCAGTTAAAAGGCTTTTGTTTTTTGAATCCAAAACCTCTTTTTGATAGATATCTTCTTTATTTTCTTTTAGTTTTTGTGTTTCTTTTATATTTTCAGCTTTAAGTTTTGGCTGGGGATTTTTCCTATCCTTTTTTATAACTTTATTATCTTTAATATCTAATCCCAATTTCAAATTAAAAAAACTATCGACTTCACCTTCCTTAAATAGGCTTATTGTTCCATATTCTCCATCAAAACCCGGGTTTTTGATGACTTTATTATCCCTCAAGCGATTAAGTGCAATTTTTAGAATCGGCGAATCAGATTCAAGTTCATCTAAATCTAAATCTTGAAGGATAAAAAGTTCAGATCCGAATTTATTAATTAACCTTTCATATTCACCCTGAACTTTTTTTGCAGTTGATCTAAGATTTAAGGTTTGCGCGATAATTTCAATTAAAGGAGTCAAAGAAACTACTTTTCCTGCGGTTTTTGGAGGGGTGAAATCTCCAAATCTGTCTGATAGTTCTAGAACTCTATATGAAACTCCTATTGTTAGAGGTTTATTACAAACAGGACAAATTCCTCCTAATTTTCTTGTCTCAATTGGATCAAGACAAATATCACACTTTCTATGCCCGTCAAAGTGGTACTTTCCTTCCTCAGGATAGAACTCAATCGTTCCAACATAACCCTCTCCTGTTGTAAGCGCGTTTTTGATATAGAAATAATCAGGAAAAGAAGAAAAAATCGTAGCTTCTCTAGCTAGTTTTGAAGGAGAATGAGCATCTGAATTAGAAACAAGATAAAACCTATCCAATTTAGAAACCTGCCAGTTCATATAAGGGTCTGAGGATAATCCGGTTTCAAGTGCGAAAATATGGCTTGATAAGTCCTCATAACACTCCTCAATTGAATTAAAACCCGATTTTGACCCCAGAACAGAAAACCAAGGGGTCCAGATATGAGCAGGAATTATATAAGAATCCTCATTTGTTGTTAATAATATTTCCAATAATGACCTTGAATCAAGCCCCAGAATAGGCCTTCCATCAGACTTTATATTCCCTATTGCATCAAGTTTTGAAGAAAACTTTTTTGCTGATTCTAGGTGAGGACAAAAAACAACGTGGTGAACTTTTCTTGTCTTATCTCCTTTTTTGTAAATTGTTGATATTTCAGTCGACAACAAAAACTTAGGAGGGGTCAAATTTGGATAGTTTTTAAAAACTTCATGCTCAATTTCTTTTTTTAAGCAAAAAAGCCCCTTATCGATATAATCAAGCTTATCTTCAATTTCTCGAATCCACATCGGATGTGTGAAATCTCCTGTGGATATTACACTTAAGCCTTTTTTTGCACCATATAGGGCAAGGTGTTCCAAATCACAATCCCTGCTTGTTGCTCTTGAATATTTCGAGTGAACATGTAAATCTGTGTAAAACATTTAAATTCTTTGTTATAATTAATATATGAATAATTTAACTATAAAACCAAACGAAAAACAACTCGAATGTATTAACAATATCGAAGGAAAATTTCTTGCATTAGCTGGGCCCGGCACAGGAAAGACTTTTACCCTTGTTCAAAGAATTAAGTTTATGCTGTTAAATGGAATAAGGGAAGAAAAAATTCTTTGTTTAACTTTTTCAGATAGTGCTGCAATGGAGTTAAGACAAAGATTAGAGAAAGAACTCAAAAAAACCAGCCTTAAAGTTTCAATCTTTACTTACCATAGTTTCTGCAATGAAATTATAAGTGAAAATCCTTTGGAGTATAACTTAGCTGAGGATTATAGGGTAATTAATAAAAGCACTTCAAGACAGTTAATTAAAGAAACTATAGAAGAAATTAATCCTGTTGAATATAGAAGTTCTAAAAACGACCCATATGTCTTTATTAAATCCATTCTTGAACAAATTGAAGAAATTAAAAAAAACAGATTAACTAAAGAAAAATATTTTAATAATATTGAAAAAAATCCTGATTTCAAACCTCAGATTGAAGTCTTAAATCAAAAACTTACAGATTATCAATCGAAGGGTAAAAAAGTCCCTAAGTACGTTATAGATGGAATTGAAGCTCAAAAAAAGAAAATTCAAAAAGCAGTTGAACTATGGGATTTTTACGAATCATACAAAAGCAAGATGGATGAGAATTATTATATTGACTTTTATGATATGATTAATCTTGTATTGGAAAAATTTGAACTTGAACCATCATATGCTCATAAAATTTCCAATAAGTTTGATTATATTCTTGTTGATGAATATCAAGATACAAATAAAAACCAAAATCAACTGATTCTTAATTTAATTGATGCAAACAACAAAAAAAACATCTTTTTAGCAGGTGATGACGATCAGATAATATACACTTTTCAAGGTGCAAAAAAAGATACGATTGAAAACTTTCTAACCCTCAATCCTGATACCAAAGTTATTTGCTTAAAAGATAATATGCGATCAACCAAAAGCATACTTGAAGCTTCAAGAGGAATTATCCTTCAGGATTCAACAAGACTTGAAGTCAATCCCAAATTTTTCAATTACAATATTTCAAAAGAACTAAAAGCTAAAAACGAAACTTTGGTTGATAAAAAAATTGTAATTAATAAGTATTATGATATAAATCAAGAGTATAGTTCGATTATAGCTCAAATTGAAGATATCATAAACTCAAAAAACTGCCCTAAAAATCTATCGCAAATTGCAATTCTTGCCAAAACCAACCCGGAACTTGAAAAAATTGCGCAAGAATTAAAAAACAAAAACATTCCCTTTGAACTTAAGGAAGGAAGGAATATTTTTGAAATAAAAGCAGGGATTGTATTTTACTACTACCTTAAAACACTTGTTAACCCGGAGCTTTATTCTAATGATATTTTTAAACTATTATTGTTAGAGCCATTCAACATTAACCCCAAGGATTATTGCAAACTTTATCAAAAAAAAGCTAACAATAAAAGCTTTCTTGATTCAATGAGAGAAATAAAAGATTTTTGCGATAAAGAAAAAATAGACAACTACATAAAAACCTATGATTACCTTAAAAACTTTCTTATTAGCGAATCAACAAAAGACATTGTCCTTGAAGCAGGGGTAAAATCGGGGATTTTTGACTATTACCTTAATTGTTCGATAAACAGGGTTGATAATACTCTTGCCCTTAAAAAAATTGTAGATGAAGCGATTGATTTTTCCAATACAAGAAAAAACATCACTCTTTATGATTTTATCGATTACTTAGATACCTGCTATAAAGAACAAATCCCAATCAGGACTGAAAAACCTCCTTTTAGTTTGAATGCGATTCAATTATCAACCTATCATTCAGCCAAAGGAAGAGAATTTGAAATCGTTTTTCTTCCAACTTTAATTAAAAGATACTGGGAAAAAGACAGAAACTCCAATAAACCCATAATTCCTCTTGATATAAGTGAATATAAAACACAAGAAGAACTTGAAATAGAAAAACTAACTGATAAAACTAAACTTTTATATGTCGGTTTTACAAGAGCAAAACACACACTTATTCTATCCTATTGCAAAACACTTAACTCAAAAGAAGAAGAATTATCGGATTTTGTTTATAATATTAAAGATAAATTAATTGAGAATGATTACAGCGAGCTTAATAATGACAATTATTATCTTGAGTGCAAAAATTCTCTTAATAAAAAAACCTATGACTATAAAAGAGATTTTAACTCCTTTGTTGATGAAACAATAGCGCAAAAACCATTCTCAATCAGCGCTGTTAATGTTTATTTGAAGTGCCCGAGGCAATATTTGTATTCTAATATTCTTGATTTAACCTCACGATACCAAAAAGATGATTCTTTGTACTTCGGCTCCTCAATTCATACAGCACTTGAGTTTTGCTATAAATTTGCTCTTGAAAATAAAAAATACCCCGCAATTGAAAGTTTAATTAAAGTTTTTAATAAAGAATTAAATAAATGCCCTATAAGTTCTTTTGCTCAAAAGAAAATCCTTTTAGAAAGAGGAAAAAACGCGCTTATTGAATTCTACCCTCAAATTACATCAACAAGAATTGATAAAGTGCAATTTGTTGAATACCCTATTCTATGTGAAGAAAAAGACTTTACGTTTAAGGGAATTATTGATAGAATCGACAAAAACGAAGACGGAAGTTATTCTATAATCGATTATAAGACAGGCAGTGCTAAATCTAAAAATAGTATTTGTTTTAATGGTAAAAAAGAAGATTATTATCTGCAATTGGCGCTCTATAAGCACTTTTTTGAAAAAACGACAAATAATTTAGTCAAAGATATTAATATTATTTTTGTTGAATCTAAAAATAATATTAGCTTAACTTTAGATAAACAAGATCTAGAAAAAGCCTATGAAAAATTCAAAAACGCGGTTTTTTCTATAAAAAACCGCGAATTCGAACCTAAATTTAATAGAGATAATTGCAAATATTGCAAATTTAAAGACTTTTGTATGTTAGATGTTGTATAAGTTAGCTAAGCTTTAAAATCAACTTTGAAATTACTGACTGTAGCAGTCGTTTGAGCTTGAGAAGCTTTTTTAACTGCAGCAATAATATGGTTTAAAACTTCATTGTATTGTTTTTTATCCGCAGGATTTAAATCATTAACAATATTATTAATACCTTCTTTATAACCAACACTAAAATCATCAACATTGCAAGACATAAACTTTATTCCATCTGGCATGTTTTTATCTGTCTTTGTTAGAAGCGCACCTCTACCATTAACAACATCAATTGTATAATTTTGACCACCAATTTTTTGAAGCGCCAATGCTTGCGCAGCAACAGAATTAATCCTTTTGGCATCAAGTGAAGAGGATGTCTTTGTACATGCTTTTATCAATTCGTTTGCCTCTTTTGTAATATTTAGTCCTTGAAAATTAGGACTGGTTGAAATGTTGTTAATTCTCATTTTTTTATTTCCTTTTTTACTAGTCTGTCTGCACAAAAATTTAAAACTTATGAACTAAAAAAATTGCTATAATTTTTTATTTAATATTTACTTTTCTTAATCGTTGTATTAATTTAGAATAAGAAAATGAAATTAACATCACCTAATAATATTAATTTTGGAAACTTTTATAATAATAAGCTTGTCCTTAAGACTCTTGAAAAAATTTCAGATCATCCGGCAAGTTTTTCAGCTGCCGCTTCAATGGCAGGAGCCCTTGTTTTAAGACCTTTAGCAATTACTGTTACTCCTTTAGTTGATAAAGAAAAGAAAAAGTACTTAAGTGCAAATTCTCTAAGTTCTGCTATTGGAAAATTCTTAATAGCAGAGGCTTTTGTTCTTCCAATTGAAAAAGCGGTAAAAAAAATAGATAAAACTAAAATTGATAACTTCAATATCAAAAGTCAAATTATAAAACAAGGAACAGGGGTAATAAGCGCTATTCCTAAGTCATTATTAACAGTTTCTTTGATACCAATAATTGTTGATAAAATGTTAACAAAAAAACGAAAAAATACAGGGTTTTTTTTAAAAGACGAAGAAAAAAAACGATACAATAAGGTAATTAGCTTTACAGGAAAACTTGATAATACAGTTAACAGTATTATTCAATCAAAAAAACTTGATAACTTTATTAATAAAAAAAATATTAAAGAAAAAGACCTTGCAAGAAACGCTTCTGTACTAACAGATACTCTATTAGTCACAGCTTCAAGTATTTTTGTTAAAAAGTCAAAAAAAATTAAAGAGGATAAAAAAAGAACCCTGATTTATAATAATATTATATCAACTCTTATCTGCATCCTTTCAGGATGCGCGATTGATAAGGCAATTAAGGATAATACAAAAAACTTTATTGATAATTTTAAAAAAATGCACAAAAATGACCCCAAGTTAGAAAAATACATTGAAGGAATAAACGTTTTGCGGCCTGCTTTAATTTTTGCAGCGGTTTATTATGGAATCCTTCCTGTTTTTTCAGGTTTTTTAGCTGATAAAATCGATAGCGGACAAAAAAAATAAAATTATTATATAATAATTAAAAAAGGAATTAATTTTATGGATTTTATAAAAAAGCTGGGACCCATTGGTAATATTGAATTTGATAAACTTTTTTTAGTAGAGCTTCTATCCCATTTTTCTGATGCAATTGTGCAGTTTTTGCTCGTTTTTGTACTTTTGGGGTTTTCTAATGCACCTGGAAGCTCAATTGCAATTATGTTTTTTTGTTTTTTGCTGCCCCAGTTTTTATTAAGCCCTTTATTTGGTGTTTTAACAGATAGATTAGATAGAAAAAAGATTTTATCAATTAGCAGCATATATAGAAGCTTTGTTGTATTAATTCTATTGTTTTTACTTCCTAAACTATCAATTGGTCTGGTTTATTTTTTTGCAGTTATCTTAGGATTAGGTGCAGCTCTATTTTACCCTTGCAAAATGGCAATTATAACTAATATTATAAAAAGTACGGAGCTAAAATATGCAAATGCAATTGTAAGTTCTATTGGAGCTACAGCTCTTTTATTTGGAGCATTAGGAGCTAATTATCTTATAAAATTTGGATTAAAAACAGCTTTTATAACAATTTGTCTAACCTATCTATCAGCAGGGATTATTGCACTTTTAATTAAACTTAGAATCCCTCAGAAATACTTAATAAGCAAGGTTAATGGTATAAAAACCGCATTTAATTACCTTAAGAATCATAAAAGAGCGCTTTATCTGGTTTTTTTATCAATCGCGCTGCAGTTTATTGTTGCTGTTTTTTCCAATAGCCTGAATTCCTTAATTACAGACTATTTGGGGCTCAATTTCTCTGATTTAACTTATCTTAGAACGCTTCTTGGAATAGGGGTGGTTTTAGGGATGATTTTATCAATTTATTTTTCAAGACTAGTAAAAATCCCCCATTTATTTGCTGTTAGTTTTTGTGTTTTGTGTATTGTTTTATTAACCGCTCCAATGTGCCATAGTTTAACCACCGCCTGGTTATGGCTTATTCCTATCGGGGTTGCGGATGCTATTATTCTTGTTTTATTGGATACAATCCTTCAAAAGGTAACTCCTGATAGAGTAAGGGGGAAGGTTTTCGGGTTTCAATTAACCTTATCTACTCTTAGTTTTTTAATTGGAACAATTATTGCTTCTAGTATTTCAAGTTTTATTAATCCTTTAATAACCTTTAAAGCGATTGCTCTTTTATCTCTGGTTTTAGCTTCTTTAATACTTATTTTTGATAAATCGTTTAGATATTTCCTATTAAAAGCAACCTTAGGTCAAATTTTTCTTATGCTTTTTAACTACAAAGTAGAAGGGATAGAAAATATTCCAAAAAAAGGAAAAATAATCCTCGCGGGCAATCACACAGGGCATCTTGACCCTTTTATAATTCAAATGGCAACTCATAGACAGCTTTGGTTTATAACAGGACCTGCTGCTTTTAAAACGCCGATTGTAAGACATTTTCTAAAATACTTTAATGTTCTTCCCTTAAAATTTGGAAAAGGTCTTGAAGCGCTTGATTCAGCTATAAATAAGCTGAATCAGGGAGAAGCTGTATTAATTTTTCCTGAAGGAAAATTCACAAAAGACGGTTCTTTAAGTAAATTTAACCGCGGAGTCGGGATAATTTCAAAAAAAACTCAAACTCCAATTATTCCTTTTGCGATTAAAGGTGGATTTGAAACCTGGGGGCAGACAAGAAAAACCCCTAAGCTTTTTAATACAATCGTAATTCAATTCGGTGAAGCAATTAAGGAGTTCGATTGTGAAGAAAAAGAAATTGCAAAGAATCTTCAAGTCCAGGTGAATTTTTTAAAAAAAGCACTGGATAGAAGAGCCTTTTATAATATCAACCAAAAACTGCACTCAAATTTTCTTGAATTAATGCAGGAAAAAGGCGATATTTACGCACAAAACACGGCTCTTATTAAAGGAAGCGAAAAAATTAGCTATATCGAACTATCAAAAAGAGCAAAAGAATTTGCTAATTACTTAATTGAAGCAAAAGGAGCAGATAGAGGGCAAAAAATTGCAATTTTAACTGAATCTAATCTTGAATTTGCAGTTGCAATGTTTGGCTGCATTCAAACAGGAGCAATTGTTGTGCCTTTGGATAACAAACTTACACTTAATGAACATACAAATATCCTAAATGACTGTAAACCAAGGTTTCTTCTTTGTTCAAGGCAATTTTTTAACCACGGGGCTGAAATCAAAAAAAACGTAAATTCAATTGAGGAACTATTTGTATTAGAAGATATTAAAAACTTAAAAGGAGATATCAATAAGGACTTAGGCAAAAACAGAAGTCTTAATGAAACCGCTCTTATTGTCTATACCTCAGGAACCACAGGGAACCCTAAAGGGGTTATGATTAGTTTTGGCAATATTTACTCTCAATTGAGGGATTTTGAAGTAATGTTTAAGTTATCGAACAAAAATACGCTTTTATCCATCCTTCCTCTTAATCATTTACTTGAACTTAACTGCGGATTTTTCGGAATGCTTTATATGGGGGCAAAAATCGTTTATTTAGACTCTTTAACTCCTAAAGAGTTGATTTACACCTTAAAAAAACAAAAAATTACAAATATGATTGTTGTTCCTCTTGTTGCAAAGATGCTAAAAAGCAGCATTGAAAAACAAATAAGAAAACAATCGAAGTTTATACAAAGAATTTTTAATATTGAATTTATTATAGCAAAACTACTTCCAAGAAAACTAAAAAGAGTGCTTTTTAAACCAATAATTGATGCTTTAGGAGGAAACTTAGAATGTTTTATTTCAGGCGGAGCACCTTTGGAAGAGGAAGTTGCAGTTTTTTTCGATAGAATCGGCATTCCTGTTTTTCAAGGCTATGGTTTAACCGAAACCTCACCTACAATTGCTACTAATCGATATGGAAAAGAAAAAATAGGAACAGTTGGGGTAAGCTTGCCTTCTGTCAATGTTCGAATTGATAAAAACGGAGAAATTATTGTAACAGGACCTAATATCATGCAGGGATACTACAACAAGCCAGATTTAACGCGGGAAGTTATTGATGAGTTTGGCTGGTTTAAAACAGGGGACATTGGAAGAATAGATAAACAAGGTTTTATTACAATTACAGGAAGAATTAAGAATCTAATTGTCCTTCAGGGAGGAAAGAAGATATTTCCCGAAGAAGTTGAAGCAGTACTTCAAAAGTCAAGTTTAATTAAAGAAGTTTGCGTTCTTGCCCTCAACAAAAATAATAAAGAAGAAGTAGGTGCAATAATAGTTCCAGCTGATGAGCTTAATAAAAAAACAAAGGAGCAGGTTAATAAAGAACTGGAAATTGAGGTTAAGGAACTATCGAAAAAATACCTTGCCCACTATAAAAATCCGACAATTATTGTTGTTTATAAAAACTCAGAGCTTCCAAAGACTTCAACAAGAAAAATCAAAAGAAACGAGCTTAAGGATTGGTACAATAGCTTATAATACTGTTTTTTAGCTTTTCATAGTCAATTTTTGAATTGTGCCTTTTGTCCCTGGGGATTTTTGTAACAATTAGTTTATCAAGCTCGAACCCTCTATCAATGAGAGTTTTTGCCAGCTGTTCTTTGGGTAGTTTTGATTCAAGAACAATAACAACAAGTGAATTAATTCGAAGAATTGTCCCCATTTCAACTCCGGGAATCTCTAATAGCGCGTTTTCAATCGGGAAAGTATAAAAAGTCTTATCTTTATATTGGAATCTGTTTTTTATTCTTCCGACAAGGAACAAATTCCCGTTTTCATCCAAAAACCCGCCGTCTCCTGTTCTATGGTAAATATTTCCATTATAGTTAATTTTTGCAAATTCTTGAGCAGTATCACAATTATAATACTCCTTAAGCACATGGTCTCCTGCCACACAAATTTCACCCACCACACCATTTTCAACAATTGAACTTTCAAAATCCTCAATTTTTTCATCAGTTGGTTTAATAATTCGAATATCAATTTCCTCAATCGGCTTACCCACCAAAAGCCCTTTTTTTAAGTCTTTTGTATTTGCTATAAGAGAACTTGCGCTGATTGATGAAATCGGCTCAGCTTCTGTTGAACCATAGATAATTTCAATTTGGGAGTTTATAAAGTTTTCCCTTAGTTTTTTTGCTGTCTTTGGAAAAACAGGTGATCCGCCGGTAAAAATCCTTTTAATTCCTCCGATTTTTTGTTTTTTTACTAAATTCTCATAAAAAGCAGCTGAACCTACAGAAGTTGTAACATTATACTTCTTAATATCCCTTAAAACCTTTTTAGGGTTAAATTTAGAAGGTTTTCTCGGATTAAAATCAGGAATTACAGAAGTTGTAGCGCAAGCTAAGTTATGGAGCACAAAAATCGGCAGGGAAACTAAATCCACATCATTAATTTCAGGTTTTAAGTGTTTTTTTAAAATTCTATGCTGCTCCAACAAAAACCCGTGTGTTCTATTAGCAGCTTTAGCAAAACCTGTTGAACCTGTAGTAAAAGTGATTAAAGCAGTGTCTTTTGAATCAACATTAGGAATTTCAATATTTGTTTTAACTTTTTTTATAAACCCTGATACAAAGTTAAGAGGAATTTCTCTAATTTTACTCGAAAAAAGTTTTAATATATATGCTTTAGGACAGCCCAAAAAAGCCTTGCAGGGAACAATTGTTAAAGCTTCTTCCAATCTTTTTTTATCAGCCCAGGCATCAAGAAAAACAGCAGCTGCACCAATATTAAAAACAGCAGCTAAGATTATATAAAGCTCAATTGACATCGGAGTAAAAATAAGAATATTATCACCTTTGGATAAACCCTTGGATAAAAAATGCTGTGAATAATTAAGGGTTTTGACTAAAAACTCCCTGTAAGTAATTTTTTTGTTCTTATGAACAATTGCAATTTTATCAGGATATTTTTTTGCATTCTCAAATAGAATTTCTATAATATTGTTCATAGTTCAACCCCTAAAAGCTCATATTGTTGATAAATTTCACCATTTTTTAAGATATTTTTTGAAACATTATTATCGTGCATTAGCGCATGGATTATTTGATTATACCCTAAAGAAAATGCTTTTTTGTGAATTAATTCAACTAAATATGACCCTAAGCCTTTGTATTTTGGATTAGGAATCTGCGCTAGTGTTTTAATAACAAGAGTTTTAGCGGTTTTATTCAGATAATCATCATAACAAAAAACAAACGCAGCAGGCTCTTTTTTTTCATTTTCAGCAATTAAAATAAACTCAGGATTAATAATTTTTTTAATAGGTTCATACATATTATAGAATTGATTAAAACTAATCGGACTATAGAGAAAATTGTTAGTAAAGCTAACCTTGCAAACCTTGAATATTCTTTTAATTTCACAATCAAAGTTAGCTAAATCCAATTGTTTAATAACAATTCCTTTGTTTTTAAAAAATTTATCAAACTTTTCAATTCTTGAATAATCCCTATTAAGGTTTTTATAAAGAGTAGAACAATACGAGCCGATTACTTTAAAACCCTCGTTTTTAAAAAGCCTTGGGTAATAGTCTTTATTGTCGACATCAAATAAAAAAGAAGGATTATTGCTGACTTTTAATCGATACTTATTATAAGTCGATCCTTCCATTGGTCCAATTAAAAAGTCGTAGTTATTCTTTTTTGCATAGTTTTTTATAGAATTAAATAAATAATTAGTGATTATTTTATCATTAACTGAATCAAAAAACCCAATCTGACCTATCTTTTTATAGTTTTTATACTTTATATCCTTATTATAAAACAAAGCAGCGAAAGCTAAGGGGTTACTATCCTCTTTTATGGTAAAAACCTCTTGAACATTATTAAGACAGGAATTATCCCTCTTTGTAATAGATAAAAATTCTTCAATGCTATTGGATAAATACACAGCTTACTCCTAAAACCGCTAAAGATACAATTGTTGTTGCAATTAGACCCTTATTTAAGTCGTTGTTAAAAAGTTTTAATCTTATAATTATTATTTCACAAATTATTGAAGCTATAAAAGGATAAATAACAATATTGTTAATAAAATCCCCTAAAAAAGCACACGCTATTGGAACAGCTAAAACATAGACTATTGGTTTAACTCTATATTTATCAGCGGCTTCACAATCATAGCTTAGAATTAAATTTGTCTTTTGACACAATAGGGAAAAGATAAAAATTATAAAAGCATAGATACTGCCAAGCATTACCCAGATAACATAGTTAATTAACCCTAAAAGCACAACTGCAGAGAATCCTATCCGTTTATAAGGAAGCATTGTTATTAAATAAACCACAAGAAAAGAAAAAAGAACAAGAAGCTGGATAGATAATTCAAAAACACCTGTATTAATGTTTCTAGATAGAATAAAAATAACAGATAAAGGAATAAAAAGATTATCAGCACCACCCAGACTAACGCCTTCAAAAATTGTTACAATTGTCGCAATTAAAAGTGCGATTAAAACACACTCAATTCTTGGAAACCCTGTTGTTAATAAAAGAATTAAATGCACAATAAGAAAAGAGCTTAGAAAAAAAGCAATTGACCCTTCAAGAGTTTTTGTCGTCCCAATTTCAACAATAAACTCGTTTTTTCCATAGTTTTTCCCGACTAAAGCAGCACTTGCATCTGAAATGCCTAGAATTAGAATTGAAATAACATAAAACCAGGGTAAACCCAAAAGATTTGCATATAAAAAACAGATAAAAATTGCAATCGGATGATAAAACGCTCCTTTTGAACTTCTTTTTATCCCATGGATTGATTTTAACAACCCAAATTTTTTAGATAAAAACATAATTAAAGAAAACCCAAGAGCTAAAAACAAAACAGTAATAGGGGATTCAAAGATAAAAGGAAAAAAGATTGTTACAAATGCACCTGAAAAATGTACAAGTTTTCGTGTAAGTTCAACATCCGCTCCTTTTTTGTATAAAAATTCACTAACTGCAAAAAACGATAAAAATAGGATAGATACTATTATTAACCAGACTAAATCATTCATTATCGCACTTCCTCAACTATAAAAGCTTTGTAGAAAAACGCCCTGTCTTTTAAATATAGCTTTTTAGATAACTCCTCTTTGTATTCAACACTATCAGATAATACTTTAGATATTTGTCTATCAACTAACATATTCCAGTAACAAAACCGCGCGTTTTTATTAGAAGTTTCAATAAGCTCCCTTGAAACCTTAATAAAAAGCTCTAAATCCATGTATTCGAAGATATCTGATAAATTATAACAATCAAACTTATAATTAGAACTTTTAGCTACTTTATTAATTAATCCAAGTTCAATTTTTAAACTATCAATATTTGTTTTAATTATATCAAAATTCTCCTTAATTGCATAATAAGGAAGAGAAAAATCGAAATTATTAAGAAGAATATAGTTCAAAAAAGGATTATCCCAGACACTTAGTTCACTAAGTGCTGAATCTGCCCTTTTTTTGATGCTTTTTGAAATTTGTTTTGTATTGACATACTTAAAAAACTCTTTATCCCTTCCCAATCTTCCTAAAATAAACTTTGAAAAAAAGAGTTTAAATAAAAGTTTGAATTTCCAGTTATTAAAAGTTTTTTGATAGAAAATTTTTTGTGCGCTGATAGATTTAGGCAAAAAAAGCTCGGTTAAGTTTTTTTGATTATGAATAAGAGGAAGAATTTTTTTTGCAAAAATTTGAAAATACTTCTCAAACTTTCCTTTGTGGATTATTCCTTCTTTGATAATTTTTAAGTTATTATCAAGATAATATTGACTTTGAGTTGATAGTTTTTCTCTTATCGATTGATAGATTTCAATTCTATTATCAGATTTAGTGAATCCTAAAAACTCTAAAAAAGCAGCGTAATCAAGGTTTTTAACCGCTTGTTTTTTAAGTTCGCAGCAAGCAATTTGAGCTATACTTAAATCAACAGCTAAAACTAATGCAGGGTTTTTAGTTAACAAACTAAGCGAATTATCAAGACTAGATGCAATTGATAAACACTTTGAACTCTCATTAAGCTCTAATCCTTCAAGTAATAAAACCGGATCCTCCCAGCAGTTTGAATAGCGGATTCTATTGAATTTTGCCCTTTGTTGAATTTCTTTATCCATTAATTATTCTTATTGATCCTTTTTTTCCATCCATTTCAACTTCCATATCATCTTTTAATAAAGAAAAAAGATTATTAATCCCGACAATAGCAGGAATTCCCATCTCGCGAGCAACAATTGCACCGTGGGATAATATGCTTCCTCTTTCGATTAAAATCCCTCTGCTTATTGCAAATAAAGGCACCCAGCCCGGGTCTGTCCTTTTTGCTACAAGGATTTTCCCCTCCAGATTACCGGCTTGTTCAATTGAATTAATTATCTTGACCTTTGCTCTTACAATTCCCTTGCAGCAGCCGATTCCTTGTAAAACATTGTCTTTTTTTTCAAACTCTTGATTATTAGACTCAGAATCAATCGAACAATAAACAATTCCTTTAGTTTTGAATCTGTCTTTTAGGGTTTGTTTATCGAACTCTATAAATTGTTTTTTTCGATTCTCAATAATCAATTTTAAGTCCGTATCAATGCTCGTTCCTTCAACATAGTTAAAAATTTCCTCTTTGCTAAGATAGAAAATATCCCTCTTATTTTTAATTATTGATTCTTCTTCAAAAATTTGTCCGAACCGAAGGAAAATTTCTCTAACAATACCAAAAAGCCTTGTTCTTTCAAACCTTAAGTTTTCTCTATTCTTGATTAATTTTCGGGCTTGTTTTAGAACATAAAAAAACAAAGGATTCTTTATTTTTTTAACCGTATTATTAATATCGCTCCTTGATTTTTTATTTTTTTCTTCTTCTTTATCTAAATCAATAAAACCCTGTTTAACATAGGATTTAATCAAGCAAATCAATAGCCTTGAATCCTGTTTATAAGTAATTGTTTCGAGCTTTAACTCCTGAATGCATCTGTTTCCAAACTTCTCGATAAAACTTTGAATATCTTGATTAACACTTAAATTCTCTAAGTTTTGCACAATTTGTTCTTCTGAATTGTTGAGGAAAAACTCTTTTAAATCTTCATTAAGACAAATTTTATTAGAAATTTCTTTAATTCTTTTAATGGGTTCAACTGAAACTATTCCTTCCTGACACATTAATAAGTCGTTTTGTAATGTCTGCGCTGAATCGAGTTTTATTAGGAGTTTTTTTAATAATCCATAAAAAATCATCGCATAAAAGTCATTAACCAAAGGAGCCTGCCAGTTTTTCAGCAGTTTTTTTTCAAGTTCATAATAAACTTCAATTAACTGATTGGCGTTTTTTTTCTTTAAACTCCCGTTTTCATACGGAACTAAAGTAGCATTAATTGTCGAATAAAACTTTTTAATATTCTTATCTAAAGTTAAAAGATTAAAAACCAGACTCAAAAATAAACTAAATACCCTAAAGTATTTATTCTTAGAGCTTTTTTTAACTTTTGGAGTCTGATTCAAGGGTTGTTTTACTCCCATCATTGATTCCATGAACTTTGAATTAATTTCATACCCTGGAATCAATTTTAAAACCCGATACCAATTCAAAAGGTTATAATAAACCCTGCCTTTGATATATCCTAACATAAGAAAAATATCAGAATTTTGCTCAATTAAGTCTTTTTCTACTCCCATTATTAACAAAAACTGCTTATAAACTTCACTATAAACATCATTAATAAAAGAAAAAGTCAAAGGAAGAGTAGTAGCACAATAACTTTCAACGATATTTGAATTATCAAAGATAATCTCTTTTGAATCATCTAAAGTTGTTATCGGACGGGCTTGCAGGATATAAAGAATATTGTTTTCATAAGCCCATTCAATATCCAAAGGACAAGAAAAAATTTGTTCAATTTTTTTAGTAATTATAGCAATTTCTCTTGCTTGTTCCTCTTTTAGTGTTTCAAGCCAGGGGTTTTCGTTTTTTTCTTTAGTTATAGAATAACCCTTGGCTTTATTAAAAACAAATTTATCTGGTTTTTCAACAATTGTTTTATCAACTATTCCATCTTTAATTCGATAAGTATCAGCACTCAGTTCCCCTGAAACTAAACCCTCGCCAAGACCAAAAACACTTGAAATGACACAAACACTACTGTTATCAAGAGGATTGCAAGAAAAACTTACCCCTGAAACATCAGAATTTACCATTTCCTGAACTATAACAGCAATTTTTGAATCCTTATCAGCTAATCCTTTTTTTTCCTTGTAGAATTGAACCTGAGCTGAATTAATCGAGTTAAAAACATCTTCTATTCTTGATTTTATATCACAGGGTCTAACATAAAGATAGGTTTTTAATAAACCCGCAAAAGAAGCTATAGCGCTATCTTCACCAACTGCAGATGAGCGTATCGCATAAAGTTTGTTTTGATCAACTTCAATTTCCTGCTCTAGAGAAGTCACCAAAAACCACTTAGGAACGTTTAATCCCGCTTTAGATAGAATATTTAAATTATAAGCTTTTTCGCCTGATATGTTTTTTTCCATTTAATTTAAAATGCCTCCCAAAAAGTGTATTATCATTGGAATTCCGCCTAAAGATAAATACATTCCTATTGTCCAGATTCCTGATATTGTTTCAAGAATTGAAGCGTCTTTTTGTTTTCTTGTTTTTATAAATCGAAGAGCAAAAAAGGAACAAAATATATAAAAAAACAATAAATAAAGAATCATTAACTTAGAAAATCCTGCTAAAAAACAGGCAATATTAGAAAATACAAAAGTTAAAAACAAAACACAAAGCCAGACAATTGCCGCTTTTTTTTCACCCCAGAGAAAAGAATAAGTCTCAACCCCGAATTCTTCCGCTGACTTTGAGCGTATTTTTCTTCCAATTTCAATTACAACTCCATTTAAAAAAGTCACAATTAAAAAAATCAAAAGCCCGCAAGGAACCTTTGCCCCCAAAACCCTCCAATCAAGCCCGGTTGTGTAAAAATCAATAACAGGCATTACAAGCATATGGGTTACTAAATAAAAAACAGGGTGTTTTAAAAGCCAGATACCTAAAAAAAACTCCCGTCTCATAATCAGCATAAAACTTATAACAAAAACCCAGATAACAAGCATTCTAGGTATAAAAACAAGGTTTAGGATAAATTGAATAGCAATAATTAAAAAAGCAAGGATTCGAAGTTCAAAAAAACTAACCAAACCCCTTGGGACTGCTCTATAGGGACGATATTTAGCATCAGCTATGCTATCTTTAAACTCATCAAAAATTCGAAGCAGAAAAAAATATCCAAAAGAGGTCAAAGCTCCAATTATAAAAGTAGTAAAAGAAAAATCAAAACTCCCTCTCAAAAACTTAGAATACGACATTGCAGAAAAACAAAAAGTGAAAACCATAAGACCATAAGCAAAAATAGGGAATCTTTCTTTTTGGTAAATCCACAATCTTTTGATTATATTAAAATCCTTTTCTTGCATTTGTTTATTGTACAAAAACCACACAAAACAAGCATCAATCAAAAAGAGGGAACTTAATTTTTAACTAGAATTTGATAAGATATTAATTTAAAACAACAAAAACTTACTGCTTTAACACTAAACCCTGCCTGGATAAATTCTTCTATTAGTTTATCGGGTTCAAGGAATTCTTGTTTTGATTTTATTAAGTACTTATAAGCATCTTTATTTGAACAAAACAAATTAACCAAAAATAAAACTAAAGAATCATAAATCCTGCTTAAAAAATTTTTGCACCCAAAATCAAGATGAAGAAAATATCCTCCTTTTTTTTAAAACCCTAAAAACCTCTTCAAGTGCTTTTTTCCTATCTTCAATATTTCTCAAACCAAACCCCATAAGAATATAATCAAAACAAGAATCCGAATAATCTAAACTAAGCGCACTCCCTATAGAAAAAATTGTCCCGGGGGCTTTTTTTCTTGCTATTGCAATCATTTTTTCGCTAAAATCCAGCCCGAAGCTTTCTATTGTTGGTTCAATTTTTTTTGCAATCCTGCTTAAATCCCCGCTTCCTGAGCACAAATCAAGCACTTTTGAATTGGGTTTAATTGCTAAACTTTTAATTGCAGCTTTTTTTATAATATTGTGCGAAGCAAAAGATATGATATTATTCCAAAAATCATACCTTGGTGCAATTTCATTAAACATTCTTTTTATTTTTTTTGGTGATTTATTGACCATTAAAATTAATTAAACCCGAATAAACCCATAAGGTCAAGTTTATTGTTACAAAAAGCACTTGTAATTAATTCTTGTTTAATTTAAAATTAAATTCCATTCTAGAATTTGTATAAAAATGAGGTAAAAATGAGAGTATCACCTGTTAGTAATTATAGAAAAAACAATGTTTCTTTTGGAAAATTTAAAGATGAAAATGCAAAAGAAGTTGTAAAACAAGCATTAGCAACAAATGATTGGGTAATGAAACCCATTTATGAGTCCTGGTTTGAAAGAATTGAAAAGTGCGATTTTTTTGAAGCCTACACAGACAAAAAAGACGGAACTGTTAAAGGCAGATTTACGGATGAGTTTATAAAGAACAATGGTGATGATAGAAATATAAGAAGAGACATAGAATCTCTAAAAAGAAATCACATCTTAGATGATTTAAGCAATTTTGATAATGCAGACGTTATTGCTAACAGCATACCGGATTTTGAAAATATGGTTAAAGGCATAGATCTTTCAAAAAAGTGGCGTTCAAAAAACCCTTACGAGGACGCAAGAGCAGAAGAACAAAGAAAACAAGAAATGCTTGATAACTTAGCTAAATAATTAATAAAACTTAACAATATTATTTATAACTTGCAATTTTAGGCAATTTTTTATCTGGATTGTTTTTATTGTCATAAGTAAATATGACTTTTAGAAACGACTAGTTTAAATGCGCCTTTTGCCAAAAAACAGTAATAATATAAATCAAAATACCCATTTTAAAAGCAAGGTACCAAACATTGACGATCTTGCAGCCTCTAAAAGGTTCGTAAATTGTGCTTTAGATGGACTCTGGGACAGCTTATCAAGTTCAATAGAAAAAAACAGCCCGGGTCTTGTTAAAAACATTATTGGCATTGAATACATACCCGATGATACACCCTTAAGAAAAATTAAATCCGGTTTAAAGTGCTTTTTTGGAATGCCTTTAGATGTTATAGATTCAATTGCTAAAAAATTTCCAAATTCAAGTTTAAACAATGCTCAATTTTTACAAAACCACAGAGAAAAAGTTCAACTTGAAGAAAATATACGCGCACTGCAAGGATTACAGAAAAACGGTTCTAAGTTTGCAAAAGAATATATGAAAGCAAACGGGTTAAAAGAATATCCTACTGGCACCTGTACTGAATATTGCCAGACAATTTGCGATCCTGTAGTTAATAGATTCCTTGGGCAGTTAAACGACACCATGGCAGATAAAGTTGCAAACTACGACACCAAAAAAGAAAGATTTTCTACAAGAATAATTTCAGGTCTAACTGCAGCATTGTTTTTAGGGGTTGACTTTTATAATAAAGGCATTCAAAAGGGTAAAACAAAAAGTGAAGCAAAAAAAGAACAAAAGCTAAAACAAAGTCAGGAAATTAAAGAAAACATTTGTGAAGCTATAACACAATTTGCAGTATTTGCCTGTTTTTCTAAAACAATCAACAAAAGCCCCTGGGCACCTGCAATAATCGGGGCAGGAATCGGGCTTGTTTCAAGAGTGGTTTCAAGGCTTTCTTCAGGAATGCGAATAACAAGAATGGATGTTAAAGAGCAGCCTAAAACAACAATACCAACTATAAATGAATTTATAGAGTCAACAAAAACAGGCAGTATTGATGAACTTTTAAATGAAAAACGTAAAAAATATATACAAGAAACTAAGAACGAATACAAAAAACCTGTTTTAAGTGTAAAAAATATACTCTTATTCTGTACTGCCAGTATAATGGGCGGTTATGCTTTAAGGTTTGGAAAAAAACATACAAAGATTGGTCAAAGCATAGCTGAAATGATAAAAAAGCGCAGTGAAAAACTCAGACCGAAAATTATTGAAGAAAGGTTCGCCACTTGCGATGAGCTAATGAATATGGCAGATGCTCTTTTGCAAAATGGGAATAAAAAATTCTATACAACAATTAAAAATATTGCCAAAAACGCTGACGATACTGACAAAATTCTTCTTGGCACTGATTATAAAACAACAAAACTATTCGGCAAAATTGAAGTTAAAGTAAAAGATTTATCAGCCCTAAAAACGGCACCCTTTAGGTTTGTTAAAGAACTTGTTTCATACCCTTATAAAATTGCAAGCAAACTTGAAGAAGCAATCAAAAATTCTAAAATTGTAAAAAATGGCGGTGAAGTTCCAAAAAAACCAAAACCAACTAAAGATATTTACGGAATAAAAAATTTATACAAACGTTTTCTTGAATTTGAACAAAAGTATGGTGATGACGAAGTAAAGCTCACAAAAGAATTTGGTCAATACGTTGATAAGATGATTCTAAAAGCTAATAATGAAATAACATCATCAAAAGGAGATAATTCAAAAATTGCAGTCTTAGCGCAAACCTTAGGAACTCTTACAGGAATGTGGTTTAATATGAACGATGAGTTCAACTCATCAATTAGAAACGGCTCAACAAAAAAAGAAGCACAAAAAGACGCAAGATTAAGAGGAATTAATAAATTCTTTAGAATGACCGTGCAAATAATTATTTCAGGATCTTTGAATGATATATTCCAAAAACAATACAATAATTCAATTGCAAACTCAGCCTTGGTCGTTATTGCAAGCACAATTCTAACCGACATGGCATCACGTGTGTTATCGGGTATGCCTTCTAAAAAAATGTCTAAAGAAGAACTGGAAAAATACCAAAAAACCCACAAAGAAGGCATAATGTCCTGGTATTACAAATTGATAGATAAATTGGCTTCATAAAATCAATCTTGAAATTGTAAATACCCTTATAAAACCTTTTCATTATACAACTGATGTCGTATAATTACCCAAGGGTAAGCCCTAAACCTTACTTTCCTCTGTCACAGACGCTAAATCTGACACAGGCAGAAAGGAGGTGAGAATAA
>CAJTNR010000002.1 GCA_910577635.1 uncultured Vampirovibrio sp. | reverse complement strand
TAAAATGTGACAGCGGGTATAAGTATCAGAATGAGAATATGAAAACAAGCTGTAAGGAATGTGATACAGCAAATGGATACTTTCCAAATAGTGATAGAAAAGGATGTACTCAAAAAACTTGTTCTAAAGGTTATAGAAGAGAAGGTAATAATTGTATAGCATGTTCAGGTAACACCTATCAATCAAGTGATAATTATTCAGGGACTACCTGCAGTGCATGCGGGACTAACTCAGAAGCTAATAGTAATCATACAGGGTGTAATTCAACCTGTGTTGATAAGAGTAGTTGCGGGAGTAATCAAAAGTATAATGGATGTAAGTGTGAAACTTGTGGAGCAGGAACTGAGCCTAATAGTGATAAGACAGCATGTGATACTATAGCAACTACTCCGGATCCTCCTGTTGTAACTTGTCCTGATGAGTGTAAGACTTGCAGCGCAGGAACAACAAATTGTACTGAATGTAATACAGGATATAGATTGGTGGGATCATCTTGTAAGGAAATTAAGTACCCTAAGAATCAGTCTGATTGTGATCAGTTTGGCGCAATTTTTATTCCTAAGGTTGTTGGAAATAAAATCCAAGAGGATACACCAGGTGCTTGTATGACAAAAAGAAACGCAGGAGACTCAGGCGGACCTACCGTGGAATATAGTTATATTACTAGAATTTTAGCCTCCGGAGACAACCATGGGACATGTCCTTCTAATACTCCTTGCTGCTGGACAGGAGCCGGAACTACAGTTACTTCAAAAAGTTCTGAAAAAGATGCGCAAGGAAATGTAACAAAAAGATATTGTTCGAATAAACCTTCTGGTATAAGTGTCGGCAGTTCTTATTCTGCTTTTGACTATGAAGGATGCAAAAGAACCGTTTGCAACTACGATGCAGCAAATTATGCTTGTGCTCATTATAAAACAGGCAAAAGTAAAGAAGGCGATTGGACTCTGCCTGATAGTGCAACTGTAGATAATATAGAAACCATTATAAACCAGCTTGAACCTTGTCCTGATCCTGATTTAGAAGTAGATGACGGGGATGGTGGTATTGTATATGCATATAGCTGCAATGGTCCTAAATTTAAAAAATCTACTGCGGTAAGCTATATTCAAAGTTTTAAAGGCTCACAAGGTTTGCAGCTTTGCGATGGAGCAAGTGGCGGAGGAACAGGCGGACCAAGATGTTATGCCAGATTCGACGGATGCACAGGTTCAAGTTTTTATAGAGGTTCTGTAAAATCTGGCTGTGCTCCTGGTGTAGTTTGGATGCAAAATGGCGATTGTTTTTCTAAATCAAGAAGTTATATAAGGAAAAACAGTAGTGGTAGAATTTGTGATAATGAAAAAAGTACTACTGTTGACTGTGCATATTATAATAAAACCAGTGCGTTTTCAACAAGATGTATCCTTAAAAGCTGGGTTGAATAAATAATCTTATATTTTGTGTTTTGGTATTTGAGGGTCATATGGTTTATTCCTGACCCTCTTTTTTTATCTGTTAAATGGAAAAAAATGGTTTATAAATTGAATAAATTAGTATTCGATTTATAAACCATAGATGCATAGATATAATCATATAAAATATTTTTTATAATTATATAATAAATATATTTGAATTTACTTCA
This sequence comes from uncultured Vampirovibrio sp., assembly GCA_910577635.1. Lineage (GTDB taxonomy): Bacteria > Cyanobacteriota > Vampirovibrionia > Gastranaerophilales > Gastranaerophilaceae > RUG14156. The sequence goes on along the minus strand of CAJTNR010000002.1, from coordinate 123,728 downwards.
TTTTTAATAAAATTTAATAAAAAAAGAGGGTCAATAAAACTAATATAACCCTCGAAAATATCAAAACACAAAATATAAGATAAATTACTCTACAGTTTCTCTTAGAACACATCGAACAGAATTGGCAAAAAACTCGTATCCTCCAAAAGTCGGTGTGTTTCTTATTGAAAAATAACCTGTAGAATTCGCTGTTGTAAAATCCACCGAAGTATCCTTGCCCCAGATATTTTCAGGAAAGCAGCTGTTACCGAAGGCGCCGTGGCATCTTGAAGCACTATCGCAGCGTGCTGACCCTCTTTTATCATGGTTGCCCCCTGATTGGCATAGCTGCAGCCCGCTGGAACCACTCCATTTTTGTATTCTTAGTTGATTATCTATTGAAATATCGTCTTTACTTGCAGGTCCTGCATCTACAATTGCTTTAAGGGCTTCAAAATCGGTTTTTGAGGCTAATGTCCAATCTCCTATTTTAGTCGTTCCTCCTCCAGGGACATAATGAGAACAGATGTAATCTGCTGCAGGTCTGTTGCATACTGTTCTGTAACAACCGTCATAATCAAATTTAGGATAATTCTTGGGAACTTTTATATCCTGAGGATTGTTTGTACAGTATCTTGCAGTTACAACTCCTGTTTCAGGGTCTGTGGTATTGCCTTTTGCAGTTCTTATTTTGTTTTTATCGGTGCGTCCTGAATGACCGTACCAACAGCATCTTACATCAATTTCAGGTGGACAAATTTGACTTTTATCTCCTGCTTTAAGTGTTTTTAGAATTGTTTCACCAAAGTAAATATCAGGTCCGCCTGCATCTCCGGCATTTTTTTTAGTTAAACAAAAACCACCAGCATTAAAATTCTTAATATCATATGGTATATAAATTGAGTTATTATTAGAGAATTTGTTGCAATCTTCTTGACTTTTAGGTTTTGTAGTTTTTTTACACACCCCTTCTCTTAGTTTGTATCCGCTTTTGCAGGTTGAACAGCTTGAGTTTGTACAGGTTTCACAGTTTTCATAGCTTGAAGAACAGTAAATGCAGCTGGAGCCTGAAACATACTGACCGCTGGGACAGGTTAGTGTTTTGCATTTACAGGTTTTTATATCTGCAATTTGTCCTGTGGGACAAGTAAGGGAGCAGGAAATGCAAATGTTTGCGCCTTTTTCTTTCATGCATATCTCGCATTTCCCGCTTGAAAACATAGAACAGTCACTCGATAGTTTAGAAGCATTGCTTAAACTTATTCTGTCTTGTTTAAGCTTATTTGTTATTATTGGAGCAAACGAGGCTACAATAACCGAAATTGTAATCAAGCTTACAAGAAGCTCGATTAAAGAGAAAGCTTTTTTCATACTTTTTTCCTTATATATTTTTGTGCGGTATGGATTCTATAAATAAAGTAAATATTAATTAAAAATTTACCTTATTTGTAATTAATTCTATCTTATAGGTAAATAATTGTCAAATTTTTACCTGATATGCCATTTTTAAAAATTACCTTGAGTTTTACAATAAAGTGAGGTTTTAAATTGAAGGGATAATGATTTGAACAATATAAAAATATTATTCGGTAGAAAAATTCGAGAACTAAGAAAAAAAAGAAGCTTTACACAAGCCAGACTAGCGGAACTTACAGGAGTTGACGATAAACATATAAGCTGTATTGAAAGCGGCAAAAACTTCCCTTCTTCAGATTTAATCGAGCGATTATCCAGAGCACTTGGCGTTGAAATTAAAGAATTATTTGAGTTCTACCACTTACAAGACAGTGAGAATTTGAAAAAAAACATTATAACAATGGTTGAAACCTTGAAAAAAGACGAACTCACCCTTGCTTATAAATACATTAGAACTTTTTTATTGTAGTTTAAAAATTTTGTTACAAATACTAAAAACTTCTTCACATTCATCAATTGAGAGCATGTTGTCTCCATCGCAAAGTGCTTCTTTAGGATTAGGATGCACTTCAAAAAACAAAGCCTTAGCGCCCGCAGCAACTGCGGCACGCGCAAGCAGGGGAACAAATTTTTTCTCGCCCGAAGAGCTTTTTCCGTGTCCGCCCGGGATTTGAACACTGTGAGTTGCATCAAAAACAACAGGAAAACCAAGCTGCTCTTGAATTATTGAAACGCATCGAAAATCGACTACAAGATTGTTGTAGCCAAAACTTGTACCTCTATCTGTTATTAGAATTTTATCATTGTTTGATTCAATTACTTTTTTTGCAATAGATTCCATTTGATAAGGAGATAAAAACTGCCCTTTTTTAATATTAACAATTTTTCCTGTTTGAGCTGCTGCAACAAGTAAGTCTGTCTGTCTGCACAAAAAAGCGGGAATTTGGATAATATCAGCAACCCTAGATGCAATTTTTGCCTGGTAAGGTTCGTGGATATCTGTCACTATAGCAACATTGAGTTCTTTTTTAATATTACTTAGAATTTCAAGCCCCTTATCGATTCCTAAACCCCTGTAGGAGTCAAGTGAGGAGCGGTTTGCTTTGTCAAAGGAAGTTTTAAAAACAAAGTTAATATCAAGTTTAGCGCATATTTCTTTTAGTTTTTTTGCTGTTTTATAGGATATCTCCTCGCTTTCAGTAGCGCAGGGACCAGCTAGAATTGTCAGTTTATCTTTTCCTATTTCAAAATTGTTAAGTGTTAGAGTTTTCATAAATTTTATTATATAATAATAATTAAAATTAGGGAAGTGAGGAAAAAATAAATATGGCTGCTGTAAAAGAAGTTGACGATAAAGATCAAAAAGCGCTTCAGGAGGGCAAAAATAAGGCTTTAAAACTTGCGCTCGATAAAATTGAAAAGGATTTTGGAAAAGGCTCTATAATGCGCCTTGGAGATAAGGCAAATGTTGATTGCGAATGCATTCCAACAGGGGCTTTAGCTCTTGACATTGCCCTTGGAATCGGAGGTGTTCCAAGAGGAAGAATTATTGAAATCTATGGACCCGAGGCTTCAGGTAAAACTACTTTAGCACAGCATATTGTAGCTAATGCACAGAAAAAAGGCGGAATTGCAGCTTATATTGACGCAGAACACGCACTTGATCCTGAATATGCAAGAAACTTAGGGGTTGATATTGACCAACTTTTAATTTCTCAGCCCGACACAGGAGAACAGGCGCTTGAAATTGCAGAAGAGCTTGTTCGATCAGGAGCGGTGGATGTTGTTGTTATTGATTCAGTTGCAGCACTTGTTCCTAAGGCTGAAATTGAAAAAGCAATGGATGAGCAGCAAATGGGTCTTCAAGCCCGCTTAATGTCTAAAGGGTTGAGAAAACTAACTGCAATTGTTGCTAAAACTAACACAACGGTGATTTTTATCAACCAATTGAGACAAAAAATCGGGATAATGTTTGGTAATCCCGAAACAACAACCGGAGGTCAGGCGCTTAAGTACTATTCTTCCGTTCGATTGGACATAAGACGAATTGATGGAGTTAAGAATAAAGATAACGAAGACATTGGAAACAGAGTTAAGGTTAAGGTTGTTAAAAACAAGGTTGCACCGCCTTTTAAAATTGCTGAATTTGATATTATCTACGGCAGGGGAATTTGTGCTCTTGGTAATATTATCGATGTTGCAGTTAACTTTAATATTATCAAAAAAGCGGGTGCGTGGTTTAGCTATAACGAAGAGAAACTGGGACAAGGAAGAGAAAAAGCAAAAGAATTTTTGCAAGAACATAATGATATCTTAGAAAAAATTGAATCTCAGGTTAGAGAGAAAATTTCTAAAAAAGATAAACAAACTGAATCAAAAGAAGAAGAAAAGAAATAATGAAAGGTATAATTCTTGCTGCAGGAAGCGGATCAAGACTTTATCCTGCAAGTCTTCCGATATCAAAAATATTGCTTCCGGTTTATGATAAACCAATGATTTACTACCCTATAACAACCTTGCTGTTAGCAGGGATTAAGGATATTCTTATTATTACTAGTCCTTATGACCTTGATAACTTTAAAAGACTCTTGGGGGACGGAACTCAGCTTGGAGTTAAGTTTTCCTATGCGATTCAAGAAGTCCCCAGAGGAATAGCAGATAGTTTTATAATTGCAAAGAATTATATTGGTCAAGATTCTGTTGCTCTTATTCTTGGGGATAATATTTTCCACGGATTCGGGTTTTCCTCAATGCTTAAAGAAGTTGCAAAAAGAAAAAAAGGAGCAACAGTATTTGGCTATCAGGTTCAGGATCCTGATAGATTCGGTGTAGTTGAGTTTGATAAAAACAATAATGCAATATCAATTGAGGAAAAACCTAAAAATCCTAAATCAAATTATGCTATAACAGGGCTTTATTTCTATGATAATAAAGTAGTTGAATATGCTAAAACCCTTAAACCTTCCTTTAGGGGGGAGCTTGAAATTACCGATTTGAATAAAATTTATCTGAAAAAAAACGATTTATCAGTAGAAATTCTGGGCCGGGGTTTTGCATGGCTTGATACAGGGACGTTTGAGAGTTTATTGCAGGCAGCAAATTTTGTTCAATCCATGGAAGTTAACACAGGGATGAAAATTGCTGCAATTGAAGAAGTTAGCTATAGGATGGGTAATATTGCCTCTTGGGAATTGGTTCAGTTGGCGCAGAAATATAAACAGAACGGATATGGAAAATATTTAGAAAAAGTAGCTGGAAATTTGTAGTTACAAAATATTAAGAAACGTTAAGTTGAATTTTTTACTACAAATGTAAGAAAACCCTTATCCTGCACGGGTTTACTAGTCAGGGTGTTTAATTTTATGCAATTAGCACTTTTAATATTATTTTTATATGGTATAATAAAGCCAAAGTTCAGTTGTTAGTTGTAATATTTGCTAGGAGGTTCTTCTTATGTCACTTTCTATTCAATCGCCACAGGCGCAAGGGTCAATCAAGTCTAAGTTCAATGATGAGTTTCAACATTACCTTAAGAAACAATGTTTGAAAACTACATTTAACGGATTAGAACTTGAAACATTCAGCTGGTACAAAAAAGTATTGGGGTTGGTTTAACAAAGATTAAAAACGGGCTTATGCCCGTTTTTTAGTTGTTAAATTCCTTTAAAAACTGGCTTTTTCCTTTTTTTTATACTACAATTCTACTTAATCGATAATCAAAAGGAAAACTATGACCTCAACCATTGCTTTTATTGGAAAATCAGGCTCAGGTAAAACCACACTTACCCGTTGTTTTGTTGAAATTCTTAAAGAAAATTTTCCCAATTCAACTATTCTTGTTGTGGATAATGACCTAACCCTTGAATTGTCAGATAGTTTTGGAATCCAGGCTAAAAATACAATTTATGGGGTTAAATCAGGAAAACACGAGTATAAAACAGGAATTCCTGAGGGAATGTCCAAACAAGAATACATTGACTGGGCACTTGAGGATATTATCGTCGCACTTGACGATAATATTGACTTAATTGCTTCTTGGTTTGTAACCCCTAAAGATTGCCTTTGTTTAGCAGCTAAACTAATGAGAGATTCAATTGCTAAACTGATTGAAAGGTATGATTTTGTTGTTTTCGATTGCGAATATGACTTGAAGTATCTTAACCTGCTTGTGGATTATCCTATGGATGAAACTATTATTGTAAGTTTAGCAAAAAAAGATAATATTGCCCTTAGTTCAAAAATTGCTCAGAATTCTAAAAAATATGCAACAGGAGGACAATTGGGGGTAATTTTAAACAGAGCAAAAAAAGAAGATTTATCAAACAGTATAAATTTAACCTCAGCTCTTGAATTGGATTTAATCGGAACAATTTTTGAATCAAATTCAAAAGATGAAATCCTCAATTCTTTAAAAGGGCTCTATTCAAGGCTCAATTTGCCTCAGGTAAATAAATAGAAAGATAAATAATGACAATAATTCTAGATGGCAAAAAAAGTGCAAATTCAATAATTGAAACTCTTAGGAAAAAAACTGCACCACTTAAACAAAAACCAGGTCTGGCAGTGATTTTAGCAAATGATAACCCGGCAAGTCGAATATATGTTAAAACTAAAGAAAAAAAAGCCAAAGAAGCGGGATTCAACTCTTTTGTCTATCAATTCGACAATAATACTACCAATAATCAAATTATTGATTTAATAGATAAGCTCAATAAAAACCCTGATATCCACGGGATTCTGGTGCAATTGCCTTTGTTTTCCCGCCTTGATGAGCAAAAAATCATTGAAGCAATTGATCCTAAAAAAGATGTGGACGGATTTCACCCTATAAATGTAGGAAAACTGCATATTGGTATAGAACCGCATGCAGTCTGCTGCACCCCTAGAGGAATAATAAGGCTTCTTAAAGATTATAATATTACCTTGGAAGGAAAAAACGCAGTTGTAATAGGAAGGTCAAATATTGTTGGAAAACCAATAGCAGCACTGCTTTTAAAAGAAAATGCAACTGTTTGTATTGCTCATTCTAGAACTAAAAATTTACAAGAAATTACAAAAAAAGCAGATATTCTAATAAGCGCAACAGGAATCCCTCTTTTAATTAAGGAAGATTTCGTGAAAGAAGGAGCTATAGTTGTAGATGTCGGAATTATTAAAAATGAAGAAGGTAGAATCATAGGAGATGTTGATTTTAGCGAAGTTTCAAAAAAAACTTCCTACATTACCCCGGTACCAGGCGGTGTTGGACCTATGACAATAGCAATGTTGTTAGATAATACCTATGAACTTTACAAGGATAGTATAAATGAAAAACTATAGAGGAACTTCGGTTAATAAGAATCGAGACGGGTGGGTTGAAATTAACCTCGATAATTTAGAGAACAATGTTTTAAAAATTAAAGAATATTTACATTCAAATACAACTAATCCCCCAGAGCTTTTTGCTGTTATTAAAGCAGATGCTTACGGACACGGCTCAATTATGTGCGCTCCTACTTTAGTTGCAAGCGGGGTTAAATATTTCGGGGTTGCAAGTATTGATGAAGGGATTGAGCTTCGTCAGAACAAAATTGATATTCCTATTCTTGTTTTAGGGGCAAGTCCTTATTGGGCATTTGAGAATGCAATTAAGAATGATATTCAGGTATCAATTTTTAATGAAGAACACTTACTTGCCGCACAACAGCTTTATAAAAGACTCAATAAAAAGCTTCAAGTTCAAATAAAACTTGATACGGGGATGAATCGAATAGGAATTGAAGCTCAAAGTGCTAATAGCTTTATTAAAAAAGTCCTCAGCGCTTCTTATTTGGACTTAAAGGGGATTTTTACCCATTTTGCCGATGTTGAAAATAAAACGCTTTTTAATCGTCAAATTAAGGAGTTTAAACAAGCAATCGAACCTTATAAAGAAGAGTTGAATAAAAGAAAGGTAAAAATTCATTGTTTAAATTCAGCAGGAATTTTCCTGGAACACGAATACTGCTATGATTTAGTTCGAATGGGAATTATAATGTGGGGATTAAGCCCTTTTTGCGATAAAGAGGTGGATTTAGCACCTGTTATGGGTTTAAAAGCTAGGATTACAAATATTCATACCTTAAAAAAAGGGGATGGAATAAGCTATGGACATTGTTTTATAGCTTCGAAAGATACAAAAGTTGCAACTATTCCAATAGGATACGCAGATGGCGTTGCAAGAGCTTTATCGGGTCAAATCAGTGCAAGTTTGAATGGTCAAACCATAAAACAAATTGGCAGGATAACAATGGATCAAATAATGTTTGATGTAAGTGATGTTGATTGTTCAATCGGGGATATTGTTGTCCTTTTAGGAGAAGAAAACAAAACAGATACAATCGACACCTGGGCAAAAAAGCTTAATACAATTAATTATGAACTAACCTGCAGGTTAAAAATGAGATTACCAAGGATTTATATAAGATGATAGAAGATAATAAAAAAACAGCACTTTTTTTGGAACACCAAAAACTTAATGCTAAAATGACCCCCTTTGGAGGCTGGTTAATGCCCCTTCAATATCAAGGAATTATAAAAGAACACGCTGCAACAAGAAAAGACGCTGGTGTTTTTGATGTTTCACATATGGGTCAGATAATTGTAAGAGGAAAAGACTCAAGAGCTTTTTTAGAATCCGTTGTACCTCAAAAAATCGCTTCAATCAGCCCAAATAAAGCGCTTTATTGTCATCTAACCAATGATAAAGGCGGAGTTGAGGATGACTTAATAATCTATAATTCTAATGGCGTTGTTGAAAAGAGCGATTATTTTATCATTGCCAATGCTTCTCAAATTGAGGGTGATTATAGTTTTTTAGTTAATAATTCCAAAAATTTTGATGTTGAAATTATTAATAAAAGCAATGATTATTCAATGATAGCCCTTCAAGGACCAAAATCCAAATTTATAATTGAAAAAATGGGGCTCAATTTGAATAATCAGCCGAAGTTTTTTACTTTTATTAATACAAAACTTGATTCACTGCCGGTTTTATTATCAAGAACAGGTTACACTGGTGAAGACGGATTTGAAATTATCTGCTCTAATGACTCTGTAGTTTCTTTGTGGAATAAAATTATATCCAATGGAGCGCTTCCTGTTGGCTTAGGGGCAAGAGATACGCTTAGACTTGAAGCAGGGCTTCCTTTGTATGGTCATGAACTAAACAATACCTCAACCCCTCTTGAATCGTCTTTAGGGTTTTTTATCCCTGCTGATAAAAAAGAAAACTACTTAGGAAAAGAAATTATTATAGGACAGAAAACAAAAAAAGTGCCGCTTAGAAAAAAACTTTTCCCCTATGTTATGATTGATAGGCAAATTGCAAGAAGCGGCTATGAAGTTTATATTGACAATAAAAAAGCAGGGGTTGTAACATCAGGAACGCAAAGTCCGACTTTGGGTAAGGCAATTGGTTTTTGCAGCATTGATTTTTCTAATCTTGACCCTTCTTTAGTAGCAAAACTTAACAATAGTAAAGAAAGTGTTGATATTCCACTTGAAATCATGGTAAGAAATAAATTATACAATGCAAAAATTACAAAAAAACCGTTCGTTAGTAAAAATTATGTAAAATAGGAGAAAAAAAGTGAATATACCTGAGGGAATTTTGTGTTCGAAAACTCACGAATGGGTGCTAGAACAGGACAACAAAGTGACAATCGGTTTGACTGACTGGGCTATTGAACAATTGGGTGATATTGTTTTTGTTGAATTGCCCGAGGTAGGATCAAACTTTTCCAAAGACGAAGTTTTTGCAACCATTGAATCGGTTAAAGCGGCAAGTGAAATTTATCTTCCTGTAGCAGGATCTATAGTAGAGGTTAATGAATCTTTAATTAATTCTCCCGAGTTATTAAACGAAGATGCTTTTAATAACTGGCTTGTAAAAATTGAAGCAGATGACTTTATAAACGATTCTCAAGGACTTATGGAATACAGCGATTATAAAGACGAAGTGGAATAATGTATAATTTTGAAGCTCTAAGTGAACTTGATAGAAAAAACATGCTTGAAAAAATAGGGATTAACTCAGTTGATGATTTGTTTGATTCAATCCCTAAAAAAGCCTTGAATCCTTCTTTTGAACTTGGGGAAGGAAAAAGCGAAATTGAGGCTTATAAGCATTTAAAAAAATTAGCACAAAAAAACAAAACCGATTATTTGTGCTTTTTGGGCTCTGGAGCTAAAAAAAGATATGTTCCTTCCTGTATTTTTGATATTGCCTCAAAAGACGAGTTTTTATCCTGTTATACGCCTTATCAAGCGGAAATTTCTCAAGGAACTCTTCAATCAATGTATGAATTCCAGTCTTTAATGTGCAATATAGTTAATCAGGATGTTTCCAATGCTTCTGTATATGATGCCCCTAATGCTGCAGCGGAAGCTATTCGAATGGCATCAAGAATTACAAAAAAGCATAAAGTTTATTTGGATAAAAATATTAACAACAACTATCTTGAAGTAATTAAGACTTATCTTTTCGCTTCTGATATTGAAATTGTTGATAATGAACTTGATAGTGATATTTGCGCTAAGGTTTATCAAACACCTGATAAATTTGGTGAATTAATTGATTCTTTTGAAAAAAATAATGATGAACTTATTATTGCAATTGCAGATGTTGTCTGTCTTGCGCTAAAAGAACCTCCTAAAGCCGATATTACAGTTGCAGATGTTCAATCTTTAGGTTTGGGGTTGAATTTTGGCGCCGGGTGCGGGGTTATTTGCTGTTTGGATAAATACAAAAGACAGCTTCCAGGCCGAATTGTAGGAAAAACCGTAGATAAAGAAGGAAAAACCGCTTATTGTCTAACTTTGCAAACAAGAGAACAGCATATTAAAAGGGATAAATCAACGTCTAATATCTGTTCTAATCAAGCGCTTTTTGCTTTTATTGCGGGTGTTTATCTAAAAAAACTCGGGAATAAAGGTTTTGTTGAAATTGCGAAAAAATCTTACAATAACGCTCACCACTTAGCTTCAAGACTTCAAGAACTGGGGTTTTTGGTTGATAATAAGAATTTTTTTGATGAGTTTACGCTCAATGTTGGATTATCGGATAAATTTCTCGATTTTTTAGCACAAAAAGGGATTCTTGCAGGAGTAAAACTGGATAATCAAAGAATACTTGTTTGTACAACAGAACTTATTGATAAAGAAGATATTGACTGTTATATTGAAGCTGCTAAACCCTTTTCATTCAACAGATTAAGCTCTTGAAGCGAGGTTTATAAGTTCATTAATGCTAATTTGAAAATCTGTTTTTTCATCCCCTTGCTGAACTAAATAAGCATCAATTTTTTCTCTTAGGGCAATTGCTCTATCAACATTTGGGTCAGAACCTTTAATATAAGCTCCAATATTAATTAAGTCCTCATTTTTACTATAAATTGCCATTAAATTTCTAATTTTTCCTGCTGCGTTTTTGTGTTCTTTATCTACAATATTATTCATAACACGGGAAATACTTGATAGGATATCAATACTTGGATAATGATTTTTATGAGCTAAAGCTCTTGAGAGTACTATATGACCATCAAGAATACTTCTTGCGGCATCTGCTACAGGCTCGTTTAAGTCATCCCCTTCGACTAAAACCGTGTATAAGCCTGTAATCGTCCCTTTTTTATTAGCGCCGGCCCGTTCTAAAAATTTAGGCAGAAGTGCAAACACAGAAGGGGTGTATCCTCTTGTTGCGGGGGGTTCTCCTACTGCTAAGCCAACCTCTCTTTGCGCCAGGGCAATTCTTGTTACACTATCGAGCATAAAAAGAACGTCCTGCCCTTTGTCTCTAAAGTATTCGGCAATTGCACAGGCAGCAAATGCTGCTTTAATTTTAACCAAAGCCGGCTGTTCACTTGTAGCGCAAACCAGCACCGATTTTTTCATGCCTTCTTTTCCAAGAGTGTTTTCAATAAACTCTCTAACTTCTCTTCCTCTTTCTCCGATTAATGCAATGACATTAACATCTGCTGTAGTGTTTTTTGCAATCATTGCTAAAGTTGTGGATTTTCCAACACCCGAGCCTGCAAAAATTCCTATTCTCTGCCCTTTTCCAACAGTGTTTAATCCGTCAATTGCTCTTAAACCAAGGCTCAGGGGTTCTTTTATGGGGGGTCTATCTAAAGGATTGATAATTTCAGCTTCTGTAGGGTAATAATCATCAATAGGGATTTCTCCCATAGAATCAATTGGATTTCCAAGTCCGTCTAAAACTCTTCCTAAAAGACCATCGGAAACTTTTACCTCCATTTTTTTTTCAGTATTAATAACAATTGCCCCTTTTTCAAGTCCTGATTGAGACCCAAGGGGCATTAATAAGATTCCTTCTTTGTTGAATCCTACAATTTCAGCACTAATTCTATCCAGCCCTTCTTGAATAATATAGCACAAATCCCCGATTGAGCCTTTAATTCCCTGGGCTATAATTGTAAGACCGATAATTTCTGTTATTCTTCCAATTCTATAAATCGTTTTTGAATTATTTATAATATTAGTTAGTTCAGTTATCTTCATTGTCTTTTAAGTACATTTCCGCTTCAATATTACCCTTAGATATCCTGTTAATATCATTTATAATACTATCAATACTTTTTTCAACATCAGCGCAGTAATTCTCAAATTCGTTTCCAATAAGGATTGTATCCTCTTTAAGATCTTTATTGCAAACAAGATTAAAGTTTTTTGCAGGGTTTGTTTCTGATATAATATTGTAGTAGTTTTCGCTTAATATAACTTCAATATTATCTTTTTTATCAAAAAGTTCAATTGTATTGTTAATAATATCTATAAGAACATTAGCATCAATATTTTTTAATATAACTTTTTTTGAAATACACTGAATTATATTAAGAATATCCATTGATGCTGCTTTTAGGATTTTTTCCTTAATTTCTTTTTGAATAGAACAAAAGTTATCGAATTGTGCAATTTTTTCCTGACATTCTTCGCTTGCTTTTTCTAGAGCGTCTTTAAAGCCTTCTTCATAGCCTTCTTTTGCTTTTTCTGCTCTTAGTTTTTCAAGTTCTGCTTTTGAATCCTCTAATAAAACCTCAGCTTCTTGTTTCGTTTTATCTGCTTCACTAGTTGCCTTTTGAATAATGCTTTCGGCTTCTTTTTTTGCCTCATCAATTGCTTTTTCTTTTAGTTCTTGTATTTCAATATTAGTTTTTTCAATCGTGTTTTTTGCTTTTAAATTCGCTTTTTCAATTATCTTAACGGCTGTATCTTTTGCGCGGTTAATAATCAGCTCGGCTTGTGTAATTTCCTCTTTTCTTTCTTCCTCTTCTTCTTTTTCTACTTGAAGAGGTTCTTTATCTAAGGTTTCTTCTTCGATTGAGTTAATTTCAACAATAAAATCTTCATTATTAAAGCTAATTTTATCTGCGCGTAGTTTATTCAATTAACTCATCCTCCGAACTGCCCCGATAAATTGTTACTTCACCAACTGCTTCTAGTGCTTTTATTACACCCACAACTTTAGACTGGGCTTTTTGAACTTCCTTAGAGCGAATGGGTCCCATATACTCAATATCTTCTAATAGTACACTCTGAGCACGTTCTGACATATTTTTCAAAATCTTTTGTTTAACTTCTTCTTTAGCACCCTTTAAACTTGTTGCAAGATCTCTTGAATCGATCTCTCTTAGCACTCTTTGAATAGAAGAATCATCAAGCTGAATAATATCTTCGAATACAAACATTAAACTTCGAACATCCTCTGCAAGTTCCGGGGTTTCAATTTCCATCATCTCAATTACGTTTTTCTCAGTTGCCCTATCTGTGCTATTTAAGATATTAGCAAGAGTTTTTGTTCCTCCGGCTTTAGAAAAGTCACTTGCTACAACATTGGAGAATCTTGATTCAACGATTTTTTCAACTTCTGAGATAACCTCAGGATTAGTTGTTTCCATTTGTGCAATTTTTAGTGCAACTTTATGCTGGATATTAGGAGCAAGGCAATTGAGCACTTTTGCTGATTGTTCTGGTTTTAAGTAAGCAAGAATAAGAGCAATTAACTGCGGATTTTCGTTTTGAAAACTTGTTGCAAGCTGAACAGGGTCTGCTTCGTTAAAAAACTGAAACGGATTGGAATTAAGAATTGTAACAAGCCGATTTAATATATCATTTGCTTCAGCTTCGCCGTATGCTTTTTCTAAAAGTTCTCTAGCATAAGCCATACCGCCCGCTGCAAGCATTGAAGAAGCCTGAAAAACTGTGTGGAATTCATCTACAATTGATTCGATAACATCCTGGGGCAGTCTTGAAATCCCCGCTATTTCAATTGTAATTTGTTCAAGTGCTGTGTCGTCTTCAATATTTTTCATAATTTCAGATGCAGCACTCGGACCCAGGGTAATTAGAAGGGCTGCAACTTTTTGAATCGGTGTCATTTGTTCTGAGCGGATATTTGCCATTTTTTTCTTTCTTATTCTTTAATGTATGAAGTTATAATCCTTGCTGCTTCCTCGGGGTTTCCAAGAACAGAATTGATAATTTCACTTTTTTTCTTATCAATTGAAGAAGTATATTGTATATCCTGCTGGTAGAAGTCTTCCTCGTTTGTTTCATTCTGGCTCAGCGCAAGATAAGGGTCAAAGGAAGGAAGGGAGTTATCCTGCTGTTCTTCAATAACAAGTTCTTCTTCCTGCGGTTTGGGAGTTTTAAATAGATTCTTAAGGTTATGGAATGCCATTAAGGCTAGAATTAAGATTACAAGAATTGGAGCAACATTTTTGAATATAAAAGCCAGAATTTCCATCATAAATTCCTGCTGGTCTTTTTTATCCTGTTTCAAAGCTTCTTCTTTGTCAACTCCTGTAAACTTAAGACTTGAAACATTGATTACATCTCCTCTTGTATAGTCAACACCTGCTGCTGCTTGGACAAGGTTTTTAATTTCTTCTTTTTCACTATCGGTTAATATTTTATTAACAGCAACAGCAACGCTCATACGGACTACTGATCCTGGTGCATAAACTACCTGTTTAACTTCTTTTGTAACAGCATAGGTTGTGGCTTGTTTTTCTTTTTCATAACTTAGTTTTTTAACATCATCATTGTTTTTGTTTTCATTGTCATAATAGTTGGTTGTTTTAGCTGGTGTTTGATTCAAGGGAAGCTCTGTAACGTTTTGCGCTTGACTTGCAGCTTCTTGTTGAGTTAAGTTTGGATTCTCGTTTTGCTGCTGGTTAATATTATCCATTTGTTCCTGCGCAATTATTTGTGCTTGGCTCTGTTCAGGGTTTTTTGGTGTTTCTTGTTGATTTTTGTTACTTGGTAAATCTTTTGGATTGGAATAAACTTCTTTTTCTCCCTGCTGCGTTAAAACAACACCAGTGTCTGAGTTTTCATTAGGACTGTAGCTTTCAATTGTTGCTCTTGTCTGGTTGAAATCCATTACTGTTGTAACTTGAACGGAAACATTGTCTTTTCCCATTATTGTTTCAAGCGTATCTTTAATTTTTTTAGCAGCTTCTTTTTCAAAGTTAGCTCTATAAGTCTGCATGTCAGAAGAATTTTTAGAAACATCCTCAGATAGTGCGTTTCCGAATTGGTCTGCTAAAAATACCCTGTCGTTTGTTAATCTTGGAACTGAATAAGCAACAAGATTTTTAATTGCTAAAACCTGGGCGGGTTTTAGGTTTACTCCAGGTTCTAAAATTAGAACAACACTTGCTGAGGGAGTTTCATCCTGGTCAGAAAAAATTGAGCGCTCAGGTTCTGCTAATTGTACCCTTGCTTTTTTTACTCCGTGGATTTTTTCAATTGATCGGGTTAGTTCTCCTTGAAAAATTCTTTGTTTTGTAAGTTTATTTTTAAAATCAGTTGAACCTAACTGTAAATCATCTAAGAGTTCAAAACCCCCTGTTGTATCTTTAATTAAGTCATTTTCTGCTACAAATACCCTTAAATCCTCTTTATCCTGGTTTCTAACAAGAATTGAGGTTTTATCATCCGAGAGCTTGTAGGGATGTCCGCTTTTTTTCAAACTTTCAGTTATTGCAATGACATCGTCTTTTGTTAAATCTGAATACAAAACACTCCAGTTTGGCTCAGTTGCTTTAAAGATAAAAAATACCCCGACAACCATTGTCGCAACCACAAGAGCTGCTATCATGAATTTTTGGTTAATATCAAGTTTTAACCAAAGTTTTTTAATATCTTCGACTAATAATTTAACGTGTTCTTCCACCGTTTTATCCCAAGTTCTAGGTATAAGTATTCCCAATAATATAATATATTACTTTAGCTCTTTTTCAAGGATGTTAAGAAATGTGAATCTAATATATTTAGTTTAAAAATTAAATTTACAACTATTAAAAAAATTTCTTTTAATATAGAATACATAATATGTTCGAACTAAATAAAACACTTACTTATCAAGGGTTTGTTCTTGTTGTAAGACAAATTGAAGAGTTTTTAGATACCTTAGGAAAAATAGGGTATGATTTTTTGAGTGTTTTAAAATATCTTGTAAAATTTAAAATTAAAACAAAAGAAGTTATTGAACAGGCAAAACGCTTTGCTTTTGACAGTCTTCCAATCAGCCTTGCGATTGTTGGAATGACTTCAACTATCATCGCAATGCAGCTCGCGCCGGAACTGGCAAAACAAGGTTTATCCGATTACACAGGAACCCTGTCTGCTTTAGTTATGGTTCGTGAACTTGCGGTTGTTATGAGCGGTTTTGCAATAATTTCAATGGTCGGATCTTCTTTTGCATCTGAAATTGCCTCAATGTCAGTAACAGAACAAATTGCTGCCATGGAAGTATTAAAGGTTGATCCTATTGAGTACTTAATTGTTCCAAGATTCATTGCAGGCACATTATTTATGCCTGTTGTGTTTATTATTGCAGCAACTTTCGGTTTGGTCTGTGCGGGTCTTGTTTCCAATTGGTGTGCGGATTTAAGCTTATTGAATTATCTAACCTCCCTATGGCATGGGCTTTTTGTAAGGGATATTTTTATAGCAATTCTAAAATCTTCATTTTTTGGAGGAACAATTGCTCTTATAAGCTCTTCTTGCGGATACAATACAAAAGGAGGGGCTAAGGAAGTTGGTCTGGCTACAACAAAAGCAGTTGTTTGGTCGTTTTTGGCTATTGCACTGTGGGATTTTGTTTTTGCATCTATGTTTTATCTATAGTAAAAAGGAAAAGCTATGGCATTAACTGTTAAGAATTTAGTTAAAATATT
The DNA here is from genome assembly GCA_910577635.1 of uncultured Vampirovibrio sp. GTDB lineage: Bacteria > Cyanobacteriota > Vampirovibrionia > Gastranaerophilales > Gastranaerophilaceae > RUG14156. The sequence continues at coordinate 107,109 of CAJTNR010000002.1, read as the reverse complement.
CGATGGAAAAAAAGTTTTAGATAACATTTCTTTTGAGGTTGAAAACGGAAAAACTCTTGGAGTTGTTGGTTTTTCAGGAAGCGGAAAATCTACTTTATTAAAAATGATTTCAGGGATTCTTCCAATTGATTCAGGAGAAATTATATACCCTGAGGAAGCTGAAGTTGCTATGGCTTTTCAATATAGTGCTTTATTTGATTTTTTAGATGTTTATGATAACATTGCCTTCCCTTTGGTTGAAAGAAAAGAATTTAGAGGCAAATATTCAAAAGAAGAAATTGCAAAAATTGTCGGGGATAAACTAAGAATGGTCGGGTTAGAAGGGATTGAAGAAAAATTTCCAAGTGAACTATCAGGAGGAATGCAGAAGCGCGTTGGGTTTGCAAGAGCGATTGTTACCAATCCTGATATTATTCTTTTTGATGAACCCACAGCAGGATTAGACCCTGTAACAAGCACAATGATTGAAGATTATATTGTTAGATTAAAAAAAGAACTAAATGCTGCTTGTATAGTTGTAACGCATCAGCTATCAACTATTAAAAGAGCGGTGGATTCTGTTATAATGCTATATCAGGGAGATATTGTATTCCAAGGAAGTGTTGAGGAGCTTTTATCAGGACAAAACGAATATGCAAGACAGTTCGTAAGTGCTTCAATACAAGGGCCGATGAATATAGCAACTAAGTAGTTAGAAGGATAAATTAATGGATAAAAAAGGTAAATACGTATCAACAATAAAAGTAGGACTTTTGACTTTAAGTGCTATATCTATCTTGGTTTTTACTGTTTTATGGGTTAAAGGAAGAAGTTTATCCTCAGGGGAGCGTATTGATTTAGCATTCAAAGACGTAAACGGGATAAGAGCAGGTTCTCAGGTCCAAATGATGGGTCTTAGAATAGGACAAATTGAAGATATCACTCCTGTAATCCAGGGAAAAGACAGCTATGTTAAAGTTAGATTTGTTGTAGTTGAAAAAGGGGTTAAGATTCCTCTTGCTTCAACAATTTCAATCCAGCAGTCAGGAATAATAGGAGAGCAATTTTTAGAGGTTACTCCTCCTAAAACAGAAATAATTTATGCTCCAAGTGTTAGTCAAAACATCAGCATTCAAAAAGAACAGCCGATTTTTATGGAGTTGTCTAAAGGTTTGGCTGAAATCGGCCGTGTAGTTGATTTTGAAGTTATAAATAAATCACAGCTGCCATATGAGCTAAGACAGAAGATGAAAAGTAAAAATATCATCAAATTGTCCTATGTGGTTGATTTACCAGGATTAATTTTAGAAAAAGACCTTCTTCAGTTTAGAATCAAGAATGATAAAATAATTTTTAGTTTACAAGACGGAGAAATCCCCCAGACTCCTAAGGAAGGATTAAAGTACACTGTAATTGAGCCGGTTCGATTGTCAGATTTCATGGATTTAGGCTTCCGTGCAACTAAAGCAATGCTTGAAACCAATGATAAGGTAACTGAGATTCTATCTGATGAGTTTATAGGCAATATTAAAACTTCGGTCGATAATATTAGAATCCTTACTAAAAGCGCTAATACAACTCTTGATAAGGCTTCTGCTTTAATTGATTCAAGCAAAACTGAACTTGAAGGCTTAATTAATCAATCACAGGATTTAATCGACAGCTTAACTTTATTATCTAATAACCTCAACAATATTGTTTCTGATGAAACCTTGAAAAATGATGTTGTTACAAGCATTAAACAAATTGGTGAAATGTCATCAAATATTAATAAAATCTTACTGGATGATCAAAGCCAGGAAATTATCTACAATCTAAACGAAACTATGAGAAATTTAAGCGAGATTTCAAGTTATGTTAATGAATATACAAAAGATGAAAAACTAAAAGAAGATATCACCTCAACTGTTGGTAATTTATCCAATATCACCTGCAATATTTCAAAAATTATGGATGATTACAACAAACTTGACGATAATGAAAAACTAAAATTAAAAACTACGGTTAAAGATATTAACATTATTACTAAAAATGTTAAAAAATTCTCAGAAAAACTAAACAAAAGATTTTTACTGTTTAGATTAATGTTTTAAAAAACTATGATTAATTTAATTGCAGATATCCACTATAATCGAAAAAAAGCTCCTGTATTATTGAATATAGGGCTTTGTACAGCTGAGTTTTTTTATAAGACAATAATTAAGTGCAAAAATTTTTTATATGAAAAAAATATACTAAAAGAAAAAAAAGTTAATGCTTATGTTATTTGTGTCGGGAACTTAACAACAGGCGGGGTAGGCAAAACCCCATTTGTTGAAGAAATTGCTAAAAGTTTACAAGGCAAAAAACCTGCAATAATATCAAGAGGATATAAAGCCCGTATTGATACTAAAAACCCTGTAGTTGTAAGGGATTGGGATAAAATTTACTTTAAAGATGGAACTTTGTGTGCAGATGAGCCCTATCAACTGGCAAAAAAAGTCTCTTGTCCTGTAATTATTTGCAAAGATAGAGTTAAAGGAGCGAATTTTGCAATTGAAAAGTTTAATGTTGATACAATTATTCTTGATGATGGATTCTCGAATAGAACAATAAAAAAAGATAAAACTTATGTTCTAGTTGATTCTTTAATGCGTTTTGGAAACAATCATTTATTACCCAAAGGTCCTTTAAGAGAACCTGTGTGTGAGCTTAAAAGAGCAGATGAGCTTGTTTTAATTAATAAAAATGACGCAAATTTTCCCTGCGCCATTGATTGGCTTAAGCAATTCAATAAAACAGCTGATAAAGTTCTTTTAGTGGAACCAAAAAGAATTTATAATTTAAAAACCAAAGCTGAGATTGTAAATCCTAAAAAAGCAATTGCTTTTTGCGCCATAGGGCAGCCTCAGCAGTTTTTTAGCTTTGCTAAAAAATTTTATAACCTGATTGAGACAGTTTCTTATAAAGACCATTATTCTTATACTAAAAAAGACATTAAAAACCTGATAACTCTTGCAAAAGCTCATAAAGTCAATAGTTTTGTAACAACGCAGAAAGATGAGGGAAAACTCTATCAGCTTGTGGATAGTTACCCTGATTATTCTTTTAATGTTCTAGAACTCAAGACAACAATTAAAAGAATGAATTAGTTTCAATGTATTCAACCGCATCTTCTATTGAGTTGAAAATTTTAATGCTGTCTGCTAAAAAAACGTATTCAAGTGCTTTAATAACATCCTCAGGAGGTTTTACAAGGACAAACATTCCGTCTTTTTGACTTGTTGACTTGTAGACTTCGGAGAATAAATTAGCAAAATTATCAGAGAAAATTTTAATATGTTCTAAATTGAAGATAATATTTGGTTTTCCTGTAAGAACATTGGCATTTACTTCTTTGATAATTTTATCAACATATCTTTCATTATTTATTTTATACAAAGTCAAAGCGCATATGTTATCGTTAACATAGTACTTTCTAAACTCTTCGTTCGCAACTTTGTTTGTGCAGTTAGAGATAAACTTAAGAACATCTTCATGCCATTGCGGAGCTTTAGGAATAAAGTCATCAATTTGGAGTTTGTAGGCTTCCTGGATGATGTTGGGGTTGTCAGTTCCTGAAATTACACAAATTTTAAAGTTTCTATTCTCTTCGTTTCTTAATCTGTTTGCTTCTTTGATTAATTCAAAACCGTCTAAGTAATCGGGCATATAAAGGTCGAGAATTAAGAAGTCAAAGTTTTTCTTTTTGTATTCAGCTAAAGCTTCTTCTTTGTTTCTTGCAACATAAACGTTCATTCCGATTTTTTCAAGCATTACCGATAGTTGAAAGATTGATAATTCAGTATCATCTACAATAAGAACATTTGTAACTTCTGCTGTAAAAAAGCTCATTGGAGAAGAAAAGTAGTTTAATTTGCGCTCAAGGGCAATTAGTGCTCTTGATACAAGCTCTTGTTCGTTTTCTTTAGAATTTGCTTTCTCAATTCCTGATAGTTTAAGTAAATTGTCAAATTGTTGTTTAGTTATTAATATTTCATTTTCCATATTAGTAATTATACAATTAATGTTGAAAAAATGCCAGAATTTATTTTTTATTATATAATTATTTGTAATAATTAATAAAAAGAGGTTTTATGAATCAAACTTTAAACTTAGAAGCATTCGGAAAAAACGATATTAGAGGAATTTTTCCTAGTGAAGTTAATTCCAAACTTTTTTTTCAAGCTGCAAAAGCCTATGTTAGTTTTGCGCTTAGGGAGCTAAAAAAGACAAACGAAAACATTAAACCAAAAGATTTACTTATTAGTGTTTGTGCTGATGCCAGAGTTCATTCCTGTGAGCTTAAAAAAGCTATAATTCAAGGGGTAACTAGTTTTGGAGCTAATGCAATTGATCTTGGTTTAGCGCCTACCCCTCTAGGGTATTATAGTGAGTTTGCAAAAATCGATTCAGCTGTAACAGAAGGGAAAAAAGTCATTGGAGCTTTAATTATAACTGCTTCTCACAATCCAAGCGAGTACAACGGGCTTAAGATGACTTTTAAGGGGCAGAGTTTATCTGAGAATCAAATTAAAGATATTAAAGAGCTTACAAAAGAAATATATGAAAAAAGCACAGGATACAGACAAAACATCAGCGGTTTTTGCAGGGAATATGATATAGTTTCCAATTACCAAAGTAAAATTTACGATAGTTTTGGTCCAATCGGCAAAGGAATTAAAGTTGTAGTAGATAGTGCCAATGCAACAGGCGGAATCGTTGCTCCTAAACTTTATAAAGACCTTGGATGCGAGGTTGTTGAGCTGTATTCCAACCCCGATGGAACTTTTCCCAATCACCATCCTAATCCTTCCGATATTTCAACTCTTAATGACATTAGAAAAAAAGTTGTTGAAACAAATGCTGATTTAGGAATCGCTTTTGATGGAGACTCTGATAGAATCGGTGCAATTGCTCCTGATGGATCAATAATTTCAGGAGACAAGCTTCTTTTAATTTATGCCTCTGATTTAATTGAAACTCTAAGGGTTCACAAAGAAAAACCGACTATTGTATCGGAAGTTAAATGTTCACAGGTTCTTTATGATGAAATTGAAAAACTTGGCGCCAATGCTGTTATGACAAAAACAGGTCATGGCTATATTAAGGCTAAAATGAGAGAAACAGGGGCATTATTAGCAGGAGAAATGAGCGGTCATACGTTTTTTAAAGACAGATACTACGGCTATGATGATGCTATTTATGCCGGGTGCAGACTGATTGAAATTGTTGCTAAAAATAAGAAAAATAACCCTTCTTTTAAGCTTAATTCTTTGCTTAAACCCTTTAGTGAAGTTTTTTTATCGGATGAAGTAAGGCTTAGCTGTCCTAATCAATATAAAAAAGAAGTTTTAGAAGAAATTGAAAAAACAATTAACAACAATAATGACTTTTTCAATTCTAAAATTAAAGAAATAATAACAATTGATGGGCTTAGAATAATCTTTGATGACGGTTTTGCCCTTATTCGAAAAAGTAATACAGAACCTGTTTTCACTTTGAGGTTCGAAGCGAAAACAAAAGAAAAATGCGATAATTACAAAGAAACGCTTTGTAATCTTGTTGTTGAGCTTACAGGTAAAAAAGTTTAGTAGGATATAATACTTAATTCTAAGAAAAAAACTTAAATGTACTGATATAATGTTTGTATGAAAAAAATAGTTGCCATAGTTTTTATATTAATGAGCTTTAGTTTGTCTTTCGGGGCAGACAGTGCCACTTTATCCCAGCTTTCCAAGATGGAAAATTCAATCTGGGGCTTTGAATATTCAAAAGATGATATTACAAAAAGATTATCAAGAATAGAAAACAATGTTTTTGGTTCTTCTAATTCTAAGTTATCGGAAAAAGAAAGAATTAAAAAACTAAACGAAGCCCTTGGTTTTGAAGATTTTGAAGATAGCCAGAAACAAGCTTATGAAATTGCCCAATCGGAAGTCGGGGATGTTTCATACCCTCAAATTGATGCACTTGAATATCAAATGTTTCAATCAACTTATGAAAAAGAGAATATTTATAAACGATTGGATCGTTTAGAAAAGAAAATATTCGGATCAACCCAGCAGGGCGACCTTGCTTTTCGTACTGATAGATTAAAAGCTTATATAAGACAGGATGTTGTTGCTAAAAAACCTTCTAATCCTTCTTATCACACTCAAAAACCGTATTCAACAACCTCTGACATTGAACCTTACATGGGTTCGCAGCATAAATATGAAAATTCAGATATCTACATCCAGATTGCGGGTTTGGAAACAACATTGTTCTCAAAAACATACTCTCAGGACCCTGTGGGTTTAAGGTTGAATCGATTGGAGAGAAAGATTTTCCAGCGCGATTTTTCCTCAGATGATGAATACTTAAGATTGCAAAGATTACAGGCAGCTGCGAGCGCTAATCAAACAGCAAAGCTCTATGAAGCAAACAAATTCCAGAAATATGCTTCAACAGGAGTGCAGATTGGTTCAATTATTCTTATGATTCTTGCTTTAATTCTTTAATTTGTAGTAGAATAAAAACTGTATGATAGATGTGCAGAATCAAAAAGATAAAAGAAATATTCCGATTCAAAGAGTCGGGGTTAAGGGGGTTGAAATCCCTCTTAGAATTGAAAAAAAAGACGACAAAGAAGGGCTTATTGTTTATTGCAGGGCTACAATGTCTGTTTCTCTGCCTTCTTGTTTTCGAGGGACTCATATGTCTCGTTTCATTGAAGTTTTGAATGATTACAAAGAAAAATGTTTACTATCAAGTGATATTGAAAAAATTTTATTCAATGTTAAAAATAAACTTGAAGCAGATAGCGCTTATATAAAACTGGACTTTAAATATTTTATCGAAAAACAGGCTCCTGTGAGCGGATATAAGTCCAATATGTGCTATGATTGTTCTTTTGAAGGCGAAGTTGATGAAAATTGCAATTTTAAGTTCTATTTAGTTACTTTTGTTCCAATTACAACACTTTGTCCTTGTTCAAAAGAGATTTCACAATTCGGAGCGCACAATCAAAGAGCGCTTCTTAGAATAAAAGTAAGCTATGACAATAATCACCATATCTGGCTTGAAGATTTAATCAAACTTGCTGAGTCTTGTTCTTCAAGTGAAATTTATTCGCTGCTAAAAAGAGAGGATGAAAAGTTTGTAACTGAAACTGCGTATCAAAATCCTAAATTTGTTGAAGATGTCATCCGAGATATCGTTTTAAAGCTTGATAGCAATGATATTATTAACTTTTATGAAGTTGAAGTTGAAGCATTCGAGTCAATCCATAATCACAATGCTTTTGCTTATCAAAAATGTTCTAAGTAGGATATTAGTATGATTGAAATAAAGAATATTATTTTCGCTAATAATAATTTGAATTTTCTTAGATGCTTTTTTTGTTTTGTTAACTACCTGCTTCCCTTAAAACTTAAGTTTGCAAATGAAACCTTTGTTATTCTTGTTGATAAAAAAATTAAGGGCTTAATTACCCTTGATAAGGATTCTATGAGCAATACAAGATTCAAAATCACTAAGTTAATACTAGAAGAAAATTCGTATTCTCTGGCTTATGAACTTACAAACTATGTTTTATCAAGATACCGTGCAATGGGTGCTGCTTCTTTTTATGCTGTTGTTGATAACAAACAAAAAGAACTATTGAATATTTTTAAAAATGACCTTAATTTTAGAAGCTGTGCACTAGAGCATCTTTATAAAATTAATCCTTTAGAAACCGGGTTTTCTTTGTTTTTAAAGCCATTTAGAAAAGAAAATATCAAAGAAGTGTGCTCTTTTTATAATGACAATATAAACTCTTTTAATCGTTTTTTGTTTGGCAGAGAAACTTATCAGTTTAAGAATAAGTGTAAAAAGTACGTTTTTTTAAACGAAGAGGATGATAAGGTTTTAGGATATTTCGAAGTAGCAAGTAAGAATAATTTTGATTATTATATCAATTTTTCAATCGATTTTGCTTACAATATTTATCTTGTTGATGCAATTAAATTTATTTATTCTAAACTCAAACATAAAAACAAAAGTTTTAACCTCTACATTAAAGTTAAAGATTACTTCCTTAATTCTAAAGAGCTGTTATCAATTCTTAAGGAGAATTCCTGTGTTTTCGTTTCAACAGGAGAAATTCTTGCTAAGGATTATTATAGACAAATTAAAGATGAGAGTATTTTTAAAAATGCAAAAATTATCTTCAATGACCCTACAATCGCATAAAAAAAGAGCACAGGAAAAATGTGCTCTAAAAAGTTTTTGGTTTATTAATATATAACAAATTTATTATACAATTTATATAAATTCTATTGTTATATATTATACTAAAAGAATTTTTTTGTCAATTTATTTTTTCAAAAAATACTACTTTTTCAAATTCTTTTCTTTGTTTTTGATCTATAGTCTTTTCTTTAGGGTATCCAAGAGCAATAATTGTAATAATTACCTGTCCTTCTTTAAGATTAAGAGCTTCCATTGCTTTTTTTTCAATTTCAGGGTTTTTAATAGTTGCTTCATTATATAAAGCGCCTATAATACAAGAATCAATTCCAAGTTCACTTGCCTGAAGGGTCATATAGGATATTCCATAAGTTACCTGCTCAACTGATCTTAATAGAGTCTTATCCTCCCCTAATAAAGGAGGGTAGAGAAGCGGAATTGTAAAAATTTTTTCAACTCCTTCTTTTTTTATTCCCTTGTCCAGTAAAACCTGTCCGAATTCTTCTTTAGACCAGGCATTTTTGTCCGCCACACAAACAATTAGCGAAGCTGCATTTTTAACCTGGGGCTGATTGTTGGATAATTCAAAGAGGATATCTTTAGTTTGCTGATTTTCAACAACAATAAACTTCCAAGGCTGGCTGTTCATCCAGGAAGGTGCTAAGTGTCCTGCTTGTAGAATTGTCAATAAATCTTCTTTAGGGATTTTTTTATCAAGATAACTTCGAACGCTTTTTCTACTTTTGATTAAATCCAATAGCATAGTTTTCTCCTTTTTTTAATACTTCCGTCAAATATTTTTTCGCATAGTCCAATTGAGGGTCTGTTTTGTTTATATAATCACTCATTGAAAAACCAATTGTATAATCGGGTTTTATTCCTTTTTTGTTAATATCAGCTCCATTTGGAGTCAGATATTTTGCTATTGTAAGGTTTAATCCTGAACTGTTGGGCATTGCATAAGTCCTTTGAACCAATCCTTTGCCATAGGTTTTTGTTCCTATTAAAACCGCTCTATTGTTATCTTTAAGCGCTGAAGACATAATTTCAGATGCACTGGCTGAATCCTCATCCACTAAAAGTGCAAGCGGTTTTTTGCAAATACACCCTTCTATTTTAGCAGGATACGTATTTTTTTTGCCGTTTCTTGCAATTACTTGAACAATTGTTCCTTTGTCAAGAAACAGGTTAGATATTGCAATGGCGTTCTGGAATAATCCTCCTGAATTGCCTCTTAAGTCGATTACCAGTGCTTTTGCTTCATTTAGGCGGTTAAGTGCAACAATAAAATCCTTAGGAGTATTAGCTCCTATAAAACTTGAAATTCTAATGTAGCCGATATCATTATCCAATTTTTTATAATCAACGGTTTTAATTTTAATTTCTTCTCTTTTAATATTCTTAATAAACTTATTGCTGCCTCTTAGCAGTTCAAGTTTAATACTTTGATTCTTATCAGCTCTTATTAATCTTGTTACTTGATAAATTGATTGTCCGTTTATATCATTGTCATTAATTCTAAGAATAATATCTCCGGGTTTAATGCCGTTATTATAAGCAGGAGCGTTTTTAATAACATTAATAATATAAATTTTTCCAGAAACCGAAGCAACATTAACCCCAATTCCTTCGAATTTGGAATCTATAAATTTATTCTGAGCTAAGAATTCTTCCTTTGATAAAAACTTTGAATAAGGGTCATTCAAGGATTGAAGCATTGAATTAATTGCAACATAAGCATCTTCTTCTGTTTTAATTTGATTATGGTATCTTTTTTTCCATCTTGCAAAGTCTTGATTGTTCAAATCCTTAGAATAATAGCTGTGTTTAGTTGTTGTATAGCATTCAATAAATAAATCCTTAGGAGCTGATTTTTTGTTGTTTATATCCTTTGATACAACCTTAATGTTATCAATTCTATCCAGTTGAACATTAGAATAAGTGGTTAAAAAAAGCACAATGCAGTTTAGAACAAGCAGGATAAAGACAATTATTTGTTTTCTATTAAACTTTGTATTCATTCTTCTACTTTTCTACACCAAAAGCCAGAAGTCTGTAACCCCCACCGTATATTGTCTTTATATATTTATTTTTTTGAGAAGAAATTTTATCAATTTTTGCTCTTAAATGTGTAATATGTACTCTTATTGTATCGATATCATTGTCATCATTATACCCCCATACTTCCTTTAAGAGTTCTTTGGATGAAACCATTGACCCTTCTTTTTGCATTAGTACATTAAGAATATCAAATTCAATAGGGGTCAGTTGTGTTTTTTTGTCTTTAATTTGAACACTATAGCTTTCAGGAATAAGGGTAATATCTCCCTTGGATAGAATTTCTTTTACCCGAAGAGAAGTAAGTTCGCTGCCGGATCTATTGAGAAGCGCTAAAACTCTGGCTTTAAGCTCTTCAATTTCAAAGGGCTTGGTAATATAATCATCGACGCCTGAGTTAAAACCTTCAAGTTTATTGTTTAGTTCTGATAAGGCAGTGAGCATTATAATCGGTGTTTTGGATATGTCTTTAGTTTGTCTAATCTTCTGGGCAATTTCAAAACCATTTGTTTCACCAAGCATTACATCTAAAATAACCAGTGATGGCAATTCTTGTTTTATAAGGGCAAACCCACGAATCGGGTCAGTTGAATAAATACAATTATATCCGCAAAGCTCAAGGTTGATTTTAATAAGTTCACAAATTGCAATGTCATCATCTATAATTAATATTTTATTCATATTAATTATAATAATCTAAAAGTTGAATATTGGATAAAAAAAGTTTAATTGTGTTACAAAATGAAATACTTTTTTAAATTCTCCAAAAACCGTACCAATAACACTTTTTAGACTAAAAATATTAACTTTTGTTAATTTTTTCATAAAAAATAGTAAAAATAGACGCTTGTGTGTTTTATTGTTATAGTGTATATTAATTTTGCACAACGACAATATTTAGTTTTAAAAAAGGGGGAATATGAATTGGCAATAATGACACCTATCCACAATACCGTGAATAAAAAATTTGAAAAAAAACAAGAATATTTAGGAAGACACATCTTAGCAGAATTTTTTGAGTGTGATCCAAACGTTTTAAATAATCCTGATTTGGTAGAAAAATATATGCTCGAAGCCGCCCTTGAATGCGGAGCAACCATAGTCAATAAATGTTTTCATCTTTTTGCACCACACGGTGTTTCAGGAGTCGTTATAATATCGGAAAGCCACCTTGCAATTCATACCTGGCCTGAGTTTGGCTATGCTGCAGTTGATTTATTCACTTGTGGTGAAAAATGCGATCCTAAAGTCTCATACGAATTTCTAAAAAGAAAGTTCAACTCTAAAGATACTAAATATTCTCAGCTAAACAGAGGATTAATGGATTTTCAATCGCATTTAGAGCACAAACCCTTCCAGGTTTGCGAATCTTTTTAAGCGATGGAAGAATACAAAATTCGAAAAATGGACTATAAGGATATTGAAGAAATTCTTCAAATTGAAGAATTGTGTTATGGTTCTCACCATTGGTCCTATGAGTCTTTTTTATCAGAACTTAATAATAAAATATCCTCTTATAGGGTAGTCTGCGCTCAAGATAAGCCTATAGGCTACTTAGGAATATGGAAAATAGTAGATGAAGCCCATGTTACTAATTTATCAATTCATCCTCAATATCAGAACAAAAAGTTAGCGCATAAACTTTTGGTTGATGCAATTAAAGAATGTTATCAAGAAAAAATAAAGTATATTACTCTTGAAGTTAGAGTATCGAATCTCAAAGCTATACATTTATATGAGAAATTTGGATTCAATTCTTTAGGATATCGAAAAAAATATTACCAAGACAACAATGAAGATGCTTTAATTATGTGGAGTAACAATATTTTTGATGAAAAATATAGAACTTTTTATGATAGAATAAATAGTGAAATAAATGATAAGCAAAAGGTATAAAGATATTTTTGATAGATATATCCACAAAGGGGAGCCAACGCCCCTTACTATTGGCACGCTTGTTGTTTGCGCTCTTTGTTTTCTTATCCTTTTAGTTTCAACTTTTACTCAAATTAACTTCTCTCACCTCTGGCTTGTTGAAGGGGCGATTGACTATAAAGAAGTTGCTTATAACCCTATTGTTCCTTGTATGATTTTTATAATCTATATTCTTGGGGGACACTATTCAATGCTTGTTTTTGTGGTTTATTTATTGACGGGTCTTTTTGTCTGGCCGATTTTCGTCTATGGCGGAGGTTTAGGGTATTTTCAAAACTATCTTTTTGGATACTTTATTGGTTTTGTTTTTGCAATTGTAATATCAGGTACAATTCTTAATATTAACCAAACCCTAAAAACCAGATTATGCGCTGCTTTATTCGGAGTTTTAGCGATTCATACCTGCGGGTTTTTATACTGTGTTGTACTTGCAATGTTTAAAGTAATTGATTTTAACTTAGTTCTTCCGATTGTTTCAATAATTAGTTTTGATAAAATTGTTTATGATATTCTTTTTAGTCTTGTGGCAATTGCTTTTGCTCCGTTTTTTAAGAATATCTTCTGGATTTGCATGAAACCTAAGGCGGATAGATTAAAAAATATTAGCAAAAGAAACAAAATAATCCGTGATAACATTAATGAGCATAGGCAGTATTACAATTAGAATAAAAGCGCCCATAAGGGGTTTGAATAAGAAGCTGAGCGTAAAAACATTAATTTGAGGAGCGGTTTTAGATATTATCCCAAGAATAATATCCTGGCCTAGTGTTGCTAATAACACAGGTCCTGCGATATGGAGCCCGCAAAAAAGAATATTTGCTGTAATATCGCTCAAATATTGGATATTAACAAGATTCTCAAAGTGAAAATTAATACTATACATTGGATATAAGCTGAAACTTTTAATAAAAGCATTGATGAGCCAGAAAATCCCTCCTGAATAAATAAAAATTAGAAGAGCAAGGACTGAAAAATAGTTAGACATTATGCTAACCTGTCCTTTGGTGCTAGGATCCATTATCATTGCGCTTGACATACCCATTTGGGTGTTTATCATATCACCGCCTGTTGAAATTGCAGCTAAAATACAGTTTGCAACATAGCCGATAATAAAACCAAATAGGAAGTTAAGAATCATACAAAGAAAAAAAGGAGTATGAGGGGGGGGTGCAGCTGGTTTTATAATTCCTACTACAATAACTGTAAAAACTACAGCAAGAGAGATTCTTACCATAGCAGGAATTTCACTTTTTGAAAAAACCGGACTAAGACGAAACAATCCTACTAGTCTTAAAAAAACCAGGATTCCTGCACTCAAATTATTGTCAAGTGTTGGAAAAAGAAGTGCAAATTGTTTAAAAAATTCATCCAAAAGCTAGTATCCTCTTTGAATTCTTAGTCTTTCAATAAAATTGGGCTCAGCATTAGGGGTTTGTTTAGCTTTAACATAAACAGGCTGTTTAATTGCTTTTTTATCCCAGGGAATATTCTCATTCAACAAAGCGCTGTTTCTATTGGAGTCTTTGTTGATTTGGTCTTTCATTTCAGCGCTGAAGGGTCTTGTGTATTTGTAATAATCATTAGGAAGAACAAAAGAATCGTTTTTAGGCACCACTTGAAAAGCTATATGAACCCCTTCGTATATATAGTTTGTCAGGACTTTAATAAAATATCCTCCGAGTATTACAATTGTTAGAAAAACAATACAAATTTTAGGAGCTGCAGCAATTGTTTGTTCCTGAACCTGGGTTACTGCCTGTAGAATCCCCACAACAAGACCGACTAAAGCTGCCATTAATACACAGGGCATTGAAATTGAGAGCATTACCCAAAAACCCTTAGCTAAAAATTCTACTAAAATTTCCATTAATTAAAACTCTCCACAACTCCTTTAACAATTAAACTCCAGCCATCTACTGCTATAAAAATAAGCAGTTTAAAGGGAGTCGAAACAATTTGGGGTGATAGCATAAACATCCCCAGTGCAAGAAGGATATTTGCTACAACCAAATCCAGAACAATAAAAGGAACATAAATTATAAAACCAATTTCAAATGAAGTTTTAAGTTCTGAAATTATATAAGCAGGAGCGACCTCCCACAAGGTAAGCTCATCTGGTGATTTAGGGATTGAATTTCTTGTTTTTTCAACAAAAAACGCTAAATCAGTTTGTCTTGTCTGTTTTAACATGTATTCTTTTAAAGGCTTAGAACCCGCATCCAGTGCTTCAATTACATTTTGATTTTTTTGATAAGGGACTTGATAAGCTTTGTACATGTCATCAAAAACAGGAGCCATTGTATAAAGAGTAAGAATTAAAGACAAACCAATCAAAGTAATGGCGGGTGGAACAGAGTTAGTACCCATTGCAGTTTTGAGCATTGAAAAAACGATTGTAAATCTTAAAAAAGGGGTCATTGAAACGAAAATAAAAGGCAATAGCGAAAAAGCCGCCATTGTTATCATAAGCTGAATTACAGGGTTTATATCTTTTAAAACATTATCCATTAGAATTTACTTTCTGTATTTAAGTCTTTCAATAATTTTTTAACAATATCTTTCCTATCAACTTTGTTGAGTTTTGGTTTATTAAAATCAAACTTTGAAGTAGAATAGAGCTCTTTAAACTGTTCTTGGATTTTATTTGTCTTATCAATTTTTTCTTGTTCAACTTCTTGGATAGTTTCTTCTTCTTTTTGATCAAGCTTAGCTAAAAACGTTGTGTGCTCAGCGCCTGAAGCGATTAAAAACTTTTCGTTTTCGATTTTTACAACAAAAAGCATTTTTTTAGGAGCGATATTCAAACTATCTACAATTTTAATCGAACCTTTGTTTGTATTGCTGTTAATAAGAAAAGTTTTTTTATAAACAACAAACCCAATCAGCAAAACCCCTACCATAGCAAGGGTGTAGAATATAAAAGCTGCAATATATGTTAACATTATTATTTTTTCCTTTACTTTTCAAAATCCGAATAGTCAAACTCTTCATCTTCAACCTCTTGAGAATCTTGCGGCACTTCTTTTTCAATCGGTTTTTCTTCTGTTTGTTCTATGGTTTCAGGTGCCTGGGTGGTTGTTTTTGCAACTGTTCCATTCAACACCTCGTTTAGCTTAATTGCATATTTGTCATTAATAATAATAAGTTCTCCTTTAGCAACCTTTTTGTCCTCAACATAAAGAGAAATTTCATTATTAAAAACGGATCCCAAATCTACAATTTGCCCTTTTGTAATTTGCTTAAGTTCTCCTAAGGTCATTTTCACCTTCTCAAACTCTGCACTTATCTCAATTTGGATATCATCCCAAAGATTTTTTTCCATTGCTACCTCTTGATTAATTTGTTCTTGTATATCTTCTTGTTCTTCTAAATTCATAATTAAGTCAGGATTAACTTTAACCTTGAACCTTTCTTCTAATTGTCCTGAAATTAGTGTCAAATTGGAAGCTGAGCTGTCTTCTAAAAGAATAATATCTTCTTTGGCTAAATTCTTAAGCTCCTCAATTGTAATTTTCGATTTTCCTATTCTTATCCCTACAGTTAAAGAACAGTTTTTAAAGTCGTCATCTTGAAAGCTTGGTGCAAATTCAATCTGACCTATGGGTATTCTATCAATAGGTATCGAAACTACAATTTGTCCTAAAGAATCAATTGAAGAGGAAACTCCCAATAAAAAGTTAATATTCTGTTCGCTTTTATCGCTAATTTTAGCAACCTTAGGAGATAGAATAATTTCATTTATTTTTTTGTATAAAAATTCTGCAAAACTATTGAGAATTCTAACTTCAAGATTGGTTAAGGAAGAAAGTGCAAAATTAGGACTTTTATTGTTTAAAACAAGACTTAAGTAGTTTTCAATGTAGTTTTTGCCAAGTCTTATTATAACAGGTTTGTGTTTTTCTACTTTAATCTGGCTTGAAAAAAAGTCCAGATTCTTAATAAGGGTTTCCTGCCTAATTTCTCTAAAGTCATTTATAGCTTGGATATAGACGTTTGATTCAACTTCCCAGTACTTTTCAACAGCGTTTTTAACAACTTCTTTAAGTTGAGGAAAGAAGATATCATAATTCAAATTGTAGAAAATATTTTTCTTTTGTCTAGACACTGAAATATCCGTTTTTAAGCTATAGTATCCCCACAGATATTATATAATTTTATTTACAATAAAGGCAATTCATTAAAATTTTTTAATAAAAAAACCGGCAGGTTTAGAAATTTTAAAATCCGCCGGTTTTTAGTTTTTTATCTTTTATAGATTAAACATTAGTGGTTTCAGTTTGTTTAATAACTTTCTGCAATGCTTCTAGTGCATCTGCTGGAAGCTTATCTATTCCTGCTTTTTCAGTTTCTCTTGATTGGATAAAGTTGATTCTATCCTGCATACGAGCTTTGAATTGAGAAGCGTATTCTTTGTTCGAGAAGCTTGCATCAAATCCTTCAATATCCATTATTTCAATATCTGTAAAGTTTTCCCATTTGTGGAATTGAGCAGTTTTAGAAACAATTGCTTCAATAATACCTAAAGTGTGTTTAGGTTGAACTTTTGTTCCCATAAATTCACCTGTATTTAAGATGTAACAATCAACTCCGTCTGAAATTAATTGTTTAAATCTTGTATAATCAACTGATAGAGGATAAACTCTAAATGGATTTGCATAAGGTTCAACAACAAGAGCATTGGGGTCAACTCCTTTAGCTAATCTTTCAGCGCTTGAGCGTTTAGTAGCTAAAGTTGCACCCATTGCAGATCCTAGTGCTGCACCTGATAATTTAAGTACAGGAGGAATTGTAGGGTCTTTCATTAACCAGAAAATTGCATTAATGGGTTGATCAATTCTATCAACTCTATTGGGTGACCAAAGTTTTGATTTAACAGCACGGCCATTACCGTTTCTAATATCTTCTGTAACAGAAACTACTTTTCCATCAGCTAAAGCAATTGCACCTGCGTTCTGCTGGGTTAGAATGTATTTGTTATCATCGCATCCTATCGGATAATCAGCAGTTTTGTCGAAATATGCAGGTTCTAGAGCAATTGTATACTTTTTATCAACATTAATAATAAAAGCATCATCGTGCAGAACTGTAATATCGTATTTGCCGCCGTGTTTTGCGTGTGTAATTGTAGATTTACCAGATCCTGATAAACCAAATACTGCAACTTGGAATGAACCATTGTCTAAGTTATAGCGTTTCATACCGCCATGGCAAGAAGCGTATCCGTTTCTTGCAGCTGAACCCCAGGCAAGAGTAAGAGTACCTTTTTTGTGTTCTCCAAAGTATCTCATACCTAAAATGCAAGCACAGTTGTGAGTCGGGTCAAAGAATGTTAATCCGTATGGGAAATCAGGATGAGTCCAGTCAGGATCAGAGAATACATAAATATCTCCTTCATTAATCAGACGGGATTCACCATACATTTTTGCATATTCTTCATTAATATACTGGAAGTTTAACATCCAGGAATACATAATGTTTTCAAAACCGGCTGGAATCATAAGATGAGCTTTAATCATAAAGTCTTTATCCAGACCAACAACAGCTTCTGTTTTATACATTAATTTATCGCGTGATCCATAGATTGCTTCTCTTATAATCGGCAATAAATAAGCTAAGTCGCAATTTGGCTCTCCTACGATTTTTCTTGCAGCAGCGCATCTTCCAACAACTGTTCCGTCGTTGAACAATAGCTGGTTAGCTCCTTTAGGTAAACCAATTTTTTCAGGTTCATAAACAGGCATTCCTGTAAGTTCAATTGTTCCTGAAGAATCTTTAGCCAGTTTGTAAGCTTCTGAAACTGACTTAACTTCCTCAACGTTGTTTGCGAAAAACGGTGCAGTAATTGTAGCACGAGCTGCACTCATAAGTTCTTTTAGTTCTTGTGAATTTGTAAAAAACTCTACTGTTGACATATAATTTACTCCTTTTTAAAAGTCATAATCACATTAATCTTATACCAAAAAAAAGTTTGTTACAAGTGTTGATATTACATTTTATTTTTGTGTTAGAATTTAATTATAATCTTTTAAGGAGTTATAATTATGCAATCAACGCTGAACTATGATATTAAAGATATTACACTGGCTGAGCAGGGCAGGAAAAATATTGAATGGGCGCAAAAAGACATGCCCGTTTTAAATTCAATTAAAGAAAGATTTAAAAAAGAAAAACCCTTTCAAGGGCTGCGACTGACTGCTTCTGTCCATGTTACCAAAGAAACCGCAGCACTCTGTATTGCTCTTAAAGAGGGTGGTGCTGATTGTGTTTTAGCGGCTTCTAATCCTCTATCAACACAAGATGATGTTGCAAGTGCTTTAGTTAAATATTACGATATCCCGGTTTTTGCAATTGCTGGAGAAGATAGCAAGACTTACCACAGACACATTGAAACAGTGCTTAATCATAAGCCGAACTTAATAATTGATGACGGGTGTGACTTGGTTGCATCGGTTCATAGTTCTAAACAAGAATTAATTCCTGATATTATCGGATCTTGTGAAGAAACTACAACAGGAATTATAAGATTGCAGGCATTGGAAAAAGAAGGAAAACTTCGCTTCCCCGCTCTTGGAGTTAATAATTCCTTAACTAAACACTTATTTGATAACCGCTACGGAACAGGACAAAGCGCTCTGGATGGTATTATCCGCGCCACTAATATTCTAATTGCAGGAAAAACTTTTGTAGTTTGCGGCTATGGCTGGTGTTCAAGAGGGGCTGCCCAAAAAGCACGCGGTTTAGGGGCAAATGTAATTGTTACAGAAGTTGACCCCTTAAAGGCACTTGAAGCAGTCATGGATGGATTCCGAGTAATGCCCATAAAAGAAGCTTCTTTAATCGGTGATATTTTCTTATCAATTACAGGGGATATTAATGTTGTATCAACAGATAACATGCTTAATATGAAACAAGGAGCTTTTGTTGCTAATGCAGGGCATTTTGATGTTGAAATTGATGTTAACGGACTAAAAAAACACGCAGTAGAAATCAATAATATCCGTCCTAATCTTGATGAGTGGGTCTTAGATAACGGAAAATCAATTTATGTACTTGCACAAGGGCGTTTGGTTAATCTGGTTTGTGCTGAAGGACATCCTGCTTCTGTTATGGATATGAGTTTTGCAAATCAGGCTTTAGGTATGGAGTTTATTGTTAAAAACAAAGGAAAACTTGAAAATAGAATGTATACCCTTCCAATAGAACTTGATAGAGAAATTGCAAGACTAAAACTTGAATCCTTAGGGGTTAGAATTGATAAATTGACCCAGGAGCAGCAAAATTATCTAAACAGCTGGTCAAGCGGGACATAAAAGATAGTTTTATAAAACTTGGTCTTGAAGTTTTAAAAAAACAGGTTATAGTAAGTATACGGAAAAGCCCTTAGGAGCCCGGTAATCCTAAGAGCTTACATTACTTCCCTATTTTGTTAAAATGATTAGCGCTATTATTATCCAAAAGATAAGCAATAGCGCTTTTTTACTCTTCGAGTATCCAGTTTGCAGTAAAATCAAAGATTTTGACAAACAGGTGTCAGTAATCCTGAAAATCATCTTTCATCGCCTCCCTTTCTGTTCAATTTCTACATAACAAGTCTGTGACAGAAGGCAGGTTGCAAATAAAGCTGCTTACCCTGTTTATATTTATTATACCAAATTATTATTTTTTATCAAAATCGAAAATATCAGTAAGGGTTATTTTTAAAGCTCTTGTAATTCTGTACATCATAAAAATTGAAGGATTATTTTTTCCACCTTCCAGTTTTCCAACATAGGTTGAGTGGATTCCAACTTTTTCAGCCAATTGCTCTTGGGTTAGATTAGAGTCAATTCTGTATTTTTTTATATTCTTGCCTAATTTTTTCAAGAATTTGGTGTTCATAAATCATTAATTATTCAAATTCAAATAAATCTTTTACTTTAACTCCAAGATTGTCAGCAATAATTTTCAGTTTAGAAACTGTGATATCCGTTGAAGCAGTTTCCAATAAACTTATCATTGAACGAGATACGCCATTAATCCCTAAATCATCCTGAGTTAATTTTCTTTGTACTCTAAGAGATTTAATATATTTACCAAGACTATAAATATATTCTCTATTCATATTTATATTGTTAGCTATGCTAGTAGGAATAACAACTAGCCACACTAGCAATATCTATTATTCAAAATTAAATAAATCTTTTACTTTTACTTCTAAATTATCAGCTAAAGCTTTAAGTTTTGTAACGGTTGTATCACTAATTGCTAACTCAAGATGACTGATCATTTGTCTTGAAATACCGTTAAAACCAACGTCATCCTGCGTAAGTCCTTTTTCTTTTCTTATTTTTTTAATATGATTACCTAATTTTTTTTATATAAGGCTTGTTCATTTTTAATTGTTAGCTATACTGGCATTAAGTACAACTAGTCACACTAGCATTGGAGATTATATGTTTCGTTTATTTTTAATTTTTCTTCTAGGTATGAATTTTCCTCTCATTACTTTAGCTTCAATCCCTGTTGAGGTTTTAGAAATCTATGATGGAGATACAATTAAAGTTAAACTGGATTCAAATAATAAATTCTCGATTAGATTAGTGGAAATTGATTGTTTTGAAACCTCAAAAATTCATAGAGCCTACAAGCAGGCTTATGTTAACAACTTAAAAATCGAACAGGTTGTAAAACAGGGAAACAGTACAACAAAAGTTGTACAAGAACTCTATAAAAACTCAAAAAACGCTTCTTTTGACTTTCAAGGAATTGACAAATATTCAAGAGCCCTTGGAATTGTTTATTTTGATGAGCTTAATGTGAATAAGTATTTGCTTGATAACAAAATTTGTCTTCCTTATGAGTATATTGACAACTAATAATCCTTGTCTAGACCGTTTCAATTCCCAGGGCTTGTCTAAAAATCTTACCCAAATGAGCAAGTTCATAAGCGTGGAATGCTGAATTTTTGCCATAGGGCACTGCTTTATCGTTTTTAATCATCCTTGAAATGCACTCATCTACAAATTTATTATCATCATTGTTAATCGGATATGCTTTTCTTAGAATATCTACAACAGGGCTTCCCTGTCTTTTGCTTTGCGCCTGAATCGGTGTTAGAAGCGTATAGCCTAAGTATGTATCTATTATTTCTTCTCTTGCTTCTTTATACAAAAGAGGGTCTTTGCTGCAATAGTCTGCGCTTTGGTTTTCAGGAAGTGAAAAGTATCTTTTTTGTGTAATTCCACGCTCAGTATTTATACTAAAACGTGTCCCATATTCATTCTCAAACTCGGATGCGCCAAATTCAGTGTTTTTTTGAATTATCTCGTTTCTATATTTTGCTAATTCATTATTAATTTTATTTGCTGTTTGGTTTAATGAATACGCTACTTCTTTATATCTTTTATTTGTATTAGAATCTCTTTTTATATCTTCTAATACTTTCCAATATTGTTTTTCAAGCGGAAAATCTTCGCTATTGTAGCGCCTATAAATCTCATTTGTCCCAAAATCAGAAGGAAGAGAGATATCATTAATCTTAGGAGATTTTATTGCATAACCTAAATTATCGGCAATATCATTATTGGAGTTTATTGGTGCATTAATATTATTTTTATGTCCAAAAAGCCCCTTTTTTGCTGCAATATAAATACCGCTAAGTGCTAAAAGTCCAAGCCCCATCCCTATTACAATCTTTTTTTCTTTTGAATTATCACTTGGGTGTTTTTGTTCTGTTGATAGGGGTTTTGTTGTTGTTGGTGGTGTTGGTGTGAATGGATAATGCTATTAACACTCATTATAATCTCCTTTTTTTGCGTTTGGCATATTTTTATAAAACCTCTCAATGATAAAAAATGCACATTTTTAAATTCTACAGTTTTAGTTTTAAGTAAATAACATCGTTCATTGGATTGTTATAATAAGGCTCGCATTCAACAAAACCAAACTTTTTATACAGATGAATTGCGCTTTTTAGAGGTTTTATGGTATCAAGAACCATTTCTTTATAACCTTTGTCTTTTGCGCTTTGAATAATTCTTTCTACAAGTTTTTTCCCGAGTTTTAGTTTTCGATATTTTGGTTTTACATAAAGTCTTTTCATTTCACAGCGGTTTTTGTTGTGCTCATAAAGAGCAACACAGCCGATTGGTTCGTTTTGGTGTGATAATGCTATAAAAATATCTCCTTGTTTATATTTAGAATCAAGGTTTTCAAGCTCTTGGCGCAATCCTTGAAACTCCAAATTCCGATTTAAGGAGTCTGTATATTCAATAATAAGTTTTTTTACATCAGCTAAATATTTGCTTCCTTCAACAATTTTCATAACTTAGAATTTTATCACAATTATAGAATTTATGCTATAATTATAGCTGAAATTATAAAGGAAAAAAGAATGGCTGATAAAAACTCTAATATGAAAAAATTCTGGACAATTGCTGCAATGCTTATAATTCTTCTTATCCCAATGGCATTTATTTTCAATATTGTGCAGGAAAGAATTAACTATAAAGAAGATGTCTTAAAGGATATTACTAATTCCTGGGGTAAAAAACAGATTATCTATGCTCCTAAGATGCTTGTAGATGGAAGAAACAAGTCTTTTGAAATTGAGAATTATGATGTTGATATAAAAATCGATAGTGAATTGAAAAAAAGAGGAATTTTTAAAATTCCCGTTTATACAGCAGATATTAAGCTAAAAGGTGAGTTTTATAACACAAGAAGTGCTGCTGTTAATACACCAATTGTCGATTTAGCAGGCAAAAACGCAAGTTTTTCAATTAATGTTGAGGATAGAAAGGGTTTTATAGGACAACCCAAGTTTAGAATTAACAATGAAGCTGAGATCAATACTTTTGAACTTGAACTTAATAAAAAAATCAACAAAAACGAAAAAACAACTCCTTTTGAAATCTCCTACAAACTAAAAGGCTCTTCAGAGCTTTATGTTGTACCTGTCGGGAAAAATAATAAAATTAAAATCTCAGGAAACTGGGCGCATCCTTCTTTTCAGGGGGATTTTCTTCCAATCAGCCACAAGATTGACAAAAACGGATTCAGCGCTCAATGGGATATATCAAAAATCGCAGCTTCAACAAACAACCAGCAGGCAGGTGTTTGTTTAATTAACCCGGTGGATAACTACACAATGACTCTAAGAGTCTTTAAGTATGCGTTTTTATTCCTGGTTCTTACTTTTATAAGCTACTTTATATTTGAAATTACATCTAAAGAATCAAAAAGAATCCATCCTATTCAATACTGTCTTTTAGGCGGTGCAATGCTTATTTTCTACCTGCTTTTGGTTTCAATGTCTGAAATTCTGCCTTTTGGATTAGCCTATTTTATCTGCAGCTTGATGATAATTTCACTTCTTGTCTTATACACCTACTTTGTTGTAACAAAAAAGTCAGGATTAGTATTCTCAGGAATTATCTTTGCACTTTTAAGCGCACTTTATGCTTTTTTATATATTCTTTTATTATTATCAGACTTTGCGCTATTAATAGGCAGTCTGGGTCTATTTGCAATAATTTGCGCTATAATGTATGCTACAAGAAACGTTGATTGGTATAAGGATAAATAAGAATTTTATTTTTTATCAGTTTTGATTAAAATAAAAACAAATACAATATATAATAATGGAATAACAAACATTAAGGTATATTCTAAAAAAGTAAAAACTTGAACTGTTGGAATATTGGGATATTTTTCCACTAAATCATATCTTGCGCAAAAAAAGACATCTTTAACATACAAAGAAAAAATGGCTATAAAAAAAGCATGGGAAAAAGATTGTACAATTTTTTTTATAAGTTTAGTTTTTTTATTATAAACAAAAGAAACAATAAAACAAAGAGATATTAATAATAAAAATAACAAATCTTCCACCTTCTATATTATGCTGTTATTATATAGTCAAACTTTGAACAGTTCAAGTTTTTCTTTATCAAGCTCATTAGTGTTAATCCATTCATAATTAGCACTGTTGATATAAACATTTAAAGGGTGGGTGGCGCCTAGAAATTGTGCTTTTTTATATGTGGTTTCTAAATCAAGTTTAGGTACGTTTAAATCCCCGGCACAAAAGTAAATTTCAGGGTTTTGTCCAATGGAAACTTTATTTGCATATTCTTTCATATATTCAAAAAATTTATCTCTTATTATTGTCAAGTCTTCTTTTTTTGCTTGTTTAAAATAAGTTGAGTTGAGCTCAATATTATCAAGAATTAAAGCGGGTTTATTGTCGATTATGGTCCAAAAAACTCTTGATAATCCGATAACATTATCTGATTCATCATACAAACTAACAACACTGAAAGCTTGATTGAAAAGAAAAATAGGCATTGCTTCCCCATTTGTACCTGATCCAATTGCACTGCAGCAAGTTGTTTTGTTCCCGAGGAACAAATCTTCTCCGGGGTCTCTATCCCAGGTTTTTAGCTTGTAGTTTTTATCTTTTATAGAAAAGTTAAGTTCTAAACAAGGATTGAGCCAGTTTTCAAAATTAAGATTATATTTTTTATAAGCAGTTCTTGTCTTTTCATTAGCAGCACCAAATGGATTGGATTTATCTTCTATATAATTATCAAAATTGTTAAGAAGTGTTTGTTTAACACATTCAAAAAGAATTTTTTCGTTATTTTCACTATCTGTTTTATCCTCGTATGATTGTTCAATAAGACTGTAAATTTTATCTATAATTTCTTTATTTTCTAAGTTGTCAAAATCCTTTAAGTAGTTAGCTAACTCCTGTTTTTTAACAGCTGATTGCTTGGGATTTGAAAACCACTTATCAAGATACTTGTTTAGTGCATTATTAAAGGTTTTTTCATCCATTAATCTCAGTTGATCAACTATTCGATTAAGATTCTTTTTAAAACTCATATCTTTTCGATTCATAAGAAGAAGGTATGAAAATTCTTCATTAAACTTTTTATTTTCGCTTAATAGTTCTTTAGTAACATTTGAGCGTTTAATTATATTATCTGCTAAGCAGTTTTTAAGCTCTAATATATCAACAACGCCTTTATTTAATGATTCAATTAATAATTTTTTATCAATCTTACTTTCTTGTATAATTACAACAATTTGTGCTAACTGAATTTTATCTTTTGCTGATAAATCTTTGTTTGATGGGGTTTTGCACTTAATCAAAGAGGATAAAAGCTCATAGTTTTCATTATTTAAACTATCTAAATTACTAAGCTGAGATTCGAACAGCTCTGTTCTTTTATCAAGCATTTGATTAATTGTATCGGTATCAATGTATTTTAGAGCTCTTAGAATCATTGCAAGATTTTTCTTGTAGAACTCAATGAGTCTTTTTTGCTGGGTCAAAAGCTCTTTGTTATTTAGTTTCGGATACTTTCCTTCTATTTTTGTGCTGTATTTAATATCAATATCACTAAGATATTGATTAGGAGTGTTCATTGTAGTTTTAAAAGTCGATTTAGAGAATTTTTCAATTGAGGATAGAAAGTCTTCTTTGGATAAACCGGTTTTTATAAGATCATATAAAAGGTTATAAGGAATCTTATCTTTTAGAAAAATATCTTCTAATTGCAAGCTGTACTTTCCTTTGATTTTTTCTTTAATCTTTTTATCATAGTCTTTTTCTTGAAAAAACTCCTCTAATTGTGTTTTATTTTGATTTCTATATTCAACAACGCTATTATAATATTCACTAGAAAAAGTTGTTGTTCCATAAACCCTAAAATCAACTCCTAGGCTAAGAAGTTCTTTTGCCTTTAGATAATCTTTTTCATTATAAATTGCAATTTTATGAGCAATATCATACTCCACCCCTCTTTTAGTTAATTCGCAAATCTTATCAACTTCACTATCGGATAAAACTTCGCAATCCTTTATAATATTTTGACAACTTACATTGGAGTTGAATAGTTTAATAATATTGTCAATATTATCTTTATAGTTTAAAAGCTCTGTAATATATTGAGCTTCTACTCCTGCTTCGAATAATCTTTTAGCACAATCAATATTGCTTGAATCAAACTCAATAAGATTGCAGGATAACTCAGCATCAAACCCTAAATTAATCAATTCTTGAGCTTTTTTTAGCTCATCATCATCAAAAAAAGTCAATCGTAAAGATGAGTTAATATCGATTTTTTGGTTCTTATAAAAATTAATAAATTTTTCATATTCTTTATTATTAAGTGAATCTATAAGTATAGAATCTTCTTTATTGGTTCTTTCAAAAGTATCCTGGTTGCTGTTAAAACCACCTCTAAAAGAAGGTTTATTTGTATTGTTAAACCTTACATAAGGACAAAAATGAACAATTTGTTTAATATTCATAATTAATATAAGTTCAAACAAATTATTAATTGCTAAAAAGTTTTAACTTGTCTTAAAGATGATAACAAAAATTGAGTATAGCAGTCTTTGGGGTTTGCAAAAATTTCTTTAGTGTTATCAAACTCCACAATTTCTCCTTTGTTCATAACTGCAATTCTATTGCTTAAGTATCGGACAAGATTGAGATCGTGGGAGATAAAAAGAATTGTAAGATTGAGCTTTTCTCTTAAATCTAAAAGAAGATTAATTATAGAAGCGCAAATACTTACATCAAGCGCACTGACGGGTTCGTCTGCAACGATAAAAGAAGGTTTTAGAATTAGAGCTCTTGCTATTGCAATTCTTTGTCTTTGACCCCCTGAAAACTCATGCGGGTACTTCTTTAAATCTGATTGAGCAATCCCTGTTAGTTCGATAATTTCCTCAACTCTTTTAATTGCTTCTTTTTTATTTAAAACCTTATGAATTAACAAAGGCTCAATTAGAGTTTGTTCTATTCTCATCTTAGGATTCAAACTTGAATAGGGGTTTTGGAAAATCATCTGAATTTTTTTTCGATATTCAAAAGTTTCTTTTCTATTAAACTTAAGAATATTTTTCCCTTCAAATAGTATCTCTCCTTGCTGGGGGGTTATCAGCTTTAATATGCAGTTGGCTAAAGTTGACTTGCCGCAGCCTGATTCTCCTACTAAAGAAACAATTTCCCCTTTTTTTATATCAAGGTTGATGTTTTTTAAAACCCTTGATTCTTCCTTTCTTGGTGATAGAAAGGAAGAATCGGTCTTATATGTCATTTGTAAATTTTTAATTTCAATTAATTTCTCCATTTTTATATTATACCAGATATTCTTTTAAGTATTGAGTTTCTTCAGCTTTTCTTAATTTTTTCAATCCCTCCATTTCAATTTGTCTTATTCTTTCTTTTGAAAAACCCAAAATTTTCCCTAATTCTTCAAGAGTTCTGGTTGCTCTGTTGTCAAGTCCGAATCGATTTAGAATTACAAAACGTTCTTTATTGTTGAGTAAATTAAGAGCACATTTAATGTCTTTTCTAAAGTCAATTTTCTCAATTCTTTGACTGGGCGCGTTTTCGATATTATCAGCAATATAATCCTCCAAAGAAAGGTCTTGCGCTACGGGGGTATCAAAACTAACAGGCTCTTTAATAATTGATTCTTTAATAAGTTTGATTTTTTTAGGAGTTGTTTTTAAATACTCTGCTAATTCTTCATTATTTGGTTCACGACCCAAATCAACGCTTAGTTTTACCAGCGCTTTTTTTAAATTTCTAATTTTATCCCCCATATGAACAGGAATTCTAATTGCCCTTGAATCATTCGCTATTGCTCTTATGATTGTTTGTTTAATCCACCAGGTGGCATAGGTTGAAAACTTAAAACCTTTCTTATAATCAAACCTATCTGCTGCTTTAATTAACCCTAAAGACCCTTCCTGCACTAAATCCATAAAAAGAATACCTTGTCCTGTGTATCTTTTTGCAATTGATATAACAAGACGCAAGTTTGCCTGAATTAGTTTCTTTTTGGCTCTTATGACTTCTTTTTTACTTCCTTCTTTAATAATTCTGCCCAGTTCAATTTCATCCTCTTTTTTTAATAGTTTAACCTTGCTGATATCCTTTAAATACATTTGCAAGACTTCATCTTTATTGGCTATAACATTAAAGGTTTTTATTTCCTCCTCTTCTTTTTGATTATTTTCAATAAATTCATTGCTAGAACAATAGATACTATCAAATTCACTCATCCTTATATACTCCTCAACTAATTCTTAACTAAAAAGACGAAAAAAAAATTGTTTTGTTCCTTAAAAATATTAAAATTTGTAAAACTTTAGTAAATTAAAGAACAATTTAATTTATTTTTCTAATTTATTTTATTAAAATTAAAAGGCTGGAAATTATGAATACAATTACTAATACAAATTTTGCTGCAAGATGCACTATACCTAAAAATAACTATAATAATGCAAATTTAAAACCTGAAAAAAGAGAACTTCAAGTTTTTGATTTTGTGAATAAAAACAAAATAGCTCAACCTTGTAGAAAAAAACATAATAAAATAAGAAAAGCTCTTGCAATGACTATTCTAATCAACTCGCTTGGTCTTGGAGCGCTTTTTGGGACAAAAGAAACTACAAAAGCAAGCCAAACTCCTGATGTCATTAGTTTTAATACTATCCAAAATTTTGCTTCAGATAGTTATACTTTTCAAAAAATCAAAGAGCAGGAACAAATAAAAACCCAAATTCAAGAAACAGAATTTGATAGAAGAATAAAAGCCAGAGAACAACAAGCAAGACTTGATTATCAAGAGTATCAAAAAAACGAAGCACTAAAAGTTTTTGATGTTGAAATTGACTTATCCTCTGGACAGGAAAAAGAAGTTAAAAAGTTTCTAAAAGTTTGGAATAATTATCAAGATAGGTATAGAACAATTGAAGAAGTTACAGATGTTCCGGCTGAACTTATCTGCGCAATCCACTGCAGAGAAAGCGGAGCAAATTTTAACAAAAGACTCCATGACGGAGGAGAACTTGGCGATTTTAGAAGCTGGGAAGAATCGGCAATTTCAGCTCTTGAATCCGTTAAAAAACACGCACCTAAAATTGTTTTAGGTGATTATCAAACTTATCTTGATTTTGCTGAATTCTATAATGGAACAGGATACAGGGACTATCATAATATGAACAGTCCTTATATCTGGGCAGGAACTGAAAAGTATAGTATTGGCAAATACACGCAAGATGGTTTTATAAAAGACTTGCAAGATCAGCAGGTTGGTGTTGCAGTTATGCTTAAGACTTTGTATTCGTAAATTTTGTTTACAAAAAGTTTCTTTTTTTATAATTTAATGCTACAATAAATCCATACTGGTTTATAATTTAAACTGGAGTGCGCCGAACAACTCGTTGCGCTCTTCTTTTTTATAGCCTTTATAGATGATAAAAACTATGAAAGAACACTTTTCAAAAAAAGAACTAATAGAAACAATTACTCCAATCATTGAAAATACGGCAATGAGACTTGGGCTGATTCCTATTGAAATTGCTTTTGAAAAGGAAAATAACCGCAATTTTTTAAGAATATTCATTTATTCTTTTTCCCATGTTGTAACTCATCTTGATTGTGAAAAAATTTCAAGAAGCTTGGGAGATTTGCTGGATGAGCTCATCCCTTATAAATATTACCTTGAAGTTTCAAGTCCGGGGCTCGATAGGAAGTTTAAATCAAACAAAGAATATATAATTTTCAACAATCACAATGTCATTATTAAACTTAAGAATTCAATTGATAATATTAGTGAAAAAACCCTTGAAGCAAAGCTTATAAACTATCTTGAAAACAAAGGAATTGTAGTTTTGTACAATAGTGATGAGATTTTTATTCCAATGGAAAAAATTCAATACACAAAACTAAACGATAAAATTGAAATAAATAAAAATAAAGGAGACAATAATGATTAAAATAGGAACTGCACTATTTGAAGCAGCAGAGCAATTCGAACGCGAAAAAGGGATTTCAAAAGAGATTCTTGTAAGTTCTTTGTGCGATGCTTTAGTTGCAGCATATAAAAAACATATTAAAGATAAAGACGCTCAAAACGTTGAAGCGATTCTTGATGACCAGGCGGGTGAAATTGGTGTTTTTAGAACAAAAGTTGTGGTTGAAGAGGTTGTTGATGAGAATACGGAAATTTCACTTACTGCTGCTAAGGAAATGGATGAAGATGTTGAAGTTGGAGATGAAGTAAAAATTGAGGTTACTCCTGAAAACTTCGGAAGAATAGCAGCACAAAGTGCAAAACAGGTTATAACCCAAAGAATTAGAGAAGCTGAAAGAAAAATGGTCTTAGATGAGTTCTTATCTAAAAAAGGCACTTTAATAACAGGTATTATCCAAAGAAGAACAGATAGAGCGGTTATTGTAAACATTGGAAAAACAGATGCCGTAATGCCTACAAGAGAACAAATTCCAGGTGAATATTACAAACCTGGAAACAGAATCAGAGTTTTTGTCTTAGATGTTAAAGAAACTTCAAAACTTCCTCAGGTTATCGTTTCTCAAGCGCATGCTGAAATTGTTCGTGAACTATTCGAACTTGAAGTACCGGAAATTGAAGATGGAATTGTTGAAATTAAATCAATAGCAAGAGAAGCCGGCTTTAGGACAAAACTTGCGGTTTGGTCTAATGATCCTACAGTTGATTCGGTTGGGGCCTGCATTGGACCCCGGGGTACAAGAATCCAGACAATTGTTGGTGAATTAAAAAATGAAAAAATAGATATTGTAAGATACTCGCAAGATCCGGTTGAATATATTGTTAATGCACTCTCTCCAGCAAGAATCATATCAGTTGATATCTTAGCTGATGAAGAAGATAGAAAAGAAGCCTTTGTAATTGTTCCTGATGATCAACTATCGCTTGCAATAGGAAGAGAAGGTCAAAACGTTCGTTTAGCGCATAGATTAACCAGCTGGAAGATCGATATTAAGTCTCAATCTCAGGCAAGAGAAATTGAAAACAGCGCTGAAAATAATTCATACTATCAGGAAGATGTAAAAGAAGAGTATATTGATGAAGAAGAAACAGTTGATGAAATTGCCCAAGAAGCAATTGAGGAAACTAGTCAAACTGGACTAGACGAAGAAGACGAGATTGAAACTCAAAAAGAAGTTGAAGAATAAGTTTACAAATATAATCCATTGCTGGTATTACAGAGCTAATACCAGCTCTTTTTTTATTTTCTCAATCCAAAGAACTAGATACAAAGTTCCAAGTTATATAGGGTAAAATTCGACCCTAATATTGATGATTAAACCGCCTAAAAGAAGTATATTTTTATTGTTAGTTACATAGATTGAATTAGAATTTATAAAAATATACTTAGGAGGATTGAATGAGAAGAACAATGGATTTCAAAAGAAAACAAAAAGTCATTGTTGTAGATGACAAATACGAGCACGCCTCAGGGGTTCGCGAGTTGGTTAATCTTGAGAATGATTATGAGGTTATTGCAAATGCCGGCAATGCTTCAGTTGCAATTTCTCTAATTAAGAAATATCAGCCCGATATTGTTTTAATGGATATTAACATGCCCGAATTGGATGGGATTAATGCCATTGCTGAAATTCAAAAATTAAATGTTAAAACAAGAGTGATTGTCTTAACTGCTTATGATGATGCCGACTTAATTTATCGTGCAATGAAAGTAGGTGCAGCAGGATATGTCCTAAAAACAATGGTTTCAGCACAGTTAATTAAAGCGCTGGATGAAGTTTCAATGGGCAAAATTTATCTTCCCAATGTTTTATGCTCCAAGTTTTTTGAATATTTCCAGGATTTTGAAAACAATGCGCTTAATCAAAATGACGATGATGAAGAAAACCTTCTTCACTATTTAACAAACAGAGAAGAAGAGGTTCTTTCCCTTCTTTTAGAAGGTGCAACTTATAAAGATGTTGCCCGTGAATTGTTTATCTCAGAAACCACGGTAAAAACTCATGTTAATAATATTTTCCAAAAACTTCAGGTTAAAGAAAAAACCCAAGCTGTTCTTTATGCAATTAATAAAGGCTTCAAGCCAAAAGCGAAAAAAATTGCAGTATAGGAAACTAAAACTAGCTCCTTTGTTACAATGCGCCAGCTGAACAAACGTTGAATAAAACAGTAAGGCATCATGCTTTTCTGTTTTATTCAACAAACAATTATAAGAAACAAAAGTATGAAACAAAAAAATCGCTTTAATAAATATTTTGAAAACGAAAATTTAATCCAAGCCGAATTTTATTCACTTGAAGTTATTAAAGCACTTATAAGAAGTATATTAGAACCGCTGGCTTCAACTAATACCCCTTCAATTGTTTTTACATACTTAGAAGGAATTGAAGGAATAGATAGTCTGGTTAAAAGGCTTGAATATTCAAAGAATATTATTCTTCGAAACTTTAACAGTTTTGAATTTGAAAAATTTGATGTTGAAAAAACAGGTTTTATTGTTCTTAACTCAAAAAGATACAATTGTGCGTTTTTATTCAATAAAAAAGAAGATAACACATATGAAATATATCTTAAGTTAAACTCCAAACTGGTTTGCGGGGTTTATGAGACAATTAAGAATATTTTCTTAATTAACTATGACGAAAAGTTCTATGAATTTCACCCTGAAAGAAGAGAAAATGAACTCGTTAATTGTGCTGTTTTAAATATCATTAAACAATTTCAAGAGTCAATTAAGGAAAGCGAATATAATTCCAAAATTCAGCAAAACTACAAAACAATTACAAAAACCAATGAAACTCTAAGAAACGAGATTTACGCAAGCGTTAAGCAGATTGCCCATGAGATTAAGAATCAATTGAGCATATTGGATATTTATACCAGAATTTTTGAAAAGAAAACAGGGGACACTGAAACAACAGAACCGATTAAAAAGTCGGTTGCTTTAATTAAATCGCAAATTGAACAGTTTAAGAATTTTGATATTGTTAATTTATCGGAAAAAAACATTAAAGCAATTATTCAAGACTCAATCAGGATGTATTCAACTATTCTTAAGGAAAAAAACAATAAAATCGTTCTTATTGATAAAATTCCTAATATTGAAGCAAATGCTTTTGTTGATAGTGAAAAGTTTTTAATTGTTATTAACAATATTATTAAAAATGCTCATGATTCAACAAAAAATGATGATATTATTATAAAAATTGAACAAATTGAAACAAGAATTAAAATATCAATTATCAACCACGGACAACAAATAGATAAAAATAATCAAAAAAGGATTTTTGACCAAGGCTACACAACAAAAAAAGAAGGCTGGGGAGTGGGATTAGCAGTTTGTAAAAAATACATTGACTCTCAGTTTGGAATTTTAGAACTGGAAAAAAGCGACGAAAAAGAAACAATCTTCTCGCTTTTCGTACCTGTTGCTAATATTGAATAAGGATAAAAGTTATGGATATTGTTACTAATAGAACTAAAGATATTGCACATATGGCGCTTGATGGACTCTATGAAAGACAAAAAGCAATCGGAGCAAATACTGTTAATGTCTTAACTCCTAATTATCAAAGAAAAGAAGTGTCTTTTGAAGAGAATTTGCAGGGCATTATTGAAAAAGAAAATGAGAAAGAAAATATTAAAATTGAGAACTCAAAGCTTTATCAAAAAAATCCTTCCAAAGTATTATCCTATCAAGACCCTGCTAAACTTGCCTTTTTGAACTCAAATACGAAAGACGGATTCTCAATTGATGTTGAAGTTGATAATTCAGACCCGATAGGATTAGATGGGAACAACGTAAATATTGAAGAAGAAATGATGCAGGAGGCAAAAACAGGCATGCAATACCAGACAATCGCTTCTTTGTTATCTAAATCATATACGCAGTTAGAGCAGGTAATTAAAGGACAGAATTAAGGGAAAATAAACTATGAGTTTTGAAATTTTTGATATAGCATCCTCAGGAATGCACGCACAAAGAATAAAAATGGATACAATATCATCAAATATTGCAAATGTTAACACAACAAGAAATGCACAAGGAGAAAAGGAAGTTTACCATAAAAAACAGGTCAATTTTAAAGAAATGGTAATCAATAAAGGCTTTAATTTCCCTCAGGGCAACGCAAGGGTTTGTTATGATAATCAAAACGAGCCATATTTAAAAGGGGGTGTGACTCAAAGCGAGAATATTATAGCCAAAGGAGTGCAGATTGATTCAATTGTTGATGCGCAGAATCCGACCAAAATTGTTTATGACCCGAATCATCCTGATGCTGATGAAAACGGATATGTCGAGCTTCCAAATGTTAATGTTGTTGAAGAAATGTTGAATTTAGTTTCAGCTTCAAGAGCTTATGAAGCGAATATTACTCTAGCGCAGACTTCTAAGACCATGATTCAAAGTGCACTTAATATATAAAAGGATAAAAAATGAATAATTTTTCAATTAATACTAATATTGCCCAGGGATTTGAAAACTCAATAACTGATTATAATAAAGTTTTTGCACAAAATCAAAAGGATTCGAATAAAAGTTTTGATGAAATTTTTTCATCAATGAATCAAACTCCGATTCAAGGAGGAGTTGCAGTTACAAATAATGATCAAGGGATTAGTCAGGTTGTCAAAATGGCGCAGGATATAAAAACCGGTTTTTCTCACAGCATTGAGGAGCTAAATCAAGTTCAAAGAAGCGCTGAGACTGATTTTGAAACATTTGCAGCGGGCGGTGATATTAGTATTCACGAAGTTATGATTTCAGCTCAAAAATCTAATCTTGCAATGCAAATGGCGATTCAATTAAGGAATCAGATGCTTAATGCTTATAATGAATTTAAGAATATGTCTATCTAATTTTAAGACCTCTCAATTGAGAGGTCTTTTTTTTGTTTTATTTGCAATTTGCTTTCTCTTCTTCGCTCACACCTTTAATGGTCAAGTTGACTCTTCCTTTGTCATCAATCTTTTGAACTTTAACAACAACTTCCTGTCCAATTGTCAGGTGTGGTTCAATTGTTTCTATTCTTTCTGCACAAATTTGTGAAATATGCACCATGCCGTCTTTTCCAGGGGCAAGTTCAACAAAAGCACCGATTGGAATAATTCTTACAACCTTTCCTTTGCAAATCATTCCAGGTTCAGGTTTAAAGGTTAAATCTTTAATCATTTTTTGAGCCAGTTGTGCTCCTTCTTTATCATTAGAAGTAATTGTAACCTTGCCGTCATCTTGAATGTCAATCTCAGCTCCTGTTGCATCAATTATTCCTCTTATTGTTTTACCGCCGGGTCCAATTACTGCACCAATATCTTCTGTAGGAATTGTCATTGATAATAACCTTGGAGCGTTTGGCGAAAGTTCAGCTCTTGGAGCACTTATTGCTTCTTTCATACAATTCATTATATGAATTCTACCCTCACGGGCTTGTTCTAGTGCTCTTCTTAGGGTAGGATTAGAAATTCCTTTAATTTTCATATCCATTTGAAGGGCTGTAATTCCTGTTTCGTTTCCTGTTACTTTAAAATCCATATCCCCTAAGAAATCTTCAATTCCTTGAATATCTGTTAATACAATATCTGTATCTTCTTCATGGATTAACCCCATTGCAACGCCTCCTATCATGCACTTAACAGGAACGCCTGCATCCATTAGCGCCATTGAAGAAGCGCAGGTTGAACCCATTGAAGTGGAACCATTGGATTCTAAGACATCGCTTGTTACACGAATTGCATAAGGAAACTCATCTTTTGAAGGTAGTGCAGGAATATTTGCTCTTTCTGCCAAATTTCCATGGCCAACTTCTCTTCGACCGGGTCCTCTTAAGGGTTTTACTTCACCAACTGAAAATCCGGGGAAGATATATTTGTGCATATAATCTTTTATTCTAACAGGATCAACTCCATCCAGCTCTTGTGCCATGCCGGGTCCTGCTAAAGTTGCAGCAGATAAGATTTGAGTCTGTCCGCGGGTAAATACTGCACTTCCGTGTACTCCTGGTAATACCCCGACTTCACACCAGATTGGACGAACTTCAGCTGTAGTTCTGCCGTCTGCTCTAATTCCTTCGTTTTTAATCATAGAGCGCATTATTTTCTTTTCGAGTGTCTTAAACTCTTCTGCTACAAAGTCAATTCCTGTTTCTTCAATCATTTGTGCGATTGGATGATCTTCTCCCAGTGCTTCTATTTTTTCTTTAACAACCTTTTTAATTTCATCCAATTTTTCGCTTCTTTTATCTCTGTCTGTAGTGTGATAAGCCTCAACCACAGCATCATATGCTGTTTCTTTAATAATTGAAGCAAGTTCTGTTGTATCATAAGGATTCACAAATTCTTCTTTAGTTACACCGCATTCAGCAGCGAATGCAATCTGCGCTTCACATTGTTTTGCGATTTCAACCTGAGCAAATTCAACTGCTGCTAGAATATCATCCTCGCTAACGAATTTGCAGCCGGCTTCAACCATGATTACTGATTCTTTTGTTCCTGCTATAACAATATTCATATCGGATTTTTCATCCTCGCTATGAGTAGGGTTAGCAATGAATTGTCCATCAATTCTGCCGACACGAACTGCACCTACTGGTCCTTCAAAAGGTGCACCTGATAACATAAGAGCAGTTGAAGCACCGATTATTGATAAGATGTCTGGTTGTTCCTGCTGATCATATGCAAATAATTGTGAAACAATCTGAACATCGTTTCTGTATCCTTTAGGCCATAATGGTCTTATGGGTCTATCTATTAATCTTGATATTAATATAGCTTTTTCGCTTGAGCGTCCTTCGGTTCTTGTGTATCCGCCGGGGATTTTACCTATTGCAGACATTCTTTCCTCATAATCAATTAAAAGAGGGAAAAAGTCTATTCCAACTCTTGGTTCTTTGCTTACTGTTGCGTGGATAAAAAGCATTGTATTGCCGCATTTTACGGTAACCGAGGAAGTTGCTTGTTTTGCGTATTTTCCTGTTTCAATTTCTACGGTTTTCCCACCAACCGTAAGTACCATTTTTTTACTTTCTGGTTTGTTCATTTTTTTCTTCTTTCTTTTACATAATATATATAAATTTTATAATAAAGGCGTTTTAAGTGCAAGAAAACAAGAATTTTAGTTAGAGTCCATGACCAAGGGGTCATGGATTTTATTGTATTGTTTACAATTGTTTACGTTTTTAAATTTTTTTCA
The DNA here is from genome assembly GCA_910577635.1 of uncultured Vampirovibrio sp. Classification (GTDB taxonomy): domain Bacteria; phylum Cyanobacteriota; class Vampirovibrionia; order Gastranaerophilales; family Gastranaerophilaceae; genus RUG14156. Next base: position 69,894 of record CAJTNR010000002.1, on the reverse strand, counting down.
ATTCGTCGATATCCTCTACAGCCCATGGTTTTTGAACAGGCTAAAGACTAAAAACCATGACATGCCATGGTTTTTGGCAGGTCGGGACCCTTGAAATACAAGCTTTGAGCGGGAAACCATGATTGTAAATTTCCTTAATAATTGCTGAAAAAGTGCTTGATAATTGAAACTGAAACGATATAATTATATTAAAGCCAAGGGGCAGTAAGCAAATAACGATACAGCTTTTTTGGCAATCAGATTTTGGGAGAGTTTATAAGTGTTAAAAAGTAGAGATTTAGGCAGAGCTACAGCCGTAAGAAGATGGACACAAACCGCAATCGAATGCTATAAAAGGGGCTGTAACTGCGAGGGGTGTTTTTATACAGACTTTTTCAATGCCTCAAGCCAGAAATGCCAGATGAAAGCTTCTGTTCTTGAATTAGTCCGTGTTTTAGGTAAACCCGACATTGAACTTAAACAGGTAATAATTGACGACTAGTCAAAATTGAATTTAAAACCGTAAGGAAAAATTTCTTCCTGAGTAAGAACAACAATCTCTTTATTTTTATCTTCAAGGATAATTTTTGTTTGTTCCTTATCCAGACAAAACTCACTAAGCCATTGCCTGCAGGCACCACAGGGTAAACAATAAGCTTGTTTGGGAGAATAAATTGCAACTGCTTTAATTTTTGTTTTCTCGCCAAACCCTAAAGCAGTTGAAATTGCATTTCTTTCAGCACACAAAGACAATCCGTAACTAACGTTTTCAACATTGCATCCTGTATATATTGCACCGCTTTCATACAAAACACAAGCACCGACAGCAAAATTAGAATAAGGACAATATGCTCTTTTACTTGCTTCTTTTGCTTTATCCATTAATTCTTTGTATTTATCCATTAATCCCTTCCTTTTTTTCGTTTCTCATTATAACCCTTTAAACCAAAAAATTAAACCCTTTGTTGTTAATTCTACATCTTTTTAGGGAATTAATAACTATACCCCCAAACGAGGATTTTTTAAAGGTTATGTCGATTAATGCAATAAATAGCGTCTCAATGTATGAGTATTATTATAGTATTGAAAAAAATGATAAAAAGAAAAAGTCATCTGCTATCGATAAGCAAATGAAAGAACTAAACTTAACTCCGACTGACAATGAAGCTTTGAATATTTCTTTAATAAAAAAAGCTAAGATTAATCAAAAAGCAGAAGAAACAAAAGAAGAAGATAAAACAAAAAGACCCTGGAAAGACTTAATGTATCAGCTTAACTTAGACTTTAACGATAATCCTATAGATGATATTAAAGATATTAAAAAAGAACTTAAAGAGCTCATTATAGGAATTGAAGATGAGGAACTTAACAAAGAAGTTTCAGATCTTGAAAATTATGTTGAAAATTTATACTTAAGCTATTCAAAAAACTCTCTTAATTCACTAAACAACCTTGGTTCTTTTACAATTGAGCTTAACAATCTTGCACTTATAAATAAAGTAAATTTTCTCTAAACTCAGCAATTCTTTTTTCCTTAAGCTCTTTTGTCCCTGAATCAATTATAGGATAATCACTTTCAATAAACTCATGCTTTCTTAAGGTTTGTTTATAAGCACCCAAATTCCCTCCCTTATCTAATACTTCAAGCAGAAAATCAGCTAAAGGAGCTTTAGTTGTTGATAAAAACGTCTGAATCTCATCCCAATCAAGGCTTGAGGGTCTAAAGTTTACTCCTAGTTTATGAAAGTTTTTTTTCAAGTACTCCAATCGTTTTTTTAGAATCGATTTTTCAACTCTTTTAAAATTTTCAAAAGGAGTGTGAATTTTAGGGATAAAACTTGAAGTTGAAACGGTAATATCAAAAGGAGTTTTGTTTTTTTTGGTTTGATCTTTAATTTCTTTAATAAGTTCTACTAAACTTGTAATATCATCCTGTGTTTCACTTGGAAGCCCAATCATTGTGTATATTTTAACTCCCTTAAGGCCGCCTTTTTGAATTGAATCAATACAGGACAAGATTTGATCTTTAGTTAAGTCTTTTTTAATTAAATCCCTCAGTCTTTGACTTCCTGCTTCAAGAGCAATTGTTGCTGTTTTTTGTTTGCACTTAACTAAGGTTTTAATTAGGTCAATATCTGCTAAATCCGCTCTTAGAGAGGAAATTGAAAGTTCAATATTTTCTTTTTTGCTAATATATTCAATAATCTTTTTAAAATCCGGATGACCTGCAACATAGGCTCCTAAAAGAGCGATTTTATTAGTATAGCAAAGTCCGAAGTCAATTGCTTCAATGATTTTTTCATAATCGACAAATCTAGTCGGAAAATTGAGCCAGCTTGCTAAACAAAAGTTGCAAAGTTTAGGACAGCCCCTTTCAAGTTCAATTATAAAGGTATTATTAAAAAAACTTTTGTCAGATAGAATTGGTGTATAGATAATTTCATCTTTTAAATTATCCCTTGCAATTCTTACTTCTTTATTATACCCGGGGACATAAATCCCTTCGATAGCAGATAGTTTATTTAGAATTTCTTTTCTTGATAAGCTGTTTTTGTTTTTTAATATCTCAAAACAAGGTTTTAAACAGGTTTTTTCCCCGACTGCAATAAAATCGAAAAATTCTTGAAAAATAATGGGATTAGACATTAAAACAGGACCGCCTGCAAAAACAATGGGGTCTTGTTCTTTTCTATCTATGCTTTTTAGTGGAATATTATATTTTTTTAACATTTTAATAACAGATAGAATATCCAATTCAAAACTAATTGAAAAACCGACACAATCAACGTTATTAGGAGGAATTATCGTATTTTTAGAATCCACATAAACCCTCTCAACAAATAAATCCGGGTTTAAATCAAAGTCTTTAAAGATTGTAAGATACCCTAAAGAAGCAAGCGCAAAACTCTCAATTGCAGGATAACAAAACCAAAGATTAATTTTTGGCTCCTTTTTTTCGAGTCTTTTATATAAGAATTGTTCCATTATTTATTATTTATTCTATCTAAATACAGCTCATCAACTAAAACACAAATAGCACTTGCGATTGCAGGAGATAAAATTACCCCCCAGAAACCTAGAAACCTTGCACAGATTAACAAAGCTACAATTATCATTAAAGGATGCATATTAAGAAGCTTTCCAAAAACAATTGGTCTTAAAAGCTGGTTTTGCGCCCATTGGGCAATCATATAAACTATAAAAGTTAAAAGAACATATAAAAACCCGCCTGAAGCACTTGTTATAAGACCAATACCAACTGCAATACTAGGACCTATAACAGGAATAATATCTAAAACACAAGTAATTACCCCTAATAAAAAAGCGTGTGAATTGTGAATTAACAAAAGACCTATTGTTGTTAATAATCCGACAAAAACCATTGCAATTCCTTGCGCAAATATGTAGTTGCCTACTTTAGATGCAATATTATCCATTATCTTCCTTGCTTTATCTTTTTGTTCCTGAGGGAAAAACTCTATGAATTTATCCTTTAATCTTTTTTCATCATAGGCAAAATAGAAAACCATTATTGATATTGCAAAAAAGGTTGTAAGAAAATTAGCTGCAATTTTTCCTGCGGCAATTGAATTCTGAATCAAGCTCTGTGCCCCCTGTGCTAAGGGTTCTTTAATTGATTCAAGGGTTATAAAATCCGATAGTTTAATATTAAAAATTTTCAATTGAACAAGATTATCAAGATAATTATCAAGTGCGGGAATAAAATTGCCCAAAAGCCCTGTTGCTTCTTTAATGGATATTGAAATTAAAGGAACAAGAATTAAAAAACTAGCAAGGATTAATCCTAGAAGAATCAATGTTACACACCAAATGCGCGGAATGTATTTTTCCATTCTGTTAATTGTAGGAGTAATAGCGCAGGTTATAACAAAAGAAGCAAAGAGCATTAAAAGAATATCAAGTGAAAAAACTCCAAGAGCAACAACTCCAAGGATTAGTATAAAAACTATAATATTCTTTAAGCTCAAAACTTTAGTTTGTTCCATTTTTTATTTTCCTTAAAATTATCTTTATTTATGTTATAATCATTATAAAAATTTAGCAAGAAGAAAAAAGGACCAATATGACATATCCAAATCAACAAGTTAAACCGATTAGTACTAAAATTAATGACAAAGGTAATCTTTCAATATCCAATATCGATTTATTAGATTTAGCAAAAAAATATAAAACTCCTTTATATGTTATCGATAAACCGACATTGGAAAAAATGGCAAAAGATTATATTGAAGCTTTTTCAATCTACAATAAAACCAACATCCTCTTTGCTTCAAAAGCTCTTATGACAGGAGCAGTTGCAAAGGTTCTGGCTTCTTTGGGACTTGGATTTGATGTTGTTTCAAAAGGAGAGATGTTTGTCTTGTTAAACGCAGGTGTAGGACTTGAAAAATCTTCTTTTAATGGCAATAATAAATCTCAAGAAGAAATTGAGTTTGCAATTGATAATAGAATTGACCACTTTAGTGTGGATAATTTTTTCGAACTAAAAGAGCTTAATAGCATTGCTAATAAAAAAAACAAAGTTCAAAAAATCCACTTAAGAATCACTCCCAATATCGAATGTCACACACACGATTATATTAAAACAGGACAAATTGATTCGAAGTTTGGTTTTCCACTCGATAAAATTGATAAAGCGGTTAGTTTGGTTCTTAATGAATATAAAAACCTTAAACTTACAGGGCTTCACGCACATATAGGCTCGCAAATTTTTGAGACGCAGCCTTATTATGACCTTGTTTCAGTTTTGCTTAATGAAATTAAAAAAATTAAAGATAAATATAGCTATGAACTAACAGAAATCAATATTGGTGGAGGTTTGGGAATTACCTATACAAAAGCTGACAACCCTCCAAGTGTTTTTGATATTGCAAAAATTGTTGTTCAATCAATTGATGATAATACTAAAAAATTAAACTTAAAAAAACCAATTCTATACATTGAACCCGGGCGTTCTTTAGTCTGCAGTGCAGGTTTTACGCTTTATACCATTGGTTCGATTAAAGAAATTGAAAATATAAGAAAGTATATTACCATAGACGGAGGCATGGCAGATAACCCGCGCCCTTCTATGTATGAAGCAAAGTATGAAGCTATAATTGTTAATAAAAAAGAAGAAAATAAACAAGAACTTGTTACAGTTGCAGGCAAGTTCTGCGAATCAGGGGATATTCTAATAAAAGATATTGAACTTAATAATCCTCAATCGGGGGATATCCTTTGTGTTTTTGATACAGGAGCTTATTGTTATTCAATGTCAAGTAATTATAACAGCTCCTTAAAACCTGCAATGGTAATGATTGATGAAGGAAAAGATAAGCTGATTTTAAAAAGACAAACTCTGAATCAGCTTGTACAAAACGATATAATTGATTAAGGAGTACCATGAATCCTACACACTTTGATGTTTTTATATTATCCCAAATTGAAAACTTTTTTCAAGGCATGGATAGAATTGCCCTCGGGGTAAATATCTTTGAAATTTTCGTTCTTGTTTTTATTCTTTATTACCTTCACAAAAGATTTATTAAAGGAACGCAAAGCGAAAACCTTGTAAGGGGTTCTTTAGCTTTAGTTGTAATGTGGGGAGTATCTGAACTTTTAATTAAAATTAATCTTAATATTTTTGGTGTATTTCTAAAAACCCTTGTTTCAATTGTTGCTTTTGCGCTAATTGTAATTTTTCAGCCCGAGTTAAGACGTTTTTTAGGCTATATCGGACAGGGTAATTTATTCGAAAAACTTTTTATGAATAATCAAGGAATTGATAATGATAAAAAGATTGATGTGGCTAAAGAATTAATCGAAACAATTAAGTATTTATCAAAGTCTAAAACAGGGGGTCTTATTGTACTTCAAAAAGATTCAACATCCCTTGCCCAATCGGATGTCGGGGTTAAGCTCAACGCCGATATTTCCCAGGAGCTCTTATTGACAATTTTTTTCCCGAAAACTCCTCTTCACGACGGAGCCGTTGTAATAAGGGATGATAAGATAATATCTGCAGGAGTACTATTGCCCCTCACTGAGGATCCGAAGTTATCCTGGAGATATGGAACCCGCCATAGAGCAGCTATCGGGGTTTCTGAGGTTTATCCTGACTGCGCTTGTATTGTAGTTAGTGAAGAAACAGGGGATGTGAGCGTTGCAATAGATGGAACACTTAAAAAGTACGAAGATTTAGCCAAACTTAAAACAGATTTAATAAGAATTTTAGGCTATAAACAGGAAGAAAAAAAACAAACAGAAAAAAACTTTATCAAATTCGACAATATCTTTGGAAAAAACCAATAAAACTATGAAAAAATTTATTCTTTTATTATTAATCCTATTAATCCAATCGCCCTTATTAGCGCAGAGCAATTTGAAAAATGTGGGGATTGCAAAGTATGCGGTTTTAGAGGTTTTAGCTGATAATACCCCCTTAAGACAGAAGGATTGCGAGAATTCTAATAGATTAACACATTTTTACAAAAACACGATTCTTTTTGCCGACAAACAAACCCCTAATTATTACCGGGTGGTCTTAGATAACGACTATTACGGTTTTATTAACAAAAAAGCTGTTGAAGTTCAGGCAGTTATTCCTGAAAAAAGATTTGATTCAATTGAAAAAGTTACAAAAATTGAAACCAAAAAAGACTATAAGATTTTTATTGAAACCCCTTTTTTAGGCGCAACCCAAATTAAAGAAGACTCAAAAACGCTTAATTTTACGCTATTTGATAACCACTTTGACCCGAATAAAGTAAAAATTGAAAAAGACACTAAGTTTCAATACTCAAAAAAAATTGATACTAAGTTTTCTCTTAAATATTCAGACAAGCTTCCCTTGTTTGGATACGGGATTGAAAAATACAATAAAGGATATATCCTATCAATTAAAAAATCACCTAAAATTAATAAGAAAAAACCCCTAAAAAATATTGTCGTTATAATTGACCCGGGACACGGAGGCAGCGAGCGCGGTGCTTGCGCTTTTGGTTTGGAAGAAAAAACAATTAATCTTGAAATATCAAAAAAATTAAAAAAAGAATTAAGAAAAAGAGGCGCTAAGGTTTATTTGACAAGGAAAAAAGACAAAAAAGTCACTCTTAATAAAAGAATTGAATTTGCAAAGGAAAAAAATGCTGATATCTACCTTAGCATTCATCAAAACTCATTACCCAACAGAAAAGATATCGATAAAAAACACGGTGTCGGAACTTATTATTATCAGAATCAATCAAAACCCTTGGCACAAACAATCCAAAAGAATCTTATTGTTGCAACTAAATTTAGAGATGATAAAGTAAACCATGCTTCCTTTGCAGTCATTCGACCAACCGAGTTTTTGAGTGTTTTAATTGAATGCGGGTATATTATTCGAAAAGAAGAAGCAAATCAACTTGTTGATTCGAAGTTTCAAAAGAAAATTTCCAAAGCCATTACAAAAGCTCTTGAGGATTATTTAAAAGAGAGCTATTAAATAGTCCTATTGAAATTTATTTTTATTCTATATATAATATAATTTTCCAATTTTAGAATTGTACAAAAAATGAGGGTGTAAGAAAAAATGAGAGTATCTCCAGTTAGTAATTATGTTCAAAAAAATAAGCTTTCTTTTGGCAGATTTCAAGATGAAAATGCAAAAAGTGTTGTTAAAAAAACTTTAACTGCGCCACCTGATGAAGATTATATGCAGCCAGCATATAATTATTGGTTTAAAACAATTGATTCTGATAAAAACTTTATTGCTTATACAAGCGAAAATGGAACTGTAAAAGGCAAATTTGATGATGAATTTGCGAAAAGAAACAGTGATAACAGATTCATAATGCTTAGTATAGAGCTCTTGAAAAGAGGAGGAACCTTAGAAGATTTGAGCAAGATAGATAATGTAGAAGAAATTGCTTCAGATCTAGAAGATATAAATGATACACTTAACGGGATTGATGTTTCAAAAAAATATCGTTCAAAAGATCCTTTCGGCGATGCGACCGAAAAAGATTATGAAAGACAAGCCCGTATTGATAACTTAGCCGATTAAAACAATTACTTTAAATATATAATTTTCCAATTTTAAAATTGTACAAAAAATGAGGGTGTAAGAAAAAATGAGAGTATCTCCGGTTAGTAATTATGTTCAAACAAAAAAGGTTTCTTTTGGAAGGTTTGATGATGAAAATGCAAAAAGTGTTGTTAAAAAAACTTTAACTGCGCCACCTGATGAAAAGTATATGCAGCGAGCATATAATGATTGGTTTAAAACAATTGATTCTGATAAAAACTTTATAGCTTATACTAGTAAAAGCGGTACTGTAAAAGGCAAATTCGATGATGAATTTGCGAAAAGCAATAAGGATGACGATTATTTAATGTATTTAGCTGATTCACTAAAAGAAGAAGGACACTTAGATGATTTAAGTGTTTTGAGAAATATTGAAAATATAAAAGATGGTTTAAATACTATAAATGATGTTCTTGATGGAATCAATGTTGCAGATAAACACCGCTCTAAAGATCCATACGGTGATGAGACAGAAAAAAGAGCTATACAAGAAGACCGCATTAATTATTTAGCCGATTAAAACAATTACTTTAAATATATAATTTCCAATTTTAGAATTGTACAAAAAATGAGGGTGTAAGAAAAAATGAGAGTATCTCCAGTTAGTAATTATGTTCAAAAAAATAAGCTTTCTTTTGGAAGGTTTCAAGATGAAAATGCAAAAAGTGTTGTTAAAAAAACTTTAACTGCGCCACCTGATGAAGATTATATGCAGCGAGCATATAATGATTGGTTTAAAACAATTGATTCTGATAAAAACTTTATAGCTTATACAAGCGAAAATGGAACTGTAAAAGGCAAATTTGATGATGAATTTATGAAAAGAAACAGTGATAACAGATACTTAATGCTCAGAATAAAGCTCTTGAAAAGAGGAGGAACCTTAGAAGATTTAAGCAAGTTTAATAATGTGAAAGAGGTTGCCTTAGATCTAGAAGATATAAATGATGAACTTAACGGGATTGATGTTTCAGAAAAATATCGTTCAAAAGATCCTTTCGGCGATGCGACCGAAAAAGATTATGAAAGACAAGCCCGTATTGATAACTTAGCCAAATAAAACAATTACTTTAAATTTTTCAATATATTAAATTAATAATTGTAATATTTATTACAATTAGCTTTTTTTGCGCAATTTTTCATGTTTAGCGGTTTTAAATAAGAAGGAAAAAGTGTATATTTAAATAATTTATGAAATCATCCTCATTAAACAGCTGCAAAAATACAAAGCAAGGTGTGCATTTTAAAGGAAAAACACCTAATATTGATGACCTTAGAGCCATTAAGAGATTCGCAAATTGCAGTCTTGATGGGTTAGAGAAAGGCTTAATTAAATCAATTGAAAAGAAAAATCCTAATCTATTGCAAACACTTGATGGTGAAAAATATATCCCGGATGATGCAATAACAAAAAGAATAGCATCGGGCTTTAAATCGTTCTTTAGTATGCCAATGGATGCCATCGATTCTATTGCAAGGAAGTTTCCTGATTCAAAGTTAAACAATGCTGAATTTTTAAAAAATTATAGAGCTTCTGTACAGCTGGATAATGAAGTTAGGGCATTACGGGGTATTCATAAAAACACTCTTGATTTTGTGCAAGATGTTATGCCTAAAGGTTCAAAATACCCAACAGGAGAGTGTGATGTTTTTTGTAAATCAATATGCAATCCTGTTGTGGATAAATTCATTAAAAAGTTAAATCGTGTTATGGCAGACGATGTTGCAAACTATGATACTAAAAAAGAGAGGTTTGCAGCAAGGCTAATTTCAGGTTTTACTGCCGCATTATTTCTTGGCAGCGATTTTTATAATAAATCAATCCAAAAAGGTAAAACTGTTAAAGAAGCTAAAAAAGAACAGCATAAAAAACAGGGGCAAGAAATAAAAGAAAATATCTGCGAAGCAATAACCCAATTTGCAGTATTTGCCTGTTTTTCAAAAATTGTAAATAAAAGCGTATGGGCACCTGCAATAATTGGAGCAGCTATAGGACTTGTTTCTCGTGTTGTTTCAAGAAAAGCTTCAGGAATGAGAATTACAAGAACGGAAGTTCCTAAAAATAATAATTTAAACAAGCAGTTTCTTTCTATGAATGAATTTATAGAATCAGTGAAAGCAGGAAACACTGAAGAATTATTGAACAAAAAGCGCAACAAACAAATCAACAATACGGACAATAAAAAGAAAAAGCCTGTTTTAAGTTTGAAGAATATTCTTGCATTTTGCGCTTTAAGTATAGCTGGCGGATACGTTTTAAAGTTTGGAAAAAATCATACAAAAATCGGTCAAAATATTGCAGATATGATGAAAAAACATACTGATAAGTTTAATGAAGGGATTATTGAGAAGATAGAAGCCGATGGAGATACACTTTTTAAACTATCAAGCATTTTAAAAGAAAATGGAAATAAAAAACCACACGAAGTTGTAAAATTTGCTTTAAAAAATATCGACACTGATGGCAAGGTTCGTCTTGGTACGGACTTTATTACCACTAAAAAACTATTCGGTATTGAAGTAAAAGTAAAAGACCTGAAAGCCTTAAAAACCGCGCCGTTCAGGTTTATTAAAGAACTTGTGTCTTACCCTTATAAAATAGCTTCAAAACTTGAAGAAGCGGTTAAAAATTCAAGATTGAGGGCTCAGGGCAAAAAACCTCCCAAAAAACCTGAATTAATAGAAGATATTTACGGTATTAAAAACCTCTATAAACGCTTTTTGGAATTTGATGCAAAATATGGCGGTGATGAAAAGAAACTAAGCGAAGAATTTGGTAAATACATAAGAAAAATGCAGCTGGCTTCAAATAATGAAGTGACTTCATCTAAGGGTAATAATTCAAAAATTGCTGTAATTGCTCAAACCTTAGGAACATTAACAGGGATGTGGTTTAACATGAATGATGAATTTAACGCATCTATTAGAAACGGTTCAACAAAAGAAGAAGCGCAAAAAGACGCAAGATTAAGAGGCATTAATAAATTTTTCAGAATGACCGTCCAGCTTATTATTTCAGGTTCATTGAATGATATTTTTTCAAAACAATACAATAATTCTATTGCAAGTTCTGCCTTGGTTGTTGCTGTAAGTACAGTTCTAACAGATATGGCATCAAGAGTGCTTTCCGGCATGCCTTATAGGAAAATGACAAAGGATGAACTTAACCAATACCAAAAAGACCATAAGGAGGGTGCTATGGCTTGGTATTATAAAATGATTGATAAGCTTGCTTCATAAGTGTTTTAAGAATTCCTGGTGATAAAATATTCAGACATACAATATAGAGACATTAAACTTTCAGAATTATTCTTTATATTTGGCTTTTTAATATTATCTAAAAGTTTTTTGTATAAAATTTCTTCTTTTATTTCATCATCAAATAAAAAGAATTCATACAATTTCACATTTAAAATTGACGCCATTTGTTCTAATGTTTTAAACGAGGTTAAAGTTTTGCCGTTTTCCATGTTGCTTATTGCAATCACGGATAAATCCATAAGTTCTGCAAGCTTTTCCTGGTTTAAACCTCTGAGCTTTCGAAACTTTCTAATATTTATCCCTAATTTTTCTTTAGTATTTTTCGGCATAAAACTATATTATAGTTTTATCAAAAACAACTAAATTAACTATTAGTTTAATAAATATTATTAGTTAAAGTAATATTATAATATTGAAACATATTTAACATATTGTTTTATTATCGAAAAGTGAAATAGAGCTCAATTTCTCTAAAAAATGTATAAAACATTTAAAAGCTTGAATCGGGATTTTGATTACTTAATACTACTATTCAAATATTAAAATATGCTTTTATATATAAAATGGAGTAAAAATAGAACAAATTTATTTTTAATATTTTATTAAAAAAATAACAAGGGGTAAAATCCTTGTTATTTCTATATATTTATCGCGCTTGGAGGGATTCGAACCCCCGACCTTTTGGTTCGTAGCCAAACACTCTATCCAGCTGAGCTACAAGCGCATATTATTCAATTTTTTGTTGTTTTCCAGCTGGATAGAGTGAGTTTTCTATATTGTTTGAGTTTTGCTTGCGCAAAACATCAAACTGGCCAGCTGAGCTTTTAGACGAATATTATTCAATCTATAAATTAATTCTACCTCGTACAAAAAAAATTTGCAAATATTCAAAAAAATATTAAAATTATTATTATGATAATTGATAACAGCTTTATTGCCTATGAATACTACAAAAACCAATATACTCCAAAAGAAATTTACCCCAGCGGGCAAAGGGATGAGAATAAACTTATTGATAAATACAATTTTTCGAATAAAGACTATCCTTTATTAATTATAAAAGATGATATTGTAAATAAATCAGGACTTGGTTTAAAACGCGGGTTTTACAATGTTTGTCCTGATAAATATTTTGATTTTTTATTAATATATCAAAAAGGGGATTTGAGAGCTAAAATTCCTGTTATTAGTGTAAAATTCTATGAGAGTGAAAACACAAAACAGCAAAAACCCCAAAAAATCAGCTATTCTAAGTATAAAAAACAACAGGATAAAGAATATAGAAAATATTTAAAAGGTGAAAATCCGGATTTGATTGATTACAAAACGGTTGAAATCCGCCCTGTAAAAGAACAAAACGGATATTTAATAATCTATAATTCAAACAACATTGAACTTTTAGGGCTGATAAAACTCTAATTTTCAACTAAAAGATTGATTTTTTAATCTTCTTTCTATGTTAGGTTTTTAATGTAACATAGTATTGGAATTTGGAAAGGTATATAATGCAAAAGATTTCTCCCCTAAGGTCAAGCATTGAAGCATTTAATAAATTTAAATCACTTAGAAAAGATAAAACCCAAAAATCTCCTTCAACAAATCCTTTCGGGATTGCTTTTAAAGGAACTGTTATTCAGATGGATGTTTTTGAGAACTCCAACAGTGCAGTAAAAGAAAATTCGGTTAGCGAAAAATTTAAAAACACAGGTAAGCTTCTTGCAAGCGCCTGGGTTTCAACCCTCAACAAATTCTCCTCTATTAAAACAAATGCAATTGCTTTTGGAAACAAGCTAAAAGATAACAGCATCCAGCTATACAAAAAAGCGCAGGAGCTAGCTAATACAAAAATTGAATTTGATGTTTTTAAATACAATGTATCCAATTTGCAAAAACAACCCGTAGGGGTGCTTAGATCAATGCTTTGCGAGGAATTAAAAGGAGCAGCTAATAATGAATAATAGAAGAATTAAGAATATAATTGAAGCATTGGGTAAACACAAAGATGAAGAATCAATTGAAGTTTTAAATGAACTCGGCACTAATTGTCCGATTGATGAAATAAGAGAACTTACAAGCAAGGCATTAATTAGAAAAAACAATAGAAAATCTTTAGAAATTATTATAACAAACAAAGGAAAAGGGATTAACGATTTATCCGCCCAGGTTGCAATGTGTTCTATTAATGAGCTTTTAGCACTCAAGGATAAAAAAGATGCAATTGAGATTCTTGATAATACAATTGAAAAACACGCAGAAAAAGAAGTGCAGGATACTGCAAGATCAGTAAGAGCGCTAATGGCTTTCAGCTCGTAAAGATAAAAATAATTTTACTTTAAAAAAAGCGGTACTTTTTGTATCGCTTTTTTATAAATTTTTATAAGAAAAAATAAAAGCCACACTATATCTATCGTCAAAACCAATTATTACTTTACGATTGAAAAATCTCCAAAACAAACCCCGATACCCGAAAACTCCTGCCTTAGGGCTGCTATGTTTCCATCCTGACCCGGTTGGGGCGGTGTTTCGCCATCGGGATTTATAGTATCAACAATTCTTCAATTTTCAAATAACGACCGGATTCGCCTCATAATATACTCTGCACCCGACATAAGCTTTCGGTCAAGAAGATGCAACCTTCCGTGAAGTGTGGCATTAATATTCTAACATAAAAATTAAAATCTGGCATAATTTAAAAAATTAATATATAATAGTTTTATTAAATAGGAGTAATTTTATATGAGCAAACAACCGTCAGATACTGCACCTGTTGAAGTGTGTATTATTACCAAAGATCATGAGATAAAAGGAACTGTTTATGTTTCCAAGTTTACAAAATCCAATAGAGAACTAACAGAGCTATTAAACGATAAAGAAAGAAGATTTTTAGCTGTAACAAACGCTGAAATTGTAGCACAAGGGGCTTTGAACACTCCCAAAAGATACGATTTTTTAGAAGTTCATATTGATTCAATAATTATAATGCACCCTGCTTCACAAACTTTATTCAAGGAAAGCTCAAAAGCGCAGGAAGATATTGTCAAGTTTAGAGAACTAAGAAACAAGCTCTCTCAAACAAAGCCTTTTTAACCTAATAAGCTGAAGTTAAGAATCCTTGCAGCGATTATAAAAAACAGAGTCATAAAAATATAAATCGTAGCTAAGGCTGTTTTTAGGTTTTTAGAACTTAACTGTGCCCAGGCTTTTGAAACCATTAGAATTAGAATGGGGTAGAGTTCAATATAATATTTGCTCAAAAAAGGAATTTTTTGAGCAATTGCACTTATAAGGATTGTTAGAATTGATGCTGTTGTTACTGCTAATAAATATTTATCAATTCTTTTAGATTCAAGATTTGATTTAATTATTAAATATAAACAAACTGCAGATGGGAGAATCGCAAAAAGCAAGAATCCAAAATTAATATTGTCATCTCGAATCAGTTGATTATAAAAACTAACAGGTGCGCTAACAATATTTTTTAATACACCAGAAAAGAAATCTGTTAACAAAAAGAAGATATTGCCCCAATTAAAAGGACTCCACCATTTAGAAATAAAAGTGGGATGAGCAAACATCTTAAGCAAAAAAGGAATTAAAGGCAGACAAAGAACTAATCCTGCAGCAACAACCATAAAAGGGTCAACCTGTTCTTTTTTCTTTTTTATTTTGAATGCAATTAATCCAAAAACATTGAATAATACAAAAATAAACCCTATTGTATGAGAAAGAATTAATAATATGCTAAAAATAGAAAGAAGAGTAAAGTGGTTTTTTGATGGGGCTTCAAATGTTTTAATTGAATACAATAAAACTAAAGCCGACAAAAGAAAAACTAAAGAATAGGTTTTATCTATAATACCAAAGTAAATTAAATATGAACTTATTGCAGTTATCAAAGCACAGGATAAACCAATCAGTGTTGATGAGTTTTTTGTCTGGTAGTTTTTTCCGGCATAATACATTGTTACAATTGATGCTAAACTGGGAACAAGTACAGCAAAAAATGGATTTTTAAAAACTAAAACCCAGAGTTTTTGATAGTAATAATACAAAGGGGCATAGCAGTTGGTTTTTAGGGCTTGAAAAAAATCGAAGTGAAAACTAAAAGCTGATAGGGAAAAAATCCCCTCTTCATAGCAGCTGATAGGGTTTTTGAGTGATAAGAATCTTAATACAAATCCTAATAGGACAATTAGTGTTAATATTACTTTATTGTTTTTAATTAAATCCATAATAAAGCTATTGTAAATACAAAGCTGGTTTTTGTCTTCGTAAATAAGGATGATTTAACTTTATTGTGTTTTTTTGTAAAGATCTGTTAAAAAAAGAGTTTTTGTAGTAGTATTTTAATAAGTAGTACAATTTTTTAGGGAAGTTTAAACAATGGCCGATGTAAACACCGTTGTAATTGTAAGTAATAAACAAGAAATTATAAATCATATTTCACAAAAACTTGTTTTATTAAGAGACTTAGATAAGATTAAATCTTGTTCAATACAAGAAGTTCAAACAATGCTTGACGGGTTTAACCCTAATGTTTTAATTCTTCATTGCGAGAACAATAACCAAAGTGTGGTTGAACTTATTAAGAATTTAAAAAATCACGAACTATACAAGAATCTTCCAATCCTTCTAATTAATGAAAACTGTTCAAGAGAAACAATTATTGAAGCTTTTGATAATGGAATAAGCGATGTTTTATTTATGCCTATAATCGACTATGAACTTCTAATAAGAGTCATTTGGGCGCTCAAGAAGAACGAGATGAATCTTTGCATTGAATCGCAAAAACAGTTTTTATCAACCATAGGGGTGGTTGAATCGGAAAGTGATGTTTATTGTCAAAAATATTGTTATGATTTTTTGAAAAATGAAATTGAACAAACAAAAAAATATTCCCAGCGGGCTTGTCTGCTTATTGTTTCGCCTGACAAAAAATATCCTAATAATAAAACTGATAAAGAATTTATCCGGATTATTAAAAAAGCAATTCGTCTTAATGATTCGGTTGTTCAGAAAAACTCAAGACAATTCTATGTTTATCTTAAAAAAACAAAGCTCAATGGTGCTTATAGTGTTTTTGAAAGAATTAATAACAGCTTAGGAATTGAAGCAGGAGCAAACGCAGGGGTTGTTGAAATTCAGAAACAAAGATTTGATGATATAATTGAAGCATTAGATGCGGCATTAGAAAAAGCTAATGAAAACACCAATTCTTTAATTGTTGCAAGCGATTTTTATTATAGTTCAGACGAACCCCAGCTTGTTTTTGATGATGCAATTAAAAAAACAAACAATGATATTCCGCATTTGAAAAAAACTCCGATTGAACCTAAGATTGATGATAATAGCATAAAACTTTACAATCAAGCATATGCAAGAAAACTAAAAATTGTTGTTGTTCCTGTGTTTAAGAAATTTGAAAATTCAATAAGAACAAAACACCAGGATTTTGCCGTTAAATCCTATGTCGGTCAAAAATCCCTGTTTGCAATTGCAAAAAAAGATATCAGCGCAACTTTTGCTCTTGATTATGACGGAGCACAGCAAGTCAGCGTAAAACTTACAATTCTTGACAACGCGCAAAAAAGGCTGTTTGAAACAGAAACTGTAGATTTTAACGTATTGGATTCTAAAAAGCTTTCTTTAATGCTGTCAGGATTAAGCGAAAAATTTATTGCAATTGCAAACAGACCATAAATATTCCTTAACAAAATATTCAAATTATAACTTTTATGATAAAATCCTTTTATGGATAATTTAATTGCCTTGGCACAATTAAACCCAATATCAGGGGATGTTGAATACAATAAGAATAAAGCTTGTAATTATATTAAACAAGCTGTTGAAAAAAACGCTGCTTTGATAGTTTTTCCTGAGCTTTTTCTTGTTGGATACCCGCTCGGCGATATTTTAACAAGATATCCGATAATTGCAAAACAGGCAAAAGAAGCGCTTGATGAAATTAAACAATACAGTGATAAAATCGATATTTTAATAGGATACCCTGAAATTAATCCTAATAATTATCAAAAGCCTTATTATAATTCAATTGCTTATATAAAACAGGGTAGAATTGAAAAAATAATTAGAAAAACTCTGCTTGCAAACTACCAGGAACACAATGATTACCGCTATTTTGAATCTTATATTGAACACCAGGATAGAATTATTGAAGTTATGGGAAAAAAATTTGGAGTTGTAGTTTGCGAGGATTCCTGGAATGATAATGAGTTTTTTGAAAAAAACTTATATGCAATTGACCCTGTTGAAAAGCTAAAAGGCAGAATTGATGCTTTAATTTGCCCCAGTTCTTCTTGTTCAAGGGTAAAAAAAGAGCAGCTTAAAAATAATTTAGCTAAGTTTATTGCAAAAAAATATAATATTAAATATATCTACATTAATCAAACAGGAGCTAATGACGAGCTTGTTTATGAGGGATTATCAAGAGTTTATAATGAAAAAGGAGAGGTAATTGCCTGTGCTCAAGCATTTAGCGAGGAACTTTTGGTTTTTGATTATGAAAAGGGAGGAAATATTGCCCCTTATTATAGAAGAATTGAAAAAGAAGAAAAACCGATTAAAAAGTTTACTCTTGATTATTCCTCTGACTTAGAAAGAACTTACCTTGCGCTTGTAACTTCAATTAAAGACTATTTTTCAAAAACAGGATTCAAAAAAGCAGTCTTAGGGTTATCGGGAGGTTTGGATTCAACAATTTGTGCTTGTTTATTAGCAGATGCTCTTAAAAAAGAAAATGTCCTGGGCGTTTCAATGCCGGCTTGTATTACAAGCAAAGAAAGCAAAGATGACGCTAAAGTTCTTGCTTGTAACTTAGGGATTAATTTTATCGAAGTTCCTATAGTTGATATGCAAATGGCACAAACTCAAAAGTTTAGCGATATTTTTTCAACAATCCCTAAAGGCTTTATTGAAAACAAAGGTTCTTATGTTCAAGATAACATTCAAGCTCGTTTGCGCGCTATGGTTTTATGGGGAATAGCAAATAAATATGAAAAGACTCTTACCATTGCAACAAGTGATAAATCCGAGCTTTATATGGGCTATGCTACAATTAACGGGGATATGTCGGGCGGTTTTGCTCCAATTTGTGATGTTGTTAAAACTAAACTTTTTGCACTTGCTAATTGGATGAATGAAAATAGAGCTCAAAAAAACGCAATTCCCCGCTCAATTATTGAAAAACCCCCCGGAGCTGAACTTGCAATTAACCCTAAAACCAAAAAACCCTTAATTGCAGCGGATGCACTTATGCCCTATGAGTTTTTAGACGAAGTCATATGGCGGATTGAAAATCTTAACCAATCAATTGATGATATGGAAAAAGAAGAATTTTTATATGAAAAAAAAGAAAATATCACAAAAACCCAAAAAACACTGTGGTTGCAAAAGTTCTTTAAACGATTAAAAGGAGCTTTATACAAGTGGTATATTGTTCCAGTCGGACCTTTGATTGATTCAAAGTCCATTAATAAAATTGAATATAAACAGCCAATTGTATCTAATATAGATTATTAAGGAGGAAAAAATGAAAAAAAGTTTAATGACATTGGTTTTGTGCTCTTTTGCATTCGGTCTTGGTTTTGGAGTTAACAACATTGCCTTTTCTGATAATGTTGCTCCAAAAATTGCTTATGTTAATGTATCTAAACTGGTTGCAGCTTCAAAAACTATTAAAGCTGCTCAAGCAGTTCAGGAAAAACAAACTCAGGATATGATCAAATGGTTTAACACTGCTAGTGCTGATATTCAAAAACAACAATCACAAGCAGGTAAAGACGCACTGGCTAAAAAATACGAAGCACAGCTTAATGTTAAGAAAAAAGCAATTAGTGATGCTTATATGAAAAAAGTAAACGAAGTTGACGCTCAGCTTGACAGCGCAATTACTGCAAAAGCTAAAGGATTAGGCTATACAATCGTTCTAAGAAAAGATGCAGTGCTATTTGGCGGAGTTGATATTACAAATCAGATATTACCAATGGTAAAATAAATTTGTAAAGTTAATTTTTGCAAAAAAATTAAATAAGTGTAAAAATCACTCTATATTGGAGTGATTTTTATATTTTAAAAAATAATTTTATAATCGTTAAAATAAATGTGTCCATGATAAAAAATTTATAGTAGAATAATAAAAACAGATAAAAAAGTTTAAGAGCAAATACGGGACAAACGTTTTATTTAAAAACGCATGCACTAGGAGGAATTAATGCAAAAGATTTCAAACGACACAAATGTTGAAGCACAACAAAAATCAACATTTCAAGGCGTTAGCGATGCAATTAAACACAATGTCAACATTATTAATTTTTCAAGAAGAAATTTAAATAATGTTACAATTGTAAAAAAAGACGGTACTAAAGAAAAATATAACATTGAAAAAGTTATTCAGGCAATAAGAAAATCTGCAACAAGAATGCTTGTTGATTTTTCAGAACAAGAAATTAAAGATATTTGTTCTTTTGTTAACAAAAGCGTTCTTGATATGAATAAAGATTCTGTTGAAATTGCTCAAATGCACAATATTGTTGAAAGTGCGCTTTCTGCTCTTAGTCCTAGTGTTGCTGAAAGCTATAGAAACTACAGAAACTACAAAACGGATTTTGTTCATATGTTAGATAAAGTTTATCAAGAATCACAAAGAATTATGTATATCGGTGATAAAGAAAACGCAAATGCTGATTCAACTTTGGTTTCAACCAAACGTTCTTTGATTTTTAATGAACTGAATAAAGAATTATACAAAAAATTCTTCCTAACTGTTGAAGATAAACAGGCAATTAAGGAAGGGTATATTTATATCCATGATATGAGCGCTAGAAGAGATACAATGAACTGCTGTTTGTTTGATGTTGCCTCTGTTTTAAAAGATGGATTTGAAATGGGTAATATCTGGTACAATGAACCTAAAAGTTTAGATGTAGCATTTGATGTTATAGGTGATATTGTAATGGCGGCTGCCAGCCAGCAATATGGCGGGTTTACCGTTCCTGAGGTTGATAAGATTCTTGCTCCTTATGCTCAAAAAACCTACAATAGACAATATGACAGATACATTTGCATGGGTTTAGGTTTTGATAAATCAAAAGAAGAAGCCTTAAAGGATGTTCAAAGTGACTTTGAACAAGGATTCCAGGGCTGGGAATACAAATTCAACACTGTTGCATCATCCCGGGGTGATTATCCTTTTATCACCGTTACAACCGGGTTAGGAGAGGGTGAATTTGAAAAAATGGCAACATTAGCCTGTCTTAAAACCCGTCAGGGAGGACAGGGCAAAAAAGAATGCAAAAAACCTGTGTTGTTTCCAAAAATTGTCTTTTTATATGATGAAGAACTTCACGGGGAAGGAAAACCATTGGAAGATTTATTCCATGCTGGAATTGAATGTTCCAAAAAAACAATGTATCCTGACTGGTTAAGTCTATCAGGAGAAGGATATGTTGCTTCAATGTATAAAAAATATAAAAGAGTAGTTTCTCCAATGGGCTGTCGTGCGTTTTTGTCTCCCTGGTTTGAAAGAGGAGGGGCAAAACCCGCTGATGAAGCAGATAAACCGGTTTTTGTCGGACGTTTTAATATTGGTGCAATTAGTCTCCATCTTCCAATGATTTATGCTAAGGCAAAACAAGAAAGCAAGGACTTTTATGAAGTTCTGGATTATTATATGAATTTAATTAGAAAAATTCATATAAGAACTTATGAATACTTAGGAGAAATGAGGGCTTCTGTTAATCCTCTTGCATATTGTGAGGGAGGATTCTTGGGCGGTCACTTAAATCATAACGATAAAATCAAGCCTTTGTTAAAATCTGCTACAGCATCCTTTGGAATTACCGCTTTAAATGAGCTTCAGCAAATCCACAACGGTAAATCACTGGTTGAAGACGGAGCCTTTGCTCTTGAGGTTATGCAATATATTAATAAAAAAGTAGCAGAATTTAAAGAACAAGACGGCTGGTTATATGCACTATACGGCACTCCTGCTGAAAATTTGTGCGGTTTGCAGGTTAGACAATTCAGAAAAAAATATGGAATTGTAGGGAATGTTTCTGATAAACCCTATGTTTCTAATTCTTTCCATTGCCATGTTTCAGAACAAATCAGCCCTATTCAAAAACAAGATATTGAAGGACGTTTTTGGGATTTGATGAATGGCGGTAAAATTCAATATGTTAAATATCCGATTTCATACAACACAAAAGCTGTTGAAACCCTTGTAAGACGTGCAATGGATAAAGGTTTCTATGAAGGAGTCAATCTTTCTCTTTCTTATTGCGATGATTGCGGATATCAAGAGTTAAATATGGATGTCTGTCCCAAGTGTGGATCTAAGAATTTGACAAAAATTGATAGAATGAATGGATATCTCGCTTATTCTCGTGTTAAAGGGGATTCAAGACTTGCAGACCATAAAATGGAAGAAATTAAAGATAGAGTTTCTATGTAGTACTTAGGATTAATTTTAAAATTCCTTATTTAATCTTAAGGTCCATAGCTTTTAATTCCAATTTTAATATAAAAAGAAATTGGGATTGGAAGGATAAACTAAGGAGTGCAAATGTTCTTCAATTCTAATAATTTTACTTATTAGAATTGAATTAGACAAACTAAAAGGAAGCTAGAAGTTATGAATTACCACAATATTACAAAAGACGATATGTTAAACGGGGAAGGATTAAGAGTTGTTCTTTGGACCTCAGGATGCACCCATTGCTGTGATGGGTGTCAAAATCCTCAGACCTGGGATGTTGCAAGCGGGATTGAGTTTGATAATGATGCTAAAAAAGAAGTATTTGATGCTCTAAAACCTTCTTATGTTGCTGGTATAACTTTTTCAGGGGGAGACCCTTTGCATCCTTTTAATCGAGAAGTTGTCCTTTCTTTAGCAGCTGAAATCAAAGAAAAGTTTCCCAATAAGACTGTTTGGCTATACACAGGGTTTTTGTGGGAAGAATTGGTTAATAAAATTGATTTATCCAATATTGATGTTTTAGTGGATGGAGAATTTGTTAAAGAGTTAAATGACAATAATCTTCACTGGGTAGGATCTTCCAATCAAAGAATAATCAATGTTAAAGAATCATTGGAAAATAATAAAGTCATCCATTATTGCAAACCTTAGGCTTTAAAGAAGCTGTAGTTTTGAGCTTCTGACTTTAAATATGGGAAAGAATTAATATCATTATTATTAATAAACTCAAAAGCTTCTTTTCTTGCAGTTTCAAGGATTTCTTTATCTAAAGTTAAATCTGCAAGATTAAAATCAGGTAAACCTGATTGTCTTGTTCCTAAAAATTCCCCCGGGCCTCTTAGTTTTAAGTCGTGTTCTGAAATTACAAAACCATTATTGGTTTCAGTCATTATTCTTAATCTGTTTTTAATATCAGGATTAGATTTAGATAAAACAAGAGCACAATAAGACTGATTATCGCTCCTGCCGACCCTTCCTCTCAGCTGGTGCAGCTGCGATAATCCAAAGCGCTCTGCGTTTTCAATTACAATAACTGTAGCATTGGGATTATCAACCCCGACTTCTACTACTGTTGTAGAAACAAGAATATCATAGTTTCCCCGAATAAACTCTTCCATTATTTTGTCTTTTTCAGCTCCTGACATTTTTCCGTGCAAAAGCCCTATTCGATAGTTAGAAAAAACACCTTCTTGTAGTTTTTTTGCTTCAAGAGTAGCAGCTTGAGCAGTAATTGTTTCTGATTCTTCAATCAGGGGGTAGACAATGTATGCTTGGTGTTTAAAAAAAATCTCTTTTTTTATAAGTTCATAAATCTGATTTCTTCCGTTTTGTCCTGTAAGAGTTGTTATAATTGGTTTTCTGCCTTTTGGGAGTTCATCTATTGTTGTTAAGTCTAAATCCCCATGGAGCGTTAACGAAAGCGTTCTTGGAATCGGCGTTGCTGTCATATTTAGCATTTGGGGCATTTTTCCTTTGTTTAAAAGAGCGTTTCTTTGTTTAACTCCAAATCTATGCTGTTCATCAACTACAACTGCGCCAAGGTTGTTAAACTCAACCCCTTCTTGAATAAGAGCGTGGGTTCCTACTGCAATATGGATTTGTCCGTTTTTAAGATTGGTTTCCATTTCTTTTTTTGTGCTTGAACTGTTCTTTCCAACAAAAAGCCCTACACTTAAACCAAGTGGAATAAGCCAATTGCAGAAATTCTTATAGTGCTGCTGTGCCAGAATCTCGGTCGGTGCCATTATTGCACCCTGGTATCCGTTTTCAATAGCATATAGTAGCATAATGCAAGCTACGACAGTTTTTCCTGATCCTACATCTCCTTGCAGCAACCTTTGCATAGGGGTTGATGAACCAAGGTCTTGTTTGATTTCAAATAGTGCCTTTTCTTGTCCTTTTGTTAGTTTAAAAGGCAGATTATTAATGAACTTTTCAACTAATCCTCCTTTTTTTGATTTTAATTGGATTGATTTATTTTTCTCGTTTTCTTTCCTTATAATTGCAAGATTGAGCTCCAATAAGAAAAATTCTTCAAAAACAAGTCTCATTCTTGCCTGTTCTTTTTCATCAAGAGTTTTTGGATTGTGGATTTTTTTAACTGCATCTTTTTTATCGATTAAACCGAGTTTTTTTCTTATTGCATCAGGGATTGGGTCTATTATTCTATCTTCATATTTTTCAATAGTGTTTTTTATCGCATTAATAAGAATTTTTGGATTCAGACCTTCGCAAAGGGAATAAACAGGCATTAATTTATTGTTTTGTACAATAATTTCTTCACTTTTCCCTAAAACCTGAATTTGAGCTTTATCAAGGGTTGTTTGACAGCTATAGTCGTCAAATTTAACTTTCCCTAAAACGCTAACAAGGCAATTGATAGGATAAAGTTTCTTATAATGCTCAATTAGTTTTCTATTTTTGGTTTTAAGGAAAATATTAATCCCTAAAAATCCTGTTGAATCTTTAATGTAGACTGTAAAAATCGTGAGATTGGTTTTTGTTGTATAATAGCTTACTTTAAAAATTGTTCCTATAAGAGTGACGTTTTCACCTAAAACCAGGTCTTTAATTTTTTTTTGTCCTTTATAATCAATATATTTTTTTGGATAATACTCAATTAAGTCTTTAACTTTAAAAATTCCAATTCTGTAGAGTAGCTTTGCTATATTTGGTCCTATTCCTTTAATATAGGTAATATCAATATCGGATAGTGAGTTTTTTTGCTCTTTTTCTTCTTCTTTTTTTTCAGTTGCTTTAGGCTTTATTAATCTTCTTAATTCAAGAAAAGTTTCAAGGGTTTTATCAATTGTAAATTTCCTGTTTGTAATACTATCGACTTTGTAGCTTTCAAAAAGGGTTATAAGATAGTAAATATCGTTTTTTTTAGTTTTATTTATTCTTCTTAGAATATCTTGTAAGATATTAATCATAAACTTAGAAAAATTCATAGTGCGTCCGTCGAAATCAATGTATTGGTATTTGATTTCAAGGGTTATTGCACGTTTAACTTTGTTATATATTTCATCAAAAGTCATTTATTTTAGCCTGATAACTTCATAAAGGTTGACTTTATTAGCTTTTCCTCTAATTACAACATCTTTTATAATTATTGCATCAATTAAATCTTCAACCCTCTTGTAGCAGGATTCACTAATTAAGAAGTTTGTCCGGTAAATTTTATTGTAACTTTCAATCCTGCTTGCAGTGTTAACTGTGTCTCCAATTACTGTGTATTCAAATCTTTCAGCTGAGCCTATGTTTCCAATGAACGCTTCGCCTGAGCAAATTCCTATTCCTATTTCTATTTTGGGTTTTCCTTCCTCAATCCACTTCTCTTGCAGATACTTAACCTTTTTGAGCATCTTATCAGCGCATTGGACAGCATCAAGTGCGTGGTTTTCGGTTTTTTTAGAAGAGCCGAAAATCGCTAAAAGTGCATCTCCCATAAATTTATTAAGAATTCCATTGTTTTGTTCAATTAGAGGAACAAGAGCGCTAAAGTATTCATTAAGAATTTTAGTAGTGCACTCAGCATCAATTGATTCTGCTATTGAGGTAAAATTTCTAATATCAGCAAATAATACGCTGATATCTTCTCTTTTTCCGCCAAGAGCAATGTTGTCAATGTTTTCAACAACATTCTGCATAACATCTTGGGATAGATATTTACCCATTGCAGTTTGAATTTTTCTTTTTTTGTTGTTTTCAAGTAAATATCTATATGAATATGCAAATCCTATTGCAAGAAGGATAAAAAGTTCGGGCAGGAATAAATTAAGGGCGATTTTTTGTGTGTACATAAAATAAACAAAAAATCCGTATAAAAATCCTATTATAACACTCAATAAAAGTGCCTGCTGGATTGAAAAAACCCCAATTATAAAAAAGACCAATAAAAAAATAAAAATTGTTGTTAATAAAGTATAGCTCGAAGATGCAGTTCTATAGTAGTTATTGTTAACTAGATTATCAAAATTAACTGCCTGGATATCGACCCCTGAGAAGTTTTCCGAGATTGGAGTTCTTCCTGTATCTTCCAGTCCTTGTGCATTGGCGTTTGCTCCTATAAAAACAACCTTATTGTTAAAATCCTGAGGGTTAATAAGAGGTTTTTGTCCTTTTTTTATGGCTCTATAGGAATTAATAATATCGGCTGCCGAGTATTTTTTATGGGAGTATATGCTATCGTCGCTTTTATAAAAACAGCTATAGTTTAAAGTCATAGCAGATGTGTTTTCAACAGGAACTTTTAAGCTGTAATTATCAGAAAAACCAAGCAGGAACTTATCCGCTAAGATAAACTCTTCAATTCCTGTGTATTTTTGATACATTCTAAGAGCTAAAGAAGGGTAGAATTGATTCTCAAAGTTAACTAAATTGGAAGCTTTTCTAATGTATCCGTCTTTATCGACAGGAACATTAACAAAACCAAGTGAATTAATGTTTTTGAAGTAAGGTTCGATTAGAGCGCTAAAACTTTTATAGTCAGTTGTTTTTTCAAGTTTTTTTGTTCTTCTATCGATTATTTTAATTGCAGTTTTTTCTTTTAATAAACTTTTATTTTTTTCTTTATCGATGTTTTTTTCAAACTCATCATAAGAAAAGGCAAACCCTGCTGTTAGTTTTTTATACTTTTCAATATCTTTAAAAAACTTCTCATCGCTTTTTTTCTCTGTTGTATCAGGAGCGGTTATTAATCCGTCATAGCCGATTAGTTTTGCTTTTGTATGGTTTTCAAAAAAATCGAAAATTTCTAAGTAATATTCTCTTTTCCAAGGCCAGCGCCCGATTTCTCTTAAGGATTTATCATCAATTACAACAAGAACAATGTTTTTATCCGCAAGTTTATTGTTTATTGTTAGTTTATTCATAAAATTATAGCTTTTAAGCCCTAATACACCAGAGGAAAGCTTATAAACCATGATAAAAATTAGAATAAATATTATAAGTAAAAATTTTGTATTTCTTTGTTTTAACTCCATAGCAATATTGTAAGTGAAAATTATTCAAGTTGCAAAAAAGTTAAGGAGCAAGAATTGCCATTTCACAATTTTTGCAATCAAAAATAAGAGGATACTTTACCCCTTTATCATCAAGCAAATAGAGCTTTTTATTATAAGAACAATTGAACAAAGCTTTTTTTAGACAGTGTTTAGATCGCATTAGCTCTTTGTTTTTGTATTCTTTAATGCTTTCAAAACTTCCTTCTATAACTTCACAATCGCATTTTTTATAAAACTCCATGGCTTTTTTATTGTGGACATTTAATCTATAATCCCCTTTCTCTTGAGGGAATTTTGGATGATTTATAGGCTTTTGTTTTTTGGTTCTATAATTATCAAGAATTTTTTTACTTAGAGCACTAATTGCACTGTTTCTAAGCTCATTAATCTTGGAAACAGGAAGAAAGGGGATATTATCTAATTCAAAAGCGACATCTTTAACTAAATAAGGGCTATTTGCAGTTTTAGATAAAGACTTTTTAAAGTTTTCTCTCATATTAATGCTGTTGAGCGCAAACTCCTGCGCTTCAATATCAATTGAAACTTTATTATTGTCTTTATCTATAAGGATTAGTTTTTCTTCTGTAACAATAAATCTTACTTCAAGTTTTCTTGTGGTTTTTGTGTTATTGAGAGTTTTTTCAAAACTTTTGTCAATGTTTCGATAAATTTTAGTGTTTTTGTTAATAAAAAGTTTTTTATTGGGGAAAATTTTAAATCCTGTTTTTGTTTTTTCAATTTTATTAACAAGACAGCCAGCTAATTCGTTTTTTATTTCAAAACACAATCCATCAGCGCAGTTTAGCTCTTTTTTGGTATTAATGCAAAAGCTTTTATCATTAGAACTTACAACTTCTCCTAAAAATTCTCCTTGTGATTTAGGGGTTAAAAAATTGTAAATATTGTCTTTTTTATTGAATAAATAATCATCACAAAAGCCTCTGTTAAAGGTTTTATCAAGATTTGGGGTAAAGTCTTGGATAATTATTCCCTTGCTTTGTCTTGGGTAGTTTTTTAGTTTGTTATGGAAGTATAGAACAGAGTTTTTTACATAGTTAATATCTTTTAATCTTCCCTCGATTTTAAAACTCTTAACCCCCGCTTTAATTAGTCTTTCTAAGTGATTAGATAAGTTATTATCCTTTAGGGATAATAAGTATTTGTTTTTTATAATAAAATTGCCTTCTTCATCAACTAAAGAATACTTTTTTCTGCAAGGCTGGGCGCAATCTCCTCTGTTTGCGCTTCTTTTGCCGCTATAGGCAGATAGGTAGCATTGACCTGAAAAGCCAGTACAAAAAGAGCCGAAAACAAAATGTTCAAGTTCAATATTTGTTTCTTTTCTTATTTTTTCAATAAGTTCAATCGGGGTTTCGCGAGCAAGAACCACTCTTTTGAATCCAACTTTTTCTAAGAACTTTACCTTATCAACACTTCTTATATCACACTGGGTGCTGCCATGGAGCACAATCGGGGGCAGGGGAAGTTCTAATAAGCCCATATCCTGGATAATTATTGCATCAACTTTAATTTTATAAAGCTCTTCAATTAATTCCTCGCATTCAATTAGTTCTTTGTCATCAAGAATGGTGTTAAGGGTTATATAGACCTTAACATTAAAAAGATGAGCATAATTGACGATTTTTTCAATATCATCTAAGCTGTTAGAAGCGTTTTTTCTTGCTCCAAACTTAGGCGCTCCCAAATAAAGCGCATCTGCTCCTGAGTTTATTGCTGCAATTGCGCAGTCATAGTTTTGAGCTGGTGCTAATAATTCCAATTTTTCCATACAACAATTATACCTTAAAAAAACTAAGTCGTCTTTTGATATGATAGACAAAAGTTTTTAGCAATAGTATTATTAATATTAAGAAAGTATACTTTTAAAAAAAATGGAAAATCGCAATTATAACTTAGATGATGCTGCTTTTGAAGAAGATGAGAACTTTAATCTTGAAGTTCAGATGTCTGATGAGTTTAAGAAGGGCTGTAAACTCTACAATTTTAGACGTCCGGATAAATTTTCAAAAGAACATTTAAAAGCGCTTCAGGATATCCACAGGGATTTTGTCCGCCACTTAGCAACGGTTTTAGGCGGATATTTAAGAATGGAAGTTGAAATTGATGTAATTTCTGTTGATCAGCTTACTTATGAAGAATATATCTGCTCAATGCCTCCCCATGTTCAAAATATGATTTTTAAGCTCAATCCCTTATCGGGTGAAATTTCAATGGGGATGAGTCCTGAGGTTCTTGGAGTTGTGCTTGATAGAATGCTTGGAGGATCCGGAGCAATCAATGACAGGGGCAAGGAGTTAACGCAAATTGAAGAGCTTTTAACAATTAAGTTTGTTGAAAAAATTATTAAAGTGCTGGAAGAATCCTGGGGGACAATTCTTCCTGTTAAATCTGAATTTGTAACTTTAACTAACGGCTATCATTCCGTTCCTATTACAACAAGCGGTGAAATTGTTACTTTAATTTCTTTTGAAGTCCGTCTAGGGCAGAAAAACTTCGGGTTAATGAATATTTGTTTTCCTTATCCAGTATTAGAAACTGCACTTCCTAAGTTAACCCCGCAGTATATTTACCAGCATGCTAATGTTGTAGCTAATGAAATTGGCAAAAACGAAACTTTAGAAAGAATTAAAAGTGCACAATTGGATTTAGAAGTCTTATTGGGTTCAGCGCAGCTTGAAATTAATGATGTATTGGATTTAAAAGTCAACGATGTTATAAAACTTGATAGAAAACTTGATTCAGAACTTGTTGCTTGTGTTAATAAGAAAAAGAAATTTTTTGTAGTACCGGGAATAATCCAGAACAAAGTTTGTGTTAAGGTAGTACAGCAGTATAATAAGAAAGAATAGTATGGCAGAACCCAAAAATCTTGATATTAGTAAACTCGAGAGTGTTGAAAAACCAAAAAGAGTTGAGGAATCTAAAACCTACAATCTTTTATTGGATGTTGAACTTGAGCTGTCTGCAATTCTTGGTGAAACCGATATTTCCTTAAAAAAAGTTTTAGATTTAACAAAAGGTTCAATAATTGAACTCGATAATAAAACAACCAGTCCTATTAAGCTTCTTGCAAATGGATCAGAAGTTGCCAAGGGTGAAGTTGTAATTATAGAAGATAACTTCGGGCTTCGAATTACGGAAATTTCAGAAAAAGAATCCGGTGAGAATAATGAGTGAAGATAAGGCAGAAATTAATAAAGAAATAATAAAAGAAGTTTTTAAGATGGCTGATTTGAAACCTCCTGAACAAGTTACAGATGAAGCTTTACTGGATGCTGTGTATAAAATTAAGACAAAAATGAATCCAATTGATAAAAACGAGCAAGAGCAAGTTTATGAGCCTCCAATATCCAATAATATCTTAATTATAGATGACATTGGGGTTGTGACTTATCAGCTTAAGGTTTTGTTTCGAAATCTTAATTATAATGTTCAAGTTGCAAAGGATATTTTTAGCGGATTGAATACATTTGTAAAATCCAACTATGCTTTTCTTATAATGGACTTATTTGTCTCAACCGAACAGGAAGGCTACACTTTATTAAACGAAACAAAAAAAATTATTACCAAAAATAATCTTAATACAAAAATTATTGTAATAACGGCTTCTTCTAAGGCTGAAAACAAAGTCAAATGTTTGAATGGCGGAGCTGATGTTTTCTTAAAAAAAGATACAGGCTGGCAGGATAAACTAATTGAGGTAATTGAGAATTTTCACAGTTAGGTTTAAATCGATTGTAAAGAAAATATTTTAATAATATAATTAAATTATGAAAGATACGCAAGAAAAAAAAATAGCACTTTATCCGGGCAGTTTTGACCCTATTACAAACGGACATCTAGATGTTTTAGAAAGAGCAAGCAGGATGTTTGACAGGGTTGTTATTGCGGTTTTAAATAATTCGGATAAAAAGGCTTTTTTAGATGTTGTTGACAGGCTGAATTTAATTAAAGAAGCTGCAAAAAACCTTGATAATGTCGTAGTGGACTCATTTAACGGTTTAACTGTTGAATATGCAAAAAAAATCGGTGCTAAGTTTTTAATAAGAGGTCTTAGAACAATAACCGACTTTGAATATGAAGTCCAGTTATGCCAAACCAATCAGGTCATAGCAGGCGATATTGATACAGTGTTTTTATCCACAAGACCCGAGCATAATTTTATTTCCTCAAGCATGGTTCGGGAATTATCGAAATATAATACAGATATTTCTAAATTTGTTCCTAATAATGTGGTACAATATTTACAAGAAGTTGCAAAAAGAAAGGTATAAAAAATAAAATGTCAGAATCAGTAAACAAAATGTTTGATTTAATTGATGATTTAAGCGCATTGTGTGATGATGGAATTCCTGTTTTTCCAGGCAGAATGATTGTCAACACAAAAGAACTTTATAAAATTGTCAATGCCTTTCCTAATGCAATTTCAGATGAAATTAATGATGCAAGAATAATTCTTAAGAAAAAAGATGAAATTCTGCAAGAAGCTAAACTTAGGGCAGAAAGAATTATTCAAGATGCTGAAAATGAAAGATACAAACTTCTTAATGAATCAAGTTTAAATAAAGCAATGGAAGAGCACGCAGAGAAGTTTAGACAAACTGTTTTTGAAGAATGCCAGCAGATTAAAATGGCGGCTTTTAACGAAGCACAGGAGCTCAGACTGAGCGCTAAAAATGAGTCAATCAGGATGAAAGAAGAATCCCAGGAATACGCCCAGCAATTGCTCAATAATTTAGAACAAGACCTAAACAGACTCTATCAGGTTGTAATGAACGGTCAACAAAGGCTGCAGGAAATGAAATCTAATGATGCAATGCAGCAAGGAGCACCTGAGCAAAATCAATAATCACTTGAAAATTTCAGGATGATTGGAATTAGATAGAATAATTTCTTTATATTCGTTTTTGTTATAATCAATACCCCAATTTTTAATATTGAGGGTTTTATACTTTGGTTTTTTCTTTTTTTTCTTGTCCATAATTTTATCTTATTAATATACTAATATTTAATTGTTTTTGTTATAATAATACTATGAAATCTCCTAAAGAACTACATCTTGAATCAAGAATTATTGATAAACTGAAAAATTATCCAATTTGCACTAAACTTGTAAGATATCTATTCCAGGATATTGAACTGCAGGCAATGCAAGACTATGCAAATAACGTTTCCATTAAAAGACTGGGGTTTAATGACCACGGTCCTGTTCATATGAGACAGGTAGCAAATAACGCTATTAAAATGCTTAATATTTTACATTGCAAAGGAATCAAGACTTCTTTAGAAAGAGAAGACATTGGGTCATTTGAAGATTCTTTATGCGCAATAATTCTTGCAGGATTAATGCACGACCTTGGAATGACAATCGGGAGAGAATCCCACGAGCAAATGTCTGTTGTTATAGCGCAGCCCTTAATTGATAAAGCTCTTAATGTTATTTACAATGATGATATTATTAAAAAAACAATTGTTAAATCTCTTGCGCTTGAGTCCATTGTGGGTCATATGTCTAATAAGAAAATTCATTCTATTGAAGCAGGGATTATTCTAATAGCAGATGGGTGCGATATGACCAAAGGAAGAGCAAGGATTCCTTTGTCTATTAACAATCAGCCAAAAGTGGGCGATATCCATAAGTATTCGGCAAATGCAATTGAGCGGGTTTCGATTGGTCCGGGTGAGAAAAAACCGATTAAAATTACAATTGAAATGTCGGGTGAAGTTGGATATTTTCAAATCGAAGAAGTGCTTCTAACTAAAGTTAACTCTTCTCCTGCAAAAGCTTTTGTTGAGCTCTATGCCACAGTATCCGGTCAGGATTGCAAGTGTTATATTGATTAATCCAAATAAAAAACAGTTACAACCTTATGAGATTCTTCAGCAAATTCAACTGCTTTATGCAGAGTATTAGATGAATGCGACAAGAAACAGATTAATTGCTGACATTCAGAAATTATTTCCCTGTTGCAAATTCGACTTGCATCTGCTAGAGTCATCATTGCTCTATCTGGGTGTTCGATAATATTAGGAACACCGATCAACTGGTCTTGAACATCGCTGGGCTGTTGTCCTATTGTTTGCGGAAGAATAATTTTTATTTTTTCAGGATTTGCTTTGAGCGCTCCTCTTATTGCTGCTGCGTTTGTCCCTTGAGAACCGCCTGAGGTAATTATTGTGTTGCCTTGCATTACAAGACTGGTGGTTAGGGTTTCAATTATCTGCTGGTGGGTAATTGTAAGGTTTCTTGAGCCTATAATTGCAATTCTTTTGGCGCTTTGTCTTATTGTAGCAAGCTCGGCAGCCAGAGTGTCGACATCATCTCCTTCTTTTTGTTCCACTTTGTCTAAGTCCTCTAAGGGAACAACGATTTGAGGCGGATTTTGTTTGTCAAAATTTTCTTCCATAATTTTTTATTTTTTTCCTTTAAAAATTTTTGCTATATAATAATAGCATATTTTATTGATTTTGAAAATACTTTAAGGGGAATTGAATGGCTTGTGAATTTTTATTAGGATTAAACGAAGAACAAAACAGTGCGGTTGTTGAAAAAAACGGACCCTTGCTTGTTTTGGCAGGAGCAGGATCAGGTAAAACTAAAGTTTTAACTTCAAGAATCGCTAATCTTGTAAAAAACGGCATAAGTCCTAATGAAATATTAGCAGTAACATTTACAAACAAAGCAGCTAAGGAAATGCAGCAAAGGTTGTGCAATTATCTGGATGAGAATATAGTTAAAAGAATGTGGGTCGGGACTTTTCATAATATCTGCGGGAGAATCCTAAGAAAAGATTTAGTTAACTATAAAACTAAAGACGGACGCCATTGGGATAATAATTATGTAATATATGATGATACAGATACAAAAACTATTCTTAAAAATGCCCTTAAAAAGCTTAATTTGGATGATAAGGTTTTTGAAATTAAGGCAATAAAATCAACAATATCTAATGCTAAGAATAAAATGCAGGATGCTTATGCTTTTGCAACTTATGCGAGGGATTATTACAGTGAAAAAATCAGCCAGATATATTATGAGTATGAAAAAGTCCTTTGTCAGAACAATGCTCTTGATTTTGACGATATGTTAATGCTCAGTGTTAATTTACTTAAAAATAACCCTGAGGTTAGAGAAAGTTATATGCATCGATTTAAACATATCCTTGTTGATGAGTTTCAAGATACAAATAAAGCTCAATATGACTTAATTTCAATGTTATATCCTAATGATGGATCAAAAGATAAGGAAGGTTCTCTTTGTGCTGTAGGAGATATTGACCAATCAATATATTCCTGGAGAGGGGCAGATTTTAAGA
Organism: uncultured Vampirovibrio sp.; assembly: GCA_910577635.1. GTDB lineage: Bacteria > Cyanobacteriota > Vampirovibrionia > Gastranaerophilales > Gastranaerophilaceae > RUG14156. The sequence continues at coordinate 35,745 of CAJTNR010000002.1, read as the reverse complement.
TTATTCTTAATTTTAAAAATGATTATAAAAATGCAAAATTAATAAAACTTGAAAAAAACTACCGCTCAACAGACACCATTTTAAAAGCTGCAAATGAAGTTATCAAAAACAACGAGGAGCGTTTAGAAAAAAACCTTTATTCAACTAAAGGACAAGGAGAAAAAATTACACTATTTGAAGCTGAGAATGATTTAGTTGAAAGCCGCTATATTGCTAAAAAAATTGAGGAGTCAAACTACAAAAAAGAAAATATTGCAATTCTATATAGGACAAACTCCCAATCAAGGTCAATTGAAGAAGCTATGATGACTTATTCAATTCCATATAAAATCGCAGGAGGGTTGAAGTTCTATGATAGAAAAGAAATTAAAGATATTATCGCATATTTAAAATTAATCTACAATCATTCAGATTCACAGGCTCTAAAAAGGATTATTAATGTTCCTAAAAGAAATATCGGAGAAACTACAATAAAAAAACTTGAAACTTTCTGTGATAGTAAAGATATCAATCTTTTTGAAGGATTAAAAAGGTTAGGAGAAATTGAAGATATTAAAGAAAAAACAAAAGCCCAGCTTGCTAATTTCTACGCTCTTATTGATGAGCTGACTTCAAGACAACAGGAATACTCACTATCTGAATTTGTTTCCTATGTGCTCGAGTCGAGCGGCTACAATCAGGAGCTAAGAAAAGAAGATAGTATTGAGAATCAATCAAGACTTGAAAACCTGCAGGAGTTTATTAATGTTGTTGTAGAGTTCGAACAGGATGACTTATCTCTTGATGAGGATTTAGGGCTTTTAGGGAATTTTTTATCAACTGTTGCACTTGTTTCTGATGTTGATGAGATTAAAGATGACTCTAACTCTGTTACTTTGATGACTTTGCATGCTGCTAAGGGTTTAGAGTATCCTGTGGTTTTTTTAGCAGGGCTTGAAGACGGTGTTTTTCCTCATACAAGAACTATTAACAATAATAATGCAGCAAATTCTGAACTCGAAGAAGAAAGAAGGCTTATGTATGTTGGAATTACAAGGGCTAAGGAAAAATTGTTTCTTACATATGCAAAACAAAGAAAAGTTTGGGGAAACTACCAGAATTACCCAAAAAGCAGGTTTTTAGATGAAATCCCCCCAGGTTTGGTTGATGAAGAATCATTTAATAATAAAACAAGAGAAAAATCCAGTTTTTCAGGTGCGATATCAAGGATTAAAGAAAAGAAAACAAGCGGGTTTTCGACTAACTTCGCTAGTTCTATTGAAAGAATCAAAAAAAGCGCAAACAGTGCAAAAACTATTCAGACAAACAATCTTTCCTCCAGTTTAGCACATTATAAAAAAATTGAAAATGAAAAGCCAAAAGAAACAAAACCCGCTGTTTCTGTTTCTGATATGATATTAAGAGCCAAACAGCAGGCTCAAAAAAAAGTTGATACGAATAGAGTTATAGGTACCATGGCTATTGGAACAAGGGTTTTTCACTCTGTTTTTGGAGTTGGAAAAATTCAAGATATACAAACACAAAACAATACAAAAGTCTATGTTGTTGATTTTGCAAGAGCAGGGAAAAAAACTCTTGATGCCTTAACAAGCGGACTTAAGACTTTTTAGTTTGTTACTTTAGAATAAAACCAAGAAAAAAACTTGAAATTATAAAAATGCCGACAAAAAAGTAAGTAACTTTATTAAGTCCTTTTTCAGTCGATTTTTGAGAAGAGAAAAGCTGGCTTGCTGCCCCTATTGAAGCAATTCCGTCTCCTTTTGGAGAATGAAGTAAAACTAAAATTATACTAAAAACCGCACTTATAATTTGAAGTGAATAAAAAAACATTACCATTGATTAGAATCCTTTATTTATAATCTTAATTTATACAATATCATAAAAACTAAAATTTAACAAAAAGTTTCAGCTTGTTGTCATCAGATCGAAAATTAATCCAGCCTGTTTTTTGCTCATTATTAAAGTCATAAACCTTAACTAAAACCCAGTTGCCCCGAACAAGCCAGGGGGTAATCATTCTTGGAAGAACGATACTGCCTGTTGTGTTGGTTTCTTTAATTGGAGCGGCGTATAAGACCTTGTCTTTTTTTTGCAGGTCTTTGAATAAATAAAGACCATACTTTTTGCCTAGAATTCCAAAAAAATCTGTCCAGTTGTAGTATTTGTTTTGTTTTTCATCAACCCAGCCGCAAATCGGATTTTGAGCTTGATTAAAACAAACTAAGCTCCAATCCCCGCTTTCATCCAGTGCTGTTAATAGTGCAATTTTTCTTTTGGTTGAATAACTTGCAAAAATTTCATCAATATTGCACCTGTCTTTATTAATTTGACAACTTGCGCTGTTGTTGTAGTCAAAAATCAGCGTTTCAAGGATTTTCCCCTCATTATCAGGCGTCTGTCTTAGTACAAGCGGGCTTTTAACTTCTGTATATCCAATGCCATATCTTCTTAAAGAGTTAATATAATAAGGAGTAACATCAGCGTTTGCTGTTATGTAGAAATTAAATAATAATAAAAAAAGAATAATAATTTTTTTCATACTTTTATAATTCCAGCCATTTTTTAAAAAATTCAATCCCTGCTTGAGCACTTTTTTCAGGATGAAACTGCACTGCTTGCAAATTATCCTTTTTTATTGAAGAACAGAATTCAACTCCATAGTTGGTAGTTGTTGCAATAATGCTTTTGTCCTCGGGCGCAACATAATAGGAGTTGACAAAGTAATAGTAGTCGTTTGTAAGATTTGAATCGTTTTTTATAACATTAACTTTATTCCAGCCGATTTGAGGGATTTTCCCTTCTCTAAACTTTTTAACTTCTCCCTTTAGAATCCCCAAACCTTCAACATTTGGAGCTTCTTCGCTTTTTTCAAAAAGAATTTGCAATCCAAGACAAATCCCTAAAAAATCAACCTTATTATCAATTGCAGTTTTAATCGTATCAATAAGACCAGCTTTTTTTAAGTTATCCATTGCCTGCTTAAAGTGTCCCTGTCCTGGGAAAAGAAGTTTTTTAGCGTTTAGTATATCTTCTTTTTTATTGGATAGTTTAGCTTCTACTTGAAGAAAAGAAAGAAGGTTTAACAAGCTTTTAATATTTCCTGAATTGTAGTCAATTATAATGATATTATCCGACAAAGCTAAAACCGTCTTCTTTCATTCTTTCAATAACTGTTTTTAAATCTTCATCACTTGCTACAACAGACATTCTAATGTATCTATCTGCATTGGGAGAAAAAGCGGTGCCTGGGACCGCTACAATTCCTGAAACTTCAAGCAGCTGATTGCAAAAATCAACAGCATTTTTGAATCTTTCAGGGATTCTAACCCATAAATAAAAAGTTGCTTTGGGCATTTTAACGTCGTATCCAAGTGAGTTTAAGCCTTTAGTAAACTTTTCAATTTTATTCTTGAATTTTTCGTTTTGACTGTCAATATACTTTTGTCCTTCAATGCTTTCAAGTAAATCTGCCCCTGTGTATTGAAGAACTTTAAATACTCCTGTATCAATTGTTCCTTTTTCTCTTGCTAACATTGTAATTATTGTAGAATTTCCGCAGGCAAAACCCAGTCTCCAGCCTGTCATAGCATATGATTTTGAAAAACTGTACAATTCAATAGCGCAATCTTTTGCCCCTTTGCACTCAAAAACCGAATGGGGCTTGTATTTTTCATCATAATACATTTCACAATAAGCATTATCAGAAATTAGAATTATTCCAAGTTTGTTGCAAAAATCAACGCACTGTTGTAAGTAATTAAGATCACAAGTGCATCCTAAGGGATTATTCGGGTAGTTTATAATTAAAGCTTTAATTCTTTTTTTATCAAGTCCCTGTTTTTCAAGTTTTTCCAATTCAAGAGCTAAATCGGGCATAAAATTATTGTCTTCACTTAGCTCAATTCCAATCCCTTTTGCTCCTGCTACTTTAATCATAGCCGAATAAGAAGCATAGCCTGGGTTTGGAGTTAGTATTATATCTTTTTTGTTATCATCTTCATTTGGATTAACAATTGCCTTAAGCAAATTTGCAATTCCTTCTTTAGATCCGATAAGCGAAAAAATTTCTGTTTTTGGATCAATTTCAACCCCGAATCTATCTTTCATTCTCTTAGCTACAGCATTTAGGAACTTAAGTTCTCCTTTGGGAGTAGAATAAGTATGAAGAGAATCAACACTTAAGTATTCTATTGTTTTATCAATTGCAAATTTAGGAACAGGATCCACCGGAGCCCCCATTGAAAGGGCGATTGGAGCTCTGTTTTTTTCTTTTAGCGCAGGGGTTAGTTCAATTTGTTTAGCCTTAATTTCAAACATTATATAATTGGACATATTCTGAATTTGATTGTTAAATAAAGTCTTTTCCATAATTTACCTCTTTTTTGCTAGATTATTATAGCATAATCATAAAAATTAAGTAAATTTTTATATAATTTTATTTAAAAAAACTTTATTTTAGGGTATAATATATAAATACGAAGATAAATGCGAATAAAAGAGACAATCAAGCTAGAAACGGAGAAAACTATGCACATTCACGTTAATGGTAGAAACATTGAAATTACCGATGCAATTAAAGCTTATGTTAAAGAAAAAGCAGGAAAAGTTGTTGCGCACTACGAACAAATTGATGCAATTGATGCGGTTTTATCGGTAATTAAAAACCCTTCCGTTAGTGACTCTCATGTGGCTGAGATTAATTGCAAAATTGAAGGAGTAACCCTAAGAGTTGAAGAAAAAGCAGAGAACATGTACGCTTCAATTGATTTAGCCTGTGACAAGCTGGATAGACAGGTAAAAAAATTCAAAGAAAAAGGTTTATCCAAAGGAAAAGTTGAATCGATTAGAACAACGCAAACAAATATTGAAGAATAAACAAAAGCAGGGTTTAAACCCTGCTTTTTAAATATTTGCAAATATCTTCTCAACTTCTTTAATATCTGAATCAAGAAGTGTTTTTTTAAACTCCAGAATATTGTCAAGCTCATCAATCAAAACTTCAAACATTGAATTATTATGTAAATCCTCTTTGGAAGGAGGTTTTAAGTATTCAATTTTATCAGAGTCTATAATTTTTATCGAACCTATTGATTCTAGGATTTCAAGTGCAACTAAAACAAAAGTTTCGCTCACTTGAAGGCTTTTGGATAACTTTGTTATTGTGATTTTTCCTTCCAGCTTATTATGACAATACTTTAACATCCCATTAAGATTTCTTATGTAGTTTTCAATATTCTCATCAGGAACTAAGTGCATAAGATGAATTTTTTCAGGCTGAAATTCGCTTATAATCTCTTTTAGCTCCTCTTTAGTCGAAGGATAATCAAAAAGCATCAGGGCTTTATATTTTTGCGTTTTTTCAATAAAACTGTCTTTTATGGGGCTGAATTTAGACAGCTTTTCTTTTAGAGCCGGGTTTTTAGCCCAAACTCCGATGTTGGGCCCTGAGCTTTTTAAGTATTGTGAAATTTGATCAAGAATTCCTGTTTTTTTTCTGTGGTCAAAAATTCTAAGTCCTTTTTTGTTAATGTTAATATTAGTACAGTAAATATCAACCAGCTCCAATTGCAAAGTCTCAATATCATTAAAAACATTGAGTCTTGGATAAAAAGCAATATCACATTTGGAGTTAAGCGGGATTGGGAAGTCTTTTTCATTCCACTTAATGCAGTTTAGTTTTTTATCGTCTTTTGAAAAAACAACTTTTAGGTGATTCTGCTCTTTTCCGATTAACTTAAACTCATCCAATTGAACATCAAACAAAGCAAACAAAGGAGGCTCATTACTTTGTCCGAAGGGTTCAAGTTTGTTTATTGTATCAAGCAAATTGAGTTCAATATCTTCTATTTTAAGTTCACAATCGCAATATAGGATATTATCTTCTTTTATATCTTCTTTTTTTTCAGTAATTGTTTTAATAAGCGCACTTTTAACTTCATCAAAAGAAACTTTATCTAAACTAAAAGAACACCCGCCGGCTAGTTTATGACCTCCGAATCCTAAAAAGAGATTCTCGTTTTCTTTAAGAACTTCATAAACATTAATTGAATCATTGCTTCTAATAGAGCATCTTGCGTTGTTGGATTCATCAACCGTCATTAAAAAACAGGGTTTGTTGAATTGTTCAACTACTTTAGCTGCTGCAATTCCAATTATTCCAATATGCCAGTCAGGATTAATCAGAACTATTGCAGCAGAGTTTTGTTCTTTTGTATCTGAGTTTATTATACTAAAAATCTCATCATAAGTTTCCTGGCACTTTGCCTGTCTTATCTTATTGTAATTATCTAATTTTTCAATTATAAAATCGAGTTTTGTGTCATCTGTAGTATTTAAAAAATCAAAAGAAAGCTTAGCATCCCCCAGACGTCCGACTGCATTAATTCTTGGTGCAAGAATAAAACCAATATCATAGCTTGTGTATTGTTTATCTTTTAAATTTTTATATAGAAGCTTATATGCTCCTTTATTTGAATTTTCTTTTTTTTCATTAAGAAGTTTTAACCCTAAAGCTACAATTGAGCGGTTTTCACCAATTAAAGGAACAACATCTGCTATTGCTCCAATGGATGCTATAACTAAAAGTTCTTCTTTTAAGTCAATGTTATTGTTTTGCTCAAGTAAAGCCATTGCAAGTTTATAGGCAATAATTGCCCCGCAGTTATAAGTTAGAGAAGTTATTGTTTCAATTGAAACATCCTCTTTTATTGCATTTTTAACCTGAGGATTGATTATTGCATAGCTGTTTGGAGCCTCTGTATCAATTGTGTGGTGGTCTGTTACAATTGTATCAACCCCTAGGCTTTTAAGTAAGTTAATTTCACTAATATTGCTGCTTGCGCAATCTACGCTGATTACAAGTTTGACTTTTTCTTTAGCGACAAATTTTAATAATTCCTTTGTGTTTAAACCGTGTCCGTGAGCTAACCTGTTAGGAATAAAAGTTGCAATAGAGGCATTTAGCGCACTTAATGCTTTATATAGAATTGTTGTTGAAGTTACCCCGTCACAGTCAAAGTCACCCCAGATTAGAATTTTTTCCTTATTCTTAATTGCTTTATCGATTCTAACTTTTGATTTTTGCATATCGCAAAAAACATAGGGCGATATGAAGTTTTCTTTATCAGGGTTAAGATAATCCTTAATTTGAGATTCTAAAGTAATTCCCCTTAAAGCTAAAAGCTCATCTAAGAGACTATCTTTACTTGAGCTTTCAACTTTTTTTGTATTATCTTTAATTTTAATTTGTCGATACTGCATTATTAGACTATCTTCTTCTGCTTAGCTGGGCAAGAAGTCTTAAGATTTCTAAGTACAGCCAAACAAGGGTTACTAAAAGACCAAAAGCTCCGTACCATTCATAATAATCAGGAATATTGTTCAATTCTCCCTGTTCAATAAAATCAAAGTCGATAATGAAGTTAAATGCTGCAATAGCACAAATTACAAGACTCACACCAATTCCAACCAAACCTCCGTTAAAAATTGTCATAGGATGACCAAATAGTGCTCCAATAAAACCCACAAGATAGAAAATTGCAACAGCTGCGGTTGATATAAAAATTACTTTTTTAAACATTGGTGTAGCGCTTATTATTTTTTGCTGGTACAAAACAAGCATTACAACTAAAGTTAGAATTGTAATGGCAAGCGCGTTAACAACAATTCCATCAAACAGGGAATTGTATAAATAACTTATTGTTCCAACTAACAATCCTTCACAAACTGCATAAGCAGGAGCTGTAATTTTTGAAACCTTTGGTTTAAAACAGGTAATAATTGCTAGAATCAAACCTGCAATTGCGCTTGCTTTCATAAGAAGTATAGCTTTATCAAAAAAGCCCTGAGCGCATATATTCCAGGTGAAAAAAGCGCAGGCAACTACAATTGCAACAAGAATTAAAGTTTTATTAACAGCACCTGTTATTGTCATTGGTTTAGAATCCAGCATAACATTTTCAGCTATGTTTGTTCTTAACATCGGATTTGAAGTCACTTTCTTACTCCTTTTAAAATCTTACAATTTGAATTATACTATATAATTAATTGAAAAGAAAGATATTGAATGATAAAAATTGCACTTCAAGGTTTAATTGCTTCAGGAAAAAGCGAGGTTGAAAAACTACTGGAAAAAAGGTTTTTGGTTGTTGATTTAGATAAGGTTTCAAATGTTATTCTAAAAAACTCTAAGAAAGTTTTTGAGGAATTTGAAACTTTTGATAAGAAAAAAATTGCTTCAATTGTTTTTTACGATTCAAAAAAACTTTTAAAGCTTGAAGGTATTATTTATCCCAAGTTAAAACAATATATTATCGATTTATTTAAAAAACACGAAAAAACACCTGCTGTTTTTGTTTCAGGAGCACTTTTATATAAAGAACAATTTGAAGGGCTATTTGATAAAACAATTTTTGTCGATGCTCCTTATAACTTAAGACTTGAAAGACTAAAACAAAGAAACGGATTGAATGAAGCTCAGGCAAAAAAAAGAATGGATTGCCAGGTTGATAAGGGAAAAAACCAAGCAGATTTTATTATTGAAAATAATTCATCAATTGAGGAATTATCTAAAAAACTGGATAGTATCCTATTAAAACTTAACTTAATTTAATCCTTATTTCAAAGCTCCTATCCCAGGGAAGTGAATAGCTGATTTTTTTAGGATAATAATTCAAAAAATCAGATATTATTTTTGCTTTGTAGTTTAATTGAGGTTCGATTTTTTGAAGCGTTTCAAGAAAATTGGGATTATTATCCCTTACCTGTTTTCGATAGACTGCCTGATAAACCCAGTCGTCTAAAAGCCTTATAAACTGGAGCTTTTTAAAGGCATCTTCATTATAAGTTCCTTTTTTGAGCGCTAAAAACTTGGTTTTTGCTGCTAATAAGGCGCATCCTATGGTATTTGCGCTTGTATTATAAGCACAATAGCCAAAAAAGTCTTTAATGTCGTTTTTTAATAAGTTTTCAATTAATCCTTGATCAGCTCCGTTTGCGTTGTTCACATCTGCAATGCAGTATGGTTTTTTGTAATTGATTTTTTTATTGTTTTTATTGATAATATCACCTAAAACCAGATCCCCTTGGGTTTTTTCAAAGTTATTAACAATTAAGTTTAAATCCGGGTTTTCATTATCAATTGTGCAAGCCGCAAGTTCAATTTGTCCTTTTGCACAATCAAAAATTGAAATATCTTCATATTTAGAGACTAGATCTTTCGATTCAGGAATTGTAAATATAGGGTTGATTTTAATTTCACCCCCAAGAGCTCTTGCAAGTAAACTTAGAGGGATTTCATCCGCCCCGGTTTTAATTTTTGCATTTTTAATTTTTTCTTTTTTAATAATTGCATCAAGTTCTCTTGCTTCAGCTACATTGAGTCCGAATTGCGCACAATCGTCTTTCGAAAAGACTAAAGTATCAAAAAACCCTTGTTTTGCTAAAGATAAATAGTATTTGTTAATTTCAAAGTTTCTTTTTCTTGTATTTAAATAATCATCAAGAATATAATCGGGAATTTTATTAATAACACAGTTTTCAATTTGTTCTCTATTTGATTTATCAAGATAATATGACCAATCAAAAATCCTTTTTCCCCACTTATCCCAGTAAGGTTTTTCTTCTTCGTTGATGTTGTTATTTGAAATTCGCATGATAGAAGAAAAAGCAAGGATTTTTTCTGCTTTTTTTGAAATTGTTGTTAAGAATTTGTCAATCCTATCTTTAGCTGTACTATAGCTGTCCTCGCACCTTCTTGATGCAACTAATCCGCCCCAGGCAAGGGTATCAAGAGAGACTATAAAGTAATCAATATTACTAAGCGAATCAATAAAGGATAATAGTTTTTCACTATCTGTTTTAGTTGTTAATCCTCCTAAGATAGATAAATCCGGAGCAAAAAGTTTAATATCTTTATCCATTGATAGAATATCAAAAGCTAAATCATAGCAGATAGGGCGGTTATCAATAGGAATTAATGCAATTTTTATCATAGTTTTATTTTATAATAAAACTTAACTTGTTGAAAGTATTTTTTGATATAAAATTGTACTATAAGAAATTTTCTTTAGGAGAAAACCTTGCTTTTTAACTTAGATGAAATTGTTAACTGTTTGAATTGTGAAGTACTATACAAAAACGAGTCGTATAATAATGATACTCTTTTTGAAATTTCAACCGACACAAGAAAACTAAAACCGCTTGATGTCTATCTTCCTTTAAGAGGGGAAAATTTCGACGGGCACAATTTTATTGATAAAGCATTAGAACAAGGCGCTCTTGGATACTTTACCCAGGATAAGTTTAAGATTAACAAGAAAGCTTCTTTTGTATTGTATGTTAAAAATTCTTTAATTGCTTATTTAAAACTTGCGCAGTATATAAGAAATAAAATAAACCCTTTTGTTATAGCAATCACGGGTTCTTGCGGAAAAACTACAACAAAAGAGATGTTAAGCAGTGTTTTTCAAACCCAATACAAAACCCATAAGACTCTGTTGAATCACAATAATGAAATTGGTCTATGTGAAACAATGTTTACCATGGCAAATGATACTCAAGTTTTAATTGTTGAAATGGGCATGAGAAATCTTGGTGAAATTGAACTTTTGTCTAATTATTCCAATCCTGATATAGGAATAATTTCATCTGTAGGCTCAGCCCACTTGGAGCGGTTAGGGACGCTTGAAAATATTGCAAGAGCAAAATGTGAAATTGTATCTAATTTAAAAAAAGACGGGCTTTTTATAGGTGTTGACTGCGATAGAATTAAGAATAATATTAATTATCAAGGTAAAAAGATATTTACTTCATTAAATAATGCTGCCAATATTGAAACAAATGTTGATATAACAAAATTTGACTATAAAAAAGAAACATATAGAATAACTCAACCCGGGGAATACAATATCTCCAATGCGCTTTTAGTAATTGAAGCAGCGCTTTATAAAGGAGTTAGTATTGAAAACATTAAAAAGGGGCTGTTGGACTATAAACCAATTGAAAAACGCTGGGAAAAGACCACTGTTAAAGGTTTAACTTTTATTAATGATAGTTATAACGCAAACCCTGAATCAATGAGTGCAGTTATTAAGACTTTTTTGTCAGTCTATAAAAAGCCGGTATTGTTGGTTTTAGGGGACATGGGAGAATTAGGAAAAGATAAAATTCTCTATCATAAACAAATAGGGGAGTTTTTATCTTCTTATAAAGGCATAAAACTTCTTACAGTAGGCGTTTTAGCCCGTCATATTGCAAGGAATGCGACATTAGAAAGTATTGAATTTGAGAATAATGAAAGTTGTGCTCAATATATTGCAGATAATGTTCCCAAAGGCACAACAATACTTCTTAAAGCCTCAAGGTCAATGAAGTTTGAACAAATAATTGAAATGGTGGAAAATTATGATAATGATTAGTGTAGCCGGGTTGATTGCCCTTGTTCTTTGTTTGTTATTCGGTATTCCTTATATCGATTTTATGAAGAAAAAAGCTTGTTCTCAGTATTTGAGAGAAGAAGTGGCAAAAATGCATGCTTGTAAAGAAAAAACACCTACAATGGGAGGTGTTTTTATAGTGCTTTCAATAATAATTGCATCTTTAATTGCTCTTTTTATGGCTCAGAAAGTTTCAACCAGCGCACTAATTGTTCTTATGACTTTAATTTTCTACACCTTTACAGGTTTTGAAGATGATATTAAAAAAGTTAAAGCGCAGCAAAACCTTGGCTTATCAGCAAGAGCTAAAATGCTTTTGCAGATTGCAGTTGCAATGCTGCCTGCTTTTTATATAATTTTTTCCAATCAAACACAAGTTTCTTTTCTCAATTTCCACTTTGATCTCGGTTGGTTCTACCCTGTTTTTGTAGTCTTTATGATGGTAGGAGCCTCCAATGCGCTTAACTTAACGGATGGTTTAGACGGGCTTGCTGCAAGTTCAAGTGTAATTGCGTTTCTTGCTTGTGCTATAATTTGTTATTTTAACGACAATCTTGGTTTGGCAATAATTTCAATAAGCGCAAGTTTTGCTTGTCTTGGGTTTTTGTATTATAACAAAAAACCTGCTAAAATCTTTATGGGTGACACAGGAAGCCTTGCACTCGGAGGATTATTGGCTACAATATCAATAATGGGGAAATTTGAACTATACCTGGTTCCTATAGCTGTTGTTTTTATTCTTGAAACACTATCTGTTATGATTCAGGTTACAAGTTTTAAATTATTTGCTAAAAGAGTTTTTAAAATGAGCCCTATTCACCACCATTTTGAACTTTCAGGCTGGAGTGAAAACAAAATTGTTATAGTGTTCACTTTAATAACTCTAATCTTTTCAAGTGCTGCTGTGGGATTATATTATTATTTTAGGTTAGGGTAAAAAATGGAAAAAGAATTGCAAAACAAAAAAGTATTAATCTTAGGATTCTCAAAAACAGGCATTAGTGCTGCTAATTACTTTCTTAGCAAGGAATGCAGGGTTTATATTTCAGAGTACAATGAAAAAAAAGAAAAAGATGATTCTATAATTAAAGAACTTGAAAAAAAAGGAGTAAAAATTGAATTTGGCTCTCATAGCGATGATTTTATCAAAGGAAGCAGTTTTTGCATTCTAAGCCCCTCAATTCCTCCTGATTCAGCTATAATTGCAAAACTTAAAGAAGAAAATATCAAATATTTTTCAGATATTGAGTTTACTTCTTTTAATAATAATGAAAAAATGGTTGTAATAACGGGAACAAATGGAAAAACTACAACTACTGCTTTAATCAGCCATATTCTATCAAAAAAATTCAATGCTCCCTGTTGCGGCAATATTGGAGTCAGTCCATTGGAATATATTAATGATAATCCTGATTACTATGTAGTTGAGGCAAGTTCTTTTCAACTTTATTATTCCAATAGCTTAAAACCCAAGATTGCAGTTTTTTGCAACCTTACTCCTGACCATATTCTCTGGCATAAAACCCTTGATGAGTATTTTGAATCCAAGGCAAAACCTTTTTATAACCTTGATAGTTCAGATTATGCTATTCTTAATTATGATGATAACAGACTAAGAGCATTAGCCCAAAAAACTAAAGGCAATGTTTGTTTCTTTTCTTTAAGTGGGCTTAATCAAAAAAATTGTGCTTATGTAAAAAACAATAAGATATTTTTCGAAAATGAAGAAATTGTTGATATTAATGATTTACAAATTGTTGGTCCGCACAATCTTCAAAATGTGATGGCATCAATTATTGCAGCAAAAATACTAAAACTTGATAATTCTGCTATTAAAGAAGCACTTATAACCTTTAAGGCAATTGAACATAGGTTAGAGTTTATAAGAACGATTGACAAAACTGATTATTATAATGATTCAAAAGCAACTAACCCTGAAGCAAGCGTTGTTGCTATTAATTCATTTAAGAACAAAAAAGTTGTATTAATTGCAGGAGGAAGAGATAAAAAAACAACATTAGCTGAGTTTATTAAAGCAATTAAGGAAAGAATATCTAAAGTGGTTTTAATCGGTGAAGCAACGAATCGATTCAAGAATGAATTATTCGAACAAGGCTATATGAATACTGTTAATTCTAAAACTCTTGAAGAAGCTATTGATATTGCATCACTAGATAAACCGGATGTAGTTTTATTGAGTCCTGCCTGCGCTAGTTTTGATATGTTTGAAAGCTATGAAAAAAGAGGAGAAGCTTTTAGAGAATATGTACTATCAAAGAAATAAATCATTTGAAACAAGGACCAATACAACATATACAAGAACACCAGCTGACAATATCTTAATTGTTCTTGTAGTTTTTATAGTTGTATTTGGAATCATGGCTGTTTTCTCTGCTTCTGCTCCTAAAGCAATAAGCAATGGAGATAATCCTTTTTCTTTTACCTTAAAACAGTTGATCTGGCTTGTTGGAGGAATAGCCGGCGCGTGGTTTTTTTCAAGATTTGACTATAGAAAACTAAAACCTTTCTCGGGATTTTTAGCTTTATTCGTCCTTACAACCCTTGCTTTGGTTAAGTTTTCGCCTTTAGGAATTACTGTTAATGAAGCAAAACGCTGGTTAGTTATTGGTCCTTTGCAGTTTCAGCCTTCTGAAATGGCAAAACCTGCTTTGGTTCTTTACTTTGCAACTTTATTTTCCCGTGATTGCAAGATATTTGATTCAAGGAAGTATCCTTTTTATTTAATTTTTTCTCTAATGCTTCTTTTAATATATGCTCAGCCTAACTTATCAATGATAATACTTCTTCTTACTACAACCCTTGCAATGTATTATGTTGCTGGCGGTTCAACCAAGATTATTTCAGGCGCCTTTGGTTTTGGCGCTCTTGTTGTTGCAACAACAATAAGGGGTTATCAGCTGCAACGTATTAAAGTCTGGTGGAATCCTTTTTCAGACGCTCTTGGAGCAGGGTATAATATTATTCAATCAATGGTTGCGTTTTCCTCAGGCGGGTTTTTTGGAGTTGGTTTTGGAAACTCCAAACAAAAACTTTCCTGGCTCCCTGAAGGACATACAGATTTTATCTTTGCAATAATAGGCGAAGAGTTTGGTTTTTTGGGGTGTTTTTTCTTAATTTGTTTATTTGGAATATTTTTGCACAGAGGTTTTATAATTGCTAAAAAATGTCCTGATATGTTTGGAAAAATTTTAGCTGTTGGAATTACTTTTTCAATCTGTTTTCAAGCTTTTACCAATATGTCTGTAGCAAGTTCTTTTGTTCCTGCTACAGGGATTCCTCTTCCTTTTGTAAGTTACGGGGGGTCAAGTTTATTTGTTTCTTTATGTATGATTGGTGTTTTAATTAATATATCTAAAAAACGAGTTCAAAGGATAGTTCATTATGTTCAACAATAAAAAAGAAAAAGTTTACTTTATAACAGGAGGGGGTACAGGAGGGCATATCTATCCCGCTGTAGCAATTATAAACGAACTTAAAAAAGAAGGTGTTGATAATAAAAATATTTTCTATCTTGGAAATAAAAAAAATCTTGAATATGAAATTGCGCAAAAATACGGGTTTAATTTTTTGAGCTACAGCGCTAAAGGAATGCCGCGCAAGTTTACTTTTAAGTTTATTATCTGGATGTTCGGGCTTTTTGTTTCCTGCCTGAAGGCTCTTCAATATGTTTTTAAGTATCAGCCTAGTGTTGTTTTTGCAACTGGAGGATATATTTGCGCCCCTATTTTATTTTGCGCTTTAATTCTTCGAATCCCTTATGTACTGCATGATTCAGATATTCAGCCAGGGATTGTTACAAGGTTTTTTTCAAAAAGTGCAAAAAGTGTTTCAGTTTCTTTTGATGAAGCAAAAAAGTACCTTAATACAAATAGAGTCTTTGTAAACGGCAATCCTGTAAGACAAGAGTTTATGAATATCTCAAAAAAACAAGCAAGAGAAGAGCTATCCTTAAAAGATGCATTCACAATTCTAATAATGGGAGGTTCTTTAGGGGCTCGCACTATAAACAATTCATCATTTAAAATCCTTAAGGAATATGCAAATAAAGAAAACATTGAAATTATCTGGCAGACCGGCAAGAAAAATTTCGATGAAGTAACAAAAAAAATTCTTGAAGAGTTTCAGGTTTTGCCTGATAATCTTGTTTTACAGCCTTTTATTGAGAAAATGTACTTAGCTTTATTATCAAGTGATTTAGTTGTTTCAAGGGCAGGGTCTTTGAGTTTGTCTGAAATTTGTGCTTCTTCTCTGCCTTCAATTCTCATTCCTTATCCTTATGCAAGCTGTGATCATCAAAAGAAAAATGCAATGAATTTTGTTGAAAACCATGCTGCTATTATGATTGAAGATAAAGACTGCAATAGCGAAACTCTATTTGAAGCAGTTGATAGTTTAATGAATGATAAAAAACTATTGTCGGATTTATCCTACAATGCTTATAAAAGAGCGAAGCTGAATGCATCAATTGAGATTGTTAAGCAAATTAATAAGGCAGTTGAAAAGTGATAAAAGCTGAAAAAATTCTGCAATCAAAAGACAAATTTGTAATAAAACTCGGTTTAGAGCGAATTGAACAAATTCTAAAACTCCTAAATAACCCCCAGGATAAATACAAAGTTATTCATATAGCAGGAACTAACGGCAAAGGTTCTACCTGCAGGATTATTAACGATATTATTCTTGATAATGGTTTTAAAGTCGGGTTTTATTCAAGTCCTCATCTTTTTAACTACGAAGAAAGAATAAAAGTCAATGGTGAAGATATTTCCCCCTGTATTTTTAACCGCCTTATTGAAGAAGTTAATAATCTTGCACTTAACAATAACATTAACTTAAGTGAATTTGAACTTTTAACAGCAGCTGCTTTTTATTATTTTTACATTAAAAAAGTTGATTATGTTGTTCTTGAAACCGGTCTTGGAGGGCTTTTTGATGCGACTAATGCAGTTAGGGATTCTATCAGCATTATAACAACAATTGACTATGACCACAAAGAAAGATTGGGTAATTCAATTGATGAAATTGCACAGCAAAAAGCAGGTATTATTAAGAAAAACTCGATTGTTATTGTAAATAAAGATAACCTTGGACTTGATGTTGTTGTAAAAACTGCAAAAGAAAAGTGCGCAAAGGTTGTTATAGCTGATTTTATTAAAACGGAGTTTAAGGATAAGAATTATTTTTATTGGAATAATAAAAAAATTGAGTTTTCTTTATTAGGTGCCCATCAGGGAAAAAACCTTGCTCTTGCGCTTATGGCAGCTGAGGTTTTGGGTTTTAGAATTAATGAATCGGTTTTTAAAAACATTAACTGGTGCTATAGAATGGATTTAGACACTAAAAAAAGAGTTTTAGTTGATTGTGCTCATAATCCAAGCGGGGCTAAAGCTTTAAGAGAGTTTTTGGATGAAAACTTTATAGGAGAAAAGAAAACTTTCATTTTTGGCTGTTTAAAAAACAAAGATTATAAAACAATGCTTGATATATTATTAAAAGACAACGATTCATTGTTTTTTGTTGAATTTAGCCATCCAAATGCACTAAAACTTGATGATCTGGATGAAAAGTATAAGAAATTTTTAGTTAATACAATTCCTAAAGAGGGTTTGAGAATATGCTCAGGGTCGATTTATATGTTAGGTGAAAAACTAAAGACTTTTTCTTTTTAGGGTATAAATCCCAATAATAAAAGCAATTAAAGACATTAAGATTAATATTTTATCAACCCCGAAGTTTTGTCCGATTACTCCCAGGGGAGCTAAAAACAAAGCTCCTAAGCCCCAGCTGAACCCTTGCATGAAACCTGAAATTACCCCTGTGTATTTTTGAATTGAATTCTGCGCTTCAACAAGAATAACACCAACACTAAGAAGTATAAAAAATCCGCTTAAGATAAAAAGAAAACAAGATAGGATTCTTGAGTAATTTAGGGTTATAAGAAAAGCGATTGTTAGAGGAAGAATTGTTAGAAACGATAAAACTATAACCCCTTTGGCTCCAAGTTTTTTTTCAAATTTTGAACTTACAATTGTAGCTAATCCTCCGGATATAAAAAACAATGTTACAATTAAACCTGTTTGTTGAAGCGAAAAGCCCTTATTTTGAAGCAAAAAAGGAATATAAGTTCCAAAACTGATACTTACAGCCGATTTTATTGTTGATATTAACAATAAAAACACGCAGGTTTTGTTTTTTAGTATTTCTTTAATAATGACAAAAAAGTTTTCTTTGATATAGCAGTCTTTTTCGGGCATTCTTGGAACAAAAAAGTACATAAAGATTACCGATAATAACCCAGGGATTATTAAATACAGCAATCCGTCTTCGTTTTTCAGCTTATAAACCAAAGTTGCAACATAAGGACCAATGGCATATCCAATTGTTCCTAAGCCAAGAAAAATCCCCATTGCGCGCGATAAATTCGGATTGTTTTTGTTGAAATCTTTAATTAAAGCGCTAACCTGGGGGTGAAAAAATGCGTTTCCTATCATCCCTGTTAATAAACAAGCTAAGAATAAAAAAACAGTGTTTGTTTTAATTGCAAGAGGGATAAAAACACTTGATAAAACAAGCCCCCAGACCATAAAGACTCTATGGCGCAGGCAATCTGCAAAATATCCGAATAATGGCTGCATCATAGAAGAAACAAGGTGTCCAAGAGCAATAATAAGACTAATTGAAGCCAGGTTAATTCCAAGTTTTGCTGTTATTACAGGATACAAAGGAACAAGTATTGCTGCGTATAAATCAATATTAAAATGTCCGAAACTGAGTCCTAACAGAGCTCTTATTTGTTTATTCATTGTTTTTCCTTAGTGTTTAAAGTGCCTTATTCCTGTAAAAATCATTGAAATGTCGTATTTATCCGCTGTTTCAATTACATCTTTATCTTTAATGCTTCCCCCGGGCTGGATTACTGTACTTATTCTATTCTGCGCCATTATTTGAATATTATCAATCGCAGGGAAGAATCCGTCACTTGCAACCACAGCTCCTTTAGGTGAATCACAAATTCTGTTAATTGCAATTTCAACACTTGCAACCCTATTTGTCTGACCTGCACAAATTCCTATTGTTCTTAAGTCTTTTGCTACAACAATGCCGTTAGATTTTACGTGTTTTACAACTTTAAAAGCAAAAATTGCATCTTCAAGTTCTTTTTGTTCAGGTTTTTTCTTTGATACAACCTTAAAAGTTTTAGGGTCAAGTTCTTTTGTGTCTTTTTGCTGGATTAGTGCTCCTAGGGGAGTCAGTCTTATTTCTTCATCACAAAATTTACTAATTTCTTTATAAGGAGTGTTGAGTTTTATAACTCTTAAGTTTTTTTTCTTTTTAAGCTCTATTAATGCCTGAGAGTCGTAGTCAGGCGCAATAACTACTTCAAGAAACATTGCTGTTAGTTTTTTTGCTAAATTCAAGCTGACTTCTTTTGTTAAGGCAACAATTCCTCCAAAAGGGCTTATCGGGTCTGAATCAAGAGCTTTATCAAAAGCGGATTCAATATTAGATGACAAAGCTACAGCGCAAGGGGTTAAGTGTTTTACAATTGTACAGCAGGGAACATCAAAAAACTCACTGTTAATTTCAATTGCTGCTGTGGAATCTAAAAAATTGTTGTATGACATTTCCTTGCCGTTTAATAACTCCCAGTCAATTTCTTTATTGTAGCTAAATAAAGAAGCTTTCTGGTGGGGGTTTTCACCGTATCTAAGGTCTTGAATTTTTGAAAAATTATAGACTTTATAAGCTTGTTCAATTGAAAAATCCTGACTTAGTTTTTTTGCAATTATTGAATCATATTTAGAGGTCTTAATAAAAGCCTTTAGTGCAAGTTCTTGTCTTTTTTTCTCATCAACAAGAGCTAAATCAATAGAATAGTCTTTTTTATCTGATATTACAATAACGTTTTGGTAGTTTTTTGCCCCTGCTCTTAATATTGCCACTCCTCCTATGTCAATGTTTGAAAAAAGAGTTTCTTCATCAATATTTTTATCCAAATATTGTTCAAAAGGATATAGGTCAATTGCAACAAGGTCAAAGGGGATGATTTCTTCGTTCGTTCTTTCTTTGTTGTTTGCAAGAATCCCTGAAAAAATCTTAGGATGCAGGGATTTGACTTTCCCTTCCAATAACTCTTCAAAACCTGTTATAGTTGAACTTTCAACTGGACTAAACCCTTTATCTTTTAAATACTTATAAGTTCCTCCTGTTGATACTATTTCATAGTTATTATTAACAAGATTTTTTGCTAAAACTTCAATATTTTCTTTATTGGAAACACTAATATATGCTCTTTTCATTTTTTCCTCCACTCTTATAATTGTATAGCAAATAAAGAAAAATTGGCAGATAATTTTTTTATCTGCCAATTATTTTTACTACATTTCACAACACTTAAAAGCAAAAGCTTCAATGTGTTTAGAGGAGATATTGAACCATTTAAATTCTTTAGTAGTATTAGTCTTAGGACAATGCACTTTAGCATCTTTTAAGGTGATAATTCCTTCATAACATTCTTTCTGACCGAATATATCCCCGCAGCTGTGAAGTTCGCCTTCAACCTTGAAGTGATTAAGCACACAAATAAGAATATTAGATTCAACATGGTTTGATAATTCATAAATTGCATCGTAAGTTTTGCACATAAAAAACTCCTTTATTAAACTAACAAATGAGTTTAACCTTAAGGAATTAAAAAAACATTATCTAAAACTTTATTTGCTGATTGTTAATCTTTCTAAGAATCTTGCAAATCTTACAATACAATTTTCTTCGTCTTTAGAAATTGAATCAACAAGAATTGTTGTCATTGAACATCGAACTCCAACCAGAATATCGCTTAAGGGTCTATCTCCTATAAAAGCGCAGTTTTTGGGTGAAACCCCTAAATCCTTGCAAGCATTAAGCAAAACAAGGGTATCAGGTTTTTTTGCTCTATAGTAAATAGGGACATCAATCTGGGATTGAGCTTTTTTAATATAATCTAAATTTTTATTATTGGTAACAATTGCAATTATAAAGTTTGTTTTAAGGTCATTAAGAAACTGGAGGGTTTTAAAGGAAAACTTACCGGTTTTTGATTTCATTAAAGTTGAATCAAGGTCGAAAAAAAGAGTTTTAATTTTTTTATTGACCAACTGTTCAATATCAATATCATAAATTGATTCAAGATTATAATCGGGTTTTAGAAACATTCTTTTATTCCTTTTGTTCTCAATAATGCCCAATTGGATTCACAAACCCAATCTTTAGTTTCACAATCAAAAGTTAAGTTTATTTCATCATTTGTATTAGCAGTATCAATTTCACCTTTTTTTGGATGTTCAATTCTTGTAACAACAGCACCTGTTGAATAATTAGGGGTAATAATTTCCACCTTGTCATTCAATAAAACTTTGTTTTTCATTAAGAGTTTATAGGTATTATCCCCTGTTTTTTCCTGGAAAATCCCTAAAAAATCAGCCCCTGCAAGACCTTTAGAAATATCATAAGAATAACTTGTTGAATTGTTATCCCCCAAAAAGAACCCTTGTGTAAAACCTCTATTGCCTGTTTTTTTAAGTTCTAAATACGCATCATCCGCTGATAAAACTCCATCTAAAACTTTTCTATAGGCTTTTGCAACTCCTGAAACATAATAAAGGCTTTTTGTTCTTCCTTCAACCTTAAGAGAATCAATTCCAAGCTGTGATAGTTCTCTAACATGTTTAACAAGACATAAATCTTTGGTAGACATTATATGAGAACCCTTATCATCCTCGACAATTTCATAATATTGTTCAGGTCTTGTTTCTTCTACTAATTTATAGCTCCACCTGCAGGCTTGAGCACACAATCCCTGATTTGCTTTTCTTTTGCCTTGTGTTAAATAGTCTGATAATAAGCATCTGCCGGAATATGCCATACATTGAGCACCGTGTATGAACGTTTCAAGTTCAATATCTGCTACTTCTTTTCTTATTTTTTCAATTTGCTTATAAGACAGCTCGCGCGCTAATATTACCCTTGATGCACCCAAATCCCTATAGAATTTAACAGCTTCACTATTAAGGGTGTTTGTTTGGGTTGATATATGAATATCAATATCAGCTAAATATTTCCTAACTATTCGAAAAATCCCAAAATCGCTGATAATGAGCGCGTGAGGCTTTGCATCTTTAATAATATCTAATGTTTGATAGAGTTTTTTAATATCATCATCATAGGCAAAAATATTAAGGGTGCAATAAACTTTTTTTTGAAGTGATTCAGCAATTCTAACGCTTCTTGAAAGGTTTGTTTCATCAATTAATTCACCTTTTCTTAGTGCGCGAAGCGAAAAATCGCTAAGCCCGAGATAAACCGCATCAGCTCCATAGCTAAGCGCATATTTCATTTTTTCAATACTTCCTGCAGGCATTAATAGTTCACTCATACAAAAAGTGTATCATAAAAATTTTTTTTGTGTTAGAATTTAGCTTATTAGGAGAAAAATTATGAAAAAAATATTATCTATTCTATTATTAGGGTTTTTGAGTTTAGGATTATCGGGCTGCAATGAAAAAAAAGTCGCAGCTGAACCTAAAGATACTTTCAAACCCCCGGTTGATACTGTTGAAAAAACCCCTGATGCTCCAATAAACGTTGAGGAGTCAGCAAATCCGCTTCCTCAGGCTCAATCAGCTCAACAAAACGATACAAAACTTAATATTCTGACTTTATTCTCCTCTCCCTTAACAGGCGGAAATGACCTTTGGGTGGGAACTTTTCAGTTAGTTTTTAATGATATGAAAAATAAGGTTCTAAAGCTAAAGCGTGTTCAGTTTGTTGGAGAAGAACCGACGCAAGAGCTAAAAGGCTTGAATAATGAAGAGTTTAACTCTACAATGCTTAATGAATCCAGCTACTTTACAAGCTACGGCGAAGTTAGTCCGGAAGCTAAAATTAATATTGTACAGGGAATTAAAAAGAAGTTCAACGAAACCTCAGGAATTGTTGATAACTTTGATTGGACAAAAGCTCCTGGAAAACTTTATGCATATGCAATGTTAAAAAAAGATTTCCATTTTCTTGAAGTTTTTGATAACCTTGGAAAATTCCCCTTCAACCAATCAGAAGAAACATTTGACTTTTTTGGTATCCAAAAAGAATCAAAGTCTGTTTTAGCGCAGAATGTCAATGTTTTGTTCTACAATGGCTATGATGACTATGCTGTTAGTCTTTTAACTAAAGAAAAAGATATAATTTATTTATATAGGACAAATAGTGATAAAAACTTTAATGAACTATACAAACAACTGAATGAAAAAACTAAAAACTTTAATGGCAACAAAAACTTTACCTCAATTGATACATTGAAAGTTCCTAATTTAAAAATTAAAGACCAAAGAGAATATCCGCAATTATGCAACAAACAAATTAAAGGAACAGATCTTGAATTCTCCCAGGCGATTGAAACAATTGAACTTGAGCTGAATGAAAAAGGAGGAAAAGTTAAATCAGAAGCAATGATAATGACCCGATTGACTGCTGTTGGCCCAAGTGCTGGACCAAAACCCCGTCATTTTGACTTTGACAAGCCTTTTGTAATGTTCTTAGTTGATAAAGACAAAAAAGACCCTTATCTTGCACTAAAGATTGTTGATTTAGAAAAATTATTAAAATAGGATAATTAATGCTTCTATCATTCTTTCTTGCAGTATGTGTTCAAAAGACTTCAATATCCTGACCCTTTTTCCTCTTTCTTGAATTAAGGAAATAACTTTGGGGTCAGGATTTTTCAGCTTGTTTTAATGATATGGAAGATAAGCTTTTAAAATTTGATAAAATTGGCAAAGTTAAAGCAGAAACCCTAAAACCCGCCGTTTTAATTTAAAGGCAAAAGATTGTTATTCAGCTCTATATTTAACAAATCTTAACAAAAGTGTTACAGAATAAACACTTGTGGAATTAATATTATAGAAGGTTGACGTTCAAGGACATAAAACCCCTTGACTGCTCCTTTTGAAAGATTAATTGTTTAATCTATGATTAAAAGCTCCTTTTAAGGAGCTTTTTTAATTATTATTTATGGTACAATTAAGAAAATTATATTTTTTGGAGGGAGTTTTTTAATGAAAAAAATTATATTATTATTTTTCTTTGCTTTTTTTATGTGTTCTTGTATGGCTGAGAATTTAATTAGCGATAATAATAAAGACCTTAACATCCTGACTCTTTCTTCTTCTCCCCTAAAAGAAGGAAATAACCTTTGGGTCGGGACTTTTCAGCTTGTTTTTAACGATATGAAAGAAAATGTATTAAAACTTGATAAAATTGAGTTTGTTGGTGAAGATCAAACCCTGGAATTAAAAGGATTAAACAATAAAGAATTTGACTCCACTATGCTTAATGAAAGCTCTTATTATACAAGTTATGGTAAAACAAGTCCTAAAGCCAAAGAAGAAATTAACAAGGGAATAAGAAAAAAATTTAGCGAAAAATCAGACATTGTGAATAGTTTAGATTGGTCCGAAGGAAAAGGGCGCTATTATGCTTATGCAATGCTTAAAAAGTCTTTTAGTTTTAAAAGCGCTTTTGATGAACTTGAAAAGGATTCTTTTAATGGCTCGGCTAATAAATTTGATTATTTTGGAATAAGTTCTAAATCAAAAAAACAACTGGATGATAATGTTAGGGTTTTGTATTATAACGACAAAAACGATTATGCTGTTAGTCTTCTAACTAAAGAAGGGGATATAGTTTATTTATATCGATATGATAATATTAGCAGTTTACAATCAGGCTATAAAAGAATGTTAGCTCAAAGTGAAAACTTTAGAGAAACAAGAAGTTTTCAAGAACTTGATACTCTTAAGATTCCAAATTTAAAAATTAAAGGGCAAAAAGACTATAAAGAACTTTGCAATAAGCAAATTAAAGGAACTGATTTGTACTTTTCAACAGCACTTGAAACAATTGAACTGGATCTTGATAGAAAAGGAGGAAAGGTAAAGTCTGAAGCTATTTTAATGACAGAACTAATGATGGCACTTCCTCAAGAAACTCAAAAACCCCGTCATTTTGACTTTGACAAGCCCTTTGTCTTATTTTTGATTGATAAGGATAAAAATGACCCTTATTTGGCTCTTTTTGTTAAGAATCTTTCAAATTTGCAATAAATTGTAACAATTAGTCAAGCATTGATTTATATGTTATAAATAAAATTATAAGAGGGTTTAATGTCAGAACTTAGTCAACAATCAAATCCGCAAGAGTTAAGAAACATCGCTAAAGTGGGCAATGTTGAAGTTAAGTTGTGCGCTGAATTGGGAAGAACAAAACTTTCCCTAAAGGATATTATCGAGTATGATACAGGTTCAATAATTACACTTGATAAAAACGAAAATGATCCTGTTAATGTTTATGTTAATGAAATTCTTATAGCAAAAGGAAAAATTGTTGCAATAGAGGATAGTTACGGAATACAAATTGTAGAAATAGTTGAAAACAAACATAATGATTAGATTAAACAAATATAGAAAAAATTTTGAAAAAAACGGCATAAGCTTAAAATCGCAGGAAAAACTGCTTGCCTCAAAAGTCCTTGTTTTAGGAGCAGGGGGAAGAGGATCTGTCGTTATTTCTAATCTTGCAGCCCTTGGAGTAGGACAAATTAAGGTAATTGACGGGGCAGTTCTTCAAGAAAGTGATTACAATTGTCATACTATTCATAAATACAGAAACATAGGACGCGCTAAGGTAATATCGGCTAAGGATTGGATTCTTGAATATAATCCTGATGTTAGAATTGAACTTGATAAAATTTATCTTGATAAAACTAACTATCTTAATGCTATAGCAGGATATGATATTCTTGTTGATTGTTTTAATGATATTGAATCAAAGTATCTTTTAAATGAAATTGCCTTAAAGAATAGAAAGATTTTAATTCATGGCCAAACTAAAGGGTTTTTTGGACAAGTTACAACCATTGTTCCTAAAAAAACAGGTTGTTTGAACTGCATTAGTCAAAAACCAGATATTGTTAACAAAGAAGAATATTCTACACTTTCAGCTGTTGTTGGAGTTACAGCAAGCCTGCAGGCTCAGGAAGTGTTAAAAGTTATAACAGGATATGGGGATCCTTTATTGAATAAACTTTTAATTTTTGATGGATTAAAAAGTGAGTTCAAAACCCTTCCTTATTCGAAGAATCCGATTTGTAGGTGTTGTAGTATCAATGGATAAATTAAGTATAAGATATATAAAACTCGCTGCTGTTTTTATTTTTGTTCTTATAGTTCTTGCGCTTTTTGCTAAAAGCCAGCTTGAAGTTCTGGTTGAAGAAAAAGAAGAGGATATTCAAACACAGCAATTAATGGAAGTTATAAAACAACAACAAATCCAAGAACAACAACAAAAACTTGAGCAGGAACGCCTTGAACAGGAAAGAATGGAACAAGAACGCCTTGAGCAGCAAAGACAAGAAGAAGAAAGAATTCGACTTGAACAGCAAAGAATACAGGAGCAATCTCAAATGGAATCTATAGATTAAAGTATTCGAGTATTATTTTTTCAATATAAGAACAAGCATATCCGTCCCCATAGGGATTTATTGCCTTAGACATTTTCTCATACTCGTTTTTATTATCCAATAATTCTTGAACAGTTGAAACTATTGTTTCTTTATTTGTTCCGACAAGCTTAACCCCTCCGAACTCAAGAGCTTCAGGTCGTTCTGTTTCTTGTCTTAGAACAAGCACTGGAATCCCTAAAGAAGGTGCTTCTTCCTGAACACCTCCTGAATCGGTTAGAATTATTGATGATTCTTTCATTAAAGCGCAGAAAGGAAGATAATCCAAAGGCTCAATTAATTTAATTCTATCGATATTATCAAGGATTGGTTTTACTGTGTTTCGAACATTCGGATTCATATGAAGCGGATAAACCACTTGAATATTCTTGTTTTTTTCAACCAGTTCCTTAATAGCAAAACAAATGTTTCTTAAAGGCTCTCCAAAGTTTTCCCTTCGGTGAGAGGTTACAAGAATTGTCTTTAAATCAGGGTTTAAGTTAATAAAATCAAGATTTGCTTTTTTGTTTTTAATAACATAGAAAAGTGCATCAATTACCGTGTTTCCGGTTTTATAAACCCCTTTATTGATTCTTGATTCTTTTATATTACTACAAGCTTTGTCAGTCGGACAAAACATTAAGTCCGATATTGAATCGACTAATATTCGATTCATTTCCTCAGGAAAAGGATAATCCTTGTCAAAAGTTCGAAGCCCTGCTTCAACATGACCAATTTTTATTCTTGCATAAAACGCACTAAGAGCGCTCAAGCCTGCTGTTGTAGTGTCTCCGTGGACTAAAACAAGGTCTGGTTTTTCTTTTTCGAATACTTTTTTTGTTTCAAGAAGAATGTCTGACGACAAACTCCACAAATTCTGGTTTGGTTTCATTAGGTTTAGGTCATAATCAGGTTTGACATCAAAAAGCTCTAAAACGCTGTCGAGCATTTGTCTGTGTTGTGCTGTTACAATTGTAAGAACATCAAAGCAAGGATTTTGCTCTAGTTTTTTAACCAAAGGACACATTTTTATTGCCTCAGGACGAGTTCCAAAAACAAGTGCAATTTTTATTTTTTTATTTGTCATGATAATCTAATTCTACAGGAAAAATTTCAATAATCAATTTTAGATCATAGTTGAATAATAATCATAAAGTTCTTTAATTTTTTCTATTCCCCTGGTGTGATTAAGGGTATTTTTTTCATAAATAAAGTCAAAATAAGGAATTTGATAGTTATAGTGAAATGCTAAATTAATCCAGATATTATCTGTAATTTTTCCATTGTAATCAGGAACATTCCACTGATAATAAGGAATATAGCTAATTAAATTATCAATAAAATTTTTTCTTCCGCTGTATTTTAAATAACTTTCTCTTGGAGTATATGCATTAGGATGAGTTATTACCTTATGAATTGTATCAGCAAGTGCTTCAGGGGTAAACTCAGGAACGTATTCTCCTCCCCGAGGGTAAAAAGCAGGGTGGTTTCCTCTTGCATATTTATTAAAATCATTAAAAACAATAACTGGAACATCGCAGCTTTGAGCTTCATGAATAAATCGGTTTTTTCCTTCCAATAAGGAGCACAAAACAGCACATTTTGCTCTTGAATAGTGGTTTTTAAGTTCATCGTGTTTTATATAAGGATAGAAATCGATATACTTTTCAATATTACCCCCTAATATTAGTTTCAATGAATCGAGCTGGAATTGGACATCACTTCTGAGTTTAGAATAGTCAAAAGTCCCATCTTCTAGTCTTTTTGCTTCTTTCATTCCAATAGCATATTCAACTTTTAAAATCTTACCGTATTTTTTCTCATAAGCTTTTATTCCCTTTGCAAACATGGTAATATTCTTAAAAGGATAAGGGGAAGTTGTGCAAAAAATATCTAAATCTTTTTTATATCCTTTAACCGGCGCCATTTCATATTCATTAGCAAAGTCAGCATCCTGTAATGGAATAAGAATTACATCTTTTTGAGGATATTTTTTTCTATAATACTCTTCTTTTAAGGGATTATTGTAGGAAGTAAAGTAGCAATCCGCTGATTGAGACATTGGATAGCTTGAAAACATTGAATTAGCTACTGAGATAAACATATCCTTAATTCCAGGAATTGTATCAAGAATTTTATCTACAGCTTGTGAATAAAAAACGCCTTTTAAAAATTTTCCTTTATAATTAAGCGGCGGAAGTACAACCACAAAGTCAATTTTATCTTTTTTTTCTTCTTTTTCAAATGATGATTCAAAGGAGTAGCCATCAATATCATCCCAGATTTGTTCAATAGATTTTTTAGAATAAGGGGTGTGTAAATATTCTTTTGGCCATTTAACTTTTTTATCCATACTGTAAATAATACATCAAATGCTTGTATTATGCAAATAAATTAATACTTTTGCTTTAGTTAATTGTTTATTGTATAATAATAATTAAGACTAACCAAGGAGGAGTATTTTGGCTCAGACAAGCTTATTTGAAGATGGAAAAATTGTTCCTGTTAATATTCGAGACGAGATGAAGCGCTGCTATATCGACTATGCAATGAGTGTAATTGTAGGTCGTGCGCTGCCTGATGTTCGAGACGGTTTGAAACCCGTTCACAGACGCATTCTTTTTGCAATGAACGAACTTGGAATGACGCCTGATAAGCCCTTTAAAAAATGCGCACGTATTGTAGGGGAAGTTTTGGGTAAATACCACCCCCATGGTGATAGTTCGGTTTATGAAGCTCTTGTTCGTATGGCACAAGACTTTTCAACTAGATACCTAACTGTAGATGGCCATGGGAACTTTGGTTCGGTTGACGGAGACGGCGCTGCTGCAATGAGGTATACAGAAGCAAGAATGCACAAAATTACAACTGCAATGCTTGCTGATATTGACTGTGAAACGGTTAATTTTGTGCCTAACTTTGATGGATCCTTAGAAGAACCCTCGGTATTGCCCACAAGACTTCCAATGCTTCTTTTGAACGGAACTTCAGGAATTGCTGTCGGCATGGCAACAAATATCCCCCCTCACAACCTTGATGAAGTTGTAGATGGTACAATTGCTCTTATTGATAATCCTAATATTACAACAGAAGGTTTAATGCAATATATTAAAGGACCGGATTTTCCGACCGCAGCTACAATTGTAGGAACATCTGAAATTAAAAAAGCTTATGAAACAGGCCGCGGTTCGATTAAAATGAGAGCTGTTTCAACAATAGAAGAACTCCGTCAGGGGAAAAGCGCTATTATTGTAACTGAAATTCCTTATCAGGTGAATAAAGCGGAGTTAATTAAAAAAATCGCAGAACTTGTTAAAGAAGGTAAAATCCAGGGGATTTCAGACTTAAGAGACGAATCCGACAGAGACGGAATGCGAATCGTAATTGAACTTAAAAGAGACGCAAAACCTGATATCGTAAGAAACAATTTATACAAACAAACTGCTCTTTCAACAAGTTTTGGTTTCAATCTTGTTGCGCTTGTTGGTCAGCAGCCAAGGCTTTTAAATTTATATGAAGTTCTATCTGAATTTATCGAACACAGGGTAGATGTAATAACAAGAAGAACAATGTTTTTCTTGAAAAAAGCCCGTATGCGCGCTCATATCTTAGAAGGCTTAATGATTGCTCTTAATTCATTGGATGAAGTTATTGAACTTATTAAAAAATCTCCTAATACAGAATCGGCAAGAGCGGGTTTAATTAATAAATTTGGTTTAGATACAGAACAAGCAAATGCAATCCTTGAAATGCAGCTAAGAAGATTAACAGGATTGGAACAGGATAAAATAAGAGCAGAACATGCAGAATTATTAAAGAAAATTGCTGAATATGAAGATATTCTATCTTCAAGAGAAAAAATTCTTAATCTAATTAAACTTGAACTATTAGAGGATAAGGAAAAATACGGAGACGATAGAAAAACGCAGATTATTCCAGAAGACGGGGAAATGAGCGTTGAGGATCTGACTCCTAATACTCAAATGGCTGTTTTTATAACAAGCCAGGGCTATATTAAAAGAATTTCTCTTGATACCTTCACCCGTCAAAACCGTGCTACAAGAGGAAAAGGCGGAATGAAAACAAAAGAGGATGATGATGTTGCACACTTCTTTACTGCAATGATGCATGATAAAGTTCTGTTTTTCTCATCAAAAGGACTTGTTTATTCGCTATCTGTTTACGATTTTCCGGAAGGCTCCCGTCAATCCAAGGGTCTGCCTATAATAAATGTTCTTCCTATCTCACAAGATGAACAAATAACAGCAATTGTTCCTGTTAGTGAATTTAAAGAAGACCTAAATCTTATAATGCTTACTAAAAAAGGCTATATCAAAAGAATATCCCTTGATAACTTTACTTCCATTCGAAGAAATGGTTTAATAGCCATTAATCTTGAGCAAAACGACACTCTTAACTGGGTTAAGCTCGCTAAGGGCAATGATGAAATTATTATCGGAACTTCTTGCGGCATGGCAATAAGATTCCCGATTGCCGATTTAAGACCACTCGGTCGAAGTGCAAGAGGGGTAAATTCTATGAAACTTCGACTTAATGATGAAATTATCGGCTGTGATGTAATTCCAAGAAACTATGATGCCGATTTACTTGTTATCACAAGTGATGGATTTGGAAAACGCTCTAAAATTTCTGAATTCAGAACCCAAAATAGAGGCGGATTGGGATTAATTGCAACAAAATTCAAGTCGAGCGATTCGCGTCTTGTTGATTTAAGCATTGTTAAAGACGATGATGAAATCATGGTAGTAACAGCAAACGGAGTTGCAGCACGTGTTATAGCATCTGATATTTCCCGCCAGGGCAGAAGCGCAACAGGTGTTAAGGTCCAATCTTTAGATGGATCAGACTCTGTGGTTTCAGTTAATAAAATTATTAATACTGATGAGGATTCTTCTAAAGAAACTCTTGTTAAAGAAGCTAAAGAGGAGTTAAGTGGAATTGAACAAGGTAATATCTTTAATAACTAAACTTTTTGTTCTGTTGTTAATTCTTGCTGTACCTGTATATGCAGCAGATAGAGTCAAAGTCGAAGCATTAAGTGATTTTTCGACCCTTAATCCAGCTAAAACTTTTAGTGTTCGATTGGTTGAGGATTCAGAAATTCAAGGGCTTTTTATGCTTCAAAACGATATTCTTAACTGTTCTGTTCAAAAAATCACAGACCCTAAAAGAGCTAAGCAGGATGCTAAAATTTATCTTAAGGTGCTTAACTATGTGGATAAAAAGGGCGTTCATAACTTCAATGACAACTTAAGAGCTAAGTATGCCAAAACTGTTGTTAATAAAGAGGAAATTAAAAAAATTCCTCCTAAAAAAGTAGTGACAAAAACAGCAGGAACCGTGGGAAGTTTCTTTGTTAAAGGATTTTCCTATGGAGTTTCTTTTGTAGATGGAATAGTGACAAACGAAGAAGATAATAGGCTAAAATCCGGAGTTAAGCAGGTTTATGATGATTCTTTCTTATCTTTAATTGAAAAGGGTCAAGAGGTTGAAATTAAACAGGGAGATATTTTCTATCTTATTATAAAAACCGATAAAGAAGAAGATTAGTACTCTAAGCATTTTTTGTAGACTTCGTTTTTATTTAAATCGTATAGCTGCGCTAGAATTGAGGCAATTTGTTTGTCTTTTAAATCAAGTTCTTTTAGTTTTTTAATTTTTTTATCTAATCCTATATCCAACTTTACTTCTTTTTTGTATAAAAGCACTGCAAATTCACCTTTTAAGGGATTATTTTTATAATATTCGATAATATTTTGAATTGTATCAACTTTTATTTCTTCAAATTTTTTGGTTAGTTCTCTTCCTATTGCGATTTTTCTATCAGGACAAGTTTTTTCTATTGTTTCAAGAGCTGCAATAATTCTTTTAGGGCTTTCAAAAAAAACAAGGTTTTCCTGTTCGTTTTTTTCAATAATTTCACTTATTTGATTTTTATTCTTAGGTAAAAATCCGATAAACTTAAAATCCTCGTCTTGTCTTGGAATTGCTGATAATAATGCAAGAATTGCACTTGGTCCGACAATTGGAATAACCCTAAAACCTTCTTTTTTTATTGCATCAATTAAAACTGCCCCGGGATCTGAAATTAGAGGAGTTCCAGCATCAGATACCAGTGCAATTGATTTATTCTTCCTTAAATAGCTCAAAAAAAGCTCTATTCTTGCTGTTTCATTAAATTTATGATAGCTTATGAGTTTTGTTTTAATATCATATTTATCCAATAAGACGCTTGTTTGTCTTGTGTCTTCTGCTGCAATTATATCCGCTTTTTTTAAAACTTCAAGTGCACGAAGGGTAATATCTTTTAAATTTCCAATCGGCGTTGCAACGACATATAACCCCAGCTCTATTGAACTATCCAAGTTGTACCTTCTTTTGAATCTTTGAGTGCAATTCCATATTTATTAAGCTCATCTCGGATTCTATCCGATTCTGCCCAGTCTTTATTGTCTCTAGCTTGTTTTCTTTTTTCAATAATCCTATCTAAAACTTCTTTAGGATTAAGATTATTATCAAATCCAAACTCTTGATACAAGGGCTTAATAAGCTCTAGCAATTCATCGTCTTTGAGTTCTTTTTGATTTAAGGAAAAATCAAACCCAAGGGTTGATCCTAAATAATGGATTGTATTTGCGGCAATTTGCGCTTTATCGTTCTTTTTTATCTTATCAACCAGAGAAAAAAGAACAGCAAGAGCTTTCGAAGTGTTTAAGTCCTCATCCATCGCCTTTTCAAACTCAGCAATTGCATTCTTATCATAGGTTGTCGTGAATTCAAATCCATTAATTGAATTAATAAGTCTTTTTGCCCCGTTTTTAGCAGAATTAAGAGCAATATCGTTAAATTCAACAGGCATTCTATAATGATTAGTGAGGATAAACAATCGGATTGCATTAGAATCATAGGTTTTTAGCACATCATCAATTGTTAAAAAATTGTTCAATGATTTGGACATTTTTTCTTTATTAATTGTGACAAATCCGTTGTGCATCCAATACTTTGAAAAAATACACTCATTAGCACACTCTGACTGCGCTCTTTCATTTTCATGGTGCGGAAAAGCAAGGTCCGCCCCTCCTGCGTGAATATCAATTGTATTACCAAGATATTTTTTATTCATAGCAGAACACTCAATATGCCATCCTGGTCTTCCTTTTCCCCAGGGGGAGTTGTAGCCGTGAAGTTCGTCTTTTTTCCAAAGAGCAAAATCAAGAGGGTTTTCTTTTTTTGTGTTTGTTTCAATCCGAGCACCGTTTAAAAGGTCTTTTATAGGCTGGGAGGATAATTCACCATATTTTTTGTATCTTTCAACACGAAAATAAACATCACCCTCTATTGCATAGGCAAAACCGTCTTTTTCGAGTTTTTTAACCATTGCAATCATTTCCTTGATTGTTTTTGTTGCGCGCGGTTCAATATCTGGTTTTAAGACATTTAAGTTATTCATTGAGTCAATAAAAGATTTGTAATACTTATCAGTTATTACAGAAGGGGAAACATTATTGTCATCAGCTTTTTTTAGGATTTTATCATCAACATCTGTTATGTTTCTGCAATAAGTTACCTCATACCCTTTAAACTTCAAATATCTATACAAAACATCCCAGGTAATATAGCACCTTGCGTGTCCTAAGTGCGCTTTATCATAAACCGTAGGACCGCAAACGTATAACTTGACTTTGTTTTGTTCAACAGGTGTAAATTCTTCAATTTTATTAGTTAAAGTATTATATATTCTTAGCATAATTCAATTTTACTATAAAAGTTTTTATAGTAAAATAATTAGGTTGATTAATTTATATTGAGGGAAGAAATGAAAAATACAGTTGTAGTAGGAGCACAATTTGGCGATGAAGGTAAGGCTAAAATAACCGATTTACTAGCACAAAAAGCCGATTTTATAACCCGTTTTCAGGGTGGATCAAACGCAGGTCACACTGTTGTTGTTAATAATAAAAAATATGCTTTTCATTTAATCCCCTCAGGGATTCTTTATGAGAATAAAATTTGCATGATAGGATCAGGCTGTGTTATTAAACCGGATGATTTGAAAGCTGAAATTGATAATATTACAGCGCAAGGGGTTTCAATCGAGCACTTTAAAAAATGTTTAAAAATATCTCCCTTAGCTCATATTACCCTTAAATATCATTGCGATATAGACGGATACAGTGAATCTGAATTAGGGAAAAATAAAATCGGGACAACAAAAAAAGGAATTGGTCCTACTTATACTGATAAATACGCAAGAAGCGGGATTCGAGTTGAGGATTTATTCAACCTTGAAACTTTGAATAAAAAACTGGATGTAATTCTTCCTAAAAAAAATAAAGAATTGGAGTTTGTTTATAACTTAAAGCCATATTCAAAAGAAGAAATCCTTGCTGAATGCGAGCTGTATCGTGAAATCCTTGCTCCTTATGTTGATTTTGACTGGCAAGAAAACCTGCTTAAAATAAAACAGGAAAAAACAATTCTTTTTGAAGGTGCACAAGGAGTAATGCTCGATATCGACTATGGAACATACCCATATGTTACAAGTTCTAATCCAATATCAGCAGGAGCAGGAATCGGAGCTTCAATGGGACCTTTTGCGCTTCAAGAAGCAGTCGGGGTTTTTAAAGCTTATATGACTCGTGTTGGAGAAGGCGCATTTATAACCGAGCTTCTAGATGAAACAGGGGAAAAACTAAGATCAACAGGCGCTGAATTTGGAGTAACAACAGGAAGACCAAGACGCTGCGGCTGGTTTGATGCAGTTAGTGCAAGATATTCTGTTTTAGTGGGTGGTTTAACTACAGCTGCAATTACAAAACTGGATGTTCTTGATAACTTTGAAAAAATTAAAGTTGCAACTGCTTATAAAAATAAAAAAACAGGTGAAATTGAAAAAAACTACCCGACAAACGTTTATACTCACACTGACTATGAGCCCGTCTATGAAACACTAGAGGGCTGGGGGGAAGATATCACCAATTGCAAAACTTATAATGAACTGCCGATTAATGCAAGAAAATATTTACAAAAACTAGAGGAATTATTGGGAATAAAAATTTCAATAATAAGCGTTGGACCCGATAGAGAACAAACAATATTCATATAGATTGTTTTAGCTTTAAATACTGATATAATTCAGGGATAAAATTAGAGTTAAGGTTAATTGCTTCATTCAGCTCCTGTTTCATATCATCAATATTCTTGGATTCATCAGAAAAGTACAGCTGCCAGGGCAGAACCCCGAGAGCTTTTGCTATTGCTACAAGATTTTCGCACTGGGGATAATTGTGCCCTGCTTCAATTCTTGATAAACTTTTCATTTCAATATTAACAATTTCAGCAAGTTTATCCTGTGATAAACCTCTTTTTTTTCTGAAAAATTTTATTTTTTCACCAATATTTTTTTTGAGTTTAATAGAATCAAGCTCCAAAATAACACTTTGCATAAAAAATACTTCTTACTCCTTTGATTAAATTCTAAATTCAAAACCAAAACATAATAACTTATTATAAATAAGAATTTTAAAGAAATTCTTATTTATACTTGTAATTTATAGAATTATAATGTAGAATTTTAATATAAGTTATTATTTATAAGGGTATATTATGAAAAAGTGAAATATCATTGCACAAGTTTCTAATGTCTGCACTAAATATATAAAAAATATAAGGAAAAAAGTATGAAAAAAGCTTTCTCTTTAATCGAGCTATTAATAAGCTTGATTACAATCTCAG
>CAJTNR010000001.1 GCA_910577635.1 uncultured Vampirovibrio sp. | reverse complement strand
TACTTAAAGGATAATTGTACTTGTACTGCTTGTGGAAGTGGAGAAGAACCTAATTCAACTAAAACAGGATGTTATACACCTTCAACTACACCTACAAGTTGTCCAGATGGACAGTACTTAGCTAATGGATCTTGTAGTGATTGTCCGGCTGGATGTAAGAAGTGTACAAGTGCAAGTGCTTGTACAGAGTGTAATGATAACTATAGAAAAGATGGGAATGCATGTGTATATGATCCTTGTGCTAAGTATAGTGCAGTGTTTGTTCAAAGCGGAAGCACCAAGTTCTGTATGAAAAAGTACAATGCAGGGGATGAAAATCTTTCTGATTTAACAGGAATTTCAACAGTGCAGCAGCAAACAAGAGGAACGAATGCAGCCGGTACAACAAAAGCTAATGGCGGTTGGAAAACTTTTACTAGCGGCGAAGCTCATTGCTGGCGAGCAGGTGGAAACGATACTTGTGCAGACTCTAAAGTTGCTGCAACTTATTGTACAGCAACTGCAGGTTCTTGCACAACTCAAGTACAACTTTCAACAATAACTCCGACTGATTCTGGTCGCACCTGGGATTACGATGGCTGTACAAGAACAGTTTGCAACTGGTGGGCTGCAAATACAATTTGTACTGTTAATCTAAGCAAAAACGGACAAAATTGGCATTTGCCGACGGAAACTCAACTTATTGCATTAAAAGCTCAATACAATAATGTTTCAAAAGGTAAGGGTAATGTTGGTTTACAGCTTTGCGAATATAGTGGCAAAACTTACGGTGCACCTGAGTGCAGTCATAACACAAATCTTTGCAGGGGCAGCTACACTGGTACCTGCAGTCCAAGCGACATTTGGGGTGCTGAATATAATAATGTAAATAGCACTTACTCAGCTGTAGCTGGCGGATCAGCATCATCTGCCAGCGGTTCAAGCATGGGTAAAAGCAACGCTGCTTCGGTTCGTTGTGTACTTGATTTATAAGTAATAATTTGTGTTTTGGTAAGGGAAGGATTTTTTCCTTCCCCTTTTTTTTAATTTATTAAAATTTTACCAAGCGCAAAATTTCTGAAAATTATCAACACTATGAAACATCATCCAGCGGATGAAAGGATTTACCCCTGAAATGTACAAAAGTCGCTCAAACACACAATCAGCAAAATATCTATCGTGATTAACATAATGATGATTTTCGCACAAAACATCATGAACTAAACTTGGGACCAAAAATCTTGGATCGGTTTTAGATCCCACCAATCTCCAAAAGAATCTTGGGATTGTAGCTCCATCCCAGCAATAATTCTTTTTAACTACAAAATAATAAGTCTGTTCTTTAGTATAATCGATCAAAACAACCTCAAGGTCATTTTGCAATAAAAAAGGTTTTTTACAATTCTGATATTTATTTTTTGGATAATCAACGAATATTTGAGGATTCTGACTAAACAACACTGCCAGATTCCTATCCTTATAAATTTCTATCATTCTTCAATTCCTCCCAGCTATTACTCTTAAAAAACTCATCCAGCTGATTTTGAGTGATACCAAGAATTTGTGCTATTTGATTAATGTATGGATTCCCCCGATAAAAATTATTTGCCTTTAATTCAATTTTTAAAGCCTTTAAATCAATATTAGGATTATCTTTTACAAGGTCTATAATATCTTCAAAATCAATCCCCTGAGCTTTATAAATAGCGCGCTCAACATCAGCTGCTGTTAGTGACAAAGAATCCAATTCTTTTCTTTTTTCCCCTTCAAGCTGTGTTTGAGATAAATATTTTCCATTATAAAGAGTATAATCCTCCTTTGTCTGCTCTATTGAATCATAAAGGATATATTTCAATTTTTCTTTAAGCTCTGATTCTACTTTATCAGCCATTACTATTAAACCGTCTTTTTTTGCTATAAACATTTAATTTACTCCTTTTGAATATATGAAAATTGATACTAAAGTTGGACCTGATGCGCTATAAAAAATCTGAGTACTTTGACCTTCAAGCATTGGCATATAACAATATGCTAAAAATCCTGGAGCAGGGGCATTATCACCCACAAGCATCTGATTCCTGTAACCCAAAGCCTCACTTGTTGAATTAAACTGAATATATTCATTAGCTGCATTTCCCTGTTTAGCCAAAACCAACCAACCGTTTTTAGGTGCCTTAAATATCATCCCGGAAGCTCCCAAAGGGACGTTAATATAATCGCCGGTGGGAAAACTCCACCCCGAAACTTCAATCGAATCACTTCTATTTATCAGCTGAAGCGGTAAAACCGGTTCTATAAATTCAATATCAGAACCGGAATTCTTAAAAATCTTGCCAAGATAACAAACTTGAACAGTTTCATAAGGTGCTCCGTTGTCGCTTCTTTTAAAATAATTTGTTCTTGGGTTATACCAAATTGTAGCAGAATTTGTACTTGATACTGGAGGGGTTTTTTCACTAATTATATATACACCACCCCAGCCTGCTGCATAGCCTAAATCATCAAACCAAAAAACATGGTGGGCAATTTCACTTGACCCCAGTGTATGTGATATTGGAGCAGGAATTGTTTTTTCAATAGTTTTTAGCGTCCCATCCACGTTTCTTCCGTCAGGAATTGCAAGTTTAACATTCGGTTTTATTGTAATTGTATTATTATCAAACTCCAAAACTCCATTAGGGGCTTCTAGGACACAATTTGAAAACTGCAGTTTTTTTGATAATTGAGATACTGTATTAACATAGTTTTGAAGCTGGGATAGATTCTGAGCATTATCTTCAAGAATTTCTCCGTATTCTAACAATTCGTAGTACTTAACAATAAAATTATCAAAATTTTCTTTTGTATATTCACAATATTGGGTCGCTTGTTTTAACTTTTCATCAATAATTCCCAAAAGTTCAACCACGCTATTGTTATCCCCTCCTTCTACATTGACACATAGACTAAGTTTTCTTGCGAGAATCTGAATTAGCCTTGTTAAATAGTCAAGAGAATACTCAAGGGCTTCAAGATTCAATAAAGAACTATTGTTGTACTGGGTTTCTTGTGAAATTGGCAAGGTTAGCTCGATTGATATTTTTTCATCCTCAGATAAAACCTTCCTCATAGAAGTATGAATAGGATAGTTAATATAACTTCCATTTTTATTCTTTACTTCATTAATTGAATAATCAACATCGAGTTCAAGTTTGTATTTAACTCCTGTTTTATCGAATAAAAAAACATTAAGCTGACTTTCATTTTCAATATAAAAATCAAAATCAAATTTTGTTGAACTTCCGTTTCCTCGGTAGCTATTCACCGGTAATATATCGTAAATCAATGTTATTATCTCCTTTGTTATAATAGAATACTTTAAAGTTTTTATCGGCAAGGTTTAAAACCTCAAAACCACACCTTCTAAGCCAAGTGAGGGCTTCGAAATTGGATTTGTAAATTGAATTAAAAAGAACATCATAGTTTTTTTTGAATATTTCAATTTTATTCTTTATATATTTATACAAAAAAATCTTGTTCTGATAGGCATTTTTAGCGCACAAAAGCCAAACCTGTCCGAGCTTTTCTCTTCCCCTGCGCAATGTTACAACCCCTCCTATTGCAGCGGGATTATTGTTTTTGTCTGCTAAAAAATATGTGTTTTTAGTGCAAAGAGCAATTTGTATAAACTTTTTTTTATAGTTTTTTCTATAAAAATAATAAAGTTCTTTTTTATCTTCTAATCTTAAGTTATCAACAAATAAACTAAGATTTTTTTCATTAATTTCTATCTCTTTCATTTTTGTTCCACCTCCTCAAGGGACAATGTTGTTGAAATTGATAGAATATCGATTGGAAGAGGATACTTTTGAAGCAATCGCACGCTTTTTTGACGCTCTGGATTACCCAAAGGGCAAAACTCAACATCCTTATCGAAAAGCTCTTGAGGGTTATTTACGCTCCTGTGGCTTCTTGCGTTTTGACTTATTGTATTGTCATCATTAACAATAAAAAAGTCTTCTCTTGAATTAAGAATTTTTACTTCAACTTTGTTAATAACCTTGTTGACCCCAAGGGTTCCATCGCTTTCAAGATTAAGAGTTTCAAGTTCAAATTCATAAGGAATTCCAATTAAGACATTATTTGCTTCATAAGGAAGTTTTAAAACACCCTTTTCATCGACCTTTAAATCCTCAACTACGCCATAATCCAACAATCCTACTACTTTTTCGTTTTTTAAATGGTCAAGATTAAGGATTCTTTTTACTTTAGTATCAAACTTTTGTTTAAGAGCACAATCAAGTAAAAAAGCATCATCAAGACTATTAAAAGTTCTTGATTTGAATCGTTCAATGTATCTTACATCCTTACCATCAATTGTTCTTTTAATAACAAAATAAGCAATATCTTCGTTATTTTCTCTAATTGTAGTTATGCTCTCAAAACTTCCTTTAGTTGTGTGTGTATGCCAGGCAGAAATTTTCTGTTTAGGATTATAGGTTAGCGCATTAATTGTCCCATCGTTCATTATGCACCAAAGAATTCTGTAGGGTTCTTTTGAATATGCCATATCGACAATTGTTTTGCCTTCAAATAAGTGGTTTGCAAATAACGATAATTCCTCACCATCATAAGAATCAGAAGCAAAACTATAGCCCAAATCCCTTACAATTGCCCCTCCTGATTGTACAAATAAAACCATGGACCCTGAAATAACCGGTTTAATCGAACAAGCGCCATAGTAAGATTGCATTTTAGCAACCGGAGCCGGTGTTGCACTAAAAACCCCATCCGCACCATTTACACACCACTCTGCGTTTGTGCTCATAACGATTAAGTCATCAAAGGGAATAAGGTGTTTAATCTGGCTTGCAACATTGTCATAAATCGACATTGAAACTGCATCTGTTGCATTAAGCGGTCTTGAAACATTGAAATTGTCATTGCTTCCACTTTGACTTGCCCAGAACATTTGAGGAGACTTATCAGAAGAAGCATAAACCTTTCTTTGCTGATAAAAACAAACACAGGAAGGATTCTGATCTTCAAAAGGATTACTATACACAGGAGCACAGGAGGATAAATCCGGCTCTATATTATTATCCCTAAAGCTTGTTGTATCAGTTGTTCCAACATAGCCGAAAATTCCATTAACAGCTCTATAAACATTATATTCAAGAGCATTTTCAACAGGAGTCCAGCTTAATGTAATAAATTCACTTGTAGTCCAGTATGCTTCTAAGTGCCCGACAACACTTACAGGATAGCTTCTTGAGCTTTCCTGTTTTGTTGTTCTGTCAACAGAGCAGACAACATACTGGTAAGTTGTTGTATTGGAAGCCAGGGAACCTGAATATGATATTGAAATATTCACAGGAGCAGATATGACAGATTTAAAGTTTATCTGCTTAAAAGTCCAGTTATTATGATCAATACGAGCAAGTTCATAGGGTTTGTAGTTTTTATGAACAATTGTCATAACATCAGCCTGCTGAACATAGTCCAGTTCAAAAACATCAGCTTCATTATAAGGAGTTTCAATTTCATAAACTTGAGAATCATTATTTAGAATATATCCCCCATCTTTAATGAAGCGAAAATACTTATCCCCCGCTTCAATCACATAGCTTTGAGAGGAATTAAAAACAAAAGGAATAAGCTTTGTTTTTTTATTGTCATATTTTGTCTTAACTAAAAACTCAAGTCCTGAGCGGTTTTTAACACAGCCTTCCTGCAGGACAATTCCATTTTTCAAACGTTTCAACCCTAAAGAATACTGTTCTAAATCAACCCTTCCTTGCAGGGCAGGAGAAATTACTCCTTTCGAAAAGGAGTTCTGGCTCACTCTTATGCTCATTCTACCCCCTTGCCTCTAAGTAAGTATTATCATCATAAATCACATCAATTCCTTCCTGTGCGTTAAGTGCTTTTGAATGACGTAATAGTTTTTGATACTTTTCATAAGCCATTTCACCCTTCTGGAGACTTCCTGTTAAAACGCTGGAAGTTAAAGAAGCCAGATAGTAAGATAAAGCCATAGAAAACTCACAAGAAAAGAAAACTTCCTTTTCAACCCTTCTTGTATAGCGCAAAACTGCATTTTGAGCATTAGTAAGAATCACTTTATCGCCATTGTCCATTGAAGTTATTACAAACTTTTGCAGTTTTGAATCATTGTTTTTAAAAACTTCTCTTGCACAAATACAATCATTAGGATACCTATAACAACAGCTAAACTGTTTAATTGGAGTATCTTGTTCGAATAAAGAGAGTGTTTTGTAAGCGCTTGCAAAGTTCCAGTCAAAATCCTTCAAAACAAAATCTCTTGCAAGTTCATAGTAATTGTTAAGAAGAATTGCCCTGTTATCAGTGCAGTTAGCGTTCTCAAGAGGAGTTGAAACCCCAAGGATATTAAGTGTTATATTAAAAATTTGAGCTTTTGATATTGTCATTATTACTCCTTTTTATCTTTCTTTCTTAAACCAGCTGTTTGCAACTTTCTGAGCACCGCCTAGAGCAGTTTGAAAAACAGAAGAGTTGTAATCGTTTCGATACTGCTTGATATTACCCAGATAATCTCTTGCTTTGTCAAAATAGGAATCCGCTTTAAAACTGTAGTCATTCTTAATAGTTTCAGCATTAGAATTAGCATTATTAATAGTATCTTGATAGCTTTGCAGGTTTGTATTTGAGTTCATATCAAAACCATTGGATGCATTTTTTGCCATCTGGGTTTTCATATTCTTTATTCCTTCAATTTTTTCTTTTCTTGCTTGTTCAATGCCAAGCTGGTTTTGTCTTAGTGCTTCATTATTTGCAGCTTTTGCATTATTGATAGCAATTTGTGTTTTATATTTAAGATTTCTTTTCTCGTTTTTAATATTGCTAATCCCCGACACAACAGAAGTTGCAGTATTGAATATTCCAAGAGGGGTTATTGCACTAAAAGTATTAGGTGTACACATAAAATTTCCTTTCGTTTTTTATAAAAGAAAGCGGGCAAATTTTGCCCGCTATTAATAAAGTAGTTGAGAAAAAGAAGGACTATTTACTCTACTACTACACCGGCGGTAATTTTTCCGTCGGTTTCTGCTGTATCCCCGCTAACTATATAAGCAAGCCTGATATATCCTTTATTTCCTTTGGGTAAACGCGTAATCGGGAATCTTGCCCCTTCTGATAAATCAGCCAATTTTAGCTCACTTGAAGCTAAATCAACCGCATTTGTAAAGTCTTCGGTTTCGCTGGTTTGAACTTTAACCTCCAAACCTTCTGCTTTAGTAAAACCAACAACAACCTGA
Source organism: uncultured Vampirovibrio sp. (assembly GCA_910577635.1). GTDB lineage: Bacteria > Cyanobacteriota > Vampirovibrionia > Gastranaerophilales > Gastranaerophilaceae > RUG14156. Next base: position 149,629 of record CAJTNR010000001.1, on the reverse strand, counting down.
ACCAACAAAGGTAAAAAATCTACCTCACCTTCACCAAATCGTACAATATTATCTGAATATATCGTCCCTGTTGTAATTGCTTGATTATCTGAGAATAAAGTTTCATTATCTAATAACATTTTTTCTATCCTTTCAATTATTTAACTTGTTTTTCATCATTTCTAATTTGATCAGCGCACTTAACAGGCAGCCCTAAGAAAGTTACAACAGGCTTTCCTGCGATATTATCCATTGTTAAGTTTACATTTGCTTTGTTAATTGCTTGAAAATGTAAATAGGTTTCAATGGTTTCATTACAGTAAATAACTGTTTTTCCTGTTTTTGCAAATCTCTTAATCCTATGATAAGCACTAACCATAAGTTTGATTAGATCAGCAGCATCTGCTCCATCTAGTTTTGTAACATCAATGTTTGCAACACGCGCAGTTGATCTAAAATCACGTACGGTTAGACCAATATCCCACTTATAGTGGTCTCTGTAAACTTCAAACATATTACCCAGTGCATCTGTTGCAGTTTGAGGTCCTTTGTCTTCATGGACAAAGCCCATTTGAGAACCCTTAGGATACAACAAGTGTGTATGCAAATCACCCCAGGTGATAAACCAGATTGAAGTGTTATTAGAAGCTTTTCCGCCTCCATCTAAGACTCTATAGCCGATTGATTTAGGATCAGTGGATATTTTATCATAACGAACGCTCAATCCATCAAATCCTGCAGGATTAGTAGCTTTAGAACCATAGAAAATGTTTTCTTGAACTGTATTATTCATTGATTCTAAAAACGCTTGAGCCTCGTTTGCCCTAAACTGGCGCATATCGCCTTCTAAATCAGCAAGCGCTTTATCAACCTGTGAATATACTTCCAACATTCCTGTTGTATCTGTGATTTGAGTATATTCTCCCTTGGAAGCACTTACTCCCTGGTAGAATTTTCTAAATTCAACATCAGGCAATCCATTTCTTACGGTTGTTTTATGGGTTGATCCTTCATTGCATTCTCTAACAACTGCATCTTCAATAATTACACTTGATTGAGAAAGTAAATCAACAATTGCACCAGCCATTCTTCCGCTTTGCGTTTGGGCCATTTTATCCTTTAGCGATAAATAAGTATTTCCTACAATAGACATTTTTTGTTCTCCTTATTATTTTCCTGTACCATACAAAATCTGAGCCGGCGTTAATTCTTCATAACTTGGCTTTCCGCCGTATTCTAAGCCATCTTCCTGTTGCAGTTCACCAATTTTATGGAACATCTTAATAAACTCAGGATGATAATTAAGCCCTGTTTTAGATAACAGTTCCTTTAGCTCAGGTGAACAAAAAGCAGTGTAGGCATCATTAGCCAGACTCATATATTCTCTTAACATAGATGAATTTGAATCAGGAAGTTCTTGGTCTTCTCTAAACATTCTTTCATACTGAGCTACTTCGTCGTTATACCTTGTTTTCTCGTCTTTTTCATACATTGCTCGTTGTTTTTTTGACATTTCCAAGGCAATATCAAGCAGCATTTCTACTGATTCTTGAGAAAGATTCAGCCTTTGTGCAACAGGCTGGAACTTTTGCATAAGTTCTTCATCTAAATCAAACCCATCCATTGAAAAGCGTGAATAATCATACATTTCCGGTTTTCCGAATAGTTTTTGTTCGCTTTTATCTTGAAGACAAAAGCGATTATTTAAATTTTCTTCTTGCATTTTTATCCTTTCTATGTGTTATAATGTTAATTACTGTAGGGGGTTAATATTTATGAAAAAAATTTCTTTTATAATTCTGGCTTTAGGGTTAGTGTTTTTTGGAATAACATCTAAAATAAATGCGCAAAGCAAATTCCATCAAGCGATTAAAACCTGTGAAAACTACTCATTACAAGGAAGCGTTGAGCACAACCGTGAGATTTTCAATATATTAGTCACACTTGAAAAAAAACAGGACAAGTGCGTTTATAAGGAAAAAATCTTTCAAGGAAAAAACTATCAAATGCTGACTTGTAACTTTGAAAAAGCTCAATTACCTTTTTTGTCAAGCTCAATGGAAAGATTCAATAATACATTTACAAAAGAAATTGCCAAAAACAATATCTTCGAAGCCAAAATGTCTACCAATGGCGAAATTTTTCAAAAATATTTAGTTGATAAAAAATATTGTCAAATTACTCATTCGAAGAAGTAAGCAATTTTTTATAATATTTTGTTTCTTTGGAAATTTTATCTCCAAAAAGACCAATTCTTCTTTTAACAAGAGTGATTTTGTCTTTTTCTTCAATCTTTTTGTTGTTTGTCATAAACAGCAAAAAGTCATCATTAATTTGTTGAACAAAAGAATACTTATCTTCATTGTTCTTTAAATTCAAAATTTCCATTGCACTATCAATCAAAAAAAGCTCGTCTTTTTGTGAGGTTTTTTTATAAGTTGCAAGTTCTTTTTGAATACCAGAAAAATAAAGAATATCCTTTTGTGTTAAAACAGAGCTGAACTCACTTAAATCAAGTGTTAGAAAGTGGTTTTCATCCTCAGTAATCAAATTTCTAATTTCAAGAAAAATTGTACAGTTTGATTGATCTGGAGCTCTATTGGGAATATACTCCTCCTCATTTGAATAAAGATTATCAAAAAACTCAGAATTGAAGCCGTCAACAAGTTTTTTTTGCTCCTCATCATTAAGATTTTTAACATCTTTAATCCAGGATATCGCACACAAGCCTCTGTTGTAGAGTTTATCCGTACTTTCTTTATCTTCTTTATTAATCGAAACACCCATAAGACAATTTTCTATCATATCCTGATAAACATTATCAGCCCACTGAATTGCTTCTTTATTGTAGTGTTTTTCTACTTGATTCAAAAGTTCTTTATGTTTATCTTTAACTATTGAATCTGCATTTTCAAAATCGACCTTTTTTCTAATTTTTGAAGCCTCATAAGAAAACTTTTCGATAATATTCTTCGCTTCAACAACGGCATCTTTAGAATCAAGATTAATATAGCCGCCATTTTGAGAATAAAGAAGCTCATATACAAGATTGTCAAGTTCGTTAATAAACTCCAGATAACTTGTAGATTTAAGCACATTTGTTATTTCCAAAATTATATCCTTTCTATATTATTCCAAAACGCGATAATAAATCGGCGCCATAAGAGTCGACCCCTCCCATGTTTTGGATTATTTTACTGCCTTCTTTCATTGCTTGCATTTGATCCACTTGATTCTGGGAATTTGCGCTTTGTTCTCTTATCTTATCAAGCTCATCACTTGGAACAATTTGTGTCGGGCTGATATTAGCAAAGCTTGCATAATCTTCAATAATTTTTTCTCCGTTTAATTTGGATTTTAATATTGGATCAATCGCATTTGCAATATTTGAAACAAAAGTTGTAAACCTTTCTATACTTGAAATATTAGAAACTTTTTGCGCTTGGGCTAAACTTGATACAAATTCAATTTCAAAACGATAGTTTCGATATTCCTCCTTTAAAGGCTCTAAAATCCCGACTCTTATCTGCTCATCATAAATCCAATTAAGAATTTGTCTTAAAGCACTATGAATCTGTTCCAATAAAGGTGATAACAAGACCATTTTTTCTTCTTTAAGCTCATTTACCTCTGTTGCAGTTCTTGTTGAATCTGCAGTTGATAGAATCATAGCAAACAAATCATTGTAAAAATGCTCTTTTATCGCTTGTTTTAGCTCGTCTTTTTCTTGTTTTAGCTCTAAAACTCTCGGATTGACTTCATAAATAGGAGTAATTCCTCTTCCTGAATCATCTTCTTCGATATAAGCTCCTGGAATATCTGCAAGTCTTTTGTTTTTCAAACTTGCAGGACCCTTAAAAGCAGGACAGACAATCTTTTTAACTGCTTTAGCATACTCTTTAACCATAGTCATTAGCTGCTTGACATCAGCAAGAGCATTAATCCCCGGTGAATCCTGCGGATAGTCGATATCGGAAGAATAAGAGCTCTCAAAAACAACATAGGGGAATTTGTCAAAACCTCTAATTGATAAAAACTCGTTTTTATTAGACAAAATAACAACTGAAACATACTTAGAAAACCTTGAACTAAGCCTTTTTCTTCTGTAATACTTGTTTTTTTCAACAAAATGAACAAGCTCATACAGACTAAGCGGATTCTCTTTAGCTGCTTCAATAATTTCTTTCGGGCAGTTGTTTTTGTATCTTTCTGAGATATTTTTAGCCGTTTCCATATAGACTCTGCAAAAAGTATCCACTTTTCCTTTTGAGTTTTTTGCATAATAATAAGAACCTATAGGCAATACCTTGAAATTGACAACAGAGTCATAGTCAGGTTCAAGTGCTATTGAAGAAAAACCAAAAATTCCCAATTGCTTGTAGATTTCAGGTAAACACTGATAAAAATTGGAACTGTAGAGAATTTGTCTTGTGAGTTCCTCCTGCTGGGCGCACCAATTCTTTAAATAATAGTCATTAGCTAAATCAGCATTGGAAATTGAGGTTTTAAACCAGCGGTTAACAGGACTTGTGGCTCCGGACATCATTCCTGAGGAAAAATTCCTAAGAGCAATTAAAGGAGTAGAATCGATTATTTTTTTATTCCTAACAATCGGTTTTCTAACATTTCTTGCAATAAACTGGACGCTTCTTGGGGAAAAATAATCCGCAAGTTCCTGTAAATCCGGTTTTATTACATTAAAAATATCCTCCATTTCTTTTTTTCTTTTGAGGAAATATTCAACTGTATAAAAATCCATTTTTTATTCTCCTAAAAGTGTCTTTTTTTCAGTTGGGGCAGCATCTAACAGCCCATATGCAGAAGTTTTTACATTCTGATTGTACCCAGATGTACTCATTGGTTTAGATGCTTTGGTTGTAGCAGCATCCGCTTCTTTTCTTTGCACCGCTTCTTGTTGAACAACAGTTTCAACCTCCGCCGGGGCTTTTGATTTTACAAAACACATAAGTTTTCTCCTTTCATTTTTTATTAACAACAAAATATAAATTATTTTATCAAATAATTTATAAATATATAATTTACAATAAACAAGTATTTATTGACCTAAAAGCAAAAAAATATAAATTAACAATTTATGTAAATATATTTTTTATTTACTTTGTAAATTTATTTTTAATTTTTTGATATAAATTTTTTATTAAAGTTTTATAGAACCTGATTGAAAAGTAATATGCCATCTGTTCGAATGGATTTGGGAATTTTAGAGTCAAGTATTGGAACAACTTATAGAACAAAAAGTCTGGAATAAGGAAAAAAGTACTATAAGAATAAAAGTTATTCAATCCCGTATACCCATTAGTAGTAATTACCATAGGAAAGTACATTAATACAAATATAAAAAAAGCAACTAAAGTTACTATCAACAATTTACGCCGAAAGCTTAACTTTAAACTATCTATATCCTTAAAGATTCCAAACACCTTTGCGTATCCGTAAATTACAAAAGGAGCTGTCAAATAAGCTACCGCAAAACAAGTATCAAAGTATTCAAGTTCTGACATATATTGATAAATCTTAAAAAATTCTGACAATTCAGCAAAAAGCATAGCAAGTGGTAAAGAAAAAAATGCAATAACAAAAATATATGTAAAAAACATTAATATGAAAAACAGTATCCATTTTTTAGTGTTCATTATTTTTATCCTTATTACAAATAATATTTTCCAACATCTTATCAAGCTTAGCTTAAAAATCAAAGAGGGAATTTAACCCCTCTTTGATATTAACACTTATTAAATAGTTTCCTTACAATTGATTTATAAAAATCTATTGAAAAGTAATATGCCATCTGTTCGAATGGGTTAGGGAATTTTAGAGTCAAGTATTGGAACAACTTATAGAACAAAAAGTCTGGAATAAGGAAAAAAGTACTATAAGAATACAATCTACTCATATCGACAAAACCATTATCAAAAAAAGTTCTTGGAAAGTACATTAATACAAATATAAAAGAAGCAACTAAAGTTACTATCAACAATTTAAGCCGAAAGCTTAACTTTAAATTGTCAATATCCTTAAAGATTCCAAACACCTTTGCGTATCCGTAAATTACAATTGGAGAGAATAAATAAGGTATAGAAAAAACAATTATAAAACCGTCTGATTCTGATACATATCGATATATTTTAAAAAACATGAACAATTCAGCGAAAAGCATAGCAAATGGTAAAGAAAAAAATGCGGTAACAAAATAATATGTAAAAAACATTAATATGAAAAACAGTATCCATTTTTTAGTGTTCATTATTTTTATCCTTATTACAAATAATATTTATTCAGTATCTTATCAAGCTCGGCTTGAGAAATCAATATCTCATGAACGGTATAATAACCATTCAATATGTAAAAAATATTAATATGAAAAACAGTATCCATTTTGCAATTTTCATTATTTATCATCCTCGTCAATGCAATAATATTTGTTTAATATATTATCAAGCTCATCTTGAGAAATCAATATCTCATGAACGGTATAATAACCCTTCAATTCTCCTTTCATCATTTTTCTTCTTCCGGCTTCGACCTTTGCATTCTCACCCTTATTAAAATCGTATGTGTCAAACATGTACAATCTCAAATTACCATTCTCATCAACTCCGGCATTCAAAAACTCGACACTTCCAAAAGCGTTATGAAGGTTTGACCCTCTCCAGCCTGGATTTGAAAAACGACCACTAAAATTCTCATTATTTACAATCTTATAAATATTTTGTGCAACCATAACTTCAAAATCCTGACTTTGTTTTATACGTTTTGCTGCAGCTGAATTTGGTTTAAAGATATAACCCCGAACCTTTTTAGGATCATAACCATAGTCTTTAAACTGCTCTTTAATTTTATTATATATATGAGGGATGAATTGATTCAATTTACCGTCATTATATCCTGACATTTTCTCATCAAAACAACCCTTGACCTTAACAGCATTCCAGCTATATATAAAAGGTCTTATTTTTTTATTAGATAAATTAAGCATATTTACAGAATCAGAACCATATTTAAAACCGACAAATCTATTAAAAAGTGGGGTTCTTGCACCATTAATCTTCCAGTTCCAGGTCCTAACATCTTTCTCAAATGCTTGTTTAGCGCGCATTTCACGATTTTCTTTATTATTATAATCGACAAATTGTCTCTGCTCTTCCTGCATGGGAAAATTTGGTAATAATGTATTAGGATGAGTTTGACGGTATTTTCTTATTCTTTCTGCTTCTATTCGATTCTGCTCTTCCTGATAAGCCTTTTTGGTATACACATCATATCTATTTTTATAATTACTTTCAGCTGCACCTGCCTTCAATCCAGGATTTTTACCACCATTAACGTACAAATGATTTGCATCATAATCCAAACTTACTGAATCCATTTCAACATCATCATTTTTTAATTGCTGTTCGTTAGGAACTTTTGAAACAGAATCACCCTGCACAAAATCAACTTTAGAGTTTTGATTATCTTTAAAAGCTGCTTTCTTTACCTGTTTATTACTCTTTAGCTCAAATGTTTTATTCTGATTCTCAGGATCTATTTTAGGCAAGAGAGCTGGTTTTTGAGGATTTGAATTACTATCAGGGTCTATTTTAGGCAATAAGGCTGGTTTTTGAGAGAATGTTTCAACTACTCTATCCTTAGAGTTGATTTTAGGTAAGAGAGCTGGGGTTGAAGATAAGGTATCAGATGAATTTTGAATTGATTGAAGAGGATTTTGGGGCTGGGGTTGGGGTTGAGGTTGAGGCTGGTTGTTATTTGGGTTGGTTGTATTAGGTGTATTAGCTGTACTAGCTGGAAGTGGAAGGGATGGTTTTATCAAATTTTTTGACAACAAATCATCTCTCATCTTTTTTAAATCATCCACTGACGAATACAAGACATCTTTTGGCTCAACATATCCCTCCATCTGATTGAGAAGGGAATTTTTTTGCTCATCCTGCTCTTGTTTCAATTTTTTCTGCTGCATTGTATTATGATACAACACATCCAAGATAGAATTATTATTATTGTTACTACTGTTATTATTATTATCGCTATTTCCAAACGACATACCCAAAAATGGCATAGTTAGCTCCTTTCTATGTTTTTCTAACTTAATCAAACGGTTCAAATTCACTATCAACACAAGAATTAGTTTCATAGGAACTATGCACAATAATATTGGAACAAAAATTGATTGCATAGAGCGCCATCATAGTGCAGTCTGCAAAATCCGGGCTTTCATTGTGCAGTTTTCTTAACTCTTTCTTATCCTGAATTGCAATCAAACCGTTTGGTTTGTATATTTTCTTAATGTATTCTAATTGCCTGATAGAATTCTTATCAGTTAATTTTAAATATCCTTTTTCTAAATATTCCTTCAATGCCAAATAGCCGTCTGCTCTAGCATTGAGCGCATATTTAGAAATCGCCTTTTTACCTCCCCTAAAACCAATTGCCGTTCTAATCATTTTTTGTATACTAATCCAAATTGGATACCCAAGCCCGTCAGCATCCATTATCAGAAGCTTAGGACTCCACTCACAATAAAGGCTCACAATTTTTCCTCTGGTAATATCTGTATCTGCTTCAGACCAGCTTGTTGTGAACTTTTCAAGCCAGATATTCTCAGTTTGCTTAACAAAAAGTTTAGCAACACACAAATCCGCACCCGATGCGGATAAATCCACACTCATAACGGAGTTATCAGAGAATATTTTATCTGATTCAAAGTTTAAATTAAGCGCTTTATCTAAGACTTGCGATGTTATTAAGTATTCATTATTGTTAGTCAATGGATAGCCCAGCCAAATATGGTTATAGTCATTCAAGTTTGTGTTTTTTGAGACCTGTGCTTCTTTTCTAATTTTTTCATCTACATATGGGTTATCAAAGTAGCAAATATTAATATGAAGACAATCGTCTCTTTTGGCACAAAAATTATACACAGAATCAAATCGTGTGTATCTGTTCATTGTGAAAATAATTACAGAGTTTTTCTTTCGAATAGTAGGGACAATGACATCCAATGTTGTTTTAGCAATAGATTGAGCTTCATCAATCCAGAGGATATCAACTCCTTCAAGACCTTTAATGTTTACTTTTCCCTGCTCTCTAAAGCCTTTAAAGAATATCTTGGATTTTGTTGTTTTATGGATTAAAGCATCTTTTTTAATATCATAAACAAGTTTATAGTTGTCAATTAAATCTAGAAAAACGGTTCTAACCGATTCTTCAATTGAGTTTTGAATTTCTCTTCCGCAGCAGACTCTAACGTGTCGATTTTCCATGATATACAGTAAAAATCTTGCAACACTCTGCGTTTTTCCAGAAGCCCTGCCTCCTTCAAGTAGAAAATAACTGTAATTATTAAAATTTAAAATAAAAGGGTATAATTTAGGCGGGATATTAAGAATCTCAGGCAAAATAAAAATTTTACTGTTATTCAATAATTTCTTCCCCTATATTGAGTTTTAGTTGTTTTCCATCAATTGTAATTTCACCCATTTTTACAACTGTTCCGATTTCGAAGTTGTTTTGTGTGTATAATCCGGCAATTTTTGCTTTGTTTTCTTCTGCTCTTAGCGCTGCAGCAATATTTGGATTGCCGTTTTTGTCAAAACAGTTAAGTGCGATTTTTTTAAGTTTTTCAAATTCATTTAATGCTTCTTGCTGTGTGTAGCTGCTATCATTATTGTTTATTCTAAGTGTATTTTTTTGAGTTTTATATGAAATTATTTTATTATTCTTGTTCATTATCAACCTTTTTTTTAATTAATATCTTATTTCCGAAAAAGTCACAAGCATACTGTTTTACTCCAATAACTTTTCCTTGTTTTTTAATTTCTTTGTTAACTCCATACTTGAATCCATATGGAGCTCTGTATTTGGTTCTAAAACCAAGGAGTGTTGAGGTAACTTCTTTTTTAAATCGTTCTTTAATTTTTCTTGCACCCCCTGAGTAGTAATATTTTTCATAATAATTATTCATTGCACAATCACAATAAGAATAAAGAACAATATCTTTATTACAGATAGGACAAACTGCAATATATAGTTTTCTATTTGTATATTCCTGATTATCTAAAAGATACCAGATATCTTGTGCTTGAAACACACTGTTGCAATGGCGCACAGCTACTCCTCCTTTTTTTTCGTCAGCCTCGTTTCTCAATCCAATAATAAAAAATTAAATAGGGATGATACAAATTTGAATTGTCCGAAAATTACTTTTATAGAATAGCATACTTTTTCAAAAAAAGCTCGTTTTTTGGGCAAAATTTGGACAGTCGTCCAAATTTGAGCCGATTTTCTTGACTTTTTTCCTTGTTTAGGTTATAATATTTTGGCGCTGGTTGTAAGCATATGAATTTTAGCCAAAAATCAGCCAAATTTTAAATTTCCATGGCGGATATCGTCAAGTGGTTAAGACCTCGGATTGTGGTTCCGATATGCGTGGGTTCGAGTCCCACTATCCGCCCCATTTACAAACATAAAAAGACGTTTCTACAGCGTCTTTTTATGTTTGTAAATTCAATTAAACATCCTTTGAATTGTAAAGCTTACTAAACTACCATAATATTTGTTAATTCAAAAACTTTTTTATATAAATCTTGTTTTATAAATTCTATTGTAGCATATTTTTGTGCAATTTCTTTTTGTTTTTCTATATCAAAGCTGCCGTCATCCTTTATTGGGATTGGAATTTTAATATCTAAATTCTTTATCATTGTACTATTTAATTTACTATATTCATTTTTACCGTTAATCCCCATTCTCCCTTTTCTATTGTTTCTAAATATAGGCTCTAAATAATATTTTAAATATTCAAAAGAAATTGCATCAATAGAATACTTGTTAGTTGGAATCATAATACCTACAATATTAGTGTATGAAAATTTTCCGTTTGCTATTTTTATATAACCCGCCAGTCCGTCCGTATTCCATAAAATATATTTGCCTTCTTTCATATATGAATTAATATAGCCATATATGCCTTTTTGGGTAGAATAAACCGGATAATCTCCCTTATTATTATTCACATCGTTCTTAGAAATTATACGACCTCTTTCTAATTTAAACAGTTCATTAAAAGAAATATCAATTTTATCAAGTTGTTTTTCAAGAATTCTTACTTTTATACCTTTTAAAAATTCGATTTTGTTTAATAATATCTTTTTCTTTTTCTCTATATCTTTATATTTTAAAGCAAGCTCTTTTTGCTTCTCAAAATCATATTCACCGTTATGTTTTATTGGTATTTCAACAACTATTTTAGATAAATTTACATTCCAATTAACAGAGGGGACATTGCCATTTTTTACGCAAGCATAAAATTTTTGCTGGAGAATTATTGCAAAATAATCCAAGTTAATATTTTTATCTTTTTTAATAAGAATTTTCCGATGTCCGCCGATATTATATTTTCCTCTAAGAACTTTTAATGTTCCTGCATATTCACCATCTGTTGTAAAAGTTAAATTTGGTTCGTTGTAATCATATGTATCTAAGGTCGCAAATTTTTTTAACGTCGAGCCAGTATAAACCTCATAATCTCCAGCATGCATATTACAATAACTTCTGGTGTATTTATTATTGCCGGGTTTGCAAATAAATAAATTTGATAATTTCTCTTTCTTTACCTGAGACATTCAATTGCTTCCTTGTAATCATTAATATCTCGCATTAATTCTTCGATGTAAGTTTGAAATTCAGACAAAGTCATTATGTTATCAGCTTCTTTAAATCCAAGTGTAATTTTTTCTTTTTCACTCCAAAAATTATCAATATTCCAGTTTGAATCTGCTGGAAATCTATCTATAGATAATAATTTCATTTTTTTATCAGATTCAAACCATTGTTTAAATGGCTCTTGTATATTATTTTTATTTTGAAGATTTTTATATGAATTATATTTATTTACCGCATTATGCAAATCATTATCATCCGGAGTGTCAAACCTATTGACATTTAATTCCTCTCCTATGCTTTTGCATATGTAAGTAAAAATTTTATAGTCTTGAGAAATATTATTATTTATTTCTTCTTCTGATTTTTTCTTTAATGTTAAAATATATGTCTTTTTAGGTGTATTAAAAAAACTTCCGATAGGCAGAGAAATAATGCTTTCAATAAAACATTTATCGAGAATTAATTGTTTTAAACTCGCATTCCCCAAATTTGTAAAAATTCCGTCAGGCAATACTATATTTGCAACACCTCCATATTTTAAAGATTTTATAATCCATTCTAAAAATAATGCTTCCACTCCATTACCTTTTGCCTCATATAAACCAGTATCACTTGCCAGCCTTGAAATTGTTGCATCTTGATAATAAGGTGGATTTGCCAATATTAAATCATATTTGTTTTCTTCAAGATGCCCCAATGTACCCAATGCAACTTTACTTGAATAAAAAGTTTTATTTAAAAGTTCTTTTGATAAATATTGAATTTCTTTTACATTATTGTTATCTTTAAAAAGCTTTGAAAAATATATTAACATATTTGCTTTTGCCAGAATAGTAGTAATATCATCACGACCAGACATTTGTTTTTCAAAACCATACAAATTAACACCCGGCAAGAGTTTTCCGTTCTTTATCTCAAAAGGCACATTAGAAGCCGCTTCCAGGAGAAATTTTCCAACACCTGAAGCAGGATCGCATATGCTTATCCCTTTGGTGATAGTAACCATATCAACCATTTCACGAACAATTTTTAATGGGGTAAAAAATTGTCCCATATCGGATTTATCTTCACTATTTTTCATAAAAGTTTCAAATAGTTTTGATTTAAAATCTTTGCTTATATTTATTAATTTGCCATTGTTTTTTTCATAATTTGCAAATTCAGTCATTATGCTTTTAAAACAAATTGCATGAGCATCTTCTTCTATATAATGCCCGTCTAAATCTTTTTTTACATGAAAAATTTGACCATTTACTATAGTGGTCTCATCCTCTCCGGCTGGAAAAAGCAGTTTCATTTGTTCTCTTGGACCTTCAAGATATGCACCCAGAATATCTGCATCAGTTTTTCTATTTTGTTTATCTTTGCCATATAAACTATAGATATAAGCAAAAGAATTATCTCCCTTTAAAACATTTATATCACTAAGATACTTAAATAAAAATACTTCTACAAATGTATATAAAGACATCTTTGAAGATGCAAATGTCATTCTTTTTAAAATTCTTGCAATTTTTGTTGCCAAATCTGTTGGATCGATATCTTCAAGTTTTAATATAGTGTCATTTTTTTCAGATATTGATAACGCAACCAAATCAATAAAATCAGCAAGTTTTTTTGCTTCTGATTTTGGTTTAATTTCTCTTTTTATTATGTTGCCTTTATCATCATTTATAAAATTTTTAGTAATAGGATTTAACCATAAAAAAGTATTTCCATCTGAAACAACATAAATTTTAGCTCCAATTTCTTTTGCAACATCTATTTCTTGTTTTATTGCATTCTTCTTTTTTAATTCAGTATTAAATTCTTCAGGCTTTTTAAATTCAATAAAAACTACAACTTCTTTATTTTTATTTATAATAAGAACATCTGGTTTTTTGCCCAAATTTTTTGCAACCCTAACACATTTTAGTTCTTTGGATTTAATTAAATCATTTATTGTTGTTGCCCCAAGACTCAAACAGGTATATTTATCCAAAATAGTCACAGGGGTTGAATATAAATTATTTTGTATAGTTTGTTCTGACATGCTTTCCGCCTTATACTTTTAGGATTTAATCAAATTTTTTAGCCATGGGTAATTTATACAATATTTTGTATCTTACTTTTTTCAACACATATCTTAACAAAATTTAATATTAATTAGCTCATTCAAAAAAAGGTATTTTGCGTTTTTCCAAAAAAAACAAAGAAGCATTATGCAAAAGTAATATTTTGCAATAAAGATATTTTTTCAATATCCGTCAAAAAAGACTTATCAATGATTTTTTTTGAATTTAATTTATAATAATTATTACAAATCTTTTTTATTTCTTCAGGAATAAGATTTTTTTCTATTGTTTGTTTTGAGCTTAAAGAAAATTTATTAATAGAATAAATAATTTTTAAAAACCTTGGTTTTGAAAAGCCATTAAGCAGACAAAAATCAAAATATACATTTAAATCATTTCTGGATTGTATATTATGTAAAGTTTGATAAATGATATCTAAATGTAAAAAAGGGCTTTCCACCCCGCGGGGAATAATTATTACATTGTTTCCTATATAATCGTACAAGAATGAAGATATTGAATTGTTATAAAAAACTTCTTTCATATTATTCTCACCAATTATATTACTTTGTTTTCTTGCACCTGTATTAATAAAACAATTATTTGTTGAAAAATTGCTATAGCCTTATTTTTCTGTATTATTTGTTCAGGCATCATTCCGTCATTATGAAATAATTTATGTCTATTATTATGTATAAAATTGTATAAATCATTAACTGTTTGTATGATTTTTTGATTATTATTGAATTTGCTCTTATATTGACCTTTTAAACTCCAAACAGAATTTTGAATATTTGCTTCAAAATAATCGAAATTATTACTTATAGGCATTGAATAATTTATACATATTCTATTTAAAATGCCTTCAATAATTTTTATTGCAGATGCAACACATGCAAAGTATTCCGGCAATTGAATTTCCGTAAATATTAGAAAAGCAGAAGTTTTTAGCCATTTCTTTTCCACCTCAGTTATTAGATTCTCATTTAAATACACTCTTTCACCTAATTGACATTTTAGATATTCATCCAGAATGCCTTCATCGTAAGCTACACTTAAAGACTGCATTTCTTCTTTACTCTTGATATATAAAGAAACTATTTCTCTTGCTTTCATATTTAATTCAGAGGTTAATTCAATAAAAACTTCATCCCATAAATATGTAGATTGTCCGGTTAGAATAATCTTTTGTGTTGTAGGGTAATATTGAATAGTTATTTTTTGTTTATTTTTATAAATTGTTAAGTTTATTTGAGTTGTAGTGCAATTAACTTCTTCAACAGTGTAGTTTTCTTTATTTTTATAATATTCTTTTATTTTATTATATAAACTTGATATTACCCCGATAAACTCTTGGCTTTTAGGCTTAACAAAAGGAGTATCCGATGTAATAACAGTCAATATTTCACTAGCAAATTCTTGGTTTTGCCCCTGTGAAACAACAGATAGACCTTTTGGTGTATCGTAAATTACGTACTTAAATGGTTTATATCCAGCAATTGTAATATCATAAATCCAATTATTATTAGACTTTAAAGTATTCTTTATTTCAGTATTAAAATTATTGTCTTTAAAATATTTATTTAATTTTTCAATAAATTGGTTCTTTGTTAAATTTATTTTTTTCATATTTTTCCAAGCTTTTTTGTTTTTTAAAAGTATTATTACTTGATAAATATTAAAATTAAACAGTTTGTTAAGTTTATCAAATAATTTTTCTTTAAAAAATCTATTTTTTGTTATTATGCATCAAAATGGTTATTAAGTTTAGCGCAGCATTTGTTTACAATATTTTTCATTTCATTAATAGTTAATGAATCTGATTTATCACATATTGTTTTAAGTTCATCAAATTTTTCCATGTTGCAAATTTGACGAACTATAACTTCTACATTCATGCAGTAATAACCATCATAGGGTTTGCACTTATCTATTACATACTTATAAACTTCTTTGTTTTCTTTAGTCACAGAGCTGAGTAAATCTTCAGAATTATAACTCAGGTTTTTGTTATTGCTATATAGTTTTTTTAATAACAAATCGGCAATATCTTTATTATCTGAATTATAAGATTGAATAAAACCCCTATGACGATAGTCCAGTTCAAGATTATTATCAACTAAATTTTGAACAATATTTTTTGCAGCATCAATATTGTCAGAATTTGTTGCTTCTATAAAACCTGAATGGTAGCTGTCAATTTTAGTGTCTTTATCAATTAAGTACTGGGCAATTTGTTTTGCAATATCCTTATTATAAGAATTTATACCCATAATAAAGTCTCTTGCATTGCAATCAAGATCAATATTTTTATCTATTGAATTCTGTATAATTATTTTTGCAGCATCAACACTATCATCATTGATTCCTCCAGCTATAGACAAAAATCCTTTTTCTTGGTTATCAGCAAGCATTCTATATGTATCAATAAACTTGTCATCGGTATGTTTAATTATTTTTTCAAGTTCATTAAGGTCATAATAATAATTAATACCATTAGAAGCTTTAAGTTCTAAAAACAAAGTTGCAGCTTGAGCATTATTGCGCCCTGACATAGAATTAGCAAGACTTTTAAGCTCATCATAGCTAAAACTTGTCTTAATTCCATTTTTTCTTGAGTTAAAAATAGTGTTAAAATTGTCTTTTGTTTTATCATCAACAAAATCAAGAATATCATATAAAGAATCAAGCCAGCCTCTGGGATTTTCATATTTCACTTCAGCCATTGAAATTAAACCCGAAGCATTTTCTTTGTTATTAGCATTAATACGTCTAATAATATTATAAAAATCGTCTTTTTCCAGCTTATATCCACTATAAGAATTGGCTTCTTTTTGGAATTTTTCAAAAATAGTATCAATAAAATTTATATTATCATCATTTAAAACCTTAAGGGTTGATATTGTTTCTTGTGAGGACAAAGACCCGTTTGTAACAATTTTTTTGAAAGCTGCCGAGTTATTAGAGTTTATAAGTTTATCGAGTTCTAAAGTCTGTTCTTTGTCAATAGATAAAGAAAAATTAGACGTTTGCGCGAGTTGTCGTTTGAGAAAATTAAACAAATCACTGCTAATTTCACTTCTTTTTATCCCGCAGGACAAAGTATTAGCTTTAGAATCAATACCCTTCTTAACAACAGCTATCGCTCCAGTGGCAAGTAATGCAGCTGAAAACATTAAAGCTGTAAGTTTTGCATACTCTGTAACATTTTTTTCTTGTTTAGGATTTTCTTTTTTATCAATCGTTTCTTGAGCTTTAAAACTAATATGACTCAATTTTTGCTGTTGATAATTAATTTTATCTATCATATTCATTATAAAAACAAAAAAACTTTAAATTTGTTAAATAATTAAATTTTGTTAACAAATATTATTCTAATGTAGCAATCTTTAAAATTTATGGTTTTTTTATATAAGTATGAAAGAAGATATTATTTTCAAAAACTTTTCTGTGCCTAAAAGCTATAATTCAGCTTCATTACCTGCTGCCAATAATCATACAACAAATTCTTCTACTAATAAAAAAAAGGGGGGGGTAGAGGATAAGTTTATACCCAAAAAGGATAAGAAAGCTATTTTTGAAAAATTTGCAGGACGATTCTATGATAATATAAACGAGAGAATCCTATCCAATACAATAATTGATAGTTTAACAACACTAAGTGCTCTTGGAATCGGTAATTTTTTAAAAAAAATTACCACTTTGACAAGCTGTTTTAGCAGCGAAAACAAAAAACTAAAAACTTTATTAATAGCCGCTCCAATGGCTGCAGCTTTAGCAATAAGGCCTTTATTAAACTTAATCAATAATATTACATTGGATAAAAATAGCAAAAAAGAGAATAAAAATAAATCACCCTTTGCATCAGGATTGGCAAATGCAGCAAGTGCTTTAATGATTAGCGCTAATCCGATTTTTGCTCCAATCGGATTTACTCTTAATTCTATAGTGAGTTATATTTGCTGCAATGGAAAACCAACAATTAAAGACTTTGTTGATAGTCATAAAAATAGTTTTGTTGTTGATATCCTTGCTTTTAGCGCAATTCTATTCTGCGGTTTTAAAGGAAAAGTTCAAATAGAATATTTAAATAGTGCGATTAATAAAGCAAAAGAGAATATTAAAAGTCCCATACTCTATAAAATGCCCAAAGATACACTAACTGAGTTTCAATCATTAGCGCGCGACCTTGGATTTGACTTTGGAGTACTTTTTGATAAAAACGGAAGCCTTGACCTTAAACAAATTAACACAATTGATGATGAGCTCTTAGGAATTCTTCTTGAAAAAGGGCAGGAGGGAAATATTGAAGGGAAAATGAGAAAAATTGAAGAAATGAATATTTTCCTACCCAAATACTATCAAACAGTCATTGATATACCAGCTGAACAGCAAGAATCAATTGTAAAACAAATAGATGCAATTTTAAAAGGACGAGATCAAAGACTAAACGGACAAAAAGACTTTGATAATTATATTACAACTTATTATCTTGATCAAAAACTTGATGAACTTGATAGTAAAGGCTTAAGCATTGCTGGTTTTAAGGATTATCAAGCTATTATACAAAAAATTAAAAGTGATTGTCCGACATCAAGAACTATTATTGAAGCTCAGGAAATGATTGATGAAATTTTTGGCAAAGGAAAGTATACAATTAACCTTGAAGCTAAAAACCACGGTCTTTTAGGGGTTGGATCAATTGCAGAATCTTACTTGGGAAGGGATAAAAATAACAACGAAGTTGTAATCAAACTAATTAAAGAACACTTTAGAAATACAAACAAGGTTGAACAGGATAAACAAAAGCTGTTAGATAAAATCGAGGATAGAACAAAGGAGTTTCATTTTTCCTTTAGCCCTGATAAATATACAATCAAAAACAAAGAACAAAAACAGTATGATATTAATCAAGTTGAAAACATGTGCAAAGTTTGGAATCTTGAAACAGACTTAACCCAAGAAGCAGTATCAGCGAATCAAATTAAAGCTCAGGCAAGTAAATACAAAGCGATTAATGCAATTGAAGCTAAAGATGGGGCTTTTATAATGGAAAAAGCACAAGGATGCCAGCTTGATAGCAAAGACATTGCCCAAAATTGGCAGAGTGCAGGTCTTAATGAAGAAGATTTTTCTAATTTTGTTGATAATTATATAGCTGCTTATTGCGAGCAATTGTTTTCACTGCCTAAAACAGGTGAAAAAGTTGTTCAATCAGACCCCCATGGAGGAAACATTCTTGTTGATTTGAAAAATATTAAGCTGCTGCAAAACAAGAATAATACAAATAGCCCGATAACCATAATTGATTATGGAAATACAACTAAAACAAAAAGACTGGATGCTGCAAAAAATTTATTCAATCATATTGACTATTTGGTTGGAAATACGGATTCTATTGCAAAAAATCTTCTTGAAGGAGCGCAAATCGGGAGTTTAAATAAAAAACAAGTAATTGAAGAATTATCAAAAGGACTTAAAAAGGATATTTTCAATTGTGACACAAAGATTGATGTTAATAATCCTGTTGAAATTTTTAGAATCGTGAATTCTTACTGCCTTAATTTTATGAGGGATAAACATATCATTCCAAATGCCTCCAATATTAATCAAATGAAAGCCGAAGAAACTTATATAATATCGAATTTAGGGTGTTTAAAAAGAATTGCAGACGGATGCGGCTATGACTTAGGTAAAGTTATTGATAAGAAAAAAATTATTAAACAATTAATGGCTGAAATGACAAAATCAACAATGTCATCACTTAAAACTAACCCCATATTCACAATAAAACAACTTAATCAAAGAGTTAAATTCATAATGAAAAATCCGCAAGAAGCCTTTAGCTGTCTGGGTGCAAATTTCCAGATACTGGAATAATTATTTATACTATGCCTATTTTTAGTTTAATGAAAGTTAATTCTTATTATGCACCAGCTAATAAATTATTGCATCTAAACCTTTAAATTTTGAACTTGCCGGATATCATCTTAATCCTTTTGATAAAAAAATTGTTAATGAACTATTGAAAACATAAGTGCAGCAATTAAATGTTTACCAATAAAAAAAAACATGCTAGAATAAAGTAATGAATTATATCAAACAAAATGATGAATTAAGAAGCTTTTATAAAAAAGATTTTAGTGAGATTAAAAAATTAATAACAAGAATAAGACACTCACTATTAACAGGTGAAAAACTAGAGATAGCGGATTTAAAACTTGATGATATAATTGACTTTAAGCCAAATGAGTATTATTTTTATATAAGCTTATTTGCTGAACATAAAAAAACATTAAGGTTTGGAAGCAAAAGAAGTACGCTAACGAAAGTACTTAGCAGAATTATTGAAAAACTAAGAGAAAAAGAGCGTTTTAAAGAATTTGATATTGAAAATCCTGATACAAGAATACTCTTGGAATGGATTATTAAAAGACAGGAAGTTAATATTAGAAATGCTCATTGCAACAAGAGTTTTAACGACACAAGATTTGAACCTGGAATTACAGGAATTGAAGCTATAATTGACGGCACAGTCTACAATTGGATGCCTACCGATTCACCTGTATTAAATACAATGGATCTAAACACCCCTTTAGCAAAACTTGCAAACAGAGCAGGTATTACCAAGGGTAAAAAATTAAAAATTTCTGAAAAAGCAAAATTATTAAAGCATTATAAAGATGCCAAATTCTACTTTACAGAGTCGCGTGCTGTTGTAAGTTATAAAGATAGCTGCATTCCCTTATACAGAGGCAATATTCTATATGATGAATTTAGCTTTGATACTTTAATTGATATCTTCTCTAATGGCACTAAATGGCTTGTAGACAATATGCTAGAAGATGGAAGATTCACTTACTACTATGATTGCACCTGTGATAACAACATCGACCACGAACACCCCTCAAGAAGACCTCCCGATTTATATTACAATGACTTAAGACATTGCGGCGGGGGAATAAGTTTAATACATGCTTATAATTATACAAATGATGAAAAATTTCTTATCGCAGCAAAAAAAGCAATAGACTGGACAATTGCCCAAACAAGATTCCACGACATTGAAGGTAAAGAAGCAGCATATGTTTATGCAAATAAAAAGGTAAAGCTGGGAGGGGTGGGAATTCCTCTGGTTATGCTTATGCGCTATAGAGAAGCATCAAAAGACACCAGTTATGATAGATATATTGAAGGATATGCAAGACATTTAATTTCAAGATTAACACCAGATGGCGAATTTATGGGTTATTATATTCACCCAAGTTTTCATAACGGAGAACCCCTTGATACAATGACAGATGAAGAAAGAAAAACAATGTTTTCTTTCTATTATCCAGGTGAAGCTCTCTTAGGACTTGCTTTGGTTGCAACAGAATATGACAAGAACGAAGAGTTAAAACAAAAAGTTATTGAAAAATCTAAACTTGCAATGGATTGGATTATCAACAAAAGACCGGAATTATATGCCGATTTGTTTACAGAACTTCCAAGTGATGCTTGGTTAATGCAGGCAATTGAACAATGGGCAAAGCTGGAAGGATTCTTAGATCAAGAGGCAATTGACTTTGTCTTTAATGACGCTGATATACTGATTGAAAAGAGCTACAAGAAAAACGACTCGCCCTATATCGATTTTGAAGGGGGAATGTACTACGATTACGGGGATCACTATTTTCCTGACGGAGCAAGGTGTGAAGGACTTGTAGCAGCAGCTTATTTGGCTCATTATCTAAAAAAAGATGAACTTGCTTTTAAGTACTTTGAAGCCTGCAAAAAAGCAGCGCACACACAATTCCAGCTTGCAATAAACGAATACAACAATTTCGCTCATTTGAATCCTAAAAAATCAGCAGGGGGAATTAAGTTCAAAGTTACAAGACAATGGCTGAGAGTTGATTCAATTCAACATGTTGTTTGTTTCTTTAAGCGACTCTACAATGCTCAAGGTTTAATTGAATCATTAAAAACTACCAAAACTAAAAACAAATTTGCGAGAATAAAAAACTTAGCAAAAAGTTACAAAAATTGATAAATTTAGTTAATTTCGCTTAAAAACTGGGCTATATCACTATCAAGAAGCATATCTGTTGTAATTGCAGAGCAGTTTAGAGATTGGACTTTGCTAAAATCGTTGTAGTCATTAACAGTCCAGCTTTCAAAAGAAAAGTTATCTTGTTCTAGAAGTTTTGCTCCCTGCTGGTTAATTTTAGAAGCCTTAATATCTAAAAAAACCTCGTTATCCTGGGTTTTTAAATCTTTTAGAGTTTTAATGGTTTTTTTGGAAACTTTTTTATCGGACAAATACCCCAATCTGGCATCTGGCAGTAATTCTGTGATTTCTTTTAAATAATCCTTTTCAAAACTAATCCAGGTGACATTATCTTCTAAATCAGCCTCAATTACACTATCAACAAGAATTTTTGCTTTGTCTTCGCTAAAATCTTTTGTTTCTTTAAGTTCAATATATAAGTCCATTTCATTGTCTTTTGCAAAATCAATAACTTCATCAAACAGAGGGATTTTTTCACTCTTATACTCTTCGCTTTTGTAAATCCCGAAATCGTAGTTTAGAAGCTCTTCATAAGTCAAATTTTCACACTTTTTATTGAAGAAAATCTTACTTCCATCCTCGTTTCTTGCCGTTCGATTAATTGTTTTATCATGCAGAACAACAGGAGCTGAATCCTTAGTCCACTGAACATCAAATTCAATTGTACTATAACCATTTTCTTTAGCAGCAAAAAAAGCAGACATAGTGTTCTCGGGAGCTTCAACACTATAGCCTCTGTGGGCTATGGTTTGAATATCATTTTTGTTTTCAAACTCATCAAAAAAATTTAAATTAAAATTTAATGCCATAAATCCTCTATATATTAATAAAAAAATAATTTATCAAAAAATTGCCATTTTTTATGTTATTATTAAGACAATAAAAGGAGAAAAAGTTGGAAGTTAGCGTTATCATTCCTGTTTATAATTCAAAAAACTATCTTAATAAGTGCATTGAAAGCTTAATTAATCAAACTTTTAATGATATTGAATTTATCTTTGTAAACGACGGATCAACGGATAATTCACTATCAATTCTTGAGCAATATTCAAAAAAAGATTCAAGAATAAAAATTATCAATCAAAAAAACCAGGGAATTTCTCAAGCCAGAAATAGAGGCATGAAAGAAGCAAAAGGACGTTATATTGGCTTTATTGACAGCGATGACTGGGTTGATTTGGACTTTTATCAAAAACTATATAGTTCAATTATAGAAACAAACGCAGATATTGCCGTATCTTCCATTATAAGAATAGGAAAGAATTATCAAAAGTATCGTGTTAAGTATGATAGAACAGAGACTTTTGAATCCCTTGAAGATAAAATTAAAGTTTGCAATATTCCTAAATGTTGTTATGTTTGGAACAAACTATACAGAAAAGAAATAATTGAGAATCTTGAATTTAAAAAAGATGTTTTTTATGAAGACGTTATCTGGCTTCCTTTTGCTGTGAAAAACGCCAAAAAACTAACCACAGTAAACACAAACTACTATTATTATTCTAATCCTGATTCAACCGTTAAAAAAGTTCAATCACAAAAAAAACAGCTTGATAATTACAATGCAAAAAAAACAATGATTGATTTTTTCCAAAAAAACAATTTAACCCTATCCAAAAAAGAAAAAACAATAACTAAAAAAATCGTTTATTGTTTTAATTATAAACTATTAAAAATTAAAGAATACGAAAACAAGCTCACTTATTATCTGTTTGGTTTTATCCCGATTTTTAAAAAAACGATTAAAACTCCTATAGTTAAAGATAATACTTTTATTGTCTGGGAGCCCTGCTCTAAATCACATGCTGAGGTTGTTCCCGGGTATTGCAGGTATTTGCTTGATCTAAACTGCCATGTTTGTGTGTTAGTTAATCCTAAAAGATATAAAGAAGGGCTTTTTTCAAGATTTAAAGACGAGAATATAACTTACAGCAAGCTAAATCGAAAAGAAATTGAACAGTATTTCAAAAATAATTCCCTTGATAACATAAAAGGGGTTTTAGTTACAACTGTGGGAAAAATTTGTGATAGTATTCATTATAATAATGCTTATAATACCTTTAGTTCAAACACAAATAAAAAAAAGCTTCTTTTTGTGGAACACGAGTCAAAACCTGCACTGGATAACGGTTCTTGGAATGAGAATTTAATTACTTTAAGAAAAATTAACTATAAAAACGCAAAATCAGTAGTTGTTAATCCACATTACTTTGGAGAAGTTAAAATTACCCCTAAAAACCCTGATATTACAAACTTTATTACAATCGGAGCAATAAGACCGAACAAAAAAAACTCCCAAATGATTGTTGAAGCTGCAAAAACACTCCATAACAAAGGTTATAGAAACTTTAGAATTACTGTTGTTGGGAAAGGGGACTTAAAGTCTATTCCAAAAGAAATTAAACAATATTTTGATATTAAAGGAAGGCTGACTTTTGATAGAATGTACAGCGAACTTGAAAAAGCAGATTTTATGCTGACTTCCTACAATATTAACGATCCTGAACACATTAGATACAACACAACAGGAACAAGCGGGAATTTTCAGCTTGTCTATGGATTTTTAAAACCCTGTATTATAGCTGAAAGCTTTGCTCCAATTAACGGGTTCAATTCTAATAATGCAATTTTTTATAAAGAAGACGACAACTACCCCGAAGCTCTTATAAAAGCAATTAATATGTCATCTTGTGATTATAAAAAAATGCAGGATAATTTAAAAATATTGCAACAAAGCATATACAATGAATCATTAGAAAATTTAAAAAGGCTTATTAATGAATAATATTCCAATAGTTTTTACCTTCGATAAAAGAATAATCTTGGGAGCTGCAGCTGCAATTAAGAGTCTTATAAATAGTGCCGAAACTGCAGTTTATGATATTCATATCCTGCATAGCGATATTGAACTTAATTATCAAAAGCACTTGACCAGCTTAGCTGAAAAAACGCTTCATAATATTAGCTTCCACTATATTGACCCTAAAATTTTTAACAATGTCAAAAAAAACAAAGGCTCCTGGAGTGAAATTGTTTATTACAGGCTTATAATCCCTGAGGTTTTAAGGAATTATGATAAAGTAATATATTCTGATGTTGATGTGTTTTTTAAAAAAGACTTATCAGATATTTTTAATCGAAACATCGAAAATCACGAACTTATGGCAGTTCGGGCAGAAAAAAATACAAAAAATACTATAGGACACAAATACTTCAAAGAAAACAAAAAAGATTATATCTTTTGGTCTGGATTCTTGATTCTAAACTGCAAGAAACTAAGACAGGATAACTATTTTGAAAAATTCATAAAAAACGCTCATATTTATAAAGAAGAACTTAAGTTTTTCGATTTGGATTTAATTAATATAACTTGTCCTGATATCGCCCCGATTCCTTTTGAATATTGCGTTTTAGAAAGCATTTATGAACTTAATGATTACAAAAAAGCTCCTGAGTATGAGTTTTTAAAAGATGTATATACAAAACAAGAAATCGAACAGGCAAAAAAAGACCCTGTAATTATCCACTACGCAGGTTTTTTAGGCAAACCCTGGAGAAGAAAAAAAGTTCCTTCTTATTATCAAAAAACTATTAACAGCCTGCCTAAAGTCCTTCAGAAATACACTTTTCGAGATATTCGAAAAAAATTATTCGCTAGATATTAACAAAGGAAAGATAAATGAAAAAAATTGCAATAATTACCTTGTTATACAACAAACTTGAAGAAGCTACAAAGCCTTATTTGGAGTCTTTGTATAAATATAGTAAAGAAGATATTTTCGATTTAATACTAGTTGACAACGGATCAAGCGATAAAACAGCCCAATTTATAGCGGACTTTCAAAAAAACCATTCAAATATTAAAATTATAACAAACAAACAAAATCTTGGTTTTTCCAAAGGCAACAATCAAGGTTTAAGTGTAATTAAGAATAAAAACTACGAATTTATCGGTTTATTAAACAACGATATTCTATTCACTCCCAATTGGATTGAAAAAACTCTTGAAGCCTTTAGTGAAGACCAAACTCTTGGTATGGTTTCACCAAGAATCCAAAAAAGCAAGTCAATTACAAAAGACAATTATTTAAAAAAGTATCCTGTTTACTTAAAAAAATTTAAAAACAAGATAAAATATTCAACAGAACCCTTATTCTGCTGTGTTTTTATTAAAAAACAGGTGGTTGATACAATAGGGTTTTTGGATGAAAATTTTACCCCTGCTTTTTATGAAGACAATGACTATTGTTTTCGAGCAATGTATAAAGGCTATAGTTTAGCAATCTCCAATCAATCTTTCGTATTTCACAACCACTCAACAACAAGCAGATTCATTGATAAATCAATTCCCAAAAGAAACAGAGAATATTTCCTTAAAAAACACCCTCTTGCAAAGTTTTTGTGGGAAAATAAAAGAACAAATTTAATTAATGATATTAAAAAATATATTATTGGAAGTTTCGACAAATGATAAAGGATTATCAAAACTGGCATAGAATATACAAATTCTTAGGGATAAAAATTCAAAAAAAAATTACCCCTCAAAAAAAAGAAAGGGTTAATCTGATATTCGACCCAAAAACCGGAATTGGCAACAGAATTTTTGCGCTAATGAATGCAATTAACTACTTTAATCCAATTGAAATTAACTTTTATTGGGAGGATAGAACCTGGGTAAGCGCTAAGTTTTTCGATTTATTCAACCCTTGTTTTGATATTAAAATTAACGAATACAACGATAGTAAATGTTATAACAGCTTCAAAAATTCAAAGAATGAAATAACCATTTATTACCCCAGCTGCGCTTATAAAAAACTAAACGGGCAATCTCTTGCTTTATTATACAATTCAATTCCAATTGAAGTACTAAAGGAATACAAAAAGCCATTTGAACTTTTAAAACCAGCTGAAAAAGTGCTCGAAAGGATAGGTTCAGCTAATTTGGATTCTGATTTTTGCGCCCTTCAAATAAGAAACGCTCCTGATTGGGGAGAATATGGCAGAAACGAAAAAATAGAGCTTTTTTATAGAGAAATTGATAAACTTGATAATAATAAACAAATTTTCCTTTGTGCTATGAATAAAGAAATTTCAAATACTATAAAACAAAGATACCCGAATAGAATTGTTGAACTTGAGAATAAAAACTACAAAAGTATGATTGATGCTCTATCTGATTTATACATTCTAAAAAACGCTAAAAGTGCAATTTACTCTAACGGTTCAACCTTTTGCGAGCTTGCTTTTTGGTTGAGTCAATACAATCAGCAAGTTACAATTGTAGGCAGCAATGAGAATTGGAAATAAATTAACAAAATTTATTAAATTGTTATAAAACAAACTTCTTTTTGCTATA
Source organism: uncultured Vampirovibrio sp. (assembly GCA_910577635.1). GTDB lineage: Bacteria > Cyanobacteriota > Vampirovibrionia > Gastranaerophilales > Gastranaerophilaceae > RUG14156. Next base: position 122,505 of record CAJTNR010000001.1, on the reverse strand, counting down.
ATTGATTAAAAGGAGTCAATATGCCATTTGAATTTGAAAAGCTGGAACTTGAAGGTGTTGTTCTTGTAAAACCAAAAGTTTTTGGGGACAATAGAGGCTTTTTTTTAGAAAGCTATAAAAAATCTGATTTTTATAATAACGGAATTGAACTTGAATTCAACCAAGACAACCATTCAAAGTCAACAGGGAAAGTTTTAAGAGGCTTGCACTACCAGATTAAACCCTATGAGCAGGCAAAACTTGTAAGATGCTCCAAGGGAAGAATTTTTGATGTAGCGGTCGATATAAGGCCTGAATCAAAAACTTATAAAAAGTATATAAGAGTTGAATTATCAGAGGATAATCATTATATGCTCTATATTCCTAAAGGATTTGCACACGGGTTTGTTGTTTTATCGAATTGTGCTGAATTATTATACAAAGCCTCAGGAGAATACAACCCAAATGCTGACAGGGGAATTCTTTGGTCAGATAAAGAACTTAATATTGACTGGGGAATAGATTTTGAACCTATTCTATCGGATAAAGATAAGAATCAGCCGCAATTAAGTGAAATTAATCATAAGGAGCTAGTTTAAGTATGAAACTATTAGTTAGTGGAGGAGCCGGGTTTATAGGGTCTTGTTTTATCAGACATATGCTTCAAAAACACCCTGATTATCAAATTATCAATCTTGATTGTTTGACTTATGCAGGAAATATTGAAAATTTGAATGATATTAAAAATAATCCTAACTATAGTTTTGTTAAAGGCAATATTTGCGATAAAAACCTTGTTTTAGATATTACAAAAGATGTTAATTGGATTATTAACTTTGCTGCTGAATCCCATGTTGATAACTCGATTCTCAATCCTGAAATTTTTATTGAAACTAATGTTCAAGGAACCTTAAACCTTCTTCAAGCTGCATTAAAAAATAATATTGAAAAATTTCTGCAGGTTTCAACTGATGAAGTCTATGGCTCCTTAGGAAAAACAGGATATTTTTTAGAATCCACTCCCCTAAGTCCCAACAGTCCTTATTCAGCCTCTAAGGCAAGCGCTGATTTATTAGTCAAAGCTTACTTTAAAACTTATGGATTACCTGTTTTAAACACTCGATGCTCTAACAATTATGGTCCTTATCAATATCCTGAAAAATTGATTCCGTTTTTTATTTCAAAACTCCTAAAAAACGAAAAAGTTCCCGTGTATGGGGATGGATTAAACGTTAGAGACTGGCTGTATGTTTATGACCATTGCGGGGCAATTGATACAGTCCTTCATAAAGGAAAAATCGGAGAAATTTATAACATCGGAGGTCATAACGAAAAAACTAACTTAGAAATTACAAAATTGATTCTTAATGCTATGAATAAAACCGAATCCAGCATTGAGTTTGTTAATGATAGATTAGGTCATGACAGAAGGTACGCTATTTCTAATGACAAAATTACAAAAGAATTAGGCTGGAAGCCTTCTGTAACATTCGAAGAAGGTATTAAGCTTACAATTGAGTGGTATTTATCCAACAAAGAATGGATTGAATCAATTGAAAGTAAGAAAGAGAGTCTTGCATAATGAAAGTTTTAGTAACAGGCGCAAATGGAATGTTAGGGCAGGATTTATGCCCAATCTTAGAAGAATCAGGTTGTTTTGTTATAAAAACAGATATTGATAATCTTGATATTACAAACGAACAAGAAGTAATTGAAAAAATTGAAAAAATAAGACCCGATTTAATCATCCATTGCGCTGCTTATACAAATGTTGATAAAGCAGAAAATGATGAAAAAAAAGCTCATTTAATTAATGCTATTGGAACTAAAAATATAGCCATAGGTGCAAAAAACACAGATTCAACTTTAGTTTATATATCAACTGACTATGTTTTTGACGGGACTAAAAACACTCCTTACTTAACAAGCGATAAACCCAATCCAATTAATGTTTATGGGAAAACTAAACTAGAAGGTGAAAACATTGTTCAAGAGTACTGCAAAAAGTACTATATCGCAAGGACTAGCTGGTTGTACGGATTGTACGGGAAAAACTTTGTTGAAACCATGATAAGTTTAGCATCCAAACCCGAACTTAAAGTTGTAAACGACCAAAAAGGCTGTCCCACCTGGACAGTTGAACTCATAAGAGGAATATTGAAACTTCTCAATAAGCCTTATGGAATATATCATATTTGCGGATCTAATTCTACAACCTGGTATGAGTTTGCAAAAGCAATTTTTGATATTGAAAACTTAAATGTAAACTTAACCCCCTGCACTTCTAGTGAATTTAAACAAGCTGCAAAAAGACCCTCCTATAGCGTTTTAGATAATGACAATATTGCCCGTCCCTGGATTGAAGCGCTAAAAGATTACCTTAAACTTAGAAAGGAGCTTCAATGAAAGGAATTGTATTAGCAGGAGGCTCGGGATCAAGGCTTTATCCAAGCACAATTTCAGTTTCCAAGCAGCTTTTGCCAATCTATGATAAACCAATGGTATACTATCCGATTTCAGTTCTTATGTTATCTGGAATTAAAGATATTTTAATCATAACAACTCCTTGGGATATTGATAATTATAAAAAATTGTTAGGAAAAGGAGATCAATTCGGAGTTAACTTCAAATACGCAATCCAGCCCAAGCCCGAGGGACTTGCACAGGCTTTTATACTTGGAGAGGATTTTATCAAAAACGATACGGTTGCACTTATTCTTGGAGATAATATTTTCTATGGCCCCGGGTTTTCAAAACAACTTACAAATGCAACTTTAAATGCAGTCCAAAAAAAAGAAGCAACAATTTTTGCCTATCCCGTTAGGGATCCTCAAAGATTCGGAGTTGTTGAGCTTTTTAACAACAAAGCTGTTTCAATTGAAGAAAAGCCAGAAAAACCAAAATCTAACTATGCAGTTACAGGATTATATTTTTACGACAACTCAGTTATTGAATATGCTAAAAGTTTAAAACCTTCATCAAGAAACGAGCTTGAAATAACCGATTTAAACAGGATTTACCTTGAAAAAAACAAACTTAATGTCGAACTCTTAGGACGCGGTTTTTCCTGGCTGGATACAGGAACACCTAAATCTTTGGTTAGGGCAGGACAATACATTGAAACAATAGAAGAAAATCAGGGAATAAAAATTGCTTGTCTTGAAGAAATCGCTTACAATAAAGGTTTTGTTTCAAAAGAAAAACTAACTGAATTATGCGACAAATACAAAAACAACGATTATTACAACTATATAAAAAATCTTCTATAAAAAAAGCCCCAAAAAAGGGGCATAGCAATCAGAAGAGTTGAGGATTTATATTAATAATATAGTTTTTTTAAAAGCTATTTTAATCGGATTATAAGGTTAATCTATAACTAGAAAAAAAGGTAGTAATATGAGAACAGACGGAAGAAAAAATGACGAATTAAGACAGTTTAAATTCACAAAAAACTACACAAAAAACTCTCTTGGTTCTGTTTTAGTTGAATTTGGAGATACAAAAGTACTCGTTTGCGCAAACTTTGAAAACGCAATCCCTAAATGGCTGGATAAAGATTCAAAAGAAGGCTGGCTGACAGCCGAATATTCTCTTCTTCCTTCAAGCACCTCAACCAGATGCCAAAGAGAAAGAACAAAAGTTTCAGGAAGAACTCAGGAAATCCAAAGACTAATTGGGCGTTCTTTAAGATCTTGTCTTGATTTAGAAGCTATAGCAGGCAAAACTTTTATAATAGATGCTGATGTGATTCAAGCAGACGGGGGAACAAGAACAGCTTCAATTAACGGAGCATACGTAGCTCTTAGTATAATGATTGAAAAACTACTAAAAGAAGGATTGATTGAAAAAAACCCGATAATTGAACCCATTGGAGCAATTTCAGCAGGGATTGTCAATGGCGAAGTTATGGTTGATCTTTGCTACAAAGAAGATTCAAGCGCTCAGGTTGATTCTAATATTGTTCTAACTAAATCAGGAAAAATTGTCGAATTCCAAACAACCGCAGAAGGATTGCCATATGAAAAAGCACAATTGGACGAGATTTTCAGCATAGCAAAAAAATCAATTGACAAAATTATTGAAAACTACTAGCAATTTTTTAACAGAAAAATACTTTATAATTATAGTAGTGTTGGAGAATAATCGTGTTAAAAAAATTAATTGCTATAATTTTTAACTATAGTTATGAATATATTTCTATAAGAATTGATGATTAAAAAACTTCATTCTTAATTAATTCATTTTTAATTTTGTCTAAACCAGATTTTATAATCCTGGAAATTCTGCTTGGAGATATATCGAATTCATCTGATAATTCTTGTAGTTTTTTTTCTTTAAAAAACTTGGATTCGATTAATTCGCGCTCTCTTTTAGGTAATGTCATTACAGCAGCTCTAATATGATTTGAAAGCATTGAAAACTCACAGTTTTCCTCAGGATTTTTTCTGACATCTTTGATTTCAAAGGTTCGCTCAAAATCACACATTTCATCAGTTGATAAAACCGCCTTGTAGATTGCATCTGAGAGTTCTTTTTTTTCATCATTAGATAAATCAATCCTGGATTGGCGGACACCATACCATTTATACCTATTTCTTAGTTCGTTTCTTATTGCCCATTTGATTGCAGTTGAAACATAGGATTCATTGAAATTATCTGCACTAATGTGCGAACACAAAACATTAATAGTTTGAAAACCAATATTAATCAACTCATCAAAGTCAATTAAATGTTTAGAGACGATGGAGCGATACTCAACTTTGGCAATTTTGTTAACTAAATCCGAATACTGTTTAAGATATTGGTCTTTTTTTATTTTTTCTTTAACGTTTAACATACACTTAATACCAAGAGAAAGTTATTGTAACATAGTAGCTTTTTATATAAAATATTATTTATGAATTATTTACATTTCTACAAACAAAATTTTATATGTCATTAAAAAGAATACTGAAAAATATAATTGCCTGTTTTTTTAAAAATATTAAGTTTTATTAACAACTATTGACACAAAATCTTTATAATATAAGATAAATACAGTACCAAAGACGATTGGTGATAGCAATATCTTAATTTCCAATCCAGGTTCAAAAGTTAAATATCCTTTATTTATCCTTATTGAGCTGTTTTGCGTACTGTACTCGCAAAACTTTTTTAGTTTTAGCGTAGTTTAAAGAAAGGAGAAAACTTTTAAAAAATGGCAACTAAAGAATTTAAAAATCAAAAAATTGAACATTACAAAAAACAATTCGAAAATGCTAAAGTTGCTGTTGTAGCTGATTATAGAGGTTTGTCTGTTGAGGAAATTACAGAATTAAGACGCTCCCTGCAAGCCCAGCAATCAGATTTAACAGTAACCAAAAATACTTTATGTAAAGTTGCAGTAAAAGGCACAAACTTTGAAGCAATTGAAGAACTAATGCAAGGACCAACTGCAATTGCATTCGGATTTGGTGATGAAGTTGCATCTGCTAAGGTTTTAGCAAAATTCATCAAGGAAAATAAAAAAGGTGAAATTTTAGGTGCAGTATTAGAAGGAAAAGTGTTAAACGCCCAAGAAGCTCAAAAACTTGCTTCAATGCCTTCTAAAGAAGAACTTCTGGCAAAAATGCTCGGTTCAATCAATTCACCTGCAAGCGGCATAGTATACTCAGTCAATGGAGTTATGTCTGCTTTAGTTAGAGCAATTAATGCTGTTAAAGAACAAAAAAGTGCGTAAAATAACAATAATTAAGAAAGGTAATAATTAAAATGAGTAACGTAGAAACAATTCTTGAATCAATTGAAAAATTAACATTATTAGAAGCTGCAGAATTAGTTAAAGCTATGGAAGAAAAATTTGGCGTATCTGCTGCTGCTCCTGTAGCTGTTGCAGCTGCTGCTCCTGCAGCAGATGGTGCTGGTGCTGCTGAAGCTCCAAGCGAAGTTAATGTTATCTTAGCTTCAGCTGGTGCTAACAAGATTCCAGTTTTAAAACTTGTTCGTGAAATTACAGGTTTAGGCTTAAAAGAAGCTAAAGACTTAGTAGATGGAGCTCCTAAAGCTATTAAAGAAGGTGTAAAACCTGAAGAAGCTAAAGACATCAAAGCTAAGTTAGAAGAAGCTGGCGCAACTGTAGAAATTAAATAGTTAAAAGTTAGTTTTCAAATAAAACCCGGGGTAAATCAATCCCGGGTTTTAAGCTATTGTAAATTTTTATTAAAGCTAAAATTTGGTCTTTTTTTGATATATAATTATATTACTATGAAAAAAGATGAGAATAAAAAAATTAAGGTAGCTTTCCCTCATATGGGAACAATTTATGTAGCTTGGGAAATGGCTTTAAAAAGCATTGGGGTTGAAGCTTTTATTCCCCCTTATACAAGCAAAAAAACTCTTTCACTTGGAACAAAAAACTCTCCTGAGGCAATTTGTCTTCCTTATAAACTAATCCTTGGAAATTTCATTGAAGCAATTGAAGGAGGAGTGGATTACGTTTCTATGATAACTTCTCCCGGGATTTGCCGTTTGGGTGAATATGGAAGAAACATTGAACAGGTTTTAATTGACCTGGGATACAAAACAAACTATATCGAACTCAACCTTTATGATGGAATAAAAGGTTTGATTGACTATTTAAAAAGAATCAGCGGTACAAAAAACTACTTCAAAATTTTTAATGCAATTTATCTTGCAATAAGAACAGTTTTTGCAGTTGATGAGCTTGAAAGTTTTCTTTCATATTACAGAGCAAGAGAAATAAAAAAAGGCGATAGCGAAAAAGCTTTCAACAAAGCACTTAAAGCTATTCGCCAGACAAACAGTATATCAAAACTGGCAAAAGCATTAAAAGAAGGGCTGAAAGAAATATCGAGCGTTGAAATTGATAAAAATAAAGATATCCTTCATGTTGATTTGACAGGAGAAATATATATTGTTAATGACGAATTCTCAAATCAAAACTTAGAACGAGAACTTGGAGCAATGGGGGTTCAGGTAAGACGCTCATTAACTGTTTCATCGTTTCTTAAGGATGCTATTATTCCAAAAATTTTCAAAAAAGGAGAAACTCACTTAGAAAGAGCTTATCGACTAGCTAAGCCATACTTAATGAGAGATATTGGAGGGGATGCACTAGAGTGCATTTCTGATGTTTTATATGCTAAAGAAAGAAATGTTGATGGATTAATCCATGTTTCGCCTTTTACCTGCATGCCTGAAATTATGAGTCAGAATATTTTCCCTAAGATGAGAGAAGACACGTCTTTACCAATTCTATCATTAATAATGGATGAACAAACAGGAAGAGCAGGCTATATTACCCGTCTTGAAGCTTTTGTTGATCTAATGAGAAGAAAAAAAATGAAAGCAAAAATTGAAGAAAACAAAAAACGTCCTTTTGTTCAATGTTAAATTGTTTTTTCAATGCTAAAATCCCTTAATAAAAGAAAAGAGAGGGCAATGGAAAATATTCTACAAGTAAAAAATCTAAGTGTTGGATTCAATATTGAAGATAATTTTTATTATGCTCTAAATAACATTAATCTTTCTTTTGAAAAAGGCAAAATCCACGCAATAGCTGGTGAATCAGGCTGTGGAAAGAGTGTTTTTATAAATACCATTCTAAAACTCCTTCCTAAAAACGCTCTTATTAAACAAGGTCGTATAATCTTTAAAAACGAAGATTTACTGGAGTTGAAAAACAAAGAATTTAATAAATTAAGAGGAAAAACAATATCTTTAATCCCGCAAGACCCCTTTATGTCCTTAAATCCTTTGTATACGATTGAAAATCAGTTATTAGAAGTAACAGAGTCCAAAGAAAAAATAACCTCAGCCCTTGAAGAAGTTAGAATTAAAAATATTGATACAGTCTTAAAATCATATCCTCACGAACTATCAGGGGGAATGAAACAAAGAATAATTATTGCAATGAGTTTAATTTCAGATTCAGAGCTGATTTTAGCGGATGAGCCAACAACTGCATTAGATGTCAGTGTTTCTAATTCGATTCTTAATTTACTGTTAGAGCTAAAAAACAAAGGAAAAACAATAATTCTAATAACCCATGATTTATCAATTGTTTCTAACTATTGTGATACAACAACAATTATGTACTTAGGTGATATTGTTGAAAAAGCGGATACAAAAACTCTTTTTAGAAAACCCCTTCATCCTTATACTACAGCACTTTTAAAGGCCCTGCCTAATGAAGAAGGGAAAAGATTAGAAAATATTAAAGGACAAATTTCTCCTATAACTGAAACCATCAATGGCTGCAAATTCCACCCAAGATGCAATTGTGCAATGGATAAATGTTCAAAACAAAAGCCTGAATTAAAAGACTGCTACAATGATTTTGTTTCCTGCTGGCTATATTAAACAAAAGAATCCATCATTGAATTAAAAAGTTTTATAGGAAAACCAATAACATTATCGAGTTCTCCTTTAATTTGCACTGCAAAATCAAAATTCTCATCTTGAATTCCATAACTGCCGGCTTTATCTAAAGGATTTTTTTGCTCGATATAGTTAATAATTTCACAATCCGATAATTTTCGAAAAGTTACATAAGTAACTTCACCATCCAATAAAACTTTATTAGAATCCATTAAACAAATCGAAGTTGTTACAAAATGGGTTTTATTGGATAAATTTTTTAGCATTAAAAACGCTTCTTTTTTGTCTTTTGGCTTGCCTAAAATTATTCCTTCTAAAACAACAACAGTATCTGCTGCAACAACAATCCCCTTCTGTCTTTTTATAACATCATAAGCTTTATTATAAGCACAATTCTCAACAAGAGAACTTGAATACTCAAGATTAGAAATTTTTTCACTATAATTGGAAGGAACAACCAAAAAATCATATCCTGCTTTTTTTAGAATCTCTTTTCTTCTGGGTGAAACAGAAGCTAAAATCAACTTTTTTTTCATATTCTAATTATATTACAAAATGTTAATTTTATATCTAAAGATCTAAAGATAAAAGAATAATATTCCGTAAATTATTGTAATAGGAAAAGAGATATGAATATAAACATTAACAAAGAATTTTTAACTTCTTCAAACAAAGTGCAAATTAATCCATCCCCTATAGAATCAAAAGCTCTAGAACAAACAGCAGAAGATGCAAAAGAAGGTTATAGTGAAATTGAACTATATGATAAAGCTAATGAAAATACGCAAGAATTAACAAAACTTAGCGATTGGATAGAAAAAAGCAAAACTGTCGAAGACGACTCCATAGAAACTTGCTGTGACAATTACACAACAACTTATTATGATAATGGCAAGGTAAAAAACAGGAGCTTTGAAGATTATTATGATAACGGACAACTAGAAGCATACAAATCTTATACATATACAGAAGAAGGATTACTAAAAACATCTTCTCAATCCTACTACTATGAAAGCGGGGATTTAAGCTATTATAAACAGAATACTTATAACGACAAAGGAGAGCTGGAAGGCAGCTGGGTGGATGAATACTGGGACAATGGAGAGCAAAAAAGCTATAAAAGCACGCTATATAACCTTGATAAAAAAATCATTATAGAAGAACAAACAGAATATGATAAAACAGGATATATAAAAAGTACTGAAACTAAAGAATTGGACTTAAATGAAAATGTTCAAAAAAAATGCAGGGAAAATTATTATGATAATGGAAACTTAGAGAATAAAAGCTATGAAAATTATTATGATAACGGACAATTAAAAGAATCTGAACTAAATTCATACACAAAAGACGGATTAGAGGAATTGTCAAGCAAAATAAGCTATTACGAAAACGGCGGACAGAGCCGCAATGAAACTAATTTCTACAAAAATGGCAGTTTAGAAAAAACAGAAATAGCAGAATATGACGAAAACGGAAAAACAAAAAATTCTACAAATATAGCTTATGACTCTCAGGGAAAAATTGCAGAATCTAAAAAAATAAACAAGGAAACAGAACTTTACTATAACGGAGAAATAGAACACACTAAACAAGGAGACACTGGAGACTGTTGGCTATTGTCAGGGGTTAATTCTCTAACTTATAGTGAAACAGGAAAAGAAATGATTAAAAACGCAATTGAATATGAAAAAGATGGTGTTGTTATGCACTTGTCAGGTATTGATTATAAAATTAGCAATGATGAACTTATAGAAAAAAAAGAAGAAGGAAAACTTTCAATTGGTGATGACGATATGATTATTTTTGAAATGGTCATTGAGCGCTTTAGAAAAGACCAAAAAGAAGGTAATTTAGTTTATAGTGACGATTTTGTAAAAGACAATTTCTATAACCAAAGTGCAGATGCTTATTGGCGGGATAATTTAGAAGGAGGCGCCGGGATTGAAGTTGCAGCACTTGTAACAGGAAATATTCCAAAAACGTTTAAAGTTTCTAAATTAAATAAATTACTTGATGATAAAGGGTCATTAAAAAATAAAGATACTGCAATTACAATAGGCAAAAGCGGAAAATCAAGTATTGTAAAAGATATTAATGGTGAAAAAGTTGAACTTCCTTCTCCACATGTTTATGCTGTAAAATCGATTGAGAACAATATCGTTACAATTACAGATCCTCAGGATTCAAGCAAGGAAATTGCCCTTGATAAAAAGACCTTTAAAAAAGAATTTAAGGAATTTACAATGGTAGATTTATCTCAGAAAAACAGTGAGCCGATTGTAATTGAAACAACAAGTGAAACTAAAAAAGATCTATTTGGAAATGAAACAACAACACTTAAAGATAAAAACGGAAATATTCTAAAAAAGATTAAATGCAACAAAAAAGGTGAACTAAAAGGACAAATAAGATATTCTCAATCAGGTAAGAAAATATATGAAGAAAGAATCAATATCTTAACAGGCAGAGAGGAAATATTGACTTATAAATAAAAAACTATATTACAAATTGTAACTTTTATTAAACAAACTATAAAGTTTTAACACAATCATTCCGTTAACAATAAAGTACCAAAACAAGGAAAAAGAGCAATGGAAATTAGGAATTCAGCGCCTAACAGCACTTCTAATAAAAGTTTAGAACAACTCAAGGACAATATTATTGATATTATTAAAAAAAATCTTTTCAATGAAGATGAAAAGCTGGATAAATTTGCAAAGCAAGCAACTTTTATGGCTCAAATAATGTCTGACAATATTTTTGATACTATACAAAAGGACGATAAAACCCTTAAGCTGGAAAATGATTATGATAACTTAGATAACAAAATTGATGAAATTAATTTTCTTAATGACGCTGTTATTAATAATGACAATAATGATAACAATACAACTCAAGAAGATATTGTAGTTTATTATGACAATGGAAATGTTCAATACGAAAGAACATACACTTATGATCACTGGGGGCAATTAAAAGAAGAAAACTACACAGGATACAATGAAGACGGCACTAAAGATGTTGCAAGAAAAAAACTATATGAAAATGATGAAGTTATCTATAGCAGCGAATACCAATACGGAGATAATAACGAAGCAAAAAGCGCTGCTAAGTTCGAATGTGACGAAAAAGGGAATTTAATATATCAAGACCAAATCTATTTTAACGACGAAGGTGAAATTGAAACTAAATCAAGAACATACTATGGTGATGACAACATTAAAGAAAACAAAAGCATAACTAAGTATGACTCCAAAGGCAATAGAACTGAAACTGAATACAGTTATGACGAAACAGAAAAAATAACAAAACAAACAGTAGTTGAATATGATAAAGATAATAAAATTACATCTAAAGAAATGCAAGAAGAAAACTCAATCAGCTATTCACACAATAAAACAATAGAGAACACAAAACAAGGGCGAATCGGCGATTGCTGGCTTCTATCCTCAGTTACAGCCCTTAGCTACTCAGAAGCCGGGAAAGAAATTATTAAAAACGCACTTTGTTACACTCCAGATGCTACAATAGTTAATCTTGGAAATTCTGTGAGTTATAAAATAGACAATGAAGAACTCTTGGAGAGAAAAACAAGAAAAGACAGATCGCAGGGCGATGATGATATGATAGCTTTTGAAATTGCAATTGAAAAGTTCAGAAAAGATATAAATAATGGTGAGTTAACCTATAGCGAAAATTATGTTAAAAACTACAACAGGGGACATTTTGACGATACAACAGTGTCACTTAAGGATAATATAGAAGGCGGTATTAACGGTTCAGCAGTAATGATTATTACAGGAAATATCCCAGAATATACTACCTTTCATTCAGAAATGGACAAAATGTTTAAAAAATATGAAGAGTCAGAAAGTAAAAATTTCTGCATGACAGCAGATGCTACTAAATCTTCAAAAGTTAAAGATATCAACGGGCAAGAAGTTAAAATTGCAGGAAGCCACGCTTATTCTATAAAATCTGTAGATAAAGACTCAGTTACTGTTGTTAACCCCTGGAATACAGAACAAGAAATCTGCCTTAGTAAAAAAACATTCAAAAAAGCCTTCTACAGCATGACTTTTACAGATTTAGAGCAAACAAATAAAGATAGTTTTGTAATAAAAACCAACTCGGAAGTATCTAAGAATATGCTTGGAAAAGAAACAAAAATAATTAAAGATTTAAAAGGAAATAAAATTAAGACAGTTAAGTATGATGCAATAAAAGATAAATATCGCGAGGTGAGATTAGATACGAGCGGTGATTTAATATATAAAAAAAATGTTAAAGAATACAAAAGATAAATATATATAAAAAACTAAAACCCCAAGGAAAATTTCCCTTGGGGTTAAACTTTTAGCCTTTAATCTGGCTCATAACTTCACTTGCAAAATCGTCTTTTCTTTTTTCCAATCCTTCACCAAGGACATATCTTTCAAATTTAACAATTTCACATTTACCTTCAATTAATTGAGCAATAGTTAAATCAGGATTCTTAACAAACTGTTGTTCTAATAAACAGCGCTGCGCCATTAGTTTGTTTACCCTTCCTTCAACAATTTTTTCCCTTATGTTTTCAGGTTTTTTAGCTAAATCTTCTTTACCCATTTCAATGCGTTTTTCTTCTTCAATTACAGAAGCTGGAATTTCTTCTCTTGAAACAAATTCAGGAGCATTAGAAGCTATATGAAGACAAATATCTTTAGTTAAAGATTCATCACAGTTAGTGCACTTAGCTTCTAATAAAACACCGATTTTTCCATTGTGGATATAAGAATTAACGCAACAGCCTGCATCAAATTTTACAAATCTTCTAATTGTAATTTTTTCACCAATTTTAGCGATTTTTTCTTTAACGATATCTTCAATTGGTTTTTTACACTCAGGACAGTCCATTGCAAGCAAATCTTCTACAGTTTTTGGATTCAGCTTAATAATAGCACGTGCCATCATATTAGCAAATTCTTTAAAGTCTTCGTTTTTTGCAACAAAATCTGTTTCACAGTTAACTTCAACCATTGCCCCGATTTTTCCTTCAATTGCAGAGGCAATTGTTCCTTCTGCTGCAATTCTTCCCATTTTTTTATCAGCGGATGCCATGCCCTTTTGTCTTAACAGTTCCATTGCTTTATCCATATCACCGTTAGTTTCAACAAGCGCCTTTTTAGCATCCATCATTCCGGCACCGGTTTTATCTCTTAGTTCTTTTACCATAGAGGCTTTAATTTCCATAGTTTTTTTTCTCCTAATTTCTTTAGCTTAAGCTTCAACAACAGCATTGGCATCACTTGCTTCAATGCGTTCAATTTTTCCTGTATTTTTAATATTATTAGCTCTTAGTTCTTTGCCTTCTAAGACTGCATCAGCCATTCTTGATACAACAAGTTTAATTGAACGAAGTGCATCATCATTTCCAGGAATAATATAGTCAATTCCATCTGTATCGGCATTTGTATCTGCAAGACAAACAACAGGAATATTAAGTTTATTTGCTTCTTTAATTGCGATTAGTTCTTTAGCCTGGTCAACTACAACAAGAATATCAGGCATTCCCTTCATTTCTTTAATACCGCCTAAAGTCTTGGACAGTTTTGCAACCTGACGGTTAAGCTGTGCTACTTCTTTTTTAGGAAGTTTATTAGCAGCACCTGATTCTAAGAAAGATTCAAGTTCGCGCAATTTGTTAACTCTTCCTCTTATGGTTTCAAAATTAGTCATCATACCGCCTAACCAGCGACGGTTAATATAATAGCTGTTGCATCTTAGCGCTTCCTGAGCTACAACATCCACTGCCTGTTTTTTTGTACCCACAAAAAGCACGTTTTTGCCTTGAGAAGCGTATTTTCTAACAATTTCATAGGCTTTATCCAACAAATCAGAGGTTTTTCTTAAATCGATAATATAAATACCATTTTTTGCTCCAAAAATATATTGTTTCATTTTTGGATTCCATTTTTGAGTCTGGTGTCCGAAATGTACACCTGCGTCTAATAATTCTACTAAAGTAGCAACTGCCATAGTTTCAATGTCCTTTCTTTTTTCGGCAATGTCCTGACCTCTATGGATAAGGCTGGTTTTAAAAACCATTATGGAAATAATAACCGAAAAAGCTAATGTAATAACAATATTAGTGTAGTATGAATATAATTTAAAAGCAAGCAGGTTTTTTATTGACATTTTGTTAGGATTGCCTTACAATTGAGTAAGGGAAACCTAACAAAATGATAACAAACAGACTAGAAGATTATATTGAAGAAATATATCTTGCCAAATGCGAAAAAAGAGAGATTAAAGCTATTGATATAGCAAATAAATTCGGCTTATCAAGACCGACAATATCGGAGGCTTTAATTAAACTTGCTGATTTGGATTTAATAGTTTATAAAGGCAGAAAAGGTATTGCAATTACCAATAAAGGCATTATTGAAGCTAGAAAAATTATTAAAAAACACAAAGTGCTGTATAATTTCTTCCACAAGATATTAAAAATTGACAAAAAAACTGCAAATGACAATGCCTGCAGAATTGAACATGTTATAGATGATATTGTAATTAAAAAAATAGAACAGATTAAAGAACAATGATTAACAACATTAAAACCTTAGGAAAATTCTTAGATCAGCCGCTCTTAATTTCAAAACTGGATAAATCTATGCCAAAAATAATGGCGGCTGGAGCCTTAGTAACATTAGGAAAAATTAAAAGCGATATTTATCAAAAAAAAGATAAATCCGATAATGAAAAGAAAAAAGAGCTGCTAAACAAAACTCTTGTTCTAACAGGGGCAGTTATAAGCTCTCTGTTAGCTCCAAAAATCGCTTCTAAACTAACTAAAAGAACTCCTTTTGAAAGTTATAATAAAATTGTTAATAATAATATAAAAATAATAGACGAATATATTAAAAACAATAACCCCAATAAAAAAACAGAAGAACTGTTAAAAAAAGCGAAAGAAAAAATCCTTAGTTTTAAAGAAGTTAAATTCCTTGCTGACAATACAAATAAAAATTTTATTAATAAACTCATTCCAGATCCTGAGAATATTAAAGCAAGGGATATTTTTAAAGAAATCGGCTATTTGTCAATTTATGGAGCAGTTGCTGTAATTGGAGGAATTATAGGAGGAATTGGAGCTGATATTGTTGTTGGGAAAGATTGTAAAAAAACAATTCCTGATAAAATTAATGAAGGACTTTATCAATACCTTGCAAATATCTTTATGTGCAACATTGGAGCAGGGACAGCACTTGGAATCCTTGAAAAGCTCAATATAAACTCAAAAGGCAAAAGAGCAGCTGCAATGACCTTAGGAATAATGCTAACAGGAGTTATAGGGGGTTCTAAAATCGCAAATTTAATCTCTAAAAAACTAATAGATCCTAAACAAAAAGAAAGAAAACCCGAACTAGCCGATTTAGGGCTCCATACTGACGATATTGCAACGGTATCATTGTTATCAGGACTCAAATGGATTGAACCGGCACTGCCGATACTATACTCTGTTTCAGGTTATAAATCCGGAATCGGATATCGAAACTAACTCCTCTATTATAATGAAGTTTTATTAAAAGGTTGAAAAGTGAACAAGGTAACTCATACAATATAACTATGGACTATATTGAACAAATAGAAAAATTGTATAAATATTTTGCCCTAAAACTGGAGCCTAAACACCTTTTTAGCGTTACTAAGCTTAAAGGAAAATTTAGCAATGACTTAAATCTTTTAGGGTGTTTTATTAAAGATTTCCTTACAATAGAAAATTCGTTCAATATACCTGATGATGAAGAATTATATAATGAATTTGTAGTATATCTTGAAAAAAATCTAAATCATATGGATGAAATTATAAAAGACATCCAAAACTACTCAACACACTTTTTAAATATAGTGTTTGAAACCATTGATAATAAAGAATTTCAAGGGTATGTTGAAACTATAAATTCTTGCTATTTTATTGAAGCTTATCCATATTTAATCAAGATTTTTGATGATTTTTACAACCAAAGAGTGGATGACAAAACTACAAAAAAAATGTTAGAATCTTTAGTAAATATTGTTATTAAAAGATTCGAAAATCCGCAGCTTAACAATACAAATTTACTAGAGGAATTCAGAATTGAAAGGTTAGCAGGCTAGTGAGTACTTTTATAGACAAAGCTAAAATAAAAGTAGTTTCCGGTGCAGGTGGCAACGGTGCTCTGGCTTGGCGTCGTGAAAAATATGTCGACAAAGGAGGACCTTTCGGAGGAGACGGAGGCAAAGGAGGAGATGTTTATTTCCTTGCAACTTCTAATATGTCTACACTATTAGACTTTACCCACAAATCCGTATACAAAGCACAAAGCGGAGAAAATGGAAAAAGCAAAAACTGCCATGGCAAAAACGGGGCTGATTTATACATTAAAATGCCCGTTGGAGTTGTTGTCAGAGATTTAAAAACAAATAAACTTATAGCCGATCTTGACTCAGAAGGAAAAACCGTATTAGTTGCAAAAGGCGGTCGCGGAGGAAGAGGCAATGCTCGTTTTGCGACAGCTCAAAAAAGAGCTCCGCAGTTCTGCGAACCCGGCGAACCCTCAATTGAACGCGAGCTGGAACTAGAGCTTAAGCTTCTTGCAGATGTAGGTTTAATTGGTCTTCCAAATGCCGGAAAATCAAGTTTGATTAGCGTTATAAGCGCTGCTAAACCAAAAATTGCCGATTATCCTTTTACTACACTTATTCCTAATCTTGGTGTTGTTAAAAAGCCACAGGGGGATGGTTTTGTAGTAGCAGATATCCCCGGGCTTATTGAAGGAGCTTCAAAGGGGCTTGGTTTAGGCCATGAATTCTTGCGCCACGTACAAAGATGCAAATTATTATTACATATTGTAGATATCTCAATTCCTAACAGTATTGAAAACTACAAAAAAATCAATATTGAGCTGGAAAAATTTGATTCAGAGTTATCAAAAAGAAAACAGATTATTGTTTTAAACAAAGCAGATATTGTTGATAATGAACAAATAGAAGCAGTTAAAAAAGAGTTTTTAGACCACAACAAAGAATTATTTATAATTTCAACAGTTACACATAAAGGAATTAAAGAACTATTAGACAGAATTTACATTGCACTTGATGAAATTGAAGATATTGAAATCAAGCTGGATATAGTTGATGAAGATTTGGATTCTTATAATAATGATGATTCTAATTATGAGATTACAAAACTTAATAAAAATACATACAATATTACAGGAGGGAAGCTAAAAAGGCTGGCATCTGTTACAGATATTAAAAATACTTCTCAAATGAAAAGGTTTACAAACATTCTGGACGCAATGGGAGTGTACGAAAACCTTAGAGCACAAGGGGTTCAGAACAATGATACAATAATTGTAGCAGGAATTGAACTAGCCTATAATGATGATTATTATTAAAATTACTTTGACAAATTGAAAAGTCATAGTAAACTAAAATAAAAAAGTATAGTAGTTAATTAGTATATAGAATAAGAGTTTATAGACAAATGTTTTTTGAAGATGAAAAAGATATCATAGGTAACAACAATCCCGATGTGGATTTATTTCAGGACAACGATTCATTCGGGGATATTCTCGGTAATGATGCAGACGATTTAATTTCTATCAAATCTGCAGCTGAAGAGCAAAGTGCATTAAACAATGCCGATGACATATCCGATTTTGCTTCTTCTAATTTAGATGAAGAGTTAAAATTTGTTGATGAAAGCGAAGATGATGATGTTGATGATGCAGAATTAGCACGCATTCTAAACGAAGACGACACATCATCAAGACAAAGAGCTTTTGATGCTTTTGGAACACCATCAAACAACAATTCTTCTCAAGAACCAGAAGAAGAATTTGACTTAGAACAACAGCTTAAAGATTTAAACATTGAGCAAGAAGGTCAAGAACACCAAAAAGATGATGTTTCAGATGAGGAAGAAATTCCTTTTAGACCAAATGCAAAAATCTCTAAAAAAGGCTCAATGGGTCCTGTTGCAATTGCAGTTGCCCTTGGAACTCTAATAGTAGTTGGAAGTTATTTTGCTATTGATAATGTAAAGAATTCATTATTGGCAAAAAACAAGTCGATAATTGAAAATACACAACAAAACTATGAAGATACAGTACAAGAAAACATACAAGAAATTCAACAAGAAGCAATTCCTGTTATAAACGAAGAAGAAATCAGCTCAATTAAACCCGATACTCCGGAAAAGAAAGGTACAATTGATGTAGACTCTGCAGGAAGAGTTAATCCTTTTATGCCTTTAGAGAAATATGTTGCAGTAGATGTTGTACAGCAAAGTGGTGTTGACTACAGCATATCAGGAATTCCTCAAGCACCTGAAAAATATGGTGAAATTGATGAAACAGCTAAAAAACTATTGAAAATTGCAGTTTCCGGTATCATGTACGATGATGTTAAACCAAGTGCTATTATAACACTTGAAGATAATGACTACTTTGTTCAAAAAGGCGACAAATTAGATGATTATCGTATAGTTGATATTACAAGAAGCGGTGTTAAAATTGCACTGGGTAAGAATATCTACAAAGCAAACATAGGAGAAGAGTTTAAAATTTCCTCTTTCTATGGAAATACAGCTTATATTCCTACTAAACAAGGAAATGTAAGACAATATCAACTAATTACAAAAGATGGCGCAAACAACAGCAAAGATTTTTATAAGAAATATACTTCAGAAGATGATATTGAAGTAATTCCAGAATAAGAAAATATTGATAAATTATTAAATCTAGGAGAAGAATAAATGCAAAATTTTAGACCGAACAAAATAGCTAAAACTTGTTTAACTTTATTAAGTTTAACGCTATTAACACAAACGGTTTTCGGGTATGAAAATAACAAACTTTCTTACACAGATACAAGTTCTTATATGTATCAAACAGCTGATTCTGGCAGTATATTAAACTTGAATTCACTAGATGCCAGAGCTATAGAATCAACTTTCAAGCTTGATTCAGCTCCGACTATAACAAATTCAAAAGCTAAGATCAACATGTCATTAAGAGATTCAGATATCAGACAAGCACTTAGAATGCTTGCTGATAAAGCTAAAGTAAACATTGCTTTTGATGAATCAGTTGAAGGTAAAATTACATTAGATTTAAATAATATAAATATTAATGACGCTTTTATGATTATATTTAAATCATCTCAACTAACTTACCTGTTTGAAAACAACTGTTTAACAGTTATGACTTTAGAATCATACAAAAAAGCAGGCTTTACAAGACAGAATATGACAAGTATTCCTATCAAATATGTAAACTCAGAAAGTGTTGCAGAATTTTTGAATAAAAATATATTCAAATCAGACATATTTGGACTTTCAAATCGTCCTATAGTTACAGCAAACCCAAGAACAAACCAAATAATTGTTTTTGGCTCTAATGCAGATGTTAATGCAATAAAAAGAATATTGCCCGTTTTAGATACTAAACCATTGATTAATAATTTCAAGGTTAATCATACTACACCTAAAGAAATGGCAACTTTAATCTGCGATTCTCTATTCTACAAATCAGGTAATGAAGGAGATAGAAAATCAGAAGAAAGAACAAATTCTTCTGATTCAGATGACACAGAAGTTACTTTAGGAGGAGGCGTAGTTGCTTGTCGCGATACAAGTGATGAGTTTAGCAACAACTCAAGCGATGAAGATAACTTATCATCCTTTAAAGCTACTCCTTTAACTGTTACTTACTTCCCTGAACTTGGTAAAGTTGGAACTTCAGGCGGATCAGTTGAACAAGCTGAAATTATTAAAGAATTCATTAAAGAACACGATAAAAAACAACTTATGGCTTATATCGAACTGTCAGTTATTGAACTTAACGAAACAGGATCAAAAGAATTCTCTAATGAGTGGAATTTATGGACTCCGTTTATTTCACTTGGATTCAGCCCAAGTAACGGCTTATCAACAAGTTCTGTATCACCATTCTTTATCTGGGGTGACAGCTTCCCTCAAGCCATTACAAAAACTACAAACAATGGAGAAACAGAAACTGTTACAAGTGAAACAACATATATCACTAAGTCAAATAATAAAGCTTTAACATATACTCTTCAATACCTTGTTGAAAACGGAAATGGCCGCGTATTAACCAATCCTAAATTAATGGTTACAAATGGCAAAAAAGCAACAATTGATATGACAAGTGACTATGTAAAATCAGTTACAAGTCAAATTCTACAAGGTTCAGATACTGTTACAAGCGCTACTCAAAGAACATATGATATTGGCTCAGACGAAGGCTTGTTGATTGAAATCACTCCTTTTATCTCTCCTGATGGATATGTTTCAATGAATATTTCACCTGAGTTTGCAACAATTAAGCAGCAAGTATATGCAACAAACGACGCGGGTCAACAAGAACTTGCAGCAACATTATTACAAAGACGTGATTTAGAATTGAAAAATATCAGAATTAAAGACGGAGAAACTCTTGTACTGGCTGGTTTAATCAAAGAAAACGAATCACAATCAGTTAAGAAAATGCCTTTACTGTCAGATCTTCCCTTTATCGGTGCTTTCTTTAGAGGAAATTCAAGCAGTAAATCAAGAGAAGAATTGGTTATTGTTGTAACACCACACATTGTAAAAGATACTCAAGATATAGCAGAAGAAGATAAAATATATAACTTATAATAAAAACTATGGATAACAATTTAATTACAAAACTAATAAATAAAATAAATTTCAATTTAGCAGATAAATTTGAACTCTCAATAGCGAAGGAATTATCTTTTGTACCAATAAATATACAAAACAATATTTTCTTTGCGGCCATATACTCAAGTTCAGACAAAGCAAAAATAACTGAGTATATAGGTACAATAATTGACAATAAACTAGAGTTTATATATCTTACAAAAGACAATTTTGAATTGTTATTCAATGCCTTTTTAAAAACTTTCTCGGCTAAATTTGGAAGAATATCTCCTGATACATTCTTAGAAAAGGATCAAAGCCCAAAGGTTTCATTAGATAATGAAACCTTTAAAGAAGGCTTTTCACTTGATAATAATTTATCCTTAAGTGTTGATTTGGATGATATTCTGCCTGAGTACAGCGATACAGATGAGAATATATTTCCAAAGGAAGAAAACGATCTTACCTTAGAAGAAGTAAATTATTCAACCACCCGAAAAGGGGCAACTATTGACATTAGTCAAATTAAAGCTCCGCAAACTAAAAAACTCGGCGAAATTCTGCTTGAAGAAAAACTTATAGATGAAAGTCAGCTGGAAGCTGCCCTTATAGAAAGCAAATCTCAAGGAGTTCCTCTTGGTTCGATTCTTGTTAAAATGGGTATTGTAACCATTAAAGATATCAAAGAAGCATTGGGTGCTCAGATGGGATTAAAATATGCAACAGCAGAACAGCTAAAAGCTCTTCCTACTGCAATTTCAATCCTTCCAGAAGAATTTGTAAAGCTTAACAAAGTTATACCTCTTAGTATGACTGATAAAACCCTTGTTGTAGGTATGGTTAATCCTAATGATAAACAAGTTATTAATGAAATTATTTATCAAACAGGTTTAAAACCAACAATAATGCTTGTTACTCACCTTGAGTTCGAGAATTTTATTGACACCTACTACAATATGGATAAAATGGATACTGAGGAGCTTCTGCAGCAAATTGATGAGGAAGACAATCTTGAAGCAAGCACCCAGGATTCAGAACTCTGGCAGCAAGTTGAACAAGAAGTACAAGATGCCGATGGAGCCGTATCACAATTAGCTAATAAAATTATCACAATGGCAATAGATAGACGTGCATCTGATATTCATATTGAACCTTTAACCATAGGCTATCGTGTACGTTTGAGAATAGATGGTTCTTTAAAAGAAGTATTAACTATTCCTCCTAAGGTTGATAGTTCTATAATTTCAAGATTTAAAGTATTATCTAAAATGAATATTGCTGAGCACAGACGTGCTCAAGACGGTTCCTTTACTTTAAAATATAAAAATAAAGCAAGGGATTTTCGTATAAACACTTTGCCTGTAGCTGGTCGCGAAAAAATGGTAATTCGTGTTCTTGCGCCCCAATTAGATGCAAAAGAAGCAAAAGCAGATATAATTGAAGTGGTAGGAGCATCAGAAGAAGATCTTAAAAAAATTAAATATCTGGTTTCTTCTCCTAACGGTATTATCCTGGCAACCGGTCCGACTGGTTCAGGTAAAACAACAACTCTTTATGCGCTTCTAAGATACTTAAATTCGGATTCGACAAACATTACCACAATCGAAGATCCTATAGAAATTAGACTCGAAGGAATCAATCAATCGGCAATAAATCCAAAAGCTGGTATTACTTTTGCTAATTCTCTTCGTGCAATATTAAGACAAGACCCTGATACAATTCTGGTTGGTGAGATCCGTGACTACGAAACTTTAGAAGTTGCAATTTCAGCATCCCTGACAGGTCACTTGGTTTTATCCACAGTCCACACAAACTCTGCAGCTGCTACAATTACCCGTTTAATTGAAATGGGTGCTAAAGATTATTTGATATCTTCTACAATTTCAGGAATCATTGCTCAACGTCTTGTTAAAAAATTATGCCCCAATTGCAAAGAAGCATATTATCCAACACACGATGAAGCAAGGCAAATACTAATGGATCCTGTTGAAATCCAAAAATTAACAAAAACAAAAATATACAAACCACGTGGATGCCCGCATTGCAAAAACACTGGCTTCCTTGGTCGTCTGGCAGTTTTGGAAGTTCTTGTTGTTAATAGAGAAATAAGAAAAATGATAGCCCAGCATGCTCATGATGTTGAATTGGAAGATTATGCAATTAGAAATGGGATGAAAACCTTAAGAATGTCTTGTCTAAGACATATTCTAGAGGGCAATACATCAATCAGCGAACAAGTAAGAATACTGGGTCTGGTAGGTGATCAATAATGGGAATATTTTTATATAACGCATTAAAGAATAATAAAATTCTGGTAACAGGCAGAGTTGAAGCAATAAACATTGCCGAAGCAAGAAGAAAGATTAAGGATATGAACCTTATTCCAACTTCTGTTGTTGATGCTGATGCTGGTAAGCAAACAAAAAGAGGAAAAAACGGCAGGGCAAGAATAAGTTCCTTAAGTTTAAGAGAAAAAATCGACTTTACCTCAACTCTTGAAATCTTAACTTCAACAGGGATTCCTATTGTTGAATCTTTATTGTTCGTTGAACAAAACTCAGATTCAGCAAGAATCCGCACAATGACCCATGAATTTAGAAAGCAAATTATCGGCGGGTTGACTTTAGGTGAAACCTTAGAAAGATACAGAGATATCTTTGGAAAAGTATATGTAGGTCTGGTTAAAGCCGGGGAAGATTCCGGGGAGCTGGATAAAACCTTGCTTCGTATGTTAGATTTGCTTAAAAAACAAGATGCTACAAAAGGGAAAGTAATCGGGGCTTTAATTTATCCTGGTATAGTTATTCTTCTTGCAATTGTGGCAATTGTAGTTATGTTAGTATTTGTCTTTCCTGCTTTTGAAGAAATGTTTTCTCAACTAGGAAAAGATTTGCCCTGGATAACCAAGGCTTGTATTAATATGGGTAATTTTATCCAAAAATTCTGGTATTTGTGTATCGGAGTAGTTGCATTTAGTATTTTTGCTATAATGTATGCTTATAAACAACCGGTAGTAAGAAAGGCTGTTGATGGTTTTGTGCTTAGACTGCCAATGTTATCCGACTTGTTTAAGTATTCTAATTTTTCAAACTTCATAGCGGTGCTTCAAGTTTCCTATGAAGCAGGTATTCCTATTGTAGATTGCCTGTTTTTAGCAAACTTAACAATGGATAATTTTGTACTTCAAAACTCAATTATGAAAGCTGCTACTAAGGTTCAGCAGGGTATGCATTTATCTATTGCACTAAAAAACGTTCATCAAGTACCTACAATGATGACTTTTATGATAGCAACAGGTGAGCAATCAGGTCGTTTAGGGGATTCTTTGTTCCACTGTGTTAATTTCATTGATAAAAAACTGGATGCTGTTATTGATGCCTTTACAAAATTAATTGAGCCTTTGTTAATGCTCTTTATTGGTGTAATTGTCGGATTCTTGGGTTTAGCTTTGTATCTTCCTTTATTTTCAGCTTACCAGCAGTAAAAAATATTATAGTCTACAAAAAACTCAAGAAAAACAATTTTCTTGAGTTTTTAATATTGGTTATTAAAAACTAAAACAAACTTATTTGAGAACTGTCAATTCTAAAACCCAAATGCTCATAAGCCAGTTTTGTAACTTTTCTTCCCCTTGGAGTTCTTGCAATAAAACCTTTTTGAATTAAAAATGGTTCATAAACATCTTCAATTGTTCGAATGTCTTCGCCAAGCGCAACCGCAAGAGTTTCAATTCCTACAGGACCGCCTTCAAAAGAGTTTATCATAATCTTTAACAGCATTCTATCAACTGCATCCAGACCAAGTTCATCAATATCAAGAGCATTAAGAGCACAACAAGCAATTTCTTTGGTTATAACACCGTTACCCTTAACAATCGCCCAATCAGCGCTTCTTCTAACAAGTCTATTTGCTATACGAGGAGTGCATCTTGAGCGCTTTGCAATTTCAAGAGCTCCTTCTTTATCGATTTCGAATTCAAGTATACCAGCTGTTCTTTGAACAATTTTTGCCAATTCCTCAACTGTATAAAACTCCAGCCTGTGGATAATTCCAAACCTATCTCTCAAGGGTCCTGACAGCGCTCCGGCTTTGGTTGTTGCACCAATTAATGTAAACTTAGGAATTGGAATCCTCATTGATTTAGCGCTCTGGCTTTTTCCTGTGGTTAAATCAAGCGCAAAGTCTTCCATGGCTGGATAGAGAATCTCCTCTGCAATTTTATTCAACCGATGGATTTCATCGATAAATAAAACATCTCCTTCTTTTAGCTGCATTAGAATCCCTATAATATCACGTGGGCGCTCTATTGAAGGAGCGGAAGTGATTCTAATTGAAGAACCCAGCTCAATTGCAATAATCGAAGCTAAAGTTGTTTTACCAAGTCCCGGAGGACCGTAAAACAACAAGTGATCAAGTCTTGAGTTTCTTTTTTTACAGGCTTCTATTGAAATTTTAAGAGTTTCTTTAATTGAACTCTGACCTATATAGTCATCAAAGTTCAAAGGGCGGATATTTTTTTCATACCCTTCTTCTAAGGCCAGAGAAGAAGCACTCAAATCAGGATTCTTCTCCTTTTTTTGAGTGCTTTTTTCTTTTTTATTGTTATTATCTTCAATAATCATTATTTAACTAAGAATCTAAAATAAACATATACTGTTGATATCGATAAAGATATTATAGTTACAATTATACCATACTTTAAAAACTTCAAAAAGGAAATTGGATACCCTGCCTTATGAGCGTTTTCTGATACTATAACATTTGCTGCTGCACCAATTATTGTCATATTACCGCCAAGACAAGCACCCAATGCCAAAGACCACCATAGAGGATGAGCATAAACATGACCCATTGAATCTTCAATTGCTCCAATCATAGGCGCCATTGTTGCAGTGTAGGGAATATTATCAATAATTCCAGATAGAATCCCTGAAGCCCATAGAATAATCATTGAAGTAGCAGCCTGTGACCCCTGGGTAACATCTAAAAGCCATTTTGCCATAAGAGCAATACCGCCTGAGGCTTCTAAACCACCAATGATTATAAACAAACCTACAAAGAAAAAGATTGTATTCCACTCAACTTCAACCAGAATTTCAGCCGGTTTTTCAAATATCATTAGAACAGAAGCACCCATCATTGCAATTAAAAACGTCGGAATATGGGTTATATCGTGTGTTATAAAACCAAGAATTACAAGCAGCAAGACAACTCCTGCTCTTATCGCTAAACCCATATCTGTAATTGTTGAGGAATTATCAATTTGCGATACAAGCTCCATTTTTTCAGCCGAAGATTTAAGTTCTTTTCTGTAAATAAATACCATAAGAGCTATTACAACAAACATTATTACAAGAACAACTCCCGTTAATTCTTTTACAAAGTCCATAAAGCTCAAATTGGCAGCAGAGCCGATTATAATATTAGGAGGATCGCCGATTAAAGTTGCTGTTCCTCCGATATTAGAACAAAAAACTTCTGTAATTAAAAAGGGAATCGGATTGATATCTAACAATTTACAAGCTGCAAAAGTTATAGGCAGGACTAATATAACAGTTGTAACATTATCAAGAAAAGCACTTGCTACAGCTGTAAAAATTGCCAGAGCAGCAAGCATTAGCTTTGGTTTTCCCTTGGTTTTTTTAAGAATCTCATTAGCTAACCAGGTAAACATGCCTGATTTTGATGCAATATGAACAATAATCATCATTGAAACAAGCAAAAATACTACATTAAAATCAATATAGGAAGTAAAGTAGTGGGCAATTGTTGAAGGTGTTTTTTCTGTTTCCAATAGTCCTAAAAACAGAGTCAAAGACCCGCCAAGAAGCGCTATAACTACTTTTGATATTTTTTCCCAGGCAATAAAAATATAAGCAATTATAAGAATTATAGCTGACGTTATAATTGCATTATTGTGGATAAACTGATGCAAATGCTCCATAATTTCCCCTTATCTAAAACTATTAATAAGTTAATTCTATATTAAAAATTTGTTTAGTAAAGAAAAAGTTTATGTTATAGTTATAATTGCAAAAAATTATAAAGGATAAAGTCATGTTAAAAATTGCACTTCCAAATAAAGGAAGATTATCGGCTAAAATATATGAGCTTTTGAATTCAGCAGGTTTGAATCTGGATTCAAAAGACGAAAGATGTCTAAGAATGGAAACCAAGGATAAAAAATTTGAACTAATTTTTGTAAGAGCCGCAGACATTCCAAACTTTTTAGATTCCAAAGTAGCAGACATCGGCTTTACGGGATACGATATTGCAGTTGAAAAAGAAATTGAACTTGAAGTAGTTAAAAAGTTCAATTTTGGCAAATGCGATATGGTTGTAGCAATTCCTGAAGATTCCAAAGTTGATAGTATTAAGGATTTACCCAAAAACCTTCGGGTTGCAACCTCTTTTCCTAATATTGCAAAAAACTACTTTAGAAAACTTAACATAGAAGCAAAAATTTCTGAAATTCAAGGAGCAGTGGAAATCACTCCTTCTTTAGGTTTTTGCGATTGCATTATTGATATAACCTCAACAGGAACAACCTTAAAATCTAATAGACTTAAGGTTATAGATACAATCCTATCATCTTCTACAATTCTATGTAAAAGAAAAGATTTAGACGAATCTAAAGAAAAAGAGCTTTATTCTTTAGTTCGTGCAATTGACTCTGTTTTAGATGCTAAATCAAAAAAATATCTAATGGCGCACATTCCTAAGTCAAAAATTGAAGAAGTTAAAAATTTTCTACCAGGATTAACTTCCCCCACTGTTATTCCGCTTTTAGATAACGAGGAAAAAGTTGTAATCCATGTTGTAGTTGATAAAGACAAAATTTATGATGCAATTGATAACTTAAAAGCAATTGGCGGCGGAGGAATTCTAATTCTAAGCGTAGATCAAATGGTGAAATAATGAATAATTTAGAACAATTAATTAATACAATTAGAATCCTGCGTTCTCCTGAAGGCTGCGAGTGGGATAGACAACAAACCCACGAATCAATAAGACAGAACATGCTAGAAGAAGCTTACGAAGCAGTTGAAGCAATAGATGAAAAAAATATTTCCCACTTAAAAGAAGAACTTGGAGATGTTTTATTGCAAGTTGTATTGCACGCTCAAATCGCAAAAGACAATAATGAGTTTGATATTGAAGATATTGCAAAAAATTTAAATGATAAGCTAATCCACAGACACCCCCATGTTTTTGGTGATATTAAAACTAATGATACTAAAAAAATCTTAGAAAATTGGGAAAAACTTAAGGCTAAAGAAAAAAAAGAAAGAAAAAACATACTGGATGGAATCCCTGCAACCTTACCAAGCTTATTAAAAGCTCTTAAAATTTCAAAAAAAGCAGCGAGAATGGGTTTTGAATGGCAAAACTATGATCAGCTTAAGGAATGCTTTAATAGCGAAATTGAAGAATTTAAAAACGCAAAAACCAAAGAAGAAAAACTGGAAGAATTCGGGGATATTCTGTTTTCTTTGGTTAATATTGCCCGCTGGAGCGATATTGACCCTGATAAAGCACTTGAGTTTGCTAATAAAAAATTCATTAAAAGATTCAACAAACTGGAAGAATTAGCTAAAAAACCTCTTAATGAACTGACTTTTAATGAATACAATAAACTCTGGATGGAAGCAAAAAAACTTACAAATGAGGAATAATGAGAAAATACTACAAAAACGCAGTTAAAAAGATTGTTAAAAAAGAACTTGAACCTTATTTCCTTCTTTTTTTATTAATAGGGTGCATTCTTTTTATCTTTTCTAATATTGGTTTATACCCTTTAATCGATATTGATGAAACAAGATATGTCAATATGAGTAAATATATGTATTTAACTAAAGAATACATTACTCCAATGCTCAATTTTGAACCTTTTTTAGAAAAACCACCCCTTTATTTTTGGCTTAATTCACTATCTTTTAAGCTTTTAGCGGAACAGTCCCTTTTTGCAAGCAGATTCGCAACTGCTCTGGTTTCGACTTTTGGTGTTTTTTTTACTTACTTTTTTGCAAAAAAAATTACAAATGATGGTTTATACGGGTTTTTATGCGCAAATGTACTTTTAGCAAGCGCATGGTTTTTAGTTTTTTCCCATGTTGCAATTCTTGATTTAAATTTTATGGTATTTTCTATGTGTGCAATTTATTGCGCTGTTATTCCTTTGTTTGAAAAGAAAGAAAACCCCAAAAAAGTCTACTGGTACTTAGGTTATATCTTCTGCGCACTCTCAATTCTTGCTAAGGGTTTTATTGGTCTTGCAATTCCTTGTATGGTTGTTTTTTTTACTTATCTTGTTTTTGGAAAAACAAAAGAACTTTTTAAACCAATCTATATAATCCCAGGAATTATACTTTTTTTATTAATCGCGCTTCCCTGGCATATTCTAATCTACAAAGCCCACGGACAAGCCTGGGTTAATATGTATATTCTAAAACATCACTTTGCAAGGCTTTTAAATTCTCAAGGATTGGGTCGAAAACAACCGTTTTTATTCTATGTCCCGATTCTAATTTTAGGACTTACTCCCTGGTGTTTTAATTTTGTTATTGTTTTAATAAGAGACACTAAAAGAACAATTAAAAAAATCAAAGCATCAGCTTCAATTAAAGAGTTCTTTACTTTTGATTCAGTTGATAAAAAAATAATGACATTTGCCTATATCTATTTTTTTTCGACCTTTCTTTTCTTTTCAAGTGCAAGTACAAAACTTCCTCCTTATATATTAACTGTTTTTCCAAGTTTATCATTAATTGTTGGAAACCTTTGGTACAGGCTGATTGAGAACAAAGAAAACAAAAAAGAAATTAAAATTTCAAGCTATATTAACTCAATTCTTTTTTTAGTAATTTCTTTCTTGGGATTAATTTTTGCTTTTGTTTATAAATCAATCCTGCCTTCTAATATTGAATTTTATATTAATGATGCGACAGGATTTGCAATTCCTGCTTTAGTTTATGTTTTTATAGTTTCTCTTTATTCTTTTATTCTTATAAAAAAAGAAAAGTTTGTATCTGTTTTTATAATGCACTTAGCTTTAATGCTTGGGGCGGTTTATGTAACTTGCGACTTTGGAATTCCTTACTATACAAGTTTTGCACAGGATGAACTAGAAGAATATGCACAGTTTATCAACCAGCAAAAAAATTCATTAATTGTAACTTATGGTTTTTCAACAAAATATTCAATTCTTAATCCTAAGAAAAAAATAAAATACATTGTTGCAACTAACAAAGATGACCAAATTGAACTTATGAAGTTTATTAAAAAAAACAGGAAGAAAAATGTCTTTGTCCTAACAAGAACTAAGAATAATGATCTTGAGAACAGAAAAATATTCAAAAAAGTTAAAGAAGGAAAAGTTTATAGAATCTACGTTGACAACCTGCGCTAAGCTTTTTTGGTTTGATTTTCATTGTTGTTTTGCTTATTTTTCTGCCATTCAAGAATCTTTTTCTTAACAAGCTTACTTAAATTAACAGTGTAAACAGGAACCAGGAATCTTACAACAAGAGTAAAGATTGTTAAAGACTTAAACTTAGCGAATTTTTTGCAATATTTATACGCAAAATTTTCAAGCTCCTTTGCGTGTTCCTTATTTGTCCAGAAATTCTTATCACTGAGTGCTTTTTGTACGTTTGCTGCATTAAATAGTTTAGATGTAGCATTCTTAACTATATCTGAAATCTGACTTTCTGATGCATTTTTTCCAAGTTTTTCTATTTCTTTACCAACGTTCGTAAGTTTATTCAAATAAGCCTTCTCAGCTGTTTTAATTATAGGATCGGTAAGCGCATCAACCAAATGAGAGAAAATTGTTGCAAGAACAGTAACAAGTAAAGTGTTAACATTCAAACCAAGTTTTCTTTCAGGTTCAATTCTTTTAGATATTGTTGTACTTCCAAGCCAGTAAGCAGTTAATCCCCAGGATTCAATATCCCCCATGGTAGCTGAAGGTGTTTTTGAACGTTTCAGCAGCTTAACTGCTCCTTCTCCTGTTTTAGACATTGCAATATGTTCAACACCTCTTGTTGCAAAATCAAGAGCAGAATCAATTGTTCCTTTAAAAGAAAGAGGATTGTCTTGTTTGTCTTTTGAGAATTGAGAGAATTTTTCCAAATCTTTTTTGAATGTAGAATTTAATAATAGCGAAGGAGTATTTTTATTTTTTTCTTTTTGCTCATCTATCTTATCTTGTTTTTCAATGCATCTTTTAGCCATTATAAAAGCGGCGACTGAAGGCAATAATAAACTTGAAATTTTAGCTTTAGAAGTTGTTGTTATAGCTCCGGTTGAGTTTTTCCAGCAGGATTCAAAAGCTTCAAAAAGATGGGAGCCTTTTTTAAGCTCTTCCCTTGCTATACAAGGATTATTTTCAAGTTTTTGAAAGTTTTCAACAAGTTCTTTTATATAATCAGGGTTTTTTCTAAAAATTGTTTCATGGTTCTTTTTAAAATTGCTAACAATTTCCTTTGCTTTGTCGGTAACTTCTTTTGAGTTTTTGTCTGGTTTATAATCTATTTTCTTAAATAAAGCTTTTGTAAATCCTGAAATCTTTGCTAAACCGCTTTGAGTTGAAAATTCTTCTTTTGCTCTTTTGAATTTGCTGGATAAATTGTTATGTTTTGCCTTAATTATATCCGCTGCAACTTCTTTTGCTCTTTGACTATCAGCTTCAACTACTTCAATTTTGCCTTCATTTAAAGTTAGTAGTTTAATATTGTTCTCAATATTATCCCAGATTTTTTTAATAAAACCGCCGCCGATTGTAAGACTCAAAAAGCTTCCGGTGAAGGCTTGAAGAAGATTTTTAGTAGCAATCATGACACCGTCTTTGTTGCCGCCATCTTCTTTATCATTTTTAGTCTGGGCAATAATTGCCGTGGGTTTTAGGATTCCCGCTATAAAAAGAGAGTAAATTGCATTGTAGGCAACTTCGTTTTCAGATACAAGATTTACAAGTTTATTAACAGCATTGCTTTCAACAACCCTTTCACCTAGTTTTTCACTTAATGAAAGTGCAGACCCGCCAAAGCTTATTTGCCGCGCGGGTCCATTGTGATTGTGATTGATTGCAATATTTTTTTCTTGCTCGTTTGGTTTTTGTCTTTGTGAATAGCCAAACTTGTGCCTTTGGAATTTGTTGTTATTTTGCGAATTTATAGAATTTGCATTCATAGTACTTTTATAAAACAACTGAATAGTTTTTTTTGCTTTATAAAAAAATTTTGTTACAAAATTATTACAAAGTGCCCACAAGCGATGATTTTATTGAATTTACATAGTTTTCAAATCTATCAACTATCAATTTTTCAAAGTTAATATTGAAAATATGATTAATTTCATTAATAAAAAAACAAGGACTTGTAATATTGATTTCTATAATTTTTCCATCTATTACATCCAATCCGGCAAAACAAATCCCGTCTTTTTCAAATTTGTCTTTAACAACAGCTTCAATTTGTTTTTCTTCTTTTGTTAATTGAGCAAATTTAAGAGTATTTTCATTGTGTTCATTGAATTTAAAGTCATTGTTGGTGGCAACCTTACTAACACAATAATCAAAAATCTTACCGCAGATGTAAATCAGTCTTTTATCCCCCTCTTTTATCTTAGGAAGATACTCCTGGACCATGACCTGAGTTTTATAGTTATTAGTTACAGTTTGAATTATTGAGTTAATATTTTTATCTTTATAATTAAGATAGAAAACCCCTGAGCCAAAACAGCGGTTAGTTGGTTTTAGGATAATTTCTTTTTTCTCAAATAAAAACTCTTTAATAACCCTCTCTTGCGCACTTACAATGTTACAAGGAGCAAGATTCAAAAATTCATTAACATATAATTTTTCGTTTTTTTCCCTTAAAGCTCTGGGAGAGTTCACTATAAGAGTGTTTTTGTCAACATAGGATAGAATATAAGTCGCATTAATGTAATCAATATCGACTGGAGGGTCGGGCCTAAAGAAAATATAGCTAAAATCATTCAAACAAATTGGATAAGCTGAATCATCTTTTATAATATCGTTTTTTTCAATTCTTGTTTTATAACAAAAACCAAAAGGAACATTGCCTTTCTGATAAAGTTTATTCTTTGTGGTTATATAGACATTGTAGGTGCGATTCAAAAATTCATAAACTAACCAAAAATTAGTAACAAGTTTATTAAACTCAAAATATTTAAACTCAATATCATCAATTACAATTAATATGTTTTTCATAAAATTAATTATAACAAATAAATATTTTATTGTATAATAATTATATGAAGAATTGTCCTTTTAGAAATGAAATTTGCGATGAAAACTGCGCACTATATATAAAAACAAAAGAACTTAACGAAACAGTTGCAAACAGACTCAAGTCAATAGGGGTAATTGACTGTGATTCAAGTGGAATTTGTTCATTAAAAAACATTGCGCTGGCTCAATCAAGATATATTTTCGAGAATACAAAAATTTTCAATAATTAAAACAGGAGCTATAAATTGTTTAAAGAGAATATCATCCTGGAACTTAAAGAAAAAATTAAAAAAGAGCCTTGTAATATTGAAAACTACAAAAATCTCGCTAATTACTACATTGGAAGTGATGACTTAGACGGAGCCTTATTGATGTATGAAAATATCCTAAGAATCAATCCCAACGACTTCCAATCATTAATTAACTTAGGAAGCATTTACTTCTACAAAAAAATGTATCCTCAATCTCTTCAATGCTACAATAAATCTATTATTATAGAACCAGATAATTATGCTTCTTATTACAATTTGGGGAATATATATGCTGAAATTGAAAATTTTGAACAAGCACTAAAAAACTACAACAAAGCTCTTGAACTGAATCCTAAAAAAGCAGATATCTACACTGCTCTTGGCTATTTATACCAGGATGTCGATAACTTACAAACTGCAAAAGAATATTACAAAAAAGCTCTTGAAATTAACCCTTTAGATAGCGAATACAATATTAACATTGCAAATATCGAACAAAAACAAGGGAATCATACACAAGCTCTTAATTATTATCTGAAGGCTTGTGAAAGTAATAAAAAAGATCCAAAAGCCCTTCTTTGCGCTGCTAATACCTATAGTGCACTTAAGAATTTCTCCAAAGCGCAAGAGTATTATAAAAAAACTTTAGAAATTGCTCCTGAGTATTATCCTGCCTTGGTTTGCTGCGCTATTGCTTATTGTGATGAGAATAAAACAGTTGAAGCAATTAACAGATTAAAACAGGCAATTGAAATTGACCCTGAAAAACCAAATGCTTATATTCTTTTAGCAAATATTTTTCTTGATGAAAAGAGATTTGACGAAGCTTTAAAAATTTACAAAACCGTAAAAATCCTGCTGCCTCAGAATCCAAAAATTCTTACTTTTATTGCAAATACTTACATTATGACAAATAACTACATCCAGGCTGTAAAGTACTACAAAAAGGCAATGAAACTTGCCCCAAAGGATAATGAAATTAAACTTATATACATTGAAACTATAACTCAGTATATTGATAATAAAATGAAAGGTGTTAAAAATGAATCCCAGCATAATTGATAGAATTGTGTCTGTTTTATCGTATCTTACTTTTGGAATTTTCAGCATTGTTTGGATAGTTTTTGCTAATGTTACAAAAAAAACCATTAGCAGGTTCTTAAACTTTAATCTTTATCAGGCAATTTTTATATCAATAATTCTTGCTGTTATATCGCTTGTTTATTCAATTGCAATAAATTTATTAAGCGTAATTCCATATTTAGGATCATTAGCCCGGTCTTTTGAATTATTCTTGAATCAAACACCAATGTATTTTGGCTTTACTTTATCCGGTCTTATCTTAACAATTTTTGTTTTTTATTTATCAGCTCTTTGTCTGCTTGGAAAAAAACCCTATGTTCCAATTGCAAGTGATATTATAGTTCAAAATTTTGGAGGATAAATTCTTGATTCGCCTTTTTATAATTATCAATCTTTTACTATCAACAGCCTTGGCTGAAAGCGACTTATACAGCCACAATGATGAGCTGAGCGAAGTTTTAGCGCAAAACTTATACGAACCAAACTATTTTTCTCTTCTTATTGGACTTTTTATTGTTATTTGTTTAATTTATATTACCGGTTTTGTTTATCAAAAATTAATTAAAGTTAAGGTTAATAATTCAGATTCGGCAAATAAAATCAGCATTATTTCAACAACAGCTTTAGGACAAGGGAAAAATTTACATGTTATTAAACTAAACGGAAAGTACAGTCTAATTGGTGCAACGGTTCACAATATTACCCATATTAAAGATTTTGACGAATCGGAAATTGAGAATTTTTTAAAGGAAGAAGATGACAAAGATTGTTAGAATAGGAAACAAACTAATAGGAGATAATCATCCCTGTTTTATAATAGCTGAAATTGGAATTAATCATAACGGATCTGTTGACAATGCTAAAAAACTAATTCAAATCGCATTTGATCAAGGGTGTGATGCTGTAAAGTTCCAAAAAAGAACAATTGAGGATGTTTACTCAGAAAGCGAGCTAAAAGCACCAAGACAAAGTGTTTTTGGCGAAACAAACGGAGATTTAAAACGAGGACTTGAGTTTAGCTATGAAGAATATAAGGAAATAGATACATTCTGCTCAAAACTTGGAATTCTATGGTTTGCTTCAAGCTGGGATAAAAAAAGCGTAGATTTTTTGGAAAAATTTAATGTTTGTGCGCATAAAATCCCCTCTGCCTGCATTTGCGATATAGAATTATTAGAACACATTAAAAAAACAAACAAACCAATTCTAATTTCAACTGGAATGTCAACTATAGATGAAATCAACAGAGCAATTGGTGTAATAGGATTGGATAATACAATTATTTATCACTGCACTTCAACTTATCCTACTTCTAATCAAGAAATTAATCTTAATTTTATCTTGGAACTCAAAAAACGCTATAGCTGCCCTATTGGGTACTCAGGACACGAAAAAGGAATACTTCCTTCAACTATAAGCGTTGTTCTAGGAGCAAACAGCGTTGAAAGACACATAACCTTAGATAGAACAATGTGGGGATCTGATCAAGCAGCAAGTTTAGAGCCGCTTGGGCTTCAAAAACTCGTGAGGGATATTAGAAATGTAAAAATTTTTCTTGGTGATGGAATTAAAAAAGTCTACAACAGCGAACTTCCTATCAAACAAAAACTGAGGAGAAATTAGAATAATGCTTAAATTATCAAAAAATATAAAATTCATAGTAAGTGACTTCGATGGTGTTTTTACAGATGGAGGAATATATATATCTGAAAAAAATGAGATTCAAAAAAAAATGAATTTTAAAGACCTGATGGGTGTTTCAATCCTTCTTAAGAACAACTATAGTTTTGCTATAATATCAGGAGAGAAGAGCAATATTCTTAACTATTTCAAAGAAAAGTTCGGCATTGTTGAACTACACGGGGGAATAAGACAAAAAGGAATTGTTTTAGAGGAGTTAATGAAAAAATATAATTTAAAGTCAAGTGAAGTTCTATATATTGGTGATGATATTAATGATATCAGCGCTTTTGAACTTGTTGATTATAGAATTGCACCTAAAAACCACAATCCAATTCTGCCCTTTAAGGTTAAAAACCTTCAAATTACGCAAGCACAAGGAGGAGATGGAGCCATTCGGGAGATTGCAGATAGTTTATGTTTATAAAATTAATAAAATATATATACTTTCTTATTAGTTCGGCAGAAAATTTTAACAAACAAATAAATCAATATAAACTAATAACAAAAGAACCCGCCCTGCCTTCTTATGCTTATATTAACTGGGGTTTGTTTTTAATTAGCCATGGGAAAAAAGACAGGGGTTTAGAAAAACTTAACCAAAGCATAATAATGAACGATTCAAACCCTGAGGTTTATACAAACATTGGAATTGCATATGCACAGGATAAGCAATTTGATCTTGCATTAAAAAACTTCAAAAAAGCTGTAAGATTAGATAACACAAACCCTAAAGCCTGGGGATACTTAGCAGGAGTCTATAGCGAACTCAATGATACAGCTAATGCTAAGTCTGCTTTTGAAAGATCCTTAAGATTAGATAGATCAAATCCGCATACATATTTAAACTATGGGATTTTTTGCATCAAGAATAATCAAAAAGAAACCGCTAAAACATTATTAAAAAAAGCATATATTCTAGATCCTATAAACATACAACCGCTTCTTATGTGGGGAATTATTCTTGTTAGGGAAAACGAGTATAGAAGTGCTCTAAGTAAATTCAAAAAAGCTCTGGAATTAGACCCTTTTCAGCCGGATGCTCTTTATCTGTCAGGATATTGTTTATTAAAACTTGAAAAATATAGTGAATGTATTGAGTTCTGCAAAAAAAGCTCAGCTTTGCAGCCTGATAAAAGAGAAAATTATTATTTGATAACAGAAAGTTATCTATCCTTAAACGATGAGTATAATTGCATTAAAAGCTTTGAACAATACGAACAATTCTGTCTTGATGACTGGAAATTTTACAACTCCTGGGGAATTGCTCTTCAAACTTTCAATAAATGGGATGAGTCAATTGAAAAATATAAAAAATCAATTGAGCTAAAAGATGATGAATATATAACTTACAGCGGATTATCATATGCATTAATTAAAACCAATAAACTTGAAGAAGCCAAGGAACAAATTACAAAAGTACTTGTTTTAAAGCCGGATTTCGCACCCAGTTATTACAATATGGGTCAAATTTATCTAAGACAAAAAAAGTATGATAATGCTATAGATTCATACAAAAAAGCTCTTTCAATTGATGCCAATTTGAAAAAAACTTACTTCAATCTTGCAGGCGCATATCATTTAAAGGGAGATATTAAAAACGCAGTTAAATACTGGGAAAAATCTATTGAATACGATAGATCCAATCCTGCTCCTTATATAAACCTTGCAGGAACATACCTGGAGGATATTAAAGACTATACAAAAGCTCTAAGGTATATAAGAAGCGCATGGGAAATTAATAAATTTGATGCAAATACGCTATTTCAATACGGTTTAATACTGTGCAAAACAAATGATTATTACAGAGCACAAGAAAAACTTGAACAGGCATTTGAACTTGATAATTCATTAATCGATTCTCAAATTGCTTTAGCTCAATGTTATGTTGAGCTTAACAAACCCAAAAAAGCACTTGAGATCTTAGAAAAATATGAAAAAGAATATTCAAATGATAAAGATTTTCTACTTGTTAAGCTAATGGCAATGACAAAAAACGCAAATCAAGAAAACACAAGTGAAAATAGTGCAATTATAGAACTTTGTGATAGAATACTAGAAGAGTTTGGAGAAATATCCATAGTTAAAGAAATTAAACAAGAATTTAATAAAGAGGTATGAAATATGGGACTAATTGTTCAAAAATTTGGCGGAACATCAGTTGCAGATAGTGAAAAAATTAAAAACGTTGCAAAAGCCGTGATTAAAGAAAAACTAAACGGAAACGACGTTATTGTTGTAGTTTCAGCAATGGGACACACAACGGATAACCTTGTAAAGCTGGCATTTGAAATCACAAACAAACCTTCAGAGCGCGAAATGGATATGTTATTATCAACAGGAGAGCAAATATCAATGTCATTACTTGCAATGGCAATAAACGAACTTGGTTATAAAGCAATTAGTCTTACAGGATTGCAGGTTGGAATTAAGACTGAGAATTGCCATATGTGCGCTCGGATACTGGATATTGAAACAACGCGTGTAAAAAAACACTTAAGCGAAGGAAATATTGTAATAATCGCAGGATTCCAGGGAGTTTGCGAGGATAATGAAATTACAACCCTTGGAAGAGGAGGCTCAGATACGACAGCTGTAGCTCTGGCTTGTGCTTTTAAAGCCGACAGATGCGATATTTACTCTGATGTTGAAGGGGTTTATACAGCCGATCCAAGAGTTATTAAAACAGCGCAGAAACTGGATGTAATCTCTTATGAAGAAATGCTTGAACTTGCCCGTGTCGGAGCTAATGTCCTTCATCCAAGGTCTGTTGAAACTGCAAAGCCTTACAGGATGCCAATGAGAGTTAGAAGCTCTTTTAAACTTGATGATTTAGGAACTTTAATAATAGGAGTAGATGAAATGGAACTAAATAAACCAGTAACAGGTCTTGCCTGCGATTCATCCCAGATTAGGATTGTTATTTGCGATATTGAAGATAAACCAGGAAATGCAGCCAAACTTTTCAATTTATTAGCAAGTCAAAACTTAAGTGTTGATATGATTATTCAATCATATGCAAGAAATTCCAAAAATACAAACGACATTGCTTTTACAATCACTAAAAGCGATGTTGAAAAATTCAATGCATTAAAAGACGATATTAATAAAATCCTTAATGCAAGCAATATCTACATTGATGAAGATATTGTAAAAGTTTCAATTGTAGGCGCGGGAATGATAGATAGACCCGGTATTGCTGCTAAAATGTTTGATATTTTAGCTAAAGAAAAAATTAATATTAAAATGATATCGACAAGTGAAATAAAAATCAGCTGCTTGGTTGAAAAACAATATTCAGAAGCTGCAGCTAAAGCTCTCTGCACTGCTTTCAATCTTGACGGAGCTAAAATTGCAGATGTTAAAGGGGATTTACCCGTTTAGCATATAGATAATGATTAAAACAGTTGAAAAGTTTCTAATAGAAAATAATATTAAAAATAAATCCGTATTAATCGGCTTCTCGGCAGGTCCTGAT
The DNA here is from genome assembly GCA_910577635.1 of uncultured Vampirovibrio sp. Taxonomy (GTDB): domain Bacteria; phylum Cyanobacteriota; class Vampirovibrionia; order Gastranaerophilales; family Gastranaerophilaceae; genus RUG14156. The sequence continues at coordinate 82,705 of CAJTNR010000001.1, read as the reverse complement.
AGTTGTGCGCTTTCACTAGCACTTAGTTTATTAAAAGAAAAATACGCTCTTAATCTTACTTTGTGCTACTTTAATCACAACTGGAGAAAAGAAGCAATTATTGAAGAGGTGTTTACAAAAAAATTTGCAAAAAAAATTGAAGCAGATTTTATTATTGAAAAAGCACCTAAAAACACTCCTAAAACAGAAGAAAAAGCAAGGGAACTAAGGTATGAGTTTTTTTATACAGCCGCAAAAAAACTCAACACTAATATTGTTTTTTTAGCCCACAATAAAAATGATAACATTGAAACACTTATTTACAGACTTATTAAGGGGACTTCAATCAAAGGTCTTTGTTCAATTCCTAAAATTAGAGATATTTTTTATAGACCCTTATTGGAAATTGAAAAAAAAGAGATATTTGCTTTTCTTAAAGAAAACAATCAGGACTATTTAATCGATTCAAGCAATGAAGATACAAAGTACAAAAGAAACTACATAAGAAAAGAAATATTACCTTTATTTAGTGTAATTAATAAAAACTACTTAAATTCAATCAACAACTTAATCAAAACTTCACTTAACTCAAGAAAAATTATTGAAAGAGTTATTGAAAATACAAAAAAAGAAATTTTTTCGAATGATGAAATAATACTTGATAAATTTTTATCCTTAGATAAAGAACTAAGGTATGAGATATTGAATGATTATCTAAGTGATAAACTAAAACAAAGGGATTATAGATCAATAAAAAAACTGGATAATTTTATCCTTATAAACAAAAACTGCAAAACTTCAATCAACAAAAACCAGTTTTTAAGAATCAAAAATAACAAAATTTTTATTGAAACAACTTTTGAAAAAAACCCTCTTGAAGTTGTTATTGAAAAAGAAGGAGAATATTTTTTCGAGGATATTGTTATTAGAATAGAAAAAGTTGAAAAAAAAGATAAAATTTATCCTGATTCTAAAAACAATACCTGCTACTTAAATTTATCCTTTCCCCTTGTTTTAAGGCATCGAAAACAAGGCGATAAATTCTCTCCTTATGGTTTTATAGGAACAATGAAGCTTAAGGATTATTTAATCAATGAAAAAATTAAACAGGAAAAAAAAGATAAACTTGTGCTATTATGTAAAAACAATGAAATCTGCTGGATTGTAGGACAAAAAATTAGCGAAAACTACAAAGTCATAAGTCCTCATTGCTACAAACTGACAAAGAAGGTAATATGAAAAAAATTGAAGAACTAAAAGTTTTAATTGACAAAAAAACTCTAGCTAATAGAATTAAAGAACTTGCAGTAGAAATTAACTCAACATATGACAATAATTCTACTCTCAATTTAATTTGTGTTCTAAAGGGTGCTGTAATGTTTTATACTGAACTTATAAAACACCTTAAAATGCCTGTAAAAATGGAGTTTGTTAGACTTTCAAGCTATGGAAGTTCAACTCAATCAAAAGGAGAGGTTAAATCACTCAATTTATCCTTGCCGGATTTTGAAGGACAAAACGTTCTTGTTGTGGAAGATATTATTGATACAGGACTTACTTTGGATTTTCTGGTTAAATTTATTAAACAAAACTGCCAAGCTAAAGATGTTAAACTTGCTGTTCTATTCGATAAAAAATGCGCAAGAAAATATGATATCAAGCCTGATTTTTCAGCCTTTCAGGTGGATGATAAGTTTATAGTGGGTTTTGGATTAGATTATGAAGGTTTTTATCGAAACCTTGATTATATTGGATACTTTGAATAATTATTACAAAAAGAAAATCGAACAAATCCAGATAGCTAAAACTAATCCTGCGATATCAGCCAGAATGCCCACTAAAAGCGCATGTCTAAATTTTTTAATTCCAATAGCGCCAAAATAAACACTAACTACATAAAAAGTCGTTTCACTGCTTCCTGTGATTACACTTGCAAGTTTAGCAGCATAAGAATCAACTCCCGATTGATTAATAATATCTGCTAAAACTCCTAAAGTAGCAGATCCTGACATTGATCTGGTAAGCATTATAATTGTCGTTTCAGGAGGGATCCTAAAGTATTCAAGCACAGGTTTTAATAAACTGGTTATAATATCAATTGCACCGCTTGCTCTAAAAGCAGCAGTACAAGCCATTATTGCAATTAAATAAGGGATAATTTTAATTGCAATTTTGAATCCTTCCTGAGCTCCCTGGGTAAAACTTTCATAGGCAGGAGTTTTTTTATAAAGCGCATGGATTAGAATTACACTAATTATAAAAGGAAGAATAAAAACAGAAAGATTATTTAAGAATTTTATCATTTAAAAAACCTTTCTAAAATTTTTGAAAAAACTAAAGCGCAAATAAAAGCCCCTGTTGTAACAATTAGAGTAGGAAGAATAATTTGTGTAGGATTGTTCATTCCATTAGCGGTTAGAATAGCCAAAACTACCGCAGGAACAATTTGAAAACCTGCAGTATTAATCGCAAGAAAAGTACACATAGAATTAGTTGCACGGTTCTTGTATTTATTCTCATCCTGCATATTCTCCATTGCCCGAACCCCGAAAGGTGTTGCGGCATTAGCCAAACCTAGAGCATTTGCGCTAATATTAAGTGCGATATTAGACAAAGCTTCATTATTATTCTTTAAATCAGGAAAAATGAAGCATAAAGGCTTTTTGATAATTTTAGAAATCAAATCCAATAATCCCGATTTTTTTGCAATATTGACAATGCCAAGCCAGAAGCCCATGATTCCAATCAAGCCAAAGGCAATTTCAACCGACTTTTGACTTGATTTGAGAATTGCATCTATTACACTATCCAGACGATTATTTACAATTGCACAAATAAAAGAAATTAAAAGAAAAAATATGAATATATAGTTCATTATTATACCTGATATTTATTTTTGAAATATTCCTCACCATTAGTTGTTATTGAGTATTTATGAGTTGAATCAAAATCAACAAAACTAATAAAATCTTTATCCACTAAATCTGTAACAGTTGACATATCAGCAATTTTACCCACCGCCTGAAACAAATAAGAATTAATTGTTTTCATTGAAAAACTTTCTTCTTTTAAGATATTTTTTATATAATAAGCACATGCTAAAAATTCGTTCGATAAGTCAGAAATTATAAATCCTGCTAAAAAAAGTTTAAAATCAAGATTGTTTTCTTCTTTTTGTTGAACATTTTCCTCTTTAGGAGCTAAATCAAGGCTAAAGGTCTTAAAATCATTAAAAGTTTCACTTTGCACTGAATCTAAACTGAACAGAGAGTTAGTTTCAATTTGTTCTTCTTGTTTTGTATTAACTGGCTCAACTTCAGTCTCAAGTTGAATTTCAGCTTCAACATTCTCTTGAGGTTCAACTTGAGACTCAATTTGCGCCATTGTTTCGAATTGACTATCAGTAATTCGAGACTCAATTTCTTTAGGCAAATCAAATTTCAAATCAGGCAGGGTTTGCTCGTGTATTGTTGGAATATCTTCTACAAAACCAAAATCTTCCTGTTTATCTTCTTCAATAATTTCTTCTTGAATTTCTTTAGAAACTACAGGAGTGTTTTTAGCAATTTCGCCAATTGAAACCAAATCTTCGTTTTTAATTTCAACTTTTTTAATTCTTGATTTAAATTCATAACTGGCATCAAAAAAACAGGCAAAATAAATATCCATTTCTCTTTGCACTATATTGCTATTATTAGACTCCAAGCTAAACTCGGCATCTTTTGTTTTAATCTTGATATTATAATACACAACCAAAACCTATAACTAATGAGATTGTTTTTTTAGAATTTCTTCACGCCACTTTTCAAGCTGCTGCTCGACAAAATCGGCATCATCAGACGTGAATTCAATTTCCAGTTCACCTTTTTTCATTTTAAAAACATACTGAGGCATATAAAAGTCTCCTTAAAATAATCTATGTTTATTATAATAAAAACATTCAAATATTCCTCCTTTTTTTAAGTATTGTTAACCAAAAATTGATTTTTTTAAAAAAATTGTTAAATTATTGTATATAGTAAGTATTTTTACTGCATTTGAACGATAAACCAAGGAATAATTTTTTCTATAATAAACTTGGGGAAATTTTGAGGTTTAATCTTGTATAATTCTATATATCCAATGAATATAAACTATAGAAAAAATTATCCTTATCAGGTTAATAATCCTAAAGATAAGGATGAAAAAAACCTGCCTGAAAAAAACACAGACGAACAAAAAAAAGATACATTTCAAAAAGCAGCCTACCCGGCATCGGGTAAAATCAACATTTCCCAAGTTTTAGCAGATTTTAAAAACACAATAATTGCAATTAATGCTCCAGAAGAAATTCAACAAGAAGTTAATCTTTACCTATCTTTGGTAGAAAGAGAATCTTCTAAAGAAACCCCTTCAAGAGATATTATTATAACTAATTTGGTTAATGCTTCAAAAATTTCCGATTCTTATATAGCAGGGGTGTTAAAAAAAGATTCAAATGTTGTTGAAGGCTGGATTACTACGCTTTTTCAACAAAAAATCGACCTAAAGGCAAACCCCAAAGAAATTAATCCTGATTTTCTTTTAAAATTTCCTCAAAAAGCGCAGGAAAAAATTGATAAAACAAAAGCCCAAATTGAAGAACAAAAACCAATTGAATCAAAGATTGAAACTGCACCTCAAATTGAAGAGCAGCCCTTAGCTGAATCAATCCAGCCAGCTAAAATTGAAGCTATAAAAGAAACTGCTAAAATAGATGATAAAATAGAAGTTCAAAGCGCATTTGAACTATCCAAGACACCCAAAGAAGAAATAAGAATAGAAGTAATTAAACCTAAAAAAACAACCCCCTTTACCCCTATAAACGAACAAGACACAAAAGCAAAAGAGCTTTTATTGGATGCAAGAAAACTAAAAGGTAATTCTATTAATGATACCAAAGCCCTTAATCTATTAAACGAAGCTTTGGGGCTTTTATCAAAAGAAGATAATTCCAATAAAAACATAAAAGCAGCGCTTCACTTAGAAAGAGGGAAGGTTTTTGACAAATATGATTATGTAGATTATGCAATAAGAGACTACTTTGAAGCCACTAAAGCACAGGATTTAAACCTCAAAGCACAGGCTTTTTATAAACTTGCCAATATTTATGATGAGTTTAAAGAATTCGACCCGGCACTAAATAACTACTTAACAAGCGTAGCCTATAGCGGTGAAGCAGATAATTTGAATGCTCAAACAAAGGTGCTATCAAAAATTGCAACTTTATACACAAAACAATTCGATCTTTTAGAGACCATTAACTACACAGATTTAGCAATTGAAACAGCACTTGATACAAAAGATGATAAAATTATTGCTGATACATATTCAACAGGAGCGCAAAACTATCAGTATTTAGGAGAAAACAAAAGAGCAATAGAAAACTACAAAAATGCCCTTAAGGCTTTTTCAAGAGACGAAGAAAGCTATGAACAAATGGCATATAACTACGAACAAGCAGCTATTACAATGGAAAAACTCGGAAATATAGCTAAGGCAAGGAAGCTTCAAGAGCGCGCAAATCAATATTATCAAAAAGCTCAACTTGACCAAGAGCTGTTGGAACAAGCAGGTTAATTTTTCCATCAATCACTTTTTTATCCTGTTTCATAAGATTAATTATCGATTCTTTTGGAAAATTCAACTTTTTATTTATAAGCTCAAATTTATTCAATAAAGAAACTATTTGCTGATAGCAGCCAGAATCAATCATATTGAGATTATAAGAAAGTTTAGCTGCACATTGAATCCCAATACTAACAGCCTGTCCGTGGGATAAACCTTTGTAGTTAGAAAGGGTTTCAAATGCATGGGCATAAGTATGACCAAAGTTTAGAATCTTTCTTAAACCTCCTTCTAATCTATCTTTATTAACAACCTGCGCTTTAATTGATGCACAAGATTCAATTATTGTATCAATATTACTTCTTACTTGTTCTTTAGAATTATCAGTTAAAAAACCCAATAAACCAGTATCACAAGAGGCCGATTTTTCAATAAAAGCATACTTTAAAACCTCCCCTAAACCGCATTTGTATTCATAATCATTCAAACTATTGAGAAAAGTTGAATCAATTAGAACTTTAGAAGCAAGATAGAAAGACCCGATTAAATTCTTCCCAAATTTTGTATTAAACCCGGTTTTTCCTCCAATTGAAGAATCACACATTGCTAATAGTGTTGTGGGAATCTGAATCAACTCCACCCCTCTTAAAACAGAACTTGCGCAGTAACCCGCCAAATCCCCGACAACACCTCCTCCAAGAGCTACAATACAATCTTTTCTTTCAATTTTTTGCTCAAGAAGTTTATCAACTATAAAACTAAAAGTTTTGTAGTTTTTATACTTCTCTCCATCTTTAATAACAATAACTTTATTAGAATCAAATTTTTTAATAAACTTAGGGTAGAGTTTTTTGATAGTTGTATTTGTAATAAGAAAATATTTTTTATTGTCAAAAATCGATTCGATTCTATCTTTCAATCCTCTTTCAATAATGATTGAACTTGTCAAATTATCACAAGTTTTAATTTCAATTTCCATACGCTAGAATTTCCTCTGTAATTTGTTCTATAGTTTTATTGTCAACAACAATTTTTAAATTAGCTAAATTATAATATTTTTTTCTTTCATTAATTATTTGCTCAATTTTTTTATAAGGATTAGAAACATTAAGCAAAGGGCGTGTGGTATCACCTTTAATTCTATTAAGAACAGTTTTAGGATCAATTGATAAATAAATCGTAAGAATGTCTTTTTTAAAAAGCAGCTCTCTGTTTTTTGGACTTAAAACCACACCTCCTCCGGTTGATAGAATAAAACAGTCTTTTTGCGTTATTCTATCAAGAATTTGAGTTTCTTTTTTTCTAAATTCAATTTCACCATGTTGTTCAAAAAAATCTTTAATTGAGGTTCTTTCGAGCTGTTCAAAAATCTCATCCAGCTCATAGTTTGGATAATCAAGTTTTTTTGAAAGATATTTGCTTATTGTAGATTTTCCACATGCCATCATGCCTATAAGGGCAATTTTTTTATAATTCATTTATCCTCTTTAAATATTGATTGTAGTTAGAATCAATATCGATTTTACTATCATGGGTGAATTTATCTAAAAAAGCATCAAGTATTACAATAGCGCTCATATTAACCGCCACAACCCCCATAGCATAAACTGCGCAATTATCAGCTCTTTCAAAGTGAGCTTTGACCTCTTTATGGGTTAATATTTCAACACTATTCAAAGCTTTTTTCATTGTAGGAATCGGCTTCATAGAAACTGTAAGGACAATATCCTCCCCATTTGTCATTCCCCCTTCAATTCCGCCTGAGGAGTTAGTTTTATGGTAGTATTTGTCATTGTAGAAAATTTCATCATGGGAATTAAACCCGGATAAACTTGAATACTCTCTTCCTAACCCCACTTCAACTGCTTTAATTGCAGGAATTGATCCAAGAGCGCCCATTAGTTTTCCATCCAGTCTTCTATCATAGTGGGTAAAGCTTCCAAGCCCACAAGGGACATTTTTAATAGTTATTCTAACAACGCCTCCCAGGGAATCACCCTCTTTTTGGTAACTTTTAATATAATTATCAAATTCGCTTTTATCAGCACAGCTTCCTATTGATAAAATTTCAAATGAAAAATCAATATTGTAGTTTTTCAAAATAGATTGACAAATTGCCCCGACTGCTACTCTTGTTGCTGTTTCTCTGGCACTAGAGCGCTCTAAAGACAGTCTAATATCTCTAAAATCATACTTAAGTGCAGCTGCTAGGTCAGCATGACCAGGTCTTAGTTTAGTAATCTTTTTTTCTTCAATTTTTTCAATTACCAGAGCTTTTTTAGAATCCTCCAGGGAATCAAGGTCAATTTTTTCTATACTCATTGGATAAATCCAATTTTTCCAATCCTTATTTTCAATTTCAAGACAAATCGGGCTTGCAGTAGTAATTGAGTGTCTTACGCCGGATTTAATTTTGATCCTGTCTTTTTCAATAAGCATTCTAGCACCCCTGCCTGTTCCTTGCTGTCTTTTTGCAAGTTCGTTATTGATAAAATCAAAATCAAGTTCATAACCGTAGGGGATTCCTTCGATTATAGCATTTAAGCACTGACCGTGCGATTCACCGGAAGTTAAAAAACGAATTGCCATAATTACACCATTACCCAGGGTTTTTCTTCCTGGGCGATAATAACTTCAACCTTGGTTTTAGCGATTAAACCCTGAATTAAAGGCAGAACCGGAAGTTCAGATTCAAAATGCCCGATATCCATAACAGCAAACCCCTCAACTTCTAATGCCTTATGGAATTTAATATCCCCTGTAATATAAACATCGACATCATAATCTTTTAGCTTGTCAATAAAACTGCTGCCGCCGCCGGCGCAAATTGCAATATTTCGAACAATGCTTATATTGCTTGGGTTAATCAGTTTAATTTGTTCTAAATTAAGCGACTGTTTAACATTAGCAATTAATTGTTCAATAGCAAGCTCATCTTTTAAGTGACTAATCTTAACAAACTCCTCGACCGTTACAATGTTTTGCAATCCCAAAACTCCGCAAAGAGCGTCTGTTGTTGAGCCATAAGTTTTATCAAGATTGGTGTGTGCGCTATAAACGCAAATATTATTCCTAATTGCTTCTGCTATAATTGAATTATCAAGTTTAATTTTTTTAATCGGATTAAAAATCAAAGGATGATGAGTGACAATTAAGTCACAATCATTAGTTATTGCTTGTTCTAAGACATCTTTAGTTAAAGAAAGAGCTACTAAAACTTTATTTGTATAGTCATGCCCTAAATCAATCTGCCAGCCTGAATTATCCCAGGGTTCTGCTAGTTCTAAAGAAGCGTATTTTTCAATTTTTGATATAATATAATCAGTTTTAATCACAAACAACCTCCAATATCGAAGATGCAATTTTTTCTTTGCTATTAAGTTCTATATCAATCATTCTACCACTTTTGTCAATAATTGTAACCTTATTTTGCGTTTCATTAAGCGCAGTTTTAACATCATTTGCAACAATGTAGTCAAGATTCTTATTCTTTAGCTTTTTTTTAGCACAATTAATTAAGTCATCATCCGCTAAACAAAAACCAATAACTTTTTGATTGTTTTTTTTGTTCTTAGCTATTGACTGTATAACATCCGGGTTTTTTTGAAGTTCAAGACAAAAAGTTTCATCCATATCTTCTTTTGAAATCTTTTTATCTTTAATATCCCCTGCGCAAAAATCTCCCACAGCTGCTGCCATTATTAAATAGTCATAATCTTCATTTGATAGTTTTTCTAAAAGATCTTTTGCAGTTTTAAAATTAATAACTTCATATGGTTTATTAAGTTCAATTGAGCTATAAGCAACAACTTCAAAACCCAGATAATAAGCGCAATCTGCAAGAGCTGTTCCCATCAAACCACTTGAGGAATTGGATATAAACCTTACTGTATCAATAGGCTCTTTTGTCCCCCCTAAGGTTACGATTAGTTTTTTGTCATTATTTTTTTTATCCTGATAAAGTTCTCTTAAAGTTGTTTGATAAATTATATCAATATCTTCTAATCTTCCAATTCCTTCTTTTTTGCAGGCTAAAAATCCGCTGGCTGGACCAGAAAAAGTACAATTATAAGTTTTTAAAAGTTCACAATTTTTCTGAATAAAAGGATTATTCCACATTCCCTCATTCATTGCAGGAGCAAGGACAATTGGTTTTTTTAGCCCAAGATAAGCGCAAAAAACGCTGCTTAAAAGGTTATCTGCAATTCCTTGAGCAAATTTAGATATACAATTCGCATCAATTGGCGCTATTAAAAAAACATCTGCCCAATCACACAGGGCAATATGTTCAACATCGCTTCTTTTTGAAAACTGCTCACAGTAAACTTTTTCATTTGATAAAGTTTCTATAACCAGAGGGGAAACAAAGTTTAGCGCATTAGGAGTAATAATTGTTTTAATACTAAAGCCATTCTTTTTGAATTTTCTAATTAATTCATAGGTTTTATACGCAGAAATTGAAGCGCTTATTCCAATTAGAATGTTTTTCATAAGCTTGTTTCCTTATTGTAGATACCAATAAGTTCTTCAACTGCTTTATCGACTTTATCATTGACAATAGTATAATGAAACTTTGAAGCATTTGTAAGTTCAACCTTGGCAGCCTCAAGGCGTTTTAATATTGTTTTTTCATCTTCACTATCTCTTCCTCTTAATCTTTTTTCAAGTTCAACAAAATTAGGAGGTGTAATAAAAATTGTAACAGCGTCCGGGCATTTTTCCATTACCTGCAGTGCTCCTTGAAGCTCAATTTCCAATAAAACGCTTTTTCCTTCCTTTATTTTTTCTTCTACAAATTTTTTATTAGTACCATAGTAGTTATCGCTATAGCAGGCATATTCTAAAAAACAATCCTCTTTAATCATTTTTTCAAATTCTTCTTTTGATACGAAAAAATAATGCATTCCATTGATTTCTCCGTCTCTTGGTTTTCTTGTGGTATTAGAAATTGAATAAATAATGTTATTATCAACTTTAGTAAAAAAATCAGCCAGAATTGTTCCCTTGCCTACTCCTGAAGGACCTGTAAAAATTATTAGCTTTGCTTTGTTTTTTTTCATTATAATTTAATCCTAAAAATTAGTTATATAATTATACAAATAAATTCAAAAATTGTCTAATTATAATTAAAACCCTCTAAAATAGAGGGTTTTAATTTTTTAAACTTCAACATATTCCTTTAATCGTTTAGAGCGGTTTGGATGACGAAGCTTTCTTAATGCTTTAGCTTCAATCTGACGGATTCTTTCTCTTGTAACACCAAAGAGCTGTCCTACTTCCTCCAGTGTCCTTTGACGACCGTCATCCATTCCGAATCTTAGTCTTAGGACATCTCGTTCTCTTGGAGATAAAGAACCAAGAACCTCTGCTAAATCTTCTCGAAGCAATTCGTGTGCCACAGTTTTAACAGGAGCATCAGCGTCTTTGTCTTCAATAAAATCGCCAAGGCGGGAGTCTTCTTCTTTACCGATTGGAGTTTCCAAAGAAAGAGGTTCTTGTGCTACTTTAATAATTTCTCTTAGTTTATTGATTGAAATGCCCATTTCAGCTGACAATTCTTCTTCTGAAGGTTTTCTTGCCAATTCCTGAGCCAGTTTTCTTGTAACTTTTTTAAGTTTATTAATAGTTTCAACCATATGAACAGGAATTCTAATTGTTCTAGCTTGGTCTGCTATTGCTCTTGTAATCGCCTGTCTAATCCACCAGGTTGCATAGGTTGAAAATTTATACCCTCTTTCATGGTCAAACTTTTCAGCAGCTCTAATTAACCCTAAATTGCCTTCTTGAATAAGATCAAGAAAAAGCATTCCGCGCCCGACATACTTTTTAGCAATTGAAACAACAAGTCTTAAGTTTGCTTGGACAAGTTTTCTTTTAGCAACTGCTCCAGGATTTCCTCCTGCAACAATTTTTCTTGCTAAATCAATTTCTTCATCTGCTGTTAATAGTTTTATTCTTCCAATTTCTCTTAAGTACATTCTAACAGGATCATCAACCGATATTCCTTTTGGAACTGAAATATCCTCTTCTTGTTGATCTTCCAGCGCATGGGAATCGAAAAAGCTTGAAGCAGTTGAAGTTTCAACACTGCTCACACCTTGAGTTCTTATAATATTTGAAATATTATCTGTTTCTAAACCCGAAGCATCAAAGTATTCATCTTCTTCAATCATTTCTGACTTATCAATAACACTTATTGCCGAACTATCAGGGTTTCTTTTTCTGCTCATTAATTAATCTCCAATCTTTATTGATTTTTTATTTGTTGAAATATTTCTTGCGATATTCTAAGTTTTTCTTGAGGGGACAAACTTTCATCTTTTAACTTTCTTCTAAGTTCGTCTTTCTTGTATTGTTTTTTAATTCTTTCTAATCTTATTAAAGTTTCGTCTATTGCACGGGTATAATCTTCCTGTGATAAGTTGTTAAACTGATGCGATGAAAAAATATTATCGGATATTTTTTTCTGGAGCTGATGTTCATTATAAAACTCCAGAAAAAGTTTTTTTGCTAGTTCATCAACATTATTTACCTTTAAAAATACTTTGTCAATTGATTCTAATATCCTCAAATTATCGTCATTCAAGGAATTATAACCTTTGATTTTTTCTTTATAATATGTTAACTTTGCTTCATTATCAGCTGCGAACGCGAGTTTTATTAAGTTTTGCTCCATTAATTCATAACGGGTTTTTAAATCTCTTTCTATTAATTTTTTCTGTGTTAGAACAGGATTTGAAGATTCATTAAGGCTAAACTCTTCATTTTGTTTATCTTGAACCTGTTTTTTTAGAATTGACTCATCAACTTCAAGTTTGAATGATGCTTCTTTAATATAATCGGCTAAAATTACAGGATTTTTAATTTGATACAAAATATCGGCTATATAGATGACAAATTGGCTTTTTTGCTGGGGGGTGAGCTTGTCTTTAATTTCTGAATATATCTCATTGAGCTGATAATCCAATAAAAGCGGAGCTTTTTGAACTTTTGCAAGATACTCATTAGCTCCAAATTCCCTTATAAACTCATCCGGGTCTTTTCCTTCAATTTCTTGCACAACACGAATTTCGCAAACATTATCATTATTAGCTTCAAAGTTAGAATCATACTGCTTAATATTACCAAGTGAGCTAAAAATATTTTTAATTACTCCAGCACCATGCTCAATTGCTTTTTTACCTGCATTATCAGTATCAAAAGCAAGATAAATTCTCCTATTAGGACTATATCTGCTAATCAGTTTAATATGCTGGGGTGTAAGAGCCGTTCCGCAAGTAGCAACAGCGTTTTTAACTCCTCCTAATTGAGCTGATATTACATCAAAATATCCTTCCATAAAAATTATGCTGTCATGTTCTATAATTGCATCTTTAGCAGTATTTAACCCAAATAAAACAGAGCTTTTATTGTAAATTGTACTTTCAGGTGAGTTAATATACTTTGGCATTTGCCCTTCAAGTATTGCACGGGCGCCAAAGGCAATTGTATTAGAGTTGATATTTTTTATAGGAATAATAATTCTATTTTTAAATCTATCGAAAAAATTTCCGTCTTTTTCATAAACAAGCCCTGCTTTAGTAAGCTCATCCAAACTAAAACCAAGATTGGTTAAGTGATTTTTGAGCTCAAAATTACCCTTAGGGGCAAGTCCTAAGGAAAAAAGCTCGATAGCTTCATTGTTTATTCCTCTTTTTTCTAAATAAGAAAGCGCTTTTTGATTCTGTTTAAGATTATTCAAAAAAAACTTCTGTGCCAATTCCATAGCATCATAAAGACGTTCTTTTTCGTGTTTTTTAACAAGAGAATTTTTAATATCCCTATTTGGAAGTTCAATTCCTAAAGCTGCCGCCTGCTCTTCAATTACCTCAGGGAAAGTCTGGTTATTAATTTTCATTAAAAAAGTAAAAACATCCCCGCCTTCAGAACAGCCAAAGCATTTAAAAATTTGTTTATCAGCTGATACCACAAAAGAAGGGGTTTTTTCATTGTGAAAAGGACACAAACCCTGATAGCTTCTGCCTGTTTTTTTCAAAACAACATACTTAGATACAACATCTACAATATCTAAACGGTTTTTTATTTGCTCGACTACTTGCTGATAACTAACTTCCGACATTTCTTATCAATACTAATTTTTTATTCTGATTCGTTTTACCACCAAAACACAATTTTTTAAAGGGTAAAAAGTTAATAACTTTAAAAAAGTTTACATCTTTGCGCTTTTATGTTTAAATTTCTTTATTAAATCTATGAATGAGCCTTTTGATTTAGTTTCATATCTTGAAAAAAAACTTAAGCAAAACCCTTTTGATTATGCTTGTTTTTTTGATGAGATTAAAAATCAATTTGATTTAGAAAAAACGATTTTTTGTTATGAATATATCCTAAAAAACTCAAATGATACAAAACTTATTAATAGAACGATAAAAGAAATAAACTCAAATAAAACTCCAAACTGCCTTGGGTTTTTAATAGATTTTATCCTCAAACCAAGCACTAAAAGCGATTTTTTAGATCTTAAAGTTTTAGCTATTAAAACAATTTCCAATTACAGGGATAAAAACGCACTAGGAGCACTAATGTATTGTTTGAATGATAAAAATTCAAACTACAAAATTCGATTAAGCGCGATTGAAGCACTTGGAAAAATCGGGGATAAAAGCGCATTTGAGCCATTAGGAAAAATCATTTGCGATGATAAAGAAAAATCAGCTTATGTTAAAGAACAAGCAGCAACTGCCCTTGGAATGCTGGGGGATAATAGAGCACTCGATGTTTTTAGCTCCATTATGAATACTAAACAAATTTTTCTTGATAAATTTTGTTACTTAAAAGAAAGAATTGTTGAAGCACTTTCAAAATTCGATATTTCAAAAGATAAAAAAGCGCTTACAATACTTAAATCTTCGCTTCTCGATACAAATCCAAGAGTAAGGATAAGTGCAATTGAAACTTTAATGAGCTCAGACATTGAAGGAAGCTACAATTTAATATATGAAAGACTCAAGTTTGATGATGACATTGAAGTTCAAAAAAACGCACTTATTGCGCTTTATAATATCTCTGATAAAAATATTTTACTTGAAGTCCTTGAAGGAAAGTTCAATAGTGTGTTAAAATTATATGCAAAAGAAATAATTGATGAGTATGAAAACGAATAAAAAAGGAATAATTCTGCTTTCAGGAGGTCTTGACAGTTTTGTGTCGCTGGATATGGCAAAAAAAAACTGTGAAGTAGAATTAGCGCTGTTTTTCAACTACGGACAAAAAGCTTATGAGGATGAAAAAGAAGCGGTTGAAAAAATTGCTTCTTATTATAAAATCCCAGCTAAATTAATCGAGCTTCCTTTCCTTAAAGAGCTTAGTAAAAACGCCCTGACTGATAATAACAATAATAACTTTAACGACCTTGAATCAGTTTGGATACCCAATCGGAATGGTTTATTTTTAAACATTGCAGCCTGTTTTTGCGATAAACATAACTATGACTATATAATTCTAGGCGCCAATAAAGAAGAAAGCATCGAATTTAGTGACAATTCAGTAGAATTTATAAAGCTGTCAACCCAATTCTTTGGATTATCCACCCAAAAACACCCCATAGTTTTGGCGCCTTTAAAAAATTATGATAAAATTGAAACTATAAACTATGTAATTGACAATAACCTTCCAATAAACTTTATTAAAAGCTGTTATAAAGCTGATAAAGAAAAAAAACACTGTGGAGATTGCAAATCCTGCAAACTTTTATACAATGCTATATTAAAAAGCAAAAAACCTGAATTAATTAAGGAAATATTCTAATGGAAACAATTTTTATTGAAAAAAACATTAAATACACAGGCAAAGAACTATCCCCCCATTGGATTTACAAGAATTTTCATCTATTAGGGGATTCTATAGCTGCTTTTGTTGGCGAAGTTGAAGTTTCGCTTAATGAAATGGTTGATATTGAAGATATTATTAACGATGAGCCGATTTATTCAAAAAAAATGCTGAATTTTATTATTGAACAATTTGATATTTCCTTAATAACAATGGTTTATATTCAAAGGTTGTTTATTTCAATAATTAAAGATACAATAGAAGAATACGGAAAAAAAGTTGAGCGAAAGGGAGACGATTTGTTTTTTGATAATCGAAAACTATCCGTTTCAATTGCAACAAAATCAATAAATTCTTGCCTTATTCATACAGGTTTGAATATAATAAAAGAAAATGCCCCCATAGAAGCGTCAGACTTAGGGGAGCTAAATATTTACGATATTAAAGAATTTGCAAACAGAATAATGGAAAAATTTAAACAAGAGACAAACTCAATAAAATTGGCAACATACAAAGTTCGAGGTGTAATAGAATAATGGATTTTAATACTTCAGATTATTTTGCTTATAAAAAAAACAAAATACAAAAAAAAGAGCAAAAACCAAAATCGCTATCAAAAATTAATTTTTTGTTTCAGCTTTTCATAGCAACTTTTGTCATTATTTTTATTATTATTGTAATTGCGATAATGAAATACTCATCAAGAATGGATATTGAATATTCAAAGGGTGACTTATCAATGCATGACATTGAAAATTCACAAGATGCCGGTAAAAATGGCGGTATTGCTGAAGAAGAACAAGGAAGAATTGATAAGCGCTTAATCTTCATCCAGCAGGAAGAAAATGCTCCAAGTGAAGCAAAAATTATAAGCAAAGAAAAAAAACAGGAAGAAGAAGTTATTAATCCTGTTCATGTTGAAGAAAATAAAAAGATAGAAAAAATTGAAAAGATAGAAAAAATTAAAGAACAAAATGCAAAAAGCGAAGAGCAAAGTGCAAAAACACCTCCTAAAGAAGAAGTAAAACTTCAAGGAAAAAAAGAAATTGCAGCGCCTTTGCCAATTAGTGCTCAGAAGAATATCACTATTGTATCTAAAGTTCTAATTGGAAGATACTCAAGTTTTGAAGAAGCACAAAAAATACAAACTCAAATCAAAGAAAAGGATCCCAATACAACTCCTTTCGTAAGAAAAACAGGAGATGTATTTAGCGTTCAAATGGGTTCCTATCAGGATTTTTCGACCGCAAAAAGACAAGCTCAGGCACTTAAATCAAAAGGGTATGATGTTTGGATTTACCAGCAGTAAAACAAAATAAGCTTTTTGAGTTAAGACAGAAAATCTAAAAAAAATTATACCGTATTAAAAGATTACAAAAACTAATTATAAAATCTTTTAATACGGTTTTTAGCACTAATTTACACTATAATTACCTAACTTATTTAATTTGTAATAAAAGACCATTAAACTTTTCGTCTAATGGTCTTTTTGTTTTATGAATGACTATATAAGATATGAGTCGATTTTATTAATCATCTGATTCATCTTCATCATCGCTGTTAGCAGAGTCTTGACCAAGATCTACCTTAGCAGCAGCTGACATAATGCTTGAAGTTTGATCAACTGTGTTATCAGAAACTTTAGAAGTTTTGGAGATTTCAACCTGTTCTCTTGGGAGTCTTACAACATTGATATAAGAATCAGCACTGATAGGTTCATCTTTAACAACTTCTTTTATAACGGGTTCATCCGGTGGAAGTTCACAATCATTAAGTGGTCTATCATAAACTAGAATAAAGTCTTCGTTTGTGTCACCAAAGTTGATTGTATGTTTTTTGTTGATATCAAGATCGCCATCATCATTGTGCTTAATACCAGGAACATAGTGACCTGTATATGTGAAATCATCTGGATTTTCTTGAGTAAAGTCAACATCTTGGTTAAAGCCCATATAATCTCTTACTTCAATATAGCCTTTAGAAGGAGTGTCAGCCGGTAATCCTGCTTTTTCTTCAGCTGTTAGACTAACATCTGCAGCATACATTTTATCATTTGCATCTGTAAATAGTTTATCAGTAACGATTCTTGAAACTGCAAGTTGATCATCTTTAGCATTGATATGGATTTCAGGTCCTTCACCTTCAGTTGAGATTCCATCCCAGCCGCCGGAGTTTTCAGCTGTAAGTTCAATACCAGCATCTTTATTTGCAGCATTAACTACATTCAATATGATACTGCCATTATCAGGATTTGCAGGATCTTTAGCAACGCTTGTCTTAACAATTAATTTAGTATTATTAACATCCAGTACATTGCCGCCGGCAGCCTTAGCTTGATCTACATTAAACTTAACATTAACGCTTTGCGGGAACTTATGAACAGCTTGGTTAACATCAGATTGAGCAGTTCCTGTAACATCATTAGAAGTTACATTACCCTTAGCATTTATTGTAGTTATAGTATCTTTAGCATCAGCAGTTGCCTGAACAATTCTCAAGTCATTAAGAATTACATCGCCGCCTTCTTGAGTAGTTGTAATATTGTTATTTTTAGATTTCAATGAAGAATTAACAAATTGAATATCACCTTTAGTTGTAAAGTTGTTTGCAGTTCCTGCAATATAGTCAACATTAACAGACTTTAAGGAATCTTCACTGGTAAAGTTATTGCTTCCTTTAGCATTGAAAGTCAATCTTTGACCATATTCAATTGTAGGCATAGTAGTCTTTTCTGCATTAATATCACCATTTGTTGATGTAATATTTACATACTTGCCAGCAGCAATTTTTGTAGTGTTATCAATGTTGATATTGTTAGCACCTTGAGGACCAAATGTAATTGTTTCATATGATTTAATGTTAATATCATTGTCTGCCAAAATATTAGCATTATCACCAATATGAAGAGCTCCTTGTGTTGCTTCAATATTCACATCAGTCTTAGCAATAACACCGCCATTGCCGGTTTTTTGAGAATCCATTTTAATTGTTACATCACCGGTTTTAGCTAGAATATTAGCATTTCTGCCAGCTTCAATTTTAGTCTGTGGATTAGCAGAGCTATTGGAATCAAGAGAATTTTTAATAGTTACATTCTTCTGAGCCGTTAAGTTAGCATCGCGACCTGCAGTAATTAATGTATTATTGCCAACAGTAACATCGCCTGTTTTTGAAATTAAGTCGATATCTGTTTTTGCATTGAGATTAGTTTTGTTTGTAGCAGTAACATTTCCTTGAGTTGATGTAATTTTAATATTATCTGCAGTTTGTGGACTTAGTGAAACATTGTAGTCAAAGTTATTATTATTTTTAATGAACGTTAAAGAAGAATCACCAGCACTTACTGTAGCACCGTCCAGTGTAAAGTTACCGTTGGTTTCTAAGATAACATCAGGTGAAAGAGCGCCACTAGCAAGTTTTTGGGTAAACTGAGTATCGCCTTTAAGAGTAACATTGTTCAATCCGTTTGTTCCGTCATTATAGAAATGAAGTTCATCATACTTAAATGCAGAGTTGTCAATTAAAGTATTCTTACCTTGAATTGAAATTTTGTCACCTGCGCTTATTAAAGTATGAGTTGCAGCATCTTTTGTTGTTATTATGTTAATATTACCTGAAAGATTCTTTGTATCTGTATAAGCAGATCTGATATCAACATTACCGCTTGCATCAACAGCGCTATTTTTAATTGTTACACTGTTAGTACCTGCGATTTTAACATCGTGTACAGATGTTGGATTATCTTTTTTATTATTCGCTTGAATTGCTGAATTTTCAATATTAGTATTCTTAGTAGAAATTACACCAACTTTACCGCCGGCAAATACCTTAGAATTTTTAACATTAACATCACCGTCATAAGCATACAAGCTTACTGCGCCGTCTTCACTTGCAGCAGCTGAAGTGTCTTTGCTGCCTGAAGAGGATAAAGTTGTATCTTTAATATTTAAATTCTTGCCTGCTGAAATAAATATTTCACCACCATGTTGATTAAATGTATCTTTATTAACACTTGTCTTTTGAGTATTAGCAGTAACCAGTTCAGATCCTGTTATATCAACATTTTTTGAACCCATGATAATGATATCGCCATTTTCGTTATTAATAAGCTTTGTAGCTCTTACAACAGTATTTGCAATTTTGATATCAGACCCTGCTGCATTTGATTTATTTTCAATTGTAACACCACCTGAACGAATTGCCTGAGTGCCTGCAGCTAAACCGGAGTTATCTATATCAATTTTTCTAACTACATCAGTTTTTGTATCATTTTTAGCTTCATAAGATCTTGCATAGCCGCTTGAAGAATATGTAAAGGAAACACCATCAGCAGTAACAAGTCTTACATTACCAAATGAAATTTTATCGCCATAGTTTAAATTAGAACCTGTTCTTAGGATTGAATCACGATAAGTAATGTTATCTGATACTAATGCAATAGATTTATTTTCATTGTAGTTTTGAATATTTCCGTTTTCATCTAAAGCTGAGAATATAGTTCCATCAAGAGTAATGCTTGTTTTGCCAGGATCGTATTTAACACCGGCTTTATTGAAAGCATCTACATAATTAGAATCAAAAGTAATTGTACCTGTATTTCTATTTTCTCCATTAACCGCAGCAATTGGTGAAAGTTTGTTTAATACACCTGTTTGATAGTCAGATAATTGACTTGCTGACATGCCTTTTAAGTTTTTAGCACCTGTAAAGTCAAATGTTGAAACTGTAAATGAATTTAAGTCGACTAAAGAACCAGCACCAAATACAACGCCGGCAGGGTTAATAAGAATTACCTTACTTGAAGCAGGATTAGCATCGCAGCTTCCATTCATACATGAATTTGTAAGTTTACCTAGAATTGTAGAAGCTTCACCGCCTAAAACACGGTTAATAATCGTTTGAGATGTGCCTGAAAAACCAAAGTTAACATGCTGGCCTGCTCCAACTGAAAAGTTCTTCCAGTCAACCTGACCAACTGCACCATTAACACCGGAATTAATATTAACATCTAATCGATTGCCATTCTGGTTAAAACCGACATTTCCTGTTTGTCCCTGGACTTCACCGGGGAAGTAAGCAAACGAAGCTGCGCCTGATACAGATAAAAAGGCTAGCATAGCCGAGAATGCTGTTAATTTTTTCTTAAACTGACTCATTATGGTTCCCTTTCATAAAACAATTTTTTTTAATCCATATGCTTATATAATATAAAAACCACATGTTGTTAAAAATTTTTCATAAGTGGCTATATGATTTTACAAAAATTAACATAATTTTTGCATTATTAATAATAACAAAAAAATAAATATAAAGTCTAGTACATTTGATTTATTTAATAAAAGTTAACATTTTATCAAAAATATTTTCTTTTATTCTTTTTATAGTAATATAAAAATCATCAATATAATTTATTGTTATATATTTTATAATGGTTTAATATAGTATTGCACATCTAAATAATTGTAAAGTAGTGCAAAGTTCCACAGCTTAAGATAAAGGAATTTAAGAAAAGTGCTTAAAAATAATTTTAGTAAGGTAAAATTAAGCTCAATTACACTTGCAATTTGTCTATTCGTAAGTGCCCCGCTTGCGTATGCCGGCCCTGAGGCAGGTACAGGCGTAATCCCCAACGGCATTGGTAACTTTGATGCCGGTGTTATCGACCAAACCAATTTAAGACAAATTAAAGATTATGAGCAAAGAATTAGAAACGACAAAGAAGAAGAACACATCGATGAAAAAATCGAAATGAACAAAGAAATGAAGGATAAAATGAAAACCCTTCCCAATAAGGAAGTAAGTTTTATTCTTAATTCTATCCACATTACAGGCAACACCGAATATACAGAAGAACAGTTAATGAATCTTGTCTGCCAGAAAGTTGGTGAAGAAGTTACAATTAACGATCTTATCGGTATGGCAAACTCAATTACAGAGTATTACCAAAAGAATGGTTATATTTCAACAACCGCTTATTTGCCGCCGCAAAAAGTAGAAGATGGAAACGTTGAAATTGTTGTTTTAGAAGGTAAATACGGAAACATTAAAATTGAAGGCAATAAGTGGGCTAGAAAAAAATACTTAAATGCGACCTTCTTAAAAGACAAGAATATTGAAGAAGATAAAGTTTTAAATGTTGCCGATATTCAAGAGTCTCTTCGTGAAATTAATGCAAAAGACTACATTAAAGGCGCAGTTGCCCTGCAAGATAATGAAGATTCAGAACAATATACAGATTTAACATTGAATGTTAAAGATAGATTCCCAATCGACTTCGATTTTCGTTTTGATAACCAAGGCAGAGGCTCTGTCGGGTTGAATCGTTTTGTAATTTTTGCCGGCATGAACAACTTGACAGGATTTGGTGATCAAATCTTATCAACAACCTCTATTGCAAGAAGCTCAATTGGTCAAGGTATTTTCTATTCAGTTCCGATTGGAAGACACGAAACCAAATTAAACCTGGGTTATTCTTATTCAGGAACAAAACTTGATAAAGGCGTCCTTAAAGATTTAGATGTTAAAGGTAAATCACACAGTTTTTATGTAGATTTATCAAGAAGATTAGTTAAAACCGAAAACTACAAATTGTATGGTGATATCGCATTTGATATGAGAAACACTAATACTACTTTAATGGGCTACGACCTTTACGGATACAGAACAAGAGCAATCAAAGCCAATTTAACCAATGTTAAAGATGATGTATATGGTAAATGGTTTGCTAATGTCGGCATTGCCAAAGGTATAGATATTTTTGGCGCTTCCAATGACACCTTTGGATATTCATCAAAGAAAACTCCAACAAATAATATGTTCAAACTGCAAGCTTCAATTGCAAGACTGCAAGTGCTTCCCTGGAGGATGATGGGAATATTCACGGCTAATGGTCAATGGACAAACAGAGACGTTTGGTATTCAGATAAACTTCAAATTGGTGGTATTTCCTCTGTTAGAGGTTATGAAGAAGGCTACTTCTTAAGAGACTACGGTGTTACAGCATCAGCTGAACTTAGAGCACCTGTACCTTTCTTGAATAGACTACCGCAAAAACTAAGATTCATTGACGACTCAATTAGACTGGCAGCATTCTGTGATATGGGCTGGTTTGGGGATTATTCTTATGATCTTCCAGGATCAAGCTTTGTTATGAGTGCCGGCGGCGGTTTAATTCTTAAAATGACAAGATACTTATCAGGCAACGTTTATGTTGGTGTTCCAATTATCAACAGACCCGATGACGCTTCAAGCTTTAGAGTTCACTTTATGGTTACATCAAACATTCTATAGCAGTTTAAACAGTATAAGATTAAAAGCGGTGGATATCCACCGCTTTTTTAATATTTATATTTCATATCCGCTAACTGATATAGTAAGAATATTTTTATCAACTTCAACTATTGCCCACCTGATTGGGTTAAAGCCCTTATCTTTAATAGCATTTTCTATAAAACTAACTTTAGGAGGCAAACAATCAGCTTTAATAGTAATAATTTTTGATATTATTTTATTCACTATAGCAAAATCCCTGCCATGGCTGCTGAAATATAACTTGCTAAAGTACCGCAGATAAGAGCGCGGATGCCAAGTTTAGCTAAATCTTTCCTTCGAGTAGGTGCAAGTTCACCAATTCCTCCAATTTGAACAGCAATAGAGCCAAAATTAGCAAATCCGCAAAGTGCAAAACTTGATATTATAACAGCTTTTTGCGATAAAACATCTTTTAATGCTATTAAATCAGTGTATGCAATAAACTCATTCAAAACAAGCTTTTCTCCCATTAAAGCACCGACATTCATAACATCAGGCAAGGGGGTGCCAATAATAAGGGCAAAAAAGGAGAAAAATAATCCAAGAATAGATTTAATACTCAAATTTGTCAAATCAAGAAAACTTAAGTGAATATGACAACTGTTGTATAAAAATAGACCAACTTTTCCTAAGATAAAATCTCCAAGAGCAATTAAAGACAAAAGCGCTATAAGCATAGCTATAACATTTAATGACACTTTCATACCATCAGATGCTGAAGCTGCAATTGAATCAATCAAATTAACGTGGGTTCGCTCAATGTTGACCTTAACTTTTTCTTTCGTTTGTGAAACCTCAACCTCAGGGTACACAATCTTGGATACAACCAAAGCGCCTGGCGCTGCCATTATTGAAGCGGCAAGCAAAAACTCTGGAGCAACGCCCATTGCAATGTATAAAGCCATAACGCCGCCTGCAATACAAGCCATTGAACCTGTCATTGAAGCTAAAAGTTCTGACTTTGTAGCACCTGAAAGATATGGTCTAATCATAATTTGTGCTTCAACTTGACCTACAAAAGCACTTGCAACATTAGATAAAGCTTCCGCTCCTGATACATCCATTAGCTTATACATGATTTTTGCAAAAAAAGCCACAACTTTTTGCATTATTCCAAAGTAATAAAGAATATTAACGATAGTCAGGATAAAAATTATTGTAGCAATTAACTTTACCGCAAACAAAAAAGAAGCGCCATCAAAAAACAAAGTATCAAGCTTATCAGGTGAACTTGACAAAAAACCGAAGACAAAATCAGCTCCGGCATTAGAAAAAGTAAGAATTTTTCTTATGCAATCAGCCAAAAAATTAATAATCACTTTCCCTAAAGGCACTTTTAGCACAAAAACAGCAAGTGCAAATTGAAGAATCAAACCCACCCCTACTGTTTTTAAGTTAATTTTCTTTTTGTTGTTAGACATTAAATAACAAATAAAAAGTATTATTATAATTCCAACTAAACCGCTTAATCTTGTAATAATTTCCAAAATTTCTTCCCTATAAGCTATCGATAAAATTTATTCCACCAACAGTTTTGTATAAACTCACCATTGATATTATATAATTTATTTTATCACTTACATACTTTTGCTGCGCTATAATTTGCTTTGTTTGATACAAAATGTAATCTATTTCGCTCGCAAGCCCGTATTGCTTATTTGAAAGATTAAGTTTCGCTTTTTTATTTGCAATATCGAGATTATCCTTGGATAATTCATAGTTTTTATTTTCGTTTTTTAACAAAACCAAAGAATCATTCACTTCCTCAATTGATGCTAAAACAGCTCTATCGTATTCCAAATAGCTTCTATCAAGTTCCAGCTTCTTGAGTTTTAAAAAATTGTATTTTCTATTGCCATCTATAATGTCGAATTGGGGAATAACCCATAGCTCAGCTAAACCTGTATTAGATGCAAAAAGCTTAGATAAAGTATTGTATCCGTTAAACCCAAGCGTTCCTGAAACAGTAAATGCAGGCAAAAACTCTCTTTTTGCAGCTTTAGCATTGTAATCAGCTCTTAGAATATTTTCTTTAGCACTAATTACATCAGGACGATTAAAAATGATATTAGAATTTAGTTCAAAAGGGAAATTCTCTATTAACTTGACCTTAGAAAAATCCTTTCTTTCAATTTTTGATAATAATTTATCCCCGAGCAAATATCCTGTTTGATTCTCCAAAACCTCTCTTTTAGCTTCAAGATTATCAATTTTTTGCCTTGATTCAATTAACACTTCCTTAACGGATAAAACATCAAGAGGACTTGCAAGTCCTGTTTTTTCTTTTTTTTCAACTAAAGTTAATAAACTGGAGTTAAGGTTGTAGAGATCTTGTTCTAATTCAATTAATTTATCAATTTTAATTAAATTGTAATAATTAGCGGCTATTGAAGTTTCAAGAAGCACTAAAGTGGCTTTTTTATCCTGTTCAATCATTTTTAAACTTTGCTTTGTGCTTTTTGTCTTCAATCTGTTCTTGCCCCAGATATCAACCTCCCAGCTTACACTTAAGGGAAGAAGGAATCTTGTTAGTTTGTAGTTATTAATTGCAAAGTTGTTTTTTCCTCTCTCAAGATTGGAAGAAGCAAAAGTTCGCCCCATAAGCCCATCAAAACTAAGTGTAGGAAGCTCTTGGGACAAAGAAAGCTTAACAATTTTTTCGCTTTCTTTAATTTTTGAATTAGCAATTTTTAAATCAAGATTATTATTGTAAGATTGAACAATATTGCTAATAAGAATTTCATCATCAAATTTTTTCCAAAAACCAAGATCAAGTTCCTGAGCTATTGCAGATAAAAATAATTGGAGCAATATAGTAAAAAATATTTTTTTCATAGTTGTTAATTTTTTTTAAAGCATGGATTTTTATATTTTTATGTTATCATAATAACATATGAAAAATCAACTGCAAAAAAACTTAATCAGCAACGAAATTGTCTCCTGTGCAACTTTGATTAAAGTTTTAACCCTAAGAGAGTTTAAAAAACTTGATTTAGAAATTACCCCTGAGCAATTCGTTCTTCTTGATGCAATTGTTAATAACGAAAAAATTTACCAAAGACAACTCGGAGAGCTTTTAGGAAAAGACAGAGCAAATATTGCAAGACTATTAAAAATCCTTGAAAATAAAGGATTAATTGAAAAAACTCCCGATTCTAACGGAAAGCAAATAAATCGAATTGTAATAACAAAAAAAGGAAAAACAATAAGAAACAAAATTCTGCCTAAAATTTCAATCATTCGAGAAAATTACTTAAATAATATTAACTATCAAGAATTAATAAATTGTTTTACAATATTAAATAAAATAAAAAATAATATTGCAAAAAATACAAAACTGCAGACCTAAAAAAGGAAAGATAAAATGAAAAAGGATTCCAAGTATTATAAAGAAGCAAGAAAAAAAATTCTAAGCAAAAGAAAGCCTTATCAGAAAAAAAGGGTGATAATTCCTGTTTTAACAGGAATATTGTTCATATTAGCCTCAATTTTTGGTGTAATTTATTCAACTTTCTATCAAACAACAGATGATGCTTTTGTTGAAGCCCACACAATCTATCTATCCCCTAAAATTTCAGGACAAATTGTTGAGCTTTTTGTTGATGACAATACAGCAGTAGAACAAGGACAGATTATTGCTCAAATTGACTCTAAGGATTATCAAATTGCCGTAAATGACGCTCAAGCAAGACTACAAAAAGCACAAGCGGATTTTAACAGTTCCAAAAGCGATATTGATAAGATTAATGCTATAACCAAACAAACCAAAAACGATATCGATAGTGCAAAATCAAAATTGGAATACGCAAACTCCGATTATTACCGCTATAAAAACGCTTACAAAGACGGTTCAGTCACAAAACAAGATTTAGACAATGCTACAAAAAACCTTGAAGTAGCCCGCTCGCAATACTTAAAAGCACAAGAAGCTCTTAAGGCTTCTAATAATGAACTTAGAGCAACAATTTCTAAAAAAAGCTCTAAATACGCTGAAATTAAAAGATTAAAAGCTCAATTGGATGCTGCTGAGCTGAACTTAAGCTATACAACAATTGTTTCACCAAAAAAAGGTACAATTACTAATAAAAACGTTGAAATCGGCACCTGGGTTGAAAAAGCTCATCCAATTCTAAGCATTGTTCCTAATGACTGTTATATTATCGCAAACTTTAAAGAAACCCAGATTGCAAATATGAAAAAAGGACAAAAAGTTATAATTAAAATTGACACCTACAAAGGAAAAACTTTTAAAGGAACACTAGACAGTATCCAGCGCTCCTCAGGCGCCAAGGCAAGTTTATTCCCGCCGGAAAATGCTGTAGGGTCTTATGTTAAAGTTGTTCAAAGGGTGCCTGTAAAAATTACATTTGATGAAGACATTACAAACTACAACATTGTTCCTGGGTTGAGTGTTGTTGCTAAAGTTAGAGTCAAATAGAAAAAATGCAGACAAAAACCCTATATGAAAAACTGAACATTCCCCTTTGGCTGTTGACAATTTCAGTCATGCTCCCGACTGTTTTTTCAATGCTTGCAACTTCTTCTGTTAATGTTGCACTGCCTTATATTTCAGGTCAGTTCGGCTCAACCACAGATGAAGCAAACTGGGTTGTAACAAGCTATATGATAGCCCATGCTATGATGCTTCCTATAACAGGCTGGCTTGAGGTTAAGTTTACAAGACGAAAGCTGTTGAAAATTATTAGTGTTATTTTTGCTCTTGGGTCTTTGATTTGTCTTATAGCCCCGACGCTTAATATTCTAATTTTAGGAAGAATAATCCAAGGAATTGGCGGTGGTCCTTTTATGCCCCTAAGCCAAGCGATTTTAATGCAGGCATACCCTAAAAACCAACAAGCAGCCGCAATGGGGATTTTTGGTCTCGGGATGATGGTCTCAGCAATTATTGGACCTGCAATCGGGGGGATTCTGGTTGAGAATTTGAATTGGCAATGGATTTTTATAATTAATATTCCTGTAATAATTATAAGTATAGTTCTTATCCACTGCAATGTTATGAATAGCAAGAGTAAAATTACAATTGCAAATTTTGATATAATTGGTTTTATCGCTTTAGTTCTCTGGCTTTTGCCAATGCAGACGGTTTTAGACAAAGGAAGCCAGTTTGGCTGGTTTGATTCAGAAAAAATCTGTTACTTAAGCGCTTTTAGCATATGCGCTATGATGTTTTTTATCATCTGGGAACTCGAGTATAAAAGTGCAATAACAGACTTTAGAATCTTTAAAAACCGCAACTTTTTTATTGGAACCATACTAGGTTCAGGAGTTAATATGATTGCTTATATGACTCTTTGTGTGCTTCCTGGATTTTTGCAGACCCTAATGGGCTATAATGCACAGTTAGCAGGGCTTAGCCTTACTTCAAGGGCACTATCCTGTATAGTATTTATGGTTTTAGTTTCCAAACTTTGTCAGCTTATTGATAATAGAATAATTGCAGCAATAGGATTTATATTGCTTTTTATAAGCACTTTTTCTTTTACAAAATTAAACCTTGGAGTCTCTTTTGAATACTTTATTATCCCCAATATTATTCTTGGAGCAGGAATAATGTTTTCTTTTATTCCTATTACAAAACTTGCTCTTGCTACTGTTGAAAAAGAAAAACTTGCAGTAGCGGCAGGGCTTCATTCCCTTTCTAAGTGCATTGTTACCGCTTTTACAATTTCAATTACCAATGCTTTAGTTATTGGATTATCCCAGGTTCATCAAAACTACCTTGTTTCAAACCTTAGTAAACTAAACACAATTTTTACTCTCAAATCAGCAGCCCTTGGGGCTAAGTTATCGAGTCATTTACCCGAGTTAATTGCTTATAAAAAAGCAAACGGATTAATATATAAACAAATGCTGATTCAAGCTAAACTTTTAAGTTATGTTGATATTTTCTCACTATTTGCACTTTTATGTTTTATTTTTATTCCTCTTTGTTTTTTATTAAAGATTCCAAAAGACTAATTTTTTCTTTTAGTTCTAAAACTTCATACTTCAACCTGTTTATTTCACAAGTTACAGGATCAGGGATTCTGTTGTGGTGAAGCTGTCCTTGAATATACTTTTTTTGTTTCACTATTCGCCCTGGAATCCCAACAACAGTCGAATGAGCAGGTACATTATCAATTACAACAGACCCTGCCCCAATTGAGCTGTAATCCTCGATTGTAATATTACCCAAAACCTTAGCACCCGCACCAACAGTTACAAAATTCCCAAGAGTAGGATGCCTTTTTCCATGCTCTTTTCCTGTTCCTCCTAATGTTACGCCTTGATAAATTAAAACATCATCTTTAATTACTGTAGTTTCCCCAATTACAACCCCTGCCCCATGGTCAATAAAAAATCGTTTTCCTATTGTAGCACCCGGATGAATTTCAATTCCTGTTAAAAACCTTGCAAGCTGGGAAATCAATCTTGGAATAAAAGGAATCTTCCAGCTAAGAAGCTTATGTGCTATTCGATAAGATAAAAGCACGTGAAAACCCTGGTATAGAAAGATTACTTCAAAAATATTTCTTGCTGCAACATCTTTTTCCTTAATTGTTTTAATATCCTCAATTATTGTTTTAATCCAACTTATTATTGCCATTAAAACCTCCACAAAAGTATAATAACAGTCAAAAAACAAAGATGCAATGATAAAAAAGATTAACTTTTGTAAAGAAAAATTATTAAATTGACAATATTTTTTATTGAGGATAATTATAAAAATAACTGATTCATTAAAACAAAACCAAGAGGTGAAAAATGCAAATCCTTTCAACTACAAGTTATACTCCGGACGGAAACAAATACCAAGAAACCAGAAAATGTGCTTTGATTGGTGCAGCTGCAGGTATTGCTTCAAGTGTTGCAAAAGACACTCTGACTCTTGTTAACAGCAAAGAACTACGACAGCAAAATAAATTTGCACTAGGAGCAATTATTGCAACAGGAGCGCTTTTCTATGGTGCAATAGGAAAAATCATAGGTTCAATTATTGATGATAGAAAAAACATTAAAACTGCAGAACAAATTGATATTAAAAACGAATTAGAAAAAAAGGAACTATTAGCTCAAATTATTGCACAAAGTAAAGCCGAAGAATGCGATTGCCCAGCTTGCAGGGAAGTTCAAGAGTGCGATTGTCCCGATTGCAGCCAAGAAGAAATTGAAGATATTAAATACACAGAAGAATAAAAATCAAACAACTCCCTTTAAAAAAGCGGAGTTGTTTTTTAACTATCCTTTTTTCTTAATCAACTTTGAAACCACATTCAACAATAACAACACCCCGATTGTACTTAGAGCAATTATTACAAACTTGCTTTTAGTGGTAATTGCAAAAATTGAAACCAGAGCACAAACCATTGAAAACCCGCCCAAAACAAGTACAAGTTTATCCTGTGAATACCCAGCGTGCAGAAGTTTATGGTGAATATGTTCACTATCAGCAATAAAAGGACTTGAACCTTTTATTATGCGCCGAATGGAAGAATAGGCAATATCTAAAAGCGGAACAGCAAGAATAAGAATAGGCAAATACTCGCTCAAACCACAGGATACCTTAACAATTCCTGTTATTGATAAAGTTGACAATAAAAATCCTGCATATAAAGCACCTGAATCTCCCATAAAGATTTTTGCAGGGTTGTAGTTGAAAGTTAAAAAAGCAAACGTTGCACCCATTAGAATAAAAGCGATTAGTGCAGTAATGGCATTTTCAGGAGATAACACAAGAGATATTATTCCAATGGCAAGACACGAAGTTGAAATTATGGATCCTGCTAAACCATCAATTCCATCAATAAAATTAATTGCATTGGTAATCCCTACAATCCACAGCAAAGTTATCGGGTAAGATAAAAGTCCAAGCTGGATATCAGGCCCAAAAGGATTATAGAAAAACTCAATTCTTATTCCTAAAAGCATTACTATTGCTGCAATTGCAAGCTGGATAAAAAGTTTAAATTTAGCATTAAGACAATAAACATCATCCACCAGCCCCATTAAAAACATTAAAGAACTGCCCGTTATAATTGCAGAAAGCCCTTGTCCTTTAGGGTAATAGCTCAACAAAACAAGGAACAAAAAAGTAAGCATAACAGAAAGCCAGATTCCAACCCCTCCAAGACGGCTTATTTGTCCGTGGTGGATTTTTCTTTCGTTAGGAACATCAACCAAATTATTCTTTTTAGAAAAATAAATTACCAAAGGAACAATAAAAATCCCTAACAGATAAGCTATTATAGTCCCTAGAATATGGGCTTGTGATAATTTCAACATTTTTTACATATCCTCATACAAAGGAAACTTTTTACACAATTGATAACTTCTATTTTTCAAATTCTCAATTGAATCTTTTTCAAAAATAGCATCAGCTATAATTGAAGCAATTTCCTTCATTTCCTCTTTTTTCATGCCTCTTGTTGTTGTAGCAGCCGTTCCTATTCTAACCCCAGAGGTTACAAAAGGACTCTGAGGGTCATTAGGGACAGTGTTTTTATTAGCTGTAATTCCTACTTCTTCAAGTAAATTGGCAACATCTTTTCCTGTTTTTCCCAATTTTCTTAAATCCAGCGTCATTACGTGATTTTCAGATTTTCCACCAACTATATCAACTCCGTTGTTGATTAATTCAGAAGCTAAATAAGCGCTATTTTCAACCACCTGTTTTGCATATTGCTTAAACTCAGAGCTCATTGCTTCTTTAAGTGCAATTGCTTTTGCTGCAATAATATGCTCCAAAGGTCCGCCTTGAATCCCCGGAAAAACCGCTTTATCAATTCCTTGAGCGTGTTCTTTTTTACACATTATAATCCCGCCCCTGGGACCTCTTAGAGTCTTATGGGTAGTTGTTGTAACAAAGTCAGCATAAGGAACAGGGCTGGGATGTACTCCTGTTGCAACCAGTGCTGCAATGTGCGCTATATCAACCATTAAGTATGCATTAACTTTTTTTGCAATATTAGAAAATTTTTCAAAGTCAATTATCCTTGAATAGTTGCTTGCTCCTGCTATTATTAACTTTGGTTTATTAGCAAGTGCCAGTTTTTCAACATTATCATAATCAATGACACCTTCTTCATTAACCCCATAGGATACAATATTATAGTTAATTCCTGAAAAATTAACAGGTGACCCATGGGTTAAGTGCCCTCCATTAGATAAATCCATACCCATAACGGTATCGCCAATGTTAAGTGCATATAAAAAAACCGCCATATTAGCCTGTGCTCCTGAGTGGGGCTGCAAATTAGCATGGTCGCATCCGAATAGCTCACAACACCTTCTAACACCTAATTCTTCAATCTTATCAACGTTTTGACAGCCATTATAGAATCTTTTATAAGGTTTTCCTTCGGCATATTTATTTGTCAAAACGCTCCCGCAGGCTGCCATTACAGCTTTTGAAGTAAAATTCTCGCTTGCAATAAGCTCAATTGTATTTTTTTGTCTTTCAAGCTCCAGCTCAATATACTTCGCAACTTCGGGGTCTTCTTTTTTTATTATATCCAATTCCATTAAAAACTCCTTAAAAATAATCTTTATATTTATTTTACATTAAAAAAATTTTTTGTTGTAGAATATTTTTATAAAGTATACAAAACAAGGAAGACTAACAACAATGAAGAATAAAAAATTAAGAAATATTGCCATTATTGCCCATGTTGACCATGGCAAAACCACTCTTGTCGATTGCATTTTAGATCAAACAGGAGTTTTTCAAGAACACGAACAAATGGGTTCTTGTGTTCTTGATAACAACGATATTGAAAAAGAGCGAGGAATTACAATCCTATCTAAAAACGTTGCTGTTAATTATAAAGGCATAAAAATCAATGTTGTTGACACTCCTGGTCACGCGGATTTTGGAGGTGAAGTAGAGAGGGTATTAGGAATGGTTGATGGAGCCTTATTAATCGTTGATGCTCAGGAAGGCCCGATGCCTCAAACCCGTTTTGTGTTATCCAAAGCATTGGAACTTGGAATTAAAATTATTGTTGTAATAAATAAAATCGATAAACCAGGAGCAAACCCTGATGAAACCTTGAATAAAGTATTTGATTTATTTACAGAACTTACAGATAGAGAAGATTTAATTGATTTTCCAGTAATTTATGCAAGTTCTCTTAATCGATATGCAAAAGTTAATTTAGAAGATGAGAATGAAAATATTCTTCCTTTATTAGATTGTATTATTGAAAACATCGAAGGTCCGGAAGCCGATATTGAACTTCCCTTGCAGCTTCAAATTACCACTCTTGACTATAATGACTATGTTGGCAGAATTGCAATAGGAAGAATTAAAAATGGCTCAATCAAAAGTCAAGAGCAAGTTACGCTTTTAAAAAGAGATGGGTCGGCTCAAAAAGGCAAGGTTGTCAAACTCTTCGGATTTAAAGATTTGGGCCGTGTTGAAATAGATCAAGCAGGCGCAGGAGATATTGTCGGAATTGCTGGTTTTTCAGATATTCAAATAGGAGAAACAATCTCTTGTTTAGTGAATCCCATAGCGCTTCCTTTAATAAAAATTGACGAACCCACAATTTCAATGAACTTCTCAATTAATGATTCTCCTTTTGCAGGCAGTGAAGGAAAATTTGTTACAAGCAGACAGATAAGAAAAAGACTTTATCACGAACTTGAAAAAAACGTTTCATTAAGGGTTGAAGATACCGATTCAACAGAGGTTTTTAAAGTTTCAGGAAGAGGAGAGCTCCACTTAGGGATATTAATCGAAACAATGAGAAGGGAAGGCTATGAGTTTCAAGTTTCCAAACCCGAAGTAATTTTTAAAGAAGAAGACGGAGTTAAACTTGAACCCTATGAAAATCTAATTGTTGATATCCCGGAGGAATTTGTAGGTTCTGTTATTGATAAACTTGCCAATAGAAAAGCTCAAATGCTTAATATGGAAGCGGGTATCAAAAGAACAAATATCGATTTTTCAATCCCTGCAAGAGGTTTAATCGGTTTTAGATCTGAATTCATTAGAATGACTAAAGGCGAAGGGATAATGTATCACACTTTCGATAGATACGATGAATACGCAGGAGACATTCCCCGTCAAAGAACCGGGTCTTTAATTGCCCATGAAGAAGGAGAAGCAGTAGCTTATGCTCTTCATCAATTCGAAGATAGAGGAGTGTTTTTTATAACCCCTAAAACCAAAGTTTATCGAGGGATGATAGTAGGAGAATGCAATCGCCCGCAGGATATTGCAGTTAATGTATGCAAAACTAAAAAAATGACAAATATGAGATCTGCAACAGCAGATGTGATGGTCACCCTGCAGGCACCTAAAATTATGAACTTAGAAGATGCTCTTGAATACATTCAGGATGATGAGCTGGTTGAAATTACCCCTAAAAACGTTAGAATCAGAAAAGCAGACTTAGTAAAACTAAGATAAAACTAAAAATCGGGGTCAAAACCCCGATTTTTTTTAGATTTATAATTTATTGTTCAAATTTTGAATAGCACTCTTATACTTATTTATACTTGCTGTAATGTCAGACTGCTGTTTTAGAAGATCAGCTTGCAGTTTTACTTGTTCTTGAGATAAATTTCCTGTTAAATTTTTAAGTTGTTCGTTTATTAAATCTTTTGTTTTATTTAAAGAATCAATTTTTTCTTGTGCTTTATTAATTCCAAAACCGTATTGCTCTTTTTGTTTTGTAAGTTTAATATCACTCAGGGCATCTTGAAGCGTATTATTTGTTCCTGTTTTTGCATCATCCAAACCTTTTTGAAGTTTTTCAACTTGATCAGTCAATATGTCCTGCTTAGCTTTAAGAGGAATTGCCTCGGTTGAATTTTCACTAAGCTTATTAATTTGACCTGTCAGCTCATCAATTTTTGTTTTATTTGCTTCAATTAATTCACTTGCAGCGCTTCTGTTTCTCTTTAAAAGCATTAGATCATCAGAATCTGCAGCGTAGTCTCTAATTACCTGGCCGGTTTTTGAATCTGTATAGCGCAATATAGGTCTTTGTCCAAGTTCCTGTTGGACTGCGCTCAAAATTTCTTCATTTTTTGTTATAGAATTTTCAAACTTCAAAATTTTAGCTTTTTGCTGATCAATTTTTT
The DNA here is from genome assembly GCA_910577635.1 of uncultured Vampirovibrio sp. Lineage (GTDB taxonomy): Bacteria > Cyanobacteriota > Vampirovibrionia > Gastranaerophilales > Gastranaerophilaceae > RUG14156. The sequence continues at coordinate 47,911 of CAJTNR010000001.1, read as the reverse complement.
GCGTAAGTTCACTAAACTTATCAGCAGGAGGATTATCACCCAGGTTTTTAATCTGTGTTTCAAGATTAGCTAAAACCGCATTTTCTTTTTTAAGCTGCCCTTGAAGATTTTTAAGTCCTTTTTTTGTTGCATCGTTAATCTGGTTAATTTCAGCAGTAGTTGAACCTTTAATTTTATCAAGAAGTTTATTAGGAACTACTTCTTGAACTTCATCAGCATTTTTTGAAAAAGCTTTTTTTATTCCATCAACTGCTTGTTTTCCCTTGCCGGATTTAATCAGATAGACTCCTCCTCCAATCGCTGCTAATGCTGTTAGGGATGCAAACATAAGTTTTGTTCCATCTTTTTTCTGCACAGGTGCGCTCACAGACTGGGTTTGCTGCTCCTGGCGTCTTGGGATATTTTCAATACCCTTAAAATTAACAGCATTACTTGGTTGTATGTTGTCCATCTTTATAAACTCCTAATTATAACTCTTAATCTAATAAAGTTTATTTTTTGAAAATTATTGCTAAATTAATTAATAAAACTTTACAAACACAAAAAAGTTATATTTATGAGATAATTGAAAAAAATAGAAGTTATAAAGGAGATAAACTAATGCGTGAAATGTCACCTCTTCAAAAAGAAAGATTAAACTACAAACCAAAACTGGCAGGAGTTTTAGCCAATGGAATTAATAACATTAAACTTACATTAGGGGATAAGACAAGTTCTGTATCTAATCAAGAAGAAATAAAAGAACTTTTCCCCAATGTTTTTGGCCAGCCTATTGCAAAATTTGCTGCAGCGGGTGAGAATTTGTCAACAGAACAAAAAAACGTAGGCGTAATTCTATCAGGAGGTCAAGCACCCGGCGGTCACAATGTAATAGCAGGATTATTTGATGCTCTAAAAACACAAAACAAAGAAAACAAACTATATGGATTCCTAGGAGGTCCTTCAGGGATTGTTGATGGCAAATATATTGAATTGACAGATGAAATTATTGATTCTTACAGAAACACAGGCGGTTTTGATATAATAGGATCTGGAAGAACAAAACTCGAAACACAAGATCAATTCCAAAAAGCTCTTGTTGTTTGTAATAACCTAAACATCAACGCTATTGTTATAATTGGCGGGGATGATTCTAATACAAACGCTTGTTTATTGGCTGAATGGATGAAAAAAAATAATACAGGAATCAGCGTTATAGGCTGTCCTAAAACAATTGACGGAGATTTAAAAAACGACCAAATTGAAATCTCTTTTGGATTTGATACTGCAACAAAAACATATGCTGAGTTGATCGGAAATATCCAAAGGGATGCTAATTCAGCTAAAAAATACTGGCACTTTATAAAACTAATGGGAAGAAGCGCTTCTCACGTTTGTCTTGAAGCTGCTCTTCAAACTCAACCTAATATTACACTTATTGGTGAAGAAGTTGAGCAAAAACAACAAAGTTTAGATCAAATCGTTTCCTATATTGCTAATATTGTAGCAAAAAGAGCTGCAATCGGCAAAAACTTTGGAATTGCACTAATTCCTGAAGGATTGATTGAGTTTATCCCTGAAATGAAAGTGATGATTGCTTCTTTGAATGATTTGTTAGCACAATTAGAAAAAGATTCAAGTTATCAAAACTTATCCCAGCAGGAAAAGTACAATGCAATAGCATCTAAACTTGACAGTATTCAAGCTAAACTATTCCAATCACTTCCTAATCAAATTAAAGCTCAATTGCTGATGGATAGAGATCCCCATGGCAACGTTCAGGTTTCTAAAATTGAAACTGAAAAGCTTTTAATTGAAATGGTTCGAGTAAAACTTGAACAAATGAAAAAAGAAGGAAACTACGATGGCAAATTCTCTGATCAAGCGCACTTTTTCGGATACGAAGGAAGATGCGCCGCTCCTTCTAACTTTGACTCCGATTACTGTTATTCATTGGGTTACAACGCTTTTGCTCTAATTCAAGCAGGTTTAACAGGCTACTTATCATCAATCAAAAACACTACAAAACCCGCAAGCGAATGGGTTGCAGGAGGAGTTCCTCTTACTATGATGATGAACTTAGAACGTCGTCACGGACAAATGAAACCTGTTATTAAAAAAGCCCTTGTAGAACTAAACGGACCTGTATTTAGCGCATTAGAAAACAATCGTGAAAAATGGGCAATGAATGATTGTTACATTTTCCCTGGTGCAATCCAATACTTCGGTCCAAGTTCTGTTTGTGATAATACAACAATAACCCTCCAATTGGAGCAGGAAAAAACTTTAGTTAATGTTTAAACTATAAAGACCTCCTTAAATAAGGAGGTCTTTTTTAGAAACAATAAGGAAATAATAATGCTTAATAGATTTAAAAAATACATTGATGAGTTTAAAACATTTGCAATTAAAGGCAATGTAATTGATATGGCAGTAGGGATTATAATTGGAGCTGCTTTTTCAAAAATTGTTGATTCAATGGTTAAAGATATAATCATGCCTCCTATGGGCTGGGCATTAGGCAAGGTGGATTTTGCAAATCTTTACTTAACACTGCCTAACTATGAAGGAAAAATTATCCACTACCCATCCTTAGAATCCGCACAAGCTGCAGGAGCGGTTACAATTAACTACGGTCTTTTTATCAACACCTTAATCAGTTTTGTTTTTGTTTCTTTTGCTGTTTTTCTTCTTATCAAATTTATAAATAGATTAAGACTTGCAGCGGATAAAAAAGTTTTGTATGAAACTCAAAAAACAAAAACCTGTCCAAGATGTTTTAGCTCAATTAATATTAATGCAACAAGATGCCCTTTTTGCACATCAGAATTATAGGTTTTCTTGTTCAAATTTTTCCATAAACTCAACAAGTGCAACAACTCCTTCAATGGGCATTGCGTTATAGATTGAAGCTCTCATGCCGCTCACTGTTCTATGGCCTTTAAGCTGAATTAATCCTTGGTTTTTAGCTTCTTCAATGAACTTTTTATCCAGTTCATCACTTCCAGTTATAAAAGGAACATTCATCATTGAACGTGAGTTTTTTTCAACAGTGCCTTTGAATAGTTTTGAGTTATCTAAGTAATCATAGAGAATTTTTGCTTTTTTCTCATTAATTTCTTTCATCTTTTTTAATCCCCCCTGTTTTTTAAGCCAATCAAAAACAAGAGAACAAATGTAAATCCCATAAGCAGGAGGAGTATTATAAAGGCTGTTGTTATCAGCATGGATTTTATAACTAAGCATTGTGGGACACCAATGAGGCAAATCATCCCTTAATAAATCTTCTTTAATTATTACCACCTGGACTCCCGCAGGCCCCACGTTTTTTTGAACACCGGCAAAAACTAAACCATATTTTGTTATATCAATAGGTTCTGATAAAAAACAAGAGGACATATCAGAAACTAAAGTTTTGCCTTTAGCATTAGGAAGGGTATGAAATTTAGTTCCATAAATCGTATTATTTTCACAAATATAAACATAATCCGCTTGAGGGTCAATGTCTAAATTAGAACAATCGGGAATATAGGAAAAATTCTTGTCCTCACTTGTCGCAGCTTTATTAATTTTTCCATACTTTTTCGCTTCGTTATATGCTTTTTTTGCCCATTGTCCTGTTACAATATAGTCTGCAATCCCGTTTTTAAGTAAATTAATAGGAACCATAGAAAACTGCAGGTGAGCTCCTCCTTGCAAAAATAGAACCTTATAATTATCAGGGATTCCAACCAATTCTCTTAAGTCTTTTTCAGCAGTTTTAATAATATCATCATAAATTTTAGACCTATGAGACATTTCCATAACTGAAAGACCGGAGTTTTTATAATTGAGCATTTCATCTCTTGCAGTTTCTAAAACCTCAACAGGCAATACTGCAGGACCAGCTGAAAAGTTATAAACGCGATTATATTTATCCATTTTTATTCCTCCATTGTTAATAATTATAGTTAGAACTATTATAACAAAAAAAATTATTTTCGTGTTTTAATTAATTAGGAAGGTAAATAATGATTATAAATTCAATTAATAATATAAAAACAACTTTTAGGGCAAATATTAAAGCGCAGGATAAGAAAGAAGAACCAAAACCAAAGCAGGATAATAAAAAGAAAATTGTTATTGGTCTTGCTGCAGCCGCTGCTATTGCAATAGGGATAGCCGCTCTTGTTAAAAAGAAAAGAGTAAATCAAAGCGCTCCTCCAATTAACCCCGATAAAACAATTGAAGGATTTAATAATAACGTTCCTTCTAACAAAGATAGAGAAATTTTAGATACACTTGATATAAAACTTGAAGCAGGACGTGCAACCTGCAATAACGAACCATACAGCGGAAAAATTGTTTTTCCTAAAGAAAATAGCACAGTAACAATAGAATATAAAGACGGACTCTTAATTCAATCCGAAAAAACCGGTGAAAATGGGTTTGTTAAAAATTATTCATACAATAAAGAAAATCAACTTGAATTTGTTGATATCAATGATGCATCCACCCAGACTTCTAAGAAAATAAATGTATTAAACCATGAGTTTGTTAATAATAAAGGGATAGAGTATGAAATTAAAAACAAAAAAATCTATCGCGAATATTACAAGACAGAAGACGGTGGAGTTCACAATTTTTACAACGACGATGGAACAAAAAGTGCAGAATTTTTAAACAGTAAAACAGGACTAGAGTACTCAACATTCTACCACGAAAATGGTGTTATCGTAAAAAAAATTGAAGCAGATGACAATTATTCAAAGTTATCAGCCATGGTTAAAAGAATAAATTTAAATTTACCAGAACCTCTAAAAAGGACTGAAATTGCTCCTGATGGATCTAAAACAACAAAAGAATATATGATAAAATACTGTAACAATAATCCAATATTATTTAGAAAAGATTCTTCCTTTGATAAAAACAATGAAATTATAGATAGCACAATAACACCTATAATTCAAAAATCAAAAGGTCCAAAACTTAAAAGTGCTAAGATTGCGAATCCTTGCTAACTCCAAATAAACACCAGGTTGAAGCGCGCTTTAGTTCAACCATAACAAAATCACCAAGAGTGTGTTTTTTATTATCAACTAAATGGACAACCTTGTTATTCCTTGTTCTTCCCTGATAAACTCCGTCTTTAATTCCGTCAATCAAGACTTCAAGTGTTGAACCTATGTATTTTTTGTTGGATTCTAAACTTGCTTCTTTAACTTTGTCATTAAGCATTTGAAGCCGTCTTTTTTTAACCTCAGAATCAATAAACTGATCTGTCATCTTCCCGGCTTTAGTAATCGGACGGGGAGAATAAGCAGCGGTATTAGAATAATCGAGTTTCAGCTCATCAATTGCTTTAATTGTATCTAAAAATTCTTCTTCTGTTTCACCCGGGAATCCTGCAATAAAGTCAGATGTTATTGTAACATTGTTAATATTTTTTCTTATTTTTTCAACAATTGTCCTATATTGCAAAACATTATAGCGCCGGTTCATTTCTTTAAGAATTCTATCATTGCCTGATTGCATAGGAATATGAAAACATTCGCAGATATGGGTTGAATTTTTAACAACCTCAATAACTTCATCTGTAATATCTGTTGGATAAGAAGAAGTAAACCTAATTCTATAATTACCTTCTAGTTTATCAAGTTCAGATAAAAGAAGAGCAAAGTTTGGTTTTCCTTCTAAGTTTTTACCATAGCTATCGACATTTTGCCCAAGAAGAGTAATTTCTCTATAGCCTTGATTAAGAATTGTTTTTGCTTCTTTAATAATAGATTCAATTGTTCTTGATCTTTCTCTTCCTCTTGTATAAGGAACAATGCAGTAGGAGCAAAAATTATTGCACCCTTCCATGATTGGAAGCCATGCATTAATTGATTCAACTCTTTTAATATTATAATCATTTTCAACTATCGGATTATCATTAGTTGCGCAAATTCTTTTATTCTCAACTTCCTCAAGTAATTTTGGAAGTTCATATATATTTCTTGTTCCAAAAACTAAATCCAAATAAGGAAATTTTTTTAAAAGCTCACGCGCTTCAAGCTGAGCAACACAACCGCAAATTGCAATTTTTATATCCTTCTTATCCTTTTTGATTTTGCCCCAGGCTCCAAGTCTTGAATAAGCTTTATCAACGGATAACTGCCTGATAGCACAGGTGTTAACTATAAATAAATCAGCTTCTTGTTCAGTTTTAGCTTCTGTATAATCAAAGTGAGAGAGCATTCCTAAAATCCGCTCTGTATCTGATTTATTCATTTGACAGCCCAGTGTATCAATATAAACCTTTTTCATGCTTTCACACCCTTTAAACTATTCTTGATCCTGCAATTTGCTCCAGTCTTTCCATTCTTTCTTTTAAGGCTCCTGAGGGAGAATAATAAGGATCAACCGTCATGATTTTTGCTGCAATATCAGGATAGAAGTAAATAAACCTTAGTTCACTGTCAACTAAAGGCTGCTGGGTATGGACGTTTGCATAACGTGCTAATTCCAGGATATTTCTTGCTTCTGCTTCATCGTGGAATTCAAGTTCCAGACCATGGAAAACATTTCTAAATCCCTTAATTCCGCCATACTCGCCGACTGTAATCATTCTTCCTGTTTCAATGATTTCAGGCTCTCCTCTTCCTAATTCCTCATAATCATAGAGTTCATAGTTTCTTCTATCCTTTAAGGCTCCATCCGCGTGGATTCCTGATTCATGCGCAAAAGCATTAGCCCCCACTGCTACCTGGTTCATTGGAATCGGCACTCCAAAAGCGTAGGAAGTGTATTTTGCTAGTTTCCATGCTTTTGATATATCAATCTGAGGATCGATTCTATATTTATCCTTAAACCCGCTCGATTTTGTAATAGCAAGAATACAAGAAACTAAATCAGCATTACCTGCTCTTTCTCCCATGCCATTTATTGCGGTATTAATCCAGGCATCAACTCCGGCATCAATTGCAGCACGAGCTCCCATTACACTGCAGGCTGTTGCCATGCCTAAATCATTATGAAAATGAAGTTCAATATCAATTTGAGCTTCTTTTGCTATTGAATAAATCCTGTTATAAGCTGTTTGAGGATCATCAAAACCTAAAGTGTCGCAGTATCTAAACCTGCTTGCACCATAGCGCTTGGATTCACGTGCGTATTCGATTAAATAATCAAGATTTGACCTTGAAGCATCTTCCGCGTTAACTCCAATTATACGTGCGTTTTGACTAATTGCTTCGTTTAAAGCTTCTAAGGTATCATTTAGAACATCTTTCGGGGTTTTTTTGCCCTGATACTTCCCATTAATCATCTGTTCTGAGGTCGATTGGGACATGTTAATATATTGAAGCTTAGGGACATTTCTAAACGACTCGATAACGTCTTTTTTAATTGCTCTCATCCAGCCTGATAGTTTTGTTTTATTAATGACCCCTCTTTCTACAAGTTCAAGGTTGCCATTCAAGTAATTAAGCTCGTGCTTTGTTGTCGGAAAACCAAACTCTGACTGAGTTATACCCATTTCATTAAGCATTAAATTAATAATTGTTTTTTGCAGCTTAGCAAGTCCTAACCTGGATGTCTGCACACCATCTCTATTTGTAACATCAACAAATTTTATATAATTCATATTTCCCCAAAATAAATTAACTATCAAAATAATTATACCATAATAGTTTATTATGTAAATTTAGTTTAATAGCTTCTTGCATTATTTTTAAATTGTATTAGAATAATTTTATAGACAAATTCGTCTATCAAGAGGAAAAATGTTAATAAACAACAACAAACAGTATTACAAATTCCGAAGTTACGGTTTTAAAGGACAAAACAGTCCTGATAACACCGGAGAAAAAATGCGATACAAGCACCATCAAAAGCTAAGCGATGATGTCTTAATAGCAAGAAGCATTATAAAAGCGCATGATAAAGCGCAAAACAGTCCGAAAACAAAGCTTTTACAAGCAATACCTTCAATAGGTGCAGCAATTATAGCAACAAGTATAGGATTAGCCCAACCCGAGAAATTGTCAAACAAACTAGCAGCAGGGTTGGGTTTTTTAGCGCTTTTTGAAGGCTCTAAAAAGCTGGATGATATTTTTACTAACTCAAATAAGGCAAAAATTCAGGAAGGAAAAAAACCTGATTCACCATTAAAAACAACTCTTTTGTCACTTGGAGTTTTATTTACAAGCGCAATAGGAGTTATAGCTCTTTCAAAAAAAGCCGCAAATTCTACTCAAATAGGTAAATTCCTCAAAAAAGAAGGTCAAAAACTGGGTGAAGAAATCAACTCCACCCGCATTGGACAATTTGTTGAAAATACCTTTGAACCATTAAGAAAAAAACATTCAAAAGCAGCTTCACTTATTAATTTTGGTGTAATTTTATCAACAATAACAGCGCAGCCCATAGCTCAATTTAAGCTTTTGGGTGATATTGCAAATGATATTCAAAAAGATACTATTAAAAACTACAAAAAAGCAAAAGAACAAGAAAACTAAATTTATAAAGAAATATTCTCCAAAAAACTAATTTGAGCCTGCTTGTTAGAGTCCAAAACTATTGCAATAGCATCAATCTGCATTTTTTCACAGCGTATGTTTGAATTAAGAAGATAAAACTTCGAACAATTATAAATTGACATAAGCTTTGTTTTATTGATTGCCTCCAAAGGGCTTCCGAAGAATTTTTGAGTCCTTGTTTTAACTTCAACAAAGTGAATTGTATTATCCTTTAGTGCAATTATATCAATTTCTGCCATTCTTGAATAACGATAGTTAAGTTCAAGAATTCTATAGCCTTTTTTTATTAAAAATTCTTTAGCTAATGTTTCCCCGTATTTACCAATTGTTTTATTTGTCATACAATAATTCTAAGACAAATATTATATGGAGTAAAATAATGGAATTATTAAAAAAGACGGCAGTTGAACTTCACGACGCACTTAGAAAAAAAGAAATCAGTGCTCTTGAACTTACCAAAGCTTCAATTGAAAGAATTGAAAAACTGGATAATACCTTAGGAACATTCAACTCCTTAACTCTTGATAAAGCTATTGAAACAGCAAAAAAAGTTGATGAAAAAATTGCAAAAAAAGAAGAACTTCCCTATCTTGCAGGGATTCCAACAGCACTTAAGGATAATATGAACTATAAAGGGTCAAAAACAACCTGCAGTTCAAAAATCCTTGAAAACTTTGTTTCTCCCTACAGTGCTACAATTACAGAAAAACTGGAACAAAATTTAATCCCAATCTTAGGTAAAACAAACCTTGATGAGTTTGCAATGGGCTCAAGTAACGAAAACTCGGCATTTAGAAACGTTAAAAATCCTTATAATTTAAACAAAGTTCCAGGAGGCTCCTCTGGAGGCTCTGCAGCTAGTGTTAGCGCTTCAATGGTAACTCTATCACTAGGATCTGACACCGGAGGTTCAATTCGCTTACCTGCTTCTTTTTGCGGGATTGTAGGCTTTAAACCGACATATGGAAGGGTTTCAAGGTATGGTCTTGTTGCTTTTGCTTCTTCTTTAGATCAAATTGGACCTTTTTCAAAAACAATTGAAGATTCCGCCCGTCTATACGAAGCAATTGCAGGTTATGATCCTAAGGATTCAACTTCGCTCAATCTTGAAGTTGGAGATATTTCAAGTACTCTTAAAAAAGATATTAAAGGATTAAAAGTCGGTGTAATTAAAGAACTAATGAGCGAAGGCACCTCGGAGGATGTTAAAAACGCCATTAATAATGCAATTGAAACCTATAAAAAACTTGGAGCACAGATTGTTGATATTTCACTTCCTTTATTAAAACACTCAATCGGAGTTTACTATATCGTTGCAACAGCTGAGGCAAGCTCTAACCTTGCGCGTTTTGATGGAGTACGCTACGGCTATAGAGCAGCAGATTGCGAAAATCTTCTTGAAATGTATACAAAAACAAGAGCACAAGGGTTTGGCCCTGAAGTTAAAAGAAGAATAATGCTTGGAACTTACGCTCTATCAAGCGGTTATTATGATGCTTATTACAAAAAAGCCCAGCAGCTAAGAAGACTAATTTCTAATGATTTTACAGAAGCATTCAAAAAAGTTGATATTTTAATATCACCAACTTGTCCTACAACTGCTTTTGACCTTAACTCCAAAGCAAATAACCCCCTTGAAATGTATTTGACAGACATTGCAACAATTTCTTCAAATCTGGCAGGAACTCCGGCTTTATCAATGCCGATTGGTTTTGACAAGGATTCAATGCCTATTGGATTACAGGTTATAGCTAAAAGATTGGATGAAAAAACACTACTGCAGGCTTCATATGCTCTTGAACAGGAACTTGGAGTATATACAAACCGCCCTTCAATATAGAATATTAATAAAAGTTAAAAAATTCTCTAAATTTATAGCAATTTTTTTTAGGGAATTTTTTTTATTAATATAGCGAGGAGAATATATTATGATAAACATGAACAACGGATTTAATGCAAGATTAAAATGCAGGTTTAGAAAAATTAAAGGGTTGATTTCAGCAGCAATATTAGTTTGCGCTGCTTTGAGTTTTATTTACTTTATTTACTGGGCTGCAGTTATGACAGATGATATGATTCTGCACTACACCCAGCAATACTTTTATCCTTTAGCTAATTTGCTAAGTTTTGGAGAAGTTTCACCTGAAATTTACAGACACGCTTCTTTTGTTATAGCTTGCACAATTATTCCTTTAATACTTTCACATGTTTGGTGTGATAAAATTGAAGAATCAATTCTCAACCACCATGCTCAATTGGAAGATGCAACGGAAAGAAAAGCCCGCGCTGCGAAGTATTTAAATGAGGCAAAACAATTTAATGCACTGAAAAACTTCTCAATTTGCCTTTCTCTGGATTACAATTCCAAAAGAGAAATTGAGGATAAAACAAAACAGACATTAAACAAGATTATCTACAAAAAACTCGACACTACTTTGAGTTTAATTCCTAATCTTTCAATAATTTCAGATGATGTTTTTATCCTTATGTCAGATGATTTCAACAACTATGACTATATCTACGGTTCTATGCTTAAGATGCTGTCAAAAATCAAAAATACAGTTGATAAAAAGTATGATTTAGAGCTAATTCCAAGCATAACAACAGATGCAACAACAATCAACCCGAGACCTGAAATCATCAAGAACAAACATAAAGAAATTCAAAGTTTTAACTTCCAAAACAGGTCTTTATCTACAGCGGCATTCTCAAAAAAATATAAATATATGAACCAGAATAAATATGCCGGGGTTCCAATAGGAGAATATGCAACATTTGGAACAAAACAAGAACATACTTATGAGCTCAATGTAGTTTCTAAAAATTTAATTCAAACATTAGCAGGCTTATAAAAGCCTGCTAATTATTTATTATCTACAATATATCTGCTTAGTTTATGAGCAATTTCTTTACACTTTTCACTATCAAGTAAAATTTTTCTCATTTTTTCAATTTTTTCTTTTGTTGTCTCTGTTTTGTTGTTGATGTTTTTATCCATTAATAAACCTTTTTTTATTTTTTACTAAAGAAGCTCATTATTCTATCAATAAGACCGACATAGTTTTCTTCTTTTTGTTCAATTTCCCTGCCGTATTCCCTGGCTTTTTCAAAATTTCCTTCTGAATAGTAAAACTCAGCTAATTTTTCTCTTGCGGTTTCATCCTTATCAACATCATAAACCTTTTGCCAGTACTCCATAGCAACAAAACGTTCTTTGTTGAGCTCATATATTTTTGCAAGTTCAATTAATACAGTTTTATCGTTTTTGTTCTCTTTGTATGCATTGTCAAACTCAACCAGAGCATCGTCTAATTTGTTGCGGAATTTATAGCAGAACCCCCAGTTTAAGTGAGCATTAAAATTATCATTTAATTCTTCATAAACCAAAGCTTTCATCTGAAAAGAAACAGCATCCGGAGCTTTGAGTTTTGTATAGCTTTCAATTTCTTGAAGAGATTTTTCATAATCTTTATTGTTGTATAAATATTGGGCTTTTAGTATATGATAACTTTTTTTCTCAAGTTCATTCAGCTTATTATAATCAATTTTATCAATTAAACTTTTAGCCTCTTCATTTTTTTCAGCTTGAAGAAGAATTTTGATTTTTAAAAACTCATCCTCAACTACAGCTAGTGCTGATTCAAAGTCATTAATTCTAAAGTAGAGCTGCGACAGAAGATTTTTTAAATTAGGATCATTAGGATACACTTCAAGAGCTTGTTTTGCAGTAGTAATCGCACTATCTATACTTTGTTCTTTCATATATAAATCAACAAGTTCAAAATAGGGGTCTAGTTCTTTAGGGTCAAGTTCTAATATTCTTAAAAACTCATCAATCGCTTTTAAGGGTTTATTATCAATCTTGTACAACCGGGCAAGTTTTCTTCTTGCATCAATATTCTCACAATCCAGCTCAAGCGCTTTTTTTGTATCTGAAATTGCATATTCAAGCTTATTTTGACCAATATTAACATTAGCTCTTGATAGATAGTAGTTGAATTTATCATCCAATTCAAGATAAATATCCATAACGCAAGAAAGAGCAACTTCATCAATAGGATTAAGTTTGATAATTTCCTGATACAAATTAAGCGCTTCAGGAAGCTTTTTTTCTTCGTATAAATTTGCTGCTTTTAGGTGAAGTTCTTCTAAACTAGACATTTATTTTTTTCCTTTTTTTTATTATTCTATCATAAATTCTATTGTTCAACATACATTCTAGCTAAATCTTCGCAATATTTAAATCCCCGAGAAAGAATATGTCTTGATGCAAGATTATTATCATATTTAACTAATCTATGTTCTATATAGAACTTTGAGTTTTTATCAATTGCAAGTCTTAAATAGCAGCTTTTTTTATCTTTAGTCAGGGGTCTGCCCACAGACCCTGCATTAACAACAGTTTTATTATTATTTAAGCTGTATCCGCAAGGGATATGAGTATGAGCGCACAAAATTAAATCCGCATTTGAGCTCTCTACCATACTTGTAACTTCTTCATCTGATAAATCAGGGTAAATATTCTCACTTTGATTCCTTGGTGACCCGTGTACAAGTTCAACTTTTAGTCCATTTAGCTCTAAAAAAAGCTTCTCAGGTAAATTTTTCACATAGTCAATGTACTTTTTATCGGTAATTTTAATATCTTCTTCCAAACTATAGCCCATACAAGGAAAAACTTCTTTTGTTTTATCAATAAGCTCCTTGGTGCAAAAAGCAATCATTTTATCAGTATTACCCTGAATTATACTAAAGTTATCTTTGTATTTATCTTTTAAATCAAACACAACTTGACAAGTTTTATTGGGATTATAACCGCCAAGTATTAAATCCCCCAGGATAAAAACCTTGTCAGGATTAAACTCTTCAATATCCCCTAAAACTGCACTTAGTGCAAGAGGATTAGCATGGATATCAGATAATACAGCTATTTTCACAATTTGTCTCCTTTTTTAAAAAACAATTTTTCCACCAGGTGTTAAGTTAGAATAAAAAATATACGATTTTGGATTGAAAAAAGAAATCCTTTGAGTATCAACTCCAATTGAGTTGAAGTAAATTATTGCATTTTTATCATTGTCAGCATAATCCGTCTTTTTAATTGATGTTATATAGCTTCCATTGTTTGTATCTATATAATGCCAGTGGATATTATCAAGCTTTAGGACTTGAGGATAAGCTTTCAGATATTGTTCATTATCACAAGTTACAGCGTGAATTTCATAATCTTTTGAATACCTTGGTGCATCAGCTGCAATTAAATTCATAAACCCATTAAGATTGCAAACTTCCCTTAATGGCATCGGGGTTGTAATTGAGAAGTACAAACAAGTTAGAATAATTGAGCATATAACACCAAGGGGTTTCAATTTTTTAAGTTGATAAGTCCCTGTTATTATTAAAAATTCAACTAAGAAAAACATTCCATAAAGACTAAGAAGAACTCTTTTGTGGATAATTGGTTTTATGAAAATTGAAATAAAAGCAGCTATAATTAAGATAAAGGTTAAAGAATAGACTAAATACATAAAAAGATTTTTTCTATCATTGATTTTTGTTACAAAACAATAAATTAAATTAGCAAGAAGAACAAAGCACAATATTAGAAATATATGTTTATTAATAAAATAAGCATTAATTGTATAAAGGAAAGTTTCTTTGCTCAACTCCCCGATCCAGCCGTTGAATCCTTGCGACAAGGCATTTGAGCTTGATAAAACCAGATAAGGAATAAAAGTCAATCCTGATAGTAAATTAACTATTGAAAACTTTAAGATTTCTTTTTTCTTCTTATCATCAACAAGAGAAAAAACTCCCCAGATAAAATTTGTGAATGCAAGCAAAACAAGGTAATAATTAGAATTAACAAGAAGTATTGTTGCTATTCCATAAAAAAACAGGTTTTTAAAATTTGTTTTTTTAAGGTAGTTAAAAAGCAAATATAGCGAAAAAACACTCAAAAAAGCACACAAACTATACCCTCTTGCTTCTTGGGAATGATAGATATTAATTGAGTTTACGCTAATCAAAAAAGCAGCAAGTAAAGCTTGTTTTTTATCGATATTTTTAAATAATAAAAAGACGCTTAATGTAAGCATAACACCAAAAACAAGCGGCAGAAGCCTTAGAATAAAATCTGTTTTAGGCAATACTTTAGTTATTAAGTACTCTAAGACGAAAAACAAAGGAGGATTGCCAGGATCCATAAAACAGGACTTAAGACTCTCAATTGCTATAACTTTTGTATAAACTTCATCAGTCCATAAAGGATAATAGCTAATATCAACAATTCTTAAAAAAATTGATAGAAGGATAGTTGATATTAAAGTAAGATACAAGGATTTTTTGCTTAATTTGAAACTAAATTTATCTTTGTTAAAAAAATAGATAAAATAAGCAATAAAAAGCCAAAAATAAGGAATTATGAAAAAATTCCAATTATAGAACAGGGATAAAAATAATACGCTGATGTGATTCAAGATTCCCTGGTAGTTGCTATAAACAGGAAGTTTTATTGCGTTGTATTTTTTTTGATCTTTACTATCCTCTAAAGTCATTGTTAGATCTTTTCTTGTAAATTTAAAAACATCCTTCTGGCTATAGTAATAATCCTTTGTTCCAATGTGTAAATCTAGTGTTTCAATACTATTGTTAAAATTCTTGAGTTCTTGAGGATAAACAATATAGATATTCTTGACTTTTCCTTGATAGAAAGCAGAATCATTTGCATCAAATTTATAAGAATAGATATTGCCAAAATTTCCCTTATCTAAAGAACGGCAATAACTATTAAAACAAACAAATATATTTTTATCAATTTTTTGTTTAGGGATAATATTGATTGATATTGGCTTCAAAGATGAGCGCAAATTAGGAATTTCGAATCTGTATCTAAAATTATATAAGATATTTAATATTGAATAAATTGCAAATAAAATCAAAAGCCAAAAGGCACCTTGAATTATTACCTTATTTTTCAAAACTTCCTCCTTTTTGATTATGTTATAATTCTATCATAATCAAAAAGAAAGTAGACAAAATAATGGAAAAGATAAAAATAAAAATCGGAAATGTTGAAATTGGAGCTGGTGCGCCTGTTTCAATTCAATCTATGACAAATACAAAAACAGATGACACTCTATCGACCCTTAATCAGATTGAAAAACTAGCCAATG
The DNA here is from genome assembly GCA_910577635.1 of uncultured Vampirovibrio sp. Taxonomy (GTDB): domain Bacteria; phylum Cyanobacteriota; class Vampirovibrionia; order Gastranaerophilales; family Gastranaerophilaceae; genus RUG14156. The sequence goes on along the minus strand of CAJTNR010000001.1, from coordinate 32,256 downwards.
CAGGTTGTCAAATTATAAGGGTAGCTGTTCTTAATAAAAAATGTGCAAAAAGCCTTGGAGAAATTGTCAAAAACTCGCCGATTCCAGTTGTTGCAGATATCCACTTCGACTATAGATTAGCTTTAAGCGCTATTGAACAAGGAATTCATGCGCTTCGGATTAATCCTGGTAATATTGGCAGTTTTGAGCATACAAAACTTGTTGTTGAAGCAGCAAAACAAACAAACACTCCAATTCGAATAGGAGTTAACGCGGGGTCATTAGAAAAAGATTTATACGAAGATAAAACCTTAACCTTGGAAGACAAAATGGTATTATCCGCTAAACGTCATATTAAAATTCTTGAGGATTTAAATTTTAACTTAATTAAAATTTCACTTAAATCCTCAGATGTTACAACAACTATTAAAGCTTATCAAAAAATGTACGAACAAACTCCCTATCCTCTTCATTTGGGCTTAACAGAAGCAGGAACAAAAAAAGGAGGGGTGGTAAAATCTTCAATTGCACTTGGTGCACTTTTAGCACAAGGAATTGGTGACACAATAAGGGTTTCATTAACAGAAGACCCGATTGAAGAAGTACAGCTGGCTAAAGAGATTCTTCAAGTCCTCAACTTAAGAAAACAAGGGGTAAATTTTATATCCTGTCCTACTTGCGGCAGAACACAGATTGACCTTATTAATTTAGCTAAATCAGTTGAAAAAAAGTTCTCCAGTCTTAAAGCTCCTATAACTATTGCTACAATGGGCTGTCCTGTTAACGGGCCAAAAGAAGCAGCCGCAGCAGACTATGGAATAGCAGGAGCCATAGGAGAAGGATATATCTTTAAAAAAGGGGTTATAATAAAAAAAGTTCCTGAAGAAAAATTATTATCCGAACTTGAACTCATAATAAAGCAGGATTTACAATTAAATTCTTTGTAATTTTTCAGAATATATTATATAATATTGTTAAAATTAAGAAAAGTTAATACAGGGGATAGAACCAAATGAAAAAGTTAATAGTATTATGCGGGTTAGCTACACTAAGTACAAGTTTATCTTTCGCTTATTTTGAATCCACAAAAACAAGTGACATAGACATATTAAGGGCCCAGGGTTACAGTGAAAGCACATTACAGGTTGTAGATTGGGCAAATGCTACAAACAAAGGTCAAGACAGCACCTATGTAAGACATTTTGTTAAAAAACAACCAAAAGGAAAATTAGGCAAAGCTTACACTAACTTAAAGCTTTATGTTGATCCCAGTCAAGATGATGGACTCTTTGGAGAACACCAAATCAACTTCACAAACACCTGGAATGGTGACAATACTAAATACTCCACAAGAGTTATGGAAAAAGAAAAGATAGAAGATCTATAAAAACATTCCTAATATTAAAAAAATTATTATTTCAAAAAGAACAGCGTAGTTAAGCGGTGTTCTTTTTGTCATTCTCTTAGGCATAGTGTTTCTATTAAACTCATAACATTTTTCTATTATTCTTAAAGAATTAAATAGTATTAAAACCAAAAAGCCTACTGTAATAAATACAATATAAACCCCTGTTTTATCAAAGATGTATATCTTGGAAAAAATATCAACAAGATTCTTAGAAATTGAACTTGGAACAACACCGCAAAAAATTAGCAGCAAAGAACTAAAACAAAAAGCAAAGAATCTATTGTTAAAAAATATGTTCCTAAGCATTGAAATATTGATTTTATAAACCTTCAAATTGGATTTTAATACACAAACCAATGAATACAGCCCCAAACTCCCTATTAAAGCTGCAGCAGCGAGTTTAATTCCTTCAAAGTTGGTTGACAATATAAGAACTGAAATGAGCGCAATTGTGTATAAAACGGCACTTGAATTAGAGATAAACTTAACCAGATCTTTTGCTTTGTATGAATTAATTGCATAAATAAAACCTGTTATCAACAGAAAAACAACCAATGTAATCTGATAAATTTCATTTGTATTAGGAGCTATAATTTCGCTCAATTTATTAAAACTTACAACTCCTAAAAAAGGCAAAAACGAATAAATCAAAACCGAATAAGGAACATTTACTCTGTAGTTGCCATTAAGAGAGTAATTGTAAATTGGGAATATGCCGATTTTTAAGAAAAACGATAAAGTTATACAAACCTGAATTATATCCATTTGAATAACATCCTGTGCTAAAACGGTCATAGTAAGGAATGATATAAATAAGAAATCAGCCAATGTTGAAACAACAAAAAATCCAAAGTTATAAATTGTTCCTTTTTCAAGTTTATAATTCGAAACATAAAAATAAATTAAATATGAACATAAACTAAGCAAAAAATAAGTTAGAATAAAGTTCTGCGATTTAATCAAAAGACTGGATAAAAACACCATTGCAAGCAGAATTAAATTAAGCAAAGGGGTTTTAAAAGCAGCTTTTCTTATAATTTTATAAGTAACAAGAATAAAACTTAACATAAAAATATTAATTAAAAAAGTCATCAAAAGCTCACTTAAGCCAAAGGCAAAGAGTTTATTATAGAACATTGATTCAAAGTCGGTTTTTAAAAAACCCGCTGCAAGAATTAAGGAATTAACAGACAAAGCCCCGACTGTAATAAAATCAGCCCATCGCCTTGGTTTATTGAGACATAAACTAACTGCTGCAATTGCCAGCAAACAAATTATCTCAATTAAAAAATATGAAATTGTGTTTAAAAAATCCATTATTAAAATATCCCACTGCCAAATGTCGAAACAATATAATCAAAACTAAAATTAGGAGCTATCCCTAAAAACAAAAGAATTAGGGTTAAAATCCAAAAAACTGCTATCTGATGAAAGCAAAAAACACTCTTTTTGCCTTTTCTAATTGGACTAACAAGAATTTTTAAAAGCGCAAATAAAGAACTCAAACTAAGAATAAACGCTCCCAAAACAAGAGTCCAGACGCTAAGATTTAAAACATTGCTTTCAAATTCATAAGAAAAAATTACCAAAAACCCGTTAAACATTGCAATAAACATAGGCAATAGCGGAACTTTAGAAATATTCAAGAAAGAAACTGCTATAAAAAACTTTGCAAGTCTATCTTTATTGTCAATTTTTTTCATGGATTCAAAACTATCAATATTAAACCTATTAGCAAGAATTGAGAGTATAAAGTATATAAAAGTATAAGATAGAATAAGCACAACAAGAGAATAAACAAGCATTACAAACCCGCTGTCTTCAAAAGAAAACAATAAAAACAAACAAATTAATAAATTGGCAGCTAAGGAACTGTTTGCAAAATCAATAAGTTTTTTTTGATAGATATTAAATAAAAGAAAATAAATAAAATTAAAAAGCAAAAACAAAACAATATAGTTTTGATATTGATAATAAAGGTAATCAAAGACAAGATAAGTTTTAACAAACAAAAAACTGCCCAATATCAGACTTGATATCGTATTGAGCCCTGAAACAAAAGGACAGGTTATTCTTTGAGTATAAAAAGGAATAAATTTAAAAAGACGAAAAATTATAATTAAAAACCCAAAAAATGCTAATAATACATAAAAATCGTTTATATGATACAAATTAGCAGTAATATTAGAGAAATTAAAAGGAATTTCATTAATTAAAAAGTACCTTAAAAAGTGAACGGTTATTAAAAAACAACCCAGAATAAACCAAAAAAGGTCAATCGCTAATCGATTATTTGGTTTTTTGTCCTCATTTGAAACTTGATTAAGATAATGCTGTATTAATAATATCCAAAATACTGATGTTAAATTAAGAAAGATATTATCCGATAAAAGGAAGATATTACTAACAGCATTAAGCATAAGAAGTGTAATGTATTTTGTTCTTATCAGCTTTACAAAAAAAGTTTTAGATACTACGCTAAACAAGAAAAAAACAAGACTGTTAACAAAAACAAGAATTGAACTTAGCGAATCAAAACTAAAATCGAATTTGAAAAAAGTTGTTTGAGTATCTTTGAAAAACACTAATAATACAACTGTAAACAAAAATTGCACAAGAAAAAAGAATCGATTTAAATTTTTAATATAAATCGGGTTTTTTATAAAAATAAAAGCACCATTCAAAAGAACAAACACTAAAGGTGTTAGAAGAAAAATATTTAAAATTGTATTATTCAAAAAATCCAATGCTACATCTCCTGATAGTTACCAAATAGTGTTATAAATATTGCAAATAAGATTACAAGTGCAAAAATAATTAGAATGTTTCTTATTGTCATCATTCTTGAGTTTTTTGTAAATTTTCTAATAATAAAACAACTAATTATATCAAAAAATCTGAAAATAAGAGGTATAAAACTAAAATTAACTTTTTTTACAAAAACATTGAATACACGAGAAACGCCGCCTGGCAAGTCTTCAAATAGGAAAATATGAATTCTTTCAATCAGGAATCCTTTTTTAATATCAACAGGGCGTTTCTTTAGACTTGTAATATCTGCTAAGAAAAGCTTCCAAACAAACAGAGTTGTTACAATAGTTGCAAGGAAATAAATATAGAGAATTATAAGAGGATCAAAAAAGAAAACCCCCAGTATAAAAAGACCATTTATTATTGAAAAAATTTGACCGAATATAATTTTTAAGTTTTTTTCAAATAAAATTAAAATTGAAGTTATAACTATTGTAAGGATTATGAATATTTGTAAATAAATTATATTATCTTCCATCAGCTCAATATAAGGAAGCGTTTTTAAGAATAAAAAGGCTCCCAAAGGGCAATTTGCAACTGTTATAAGAGTAACATACAAAGGACGCGAGGAGTTAATTGAAAAACTATAAAAACAGTTAAAAGGAAGAATAAAAAGCCTTGAAAAAGATGCAAGATACAGACACACTGCACCAAGAGCAAACTCAGCATAATTATTAAGCCCATAACTATAACTTATCAATGAATCCAGCTCACCATACCCTAATTCAACAGGGTCAATATATCCATTAGATAAAGAAGCATAGCGGCAGAAAACAAGAATTGCCCCTAAAAACGCAAAATCTCCAATTAAATATACTCTGTAAAAACGATTAAGATTGTAGTTGGTAGTTGATTTGTAAATATCAAAATAAGAAAAGATATAAACTATAAGACCATTTAGAACCCAAAAAACAAAACTCTGTACAATTGTAGCGCTTATAAAAAACAGAATTGTATTAAAAGAGAGCAAAGACAAAAAAGTGTAGAATCTTTGTTTTGTAAAGATATATTGCTTTTTTTTATTAAAATAAAAACTGCAAAAAATTGAAACCAATAAAAACCCGAGCATTGAATAAATAAGATAATCAATATTAGATTCATCAATCAAAAAGGCAGCTCTTAAGTTAATTTTCTCCATTATAAAAAAGTCAAAATCAAACTCATAAGGAGTATTTATGATTTTTTGAACTATAAATAAAACCATGCCAATAAGACTAATAACGCTGAATCCGTGGTTCAAAGTCCATTTGTTGACAAGTGAGAGCTGCAGTCTTTTTGCAATTAAGAATAAAGAATAGCAAAAAGGCAGAAATATTGAAATGATTGCTAAGGTAATACTAGTATCCATATTAATATCTTATATATTTTTTCAAATAAACGCAAACATTTTTTACAAAAAGTTTATTTTGTAAATTTTTGCACTAAAATAAATATATCAAAAAAGGAGAAAAAGATAACTTATGAGAATGTCTAAACTTTTTATCGAAACATTAAGACAAGACCCCAATGACGCTGAAGCAATAAGTCATAAGCTTTTAATCAGAGCTGGTTTTATAAAAAAACTTGCAAACGGAATTTATTCCTATATGCCTCTAGCGCAAAGGGTTTTAACAAAAATTTCCAATATAATAAGACAGGAAATGGACTCATCCGGCGCCCAAGAGCTTTTAATGCCATTTGTGCAGCCTGCTGAGGTCTGGCAGAAGTCGGGCAGGTGGCAGGTTTATGGTAAAGAACTGTTAAGATGTAAAGATAGACACGAAACTGATTTATGCTTATCCCCGACACACGAAGAAGTTGTTACAACCCTTGCTAAGGAAGTTATCAACTCTTATAAGGATTTACCTTTGAATGTTTATCAAATCCAAACCAAATTTAGAGACGAAATCCGCCCTAGATTCGGGCTTTTAAGGGGTCGGGAATTCATCATGAAAGATGCTTATTCTTTTCATACATCAAAAGAAGATTTAGAGCGCGAATATGAAGTCATGGCAAAAACCTACACAAAAATTTTTAACAGATGTAATCTTGAAACAAAAGCTGTTCAATCAGATTCAGGAGCAATCGGAGGAAGTGTTTCGCATGAATATATGGTTTTAGTTGATACGCAGACTGGAGAAAACGATGTTTTCTACTGTGAAAACTGCAACTACAGTGCTAATTCCAACCATGCTGAATCAATTCTTCCTATTGAGGAAGTTGACGGGGGTTTTAAGGATGAAAAAATTGTTGATACTCCTAATGTTAAAACAATTGCTGATCTAGCTCAATTCTTAAATATTAGCCCTAATTGTATTGTAAAAACCGTAGCTTATATTGCTGATTCCAAGCCTGTTTTAGCAATTATTCGAGGCGATAAGGATATTGAAGAAACAAAACTTCTTAATGTCCTAAACGCACTTGAATTAAGACCGATGGAAGATAGTGAAATTAAAGAATATCTTCACTCTGTGCCTGGATTTATTTCCTATAAAGGAATTGATACAAATAAAGTTCGAATAGTTTTTGATAAAACTATAAAAAACACAAAAAACTTCGTAATTGGTGCAAATGAAATAGATAAACACATTGTCGGAGTAAATTTAGATAATAATATCGAGTTTTTTGATATTTCCTTAGTCAAAGAAGGGGAATTTTGTCCAATTTGCAAAAAACCTTTAAAAGTTACAAGAGGGATTGAGGTTGGAAATATATTTCAGCTTGGAACCAAATATTCAAAACCAATGAACGCTTGTTATACAGATGAAAAAGGAGAGCTAAAGCCTTTTATTATGGGCTGCTATGGAATAGGAGTAAGCAGAACAATGGCAGCTGCAGTTGAAAAGTACCATGACGAACAAGGGATTATATGGCCTGAATCAATTGCACCTTATAAGGTTAATATTGTTCCTGTTAATATTGATGATGAGCTTCAATCTAAAACTGCTTATGAACTCTACAACAGCCTTATAGAAGCAGGGGTTGAGGTTATAATTGACGATAGAACAGATAGAGCAGGGGTTAAGTTTAAAGATAGCGACTTAATAGGCTTCCCTGTAAGAATTACAGTCGGAAAAACAATTCAGGAAGGCTTAGTAGAGTATAAAACAAGAAAAGACGGATTAGTTGAAAAAATAACTCCGATTGAAGCAATTGAAAGATGCAAAAATGCTTTTAGTAATTGATATTGGAAATACAAATACTTCCTTAGGTATATTTGATAGAGATAAATTAATTTACACTTTTAACTTATCATCAGATATCAAAAAAACAGTGGACGAATATGGAATTTCCTTATTTGCACTGCTCAACTATAACAATCTTACTAAAAAAATTAAAGGAGCAATTGTCTCTTCTGTTGTTCCGCAGTTGTGCGAAACTTACAAGCTCGCAGTTGAAAAGTACCTTGCAATTAAACCAATCAGCTTATCTTATAAATCTAAAATGCCTATAAAACTAGCACTTGATAACAACAAGGAAATAGGGGCAGATAGAATTGCCAATGCAAGTGCGGTTGTAAAAAAATACAAACTGCCTGCAATTGTAATTGATTTTGGAACTGCAACGACTTTTGATATTGTCGATAAAAACTCAAATTTTATCGGAGGAATCATTGCCCCCGGACTCAAAATTCAAGCAAAAGCACTGTCTCAGTTTACTTCTAAACTTCCGAAGCTAAAAATTGAAGCTCCTAAAAAAGCAATTGGAAAAGATACAATTTCAGCTATGCTGTCAGGAATTGTACTGGGCCATAAATCAATGATTGAAGCAATGGTTAAAAATTGCGAAAAAGAATTGGGTGAAAAAGCGACCATTGTTGCAACAGGAGGTTTTTCAACCATATTATTTGAAAACTCCGCTAAAACATTCGACTATATTGATAAAAACCTGACTTTAACAGGATTAAAAGAACTTTATAATTTAAATAAGGAATAAAAAAATGATTCAAATGGAACAAAAACTAAGTTTAAAAATTAAAAAACTGGACAACTTTGCTTCATTGCCGCAATACAAAACCCAAGGGGCAAGTGCAATGGATTTAGTTGCTGCAATTGATGAGGATGTTATAATACCCCCTGGTGAAATAAGATTAATTCCAACAGGAATAGCAATTGAACTTCCAAAAAACACAGAAGCTCAGGTGCGCTCTCGATCTGGTCTTGCAATTAAACAAGGAATTGCTGTAGTTAATGGAATTGGAACAATAGACGAAGACTACAGAGGAGAAATTTGTGTCGGTTTAATTAATCACTCAAAAAAAGACTTTAGAATCCAAAGAGGGGATAGAATCGCTCAAATGGCAATAATGGAAGTTCTAAAACCTCAAATTGTAATACAAGAAGAACTGTCATGCACAAAAAGAGATAAAGGGGGCTTTGGCTCTACCGGAGTATAGTAATGTTTGGATTTAACTTTAAGCTGGATGATTTTCAACAAGAAGCAATTAATCATATTGAAGAAGGAAAAAGCGTTGTAGTTTGTGCTCCGACGGGTGCAGGGAAAACTTGTATCGCGCAAAGTGCAATTCATTTGGCATTGGAAAAAGGGGATAGAATTTTCTACACAACACCCTTAAAAGCTTTGTCTAATCAAAAATACAACGATTTTTCAAAACTCTATGGACAAGAGCTGGTAGGTTTATTAACAGGAGACACAACAATCAATAGAAGTGCTCCTATTGTCGTTATGACAACCGAAGTTTTTAGAAATATGCTCTATGGGACAACTTTTGGTTCTATTAAGGATAATTTAGCTAATGTTAAATATGTTGTATTAGATGAAGTTCATTATATGAATGACGAATCAAGAGGAACCGTTTGGGAAGAGAGCATTATTTACTGTCCTACTAATATCCAGCTTATTGCTCTAAGCGCTACTGTTAAAAACTCAAAACAATTGACTGATTGGATTAATACCGTTCATTCTAAAACGGAGCTTGTCTATACAGACTTTCGACCTGTTCCTTTGAGGTTTTTTTACTACGATTCATCTAAACCCAATACGATATTGCCGCTGTTAACTCCCTCAGGAGCCCTAAACAGCAAAATTAGACCTGAGAGCAAGTATAAATATTTCAACAAAAAAGAAAAGATAAAAAACCCTGTAAGTTCAATTGTTGAAGTACTAAAAGAAAAAAACATGCTTCCTTGCATCTACTTTACTTTTTCAAGAAAAAAGTGTGATGAAAACGCAAAACGCTGTTTAAAATTGGATTTATTAACAAAAGAAGAAACTCTTGAAATTAACAAGCTTATAGATGAATATATTATTCAAAATCCTTATCTTGAAAACAATCCCCAGCTTGATTTAATCAAACAAGGAATAGCTTCTCACCACGCGGGATTATTACCCGGCTGGAAAGCTTTGGTTGAAAAACTATTTCAAAAAGGTTTAATTAAAGTAGTCTTTGCAACAGAAACCCTGGCTGCAGGAATTAATATGCCTGCAAGAACGACAATTATAAGTTCAATTTCAAAAAGAACAGATACAGGGCATAGAACATTAAGTGCAAACGAATTTTTACAGATGTCAGGAAGAGCAGGAAGAAGGGGCATGGATGAAATCGGCTATGTAGTAGTTGTGGGAACGCCTTTTCAAACACCCCAGGAAGTAGCGCAGCTTGTACAATCGGATGCTAATCCATTAGAAAGTAAGTTTAGTCCCGGATATTCAATGGTTTTAAATTTACTTCAAAGATTTACCTTAGAAGAAGCAAAAGAGCTGATTTTTAAAACATTCGGCTATTTTTCCTCAACCGATAGACTAACCCCCTTAATTGAAAAAAGACAAAAAAGACAGGAAGAAATTGATGAATTGTTCAATTTTAGCTGCAATTGGTCTTTAAATAATGAAGATTTTCTTGAATTCAACAAAATTAAGAATCAATATGTTGAAACAAGAACTCTATACAAAACCCTTAAACGCCAGGCTAAAGGAAAGTTTAAAAACCCAAACGATGCTCCTTATGTTGTCGAGTTTTTAGAAAAATCAAAAGTTTTACAAAAAAAACTGTATAGCTATGGCTGCAATAGCTGCAAAATCTATAAAAAACACAAAAAAAGCCTTGAGCTTTCCCAAAGATTTGAAAAAGAGATAAAAAAACTGAATAAAGAAATTGAGTTTCAAAAAGACCTTTACTGGCAAAAATTCTTAGCTCATAAAACAATTCTTGAAAAAACCAATAACCTGAAAGACAACTATCCGACTGAAATTGGAAAAGTTACAATGACCTTAAGATGTGAAAATGAGCTTTATTTATCTACAATTATCTTATCAGGACTTTTGGATAACTTATCCGCTGCTGAGCTTGCTTCTGTTATTTGCGCTCTTGAATCAGAAGATATTAGAAACAAAGATGAAAACTTATCAAAGGGTTGTTCAAAAACAGTTAGAAAAGTTCTCAACCAGATTAAAGACATAAGAAGAAAAATATATTTACTTGAAAAAGACAACAATATTGAAAATCCAATGTATATTAACACGCACTTTTGCTGGTTTATAGAGTATTGGATAGGAGCTAATTTAAACCCGGATAATAATAATCTTGCAACATGGGATGAAATGTTCAGCGAAACTGAATTTTCTCAAGGAGATGTTGTTCGGACATTTAAGCGCACAATTGATGTATTAAGACAGATAACCTTAATTGAAAACATCCCTCAAAGCCTCATCCAAACAGCACGTGAGGCAATTAAGCTAATCAATGTTGAACCAATTAATGTTGATTAATTATTCAAGATCTAAAAAATCTCCAACATGTTCTTGAAGTTCATTATAAACATCAATTGTAGCAGGACAAATATAGAGTTTTCTTTTAACTAAACTTTTAATAGTTTCAATAAAACAAACCAAAAGCGCTATATCAAGCCCGATAACGCCTTTGTTTTTATCAAGAATTCTCCAAATTTTTTTAGTATACTTTTCATCCCTGCTATTGGGTTCAATTTTATCGGCTAAAAAGATAATTTTATCAAACAAACTCATATTTGTTTTGCCGATTGTATGGTTTCTGACAGCTGAAATTATCATACTATCATCAATTTCAAATTCTTTTTGAATTATATATGCCCCTACAATAGCATGGTATGTTTTTGGGTTTTTTAACTCTGATTCTAAAAACCCTGTTTTAATTTCCTCTCTTAATATATTAATAAGTTTTTCATCAGAAAAATTTTTAGCACAATCATGCACTAAAGCTGCTAAATAAGCCTTATTTTCATCCTGATTATAAATTCCAGCGAGTTTTTTTGCAGTTTTAGCACACCCTAAAGAATGGTTGTATCTTTTTTCAGACAGGTTTTCTCTCAGGTAAGAAACTATATAATCTATTGTTTTCAATGTATTCTGTGACCTCTTTTGTTGTTAGTTGTGAAATATCTTTATTATTTTTAATAAATTCTCTTATTTGATTGGAGGAAATATCCAATAAACCAATATTATAAACTTCAAAGCTAAAACCCTTGTTTTTTAGATAATCAAGAGCTTTATCAGTTATAATCTGTCCGTTTTGGAATTTTCTTGGAATAACGATAAAATTAAGCGTTTTTTTTAGAATATCTGGATTTTTCCAGCTTTCAATCTTAAAAAACTGGTCATAGCCTATTATAAAGTTAATTTTTTGATTATTATTTTGTTTGTATAACTCCTGCGCTGTTTGATAAGTGTAACTTGGAGCTTTTAGTTTTCTTTCAATATCGGATACATTCTTTTTCCCAAGTGCAATTTGCGCCATCTTTAGTCTGTTGTTGTAAGTTTCTAAATCTGAACTTTTATGAGGAGGAATAAAACAAGGAACAAAGATAACATCTAAAAAACCGCCTTTTTCCTTGACCCTTTTTGCAATTTCAATATGACCCAAATGAATTGGATTGAATGTTCCAAAAAAATAGCATTTCATATTTTTATTCTACTTGAAAATAAAAAATTGTGCGATAAAAATATTATTATATTAGAATATATTTATGAAAAACTTAGACTCATTGACTCTTAAATACTTTTTTGAAGAAAATAAAGACTTTATTAAAAGTGCAATTGTACAAAAAATCCAGCTTCCGACAAGATATGAAATTATTCTTAATATTAGAGCAAAAAACGAAAACAAAAAATTATATATTAACATAAACCCCAAGTATCCTCATATTTGTTTTATTGATGAAACTTCAAAAACAAAAAGAGATATTACAATCCCTAAAAACCCTCCAATGTTTTGTATGCAGCTAAGAAAATATCTTTCAGGGTCTAAAATTAAGGATTTTAGAGTTGTGGATTATGAAAGAATTGTTGAACTATACTTTGACTATTTTGATGAAATCGGCTCTTTAACAAGACTCTGCCTTTGTTTTGAGCTTATGGGAAAATATTCTAATATAATCCTATATAACGCTCAAAATAGAACAATAATAGGATCAATGCACAATGTTTCAAGTGAAAAAAGTGCGAATAGAGAAATTTATGGCGGAATTAAGTATACTTATCCCTGCTTAAAATCAAAACTGGATATTCTAAAAACTTCCTATGCAGGGTTTTTTGAGCTTTCAGGCGATATTAAAACAATTAATGATAATTTTTATTATTTTACAAATCCAATATTAGAAAAAATTTTTGAGCTAAAACTTAATAAACAAGAGCTTTTCAATTTTCTCCAAGAGCTGCAAAACCTTAAAAATACTGATTTTATAAAAGAATTCTGGGACAAAAAACCATCGGTTAATGAATCAATTGATAGTTATTTTTCTAATTTAATGTTTGAGGATATATTAAAGAATAAAAAATCTTTCCTTAAAAAAATTTTACTAAAAGATATTAAAAAACTAAATAATATTGTCAGCATAAAGCCCGATAACAAGCCGGATATTCTCAAACAAAAGGCAGATTTACTTATGGCAAATATTTATTCTGTTAATAATTATCAAACAGAAGTTGTGCTTGATGGGGTTAGGATTGAACTTGAAAAAAATTTGAGTGTTTCAAAAAACGCTCAAAAATACTATTCTTTATATAAAAAAGCATTGAGCACAAATAGTTATAGGATTTTAAGACAAAAAGAAGCAAAAGAAAAACTGGATTATTTTGAAAGCATTGTTTTTAATATCGAAAACGCTTCTTTAATTGAAGAATTAGAAGAAATTAAAGAAGAGTTATCCAAACTCAATTTAATCAAAAAAGAAAACATTAAAACAAACAAAACCAATATTAATAAAATTATTTATAAAAACTATGAAATATATATTGGCAAAAACAATATTCAAAATGACTATCTAGTTTCTAAAGTCGCAAAAGACGAGGATTTATGGTTCCATGGACAAAACTTTCCAAGTTCTCATATAATCCTAAAAGTTCCAAACAACAAAAAAGCCCCGGATAAAGAGGTTTTAGAGTTTTGTGCAAAATTAACCAAAGAAAACTCCAAAGCAAAAAACTCAGGCAAAACTCCAATCATTTATACTAAAAGAAAAAATCTTAAAAAACCTCCAAATACTTACCCGGGGTATGTTACATACAAAAACGAAAGTGAAATTGTGATTTAGTTATTCATTAACAAAATATTTAACGATTTTATAAATGTGCTCAAGTTTTTTTCTATCACTTCTTGCGCTTTTTAATAAATTAATTATATTTTTATATAAAGTATTGCAGTCTTGTAAATGCTCGTTAGCAAAAAGTTCCTCTGTTGTTGTATTTAAAGCCTTTATGATTTTTTCCAAAGTTTCAGCTTTTACAAAATTGGCTCCAATCTCAATACAAGATAATGTTCTTGGTGAAATGTCTATCATTTCAGCCAATTTTTCCTGAGTCAGTTTTCTGCTTTTTCTCATTCTTTTTATTTTTTCGCCAAATTCTTTTTTGATATTCAAAATAAAACCTACCATTTATATAATTTGCCTTGAATTTTTTTTATAATTTGAAGCACCTTATCATAATATATTAATTTTTGTAAAGCTTAAATGATACAATATATCTTATTTTTTAAATTATTTGATATAATATATCAAGATTGATAGCAAATTTTATTACATTTTAGTTTTAAATATATAGTAGTGCTTATTTTAGAAAGGGTATATAATGAATATTTCAAAAATTTATTCAAATGGAGTTAATTTTACTTCAAATGAACAAAACAAACCAGAATCTTTAAACAAAATTGACAATAAAACCATAGCAGCAGCAGTTGGCGGAATTGCAACAGGCGGCCTAACCGTTTGCGTATTGGCTGGCTGCCTAAAAAAAGGAAAGGCCGAGGTTCTTGACCCAAAAGTCGAACAAGAAGTTAATAACATTATAGATGATAATAAAATTCAAAAAATTAAAGAAAAACTTAATCAATCAATTAAGGGCATTAAAAACAGTCCCGGTGTTGAAAAGATCAAAGAACAAGCTAAAGAAAAAATTAACTCTGTCCGACAAAAGTCAAATGAAAGCGTTGTTAAAATCAAGGAAGGGATCAGAAGTTTTTTTATAAATTTGAAAAATAAAATAAAATAAAAAATGGCTTAAGCCATTTTTTTTGTAATATAATTAAATAAAAAAGATAATTAAAAAAAGGAATTGAATAAAATGCAGGTTTCACACGAATGGCTTAATGAATTTGTAGATTTACAAGGTATTACCCCGGATGAAATTGCCCATGGGTTAACGATGTCGGGTTTAGAGGTGGAAGAAGTAGAGTATAAAAAACCGGCATTTGAAAATATAAAAACAGCAAAAATTATAAAAATTGACAATCACCCAAATGCTGATAAGCTTCATATTGTAACTCTTGATCTTAAAGGGGTTGAAAAAAGCGTTGTGTGCGGGGCTCAGAATATTGAAATCGGACAAATTGTTCCTTATGCTACTGTCGGGTCTAAGGTGTTAGATAGAAAAACAAAAGCTCAATTTGAGCTTACTCCCTGTTCTATAAGAGGAGTGCAGTCGGAAGGAATGCTTTGTTCTCAAGACGAACTTGGACTAACCTCTCTTCAAGAAGAAGATGGAATCCTTATTCTTAATCGATTGATAGATAATGTTGAACTTAATCAGCCTCTTGAAGAGCTTCTTGGTTTATCTGATGAAATCATCTATCACACAGCACCCACTGCAAATAGAGGGGATGAGATGAGCGTTATTGGAATTGCAAGAGAGCTAAGTGCAATTTTTAATAGAAAACTAAAATTTAAAAAACCGACTCTTGATAATCCTATTAATGCTGATTTTGAAGTTGAAATTAAAAATGATGAAATTTGTAAGTTCTATAGTGTTGCAATACTTAAAAATTTAAAAATCAAACCTTCGCCAAAATTTATCCAAAGAAGAATTATAGCTGCGGGTATGCGCCCTATTAACAATATTGTTGATATTACAAACTATGTTATGCTGGAACTTGGAACCCCGCAGCATGCTTTTGATTTAGATAAGCTGCAAAACTATTTGTGTGTAAGATATGCTAAAGAAAAAGAATCCTTAGTAACAATTGATGGGGTAGATAGAAAACTTACCGATAAAACCGTTGTCATTGCAACAAAAGACACTCCTGTGTGTTTAGGAGGAGTTTTTGGCGGATTAAACTCAGAAATTGATGATAATACAACAAATATTGCTCTTGAAGCAGCTTACTTTACCCCCCACACAAACAGAAAATCCGCTCATAGCGTAGGATATCGTTCAGACGCTTCAAGCAGGTATGAAAGAGGGGTTGATATTGAAATGGTAACCCCTGCACTTTATTACACAATTGAATTGTTGCAAAAATATGCTGATGCTGAGTTTTTAGGAATTTCAAAAACCGGCAGCGATAAGCTCACCCCGATTGAAATTACCCTTCGAAACTCAGAAATTAGAAGAATTATAGGGGTAGAAATTGAACAGAATCGCTCGAGTGAAATTCTAAATAATCTTGGTTTTGAATTACTTGGGAAAAACGAGATTGCAGCAAAATATAAAGTTCCAAGCTACAGGTATAATGATGTTACAAGAGAAATTGATTTAATTGAAGAAGTTTCAAGAATTGATGGGTTTGATAAGGTTTGTCCTCAAATTCCAAATATTTCCCAAGGTGCGGATATTTCCTTTAATACAAAAACGCTCAATTTAGTTAATCAAATTATGCTAAGTTATGGTTTTGATGAGATTGTAACAAGCTCTTTAATCGGTAATAAACTGTGTGAAACTTATTTGTGTCCCTTAGATAAAAAAGCAGCAGTTGAAGTTTTAAATGCACATTCAGAGGACTTTTCAACCCTAAGACAATCCTTAATCCCTAATTTAGTCGATGTTGTTAAAAACAATTTTGACAACAATCAAAAAAACTTTAGATTGTATGAAATTGGAAAAACATATATCCAAAAAAACACCCCGACACAGGATGACTCAGGAGTAATTGAAACAAGAAAACTCACCGGATGTATATTTGGCAATATTAACAATGATTGGACAAACAAACATCAGGATGATTTTTACACTCTTAAAGGAGTATTGGAGAGTTTGTTTTTAAAACTCAATTTATCAAAAAGAATTACTTATAGAAGTTTTAGCGAAAACGATATTAAAAACTATCGATTCTTGCACCCGGGACAGGCTGCAATTATCTCTCTTTTATCTAAAAACCCCGAACCCATAGGGTTTATTGGAAGGCTTCATCCTGTTTTAGGGGATAAGTTAAAATTCAACCAGCCTCTTTATATTTTTGAAGTTAATCTTGATACGATTCTTAGCTCCGTTAATGAGTCTATTGTAAAATTCAAAAAATTAAGCACAACAACAGCCGTTCAAAGAGATATTGCCTTTGTTGTTGATAGGGAAGTCAGTGTTGAAACAATAAATAAAACAATTAAAAAAATAGCAGATAAAAACCTGTTTAGGGGTTCTAAAGTTTTTGATATTTTTGAAGGATCAAACATTGAAGAAGGCAAAAAATCAATGGCTTTTAGAATCACTCTTCAAGATGAGAATAAAACACTTGTCGATGAAGTAATTCAAGGGGAAATTAATAAAATTAAAACTGAACTTGAAAAAAATATTCAAGGATTAACACTAAGATAATAAAAACTTGAATATATATATTCAAAATGCCATTAAGAACTTATTTTGGAATTTTGCAGTTTGCAAGATCCCAAAATAAGTTCAGGGTGACATCTTTAACCTTTTTAGCAAATTTGCTATATAAATCCGATAAAAACCTCCCTTATAAGGGAGGTTTTTATATCGTTTATTTAATTCTATCTTGGTAGAAGTTTGTTTTTGGTTTTTGTTCTTCTAAAGAGCGCATTGCTTCTTCATAATCCATTTTTGCAGCAGCTGCAGCCTGGATTTTTCTTTGTTGAATTGCTTTTTGTTCAGCAGCTCGTTTTTGTCCTCGAATTGTATCGTCTCGGACAATATTTCTTCCTGTGGAATCGTACTGGGTACGGGCTTCAGTGTATCCACAGAATCCGAACACCAAAAGCAAGGTTAAAACTAGAACTTTTTTCATATTTTCCTCCATAGTTTTTTACTACTTATATTATATATATAAAAACAAAATTGCCAAAAAAATGTTCTTTTTTTTGACTCAATTGTTACAATTATTTAATATTTACCCTTGTTTTAATCTTTTTCTTAACTCCCTATAATTAGGGCAGTACTTTTCAACCTCAGCCCAAAAAACACTGCTGTGGTTCTTGACTTTTGTATGGACAAGTTCGTGAATTAGTACATAATCAATAATATCGAAGTCATAAGTCATCAGGTTTATATTTAAATTAATATTATTTTGATAAGAACAGCTCCCAAAGCGTGTTTTTTGGTTTCGAAGAGCAGCTTTTTGATAATCAAACCCGTATTTTTTAGCTAAATAGGATAATCTATCCAGCAAATAATTAGATTCAATTTTTAGAGCTTTCAAATGTGCTGTTTTAAGCTCTTTTTGAATGCTTTTATCGTAAAAATCTCCAAAATAGTAAAAATAAACAATGTTTTTTTTAACAACTGTTTTATTATAATCCGATTGAATAATTTTTAAAGTATCGAATTTAGTTTTAAAATCAGGGGAATATTTTTTTGTTTCGAATCGAAAACTTTTAATTTTATCTAAATTGGCCAATAAAAAATCTCTTGCTTTTTTGTAAGGGCACAAATAAGGCATAGTTACAAGAATTGAGTCCTCAGTTTTTAGAGTAATTTTAATACTTTTTGAAAAACAGTGTTTTTTATAGTTTATTTTATAGTTATCAATTGTTTCAGTTTTATTCATCTTTAAATATTTTCAAATGACGATTCGAACCTTCCCCGACACTAACAGACTTGTAACCGTGGGCTTCAACAAGTTCGTGCTGGAGTTTTCTAATTTGTATATCCTGCGCTTCAAGTTCAATTACCTCTGCTCCTTCGGATAGTTTTGCAATAGCAGCATTAGTTTCATCAAGCGCTAGTTCTGCAGCATCTTTATAATTTGAATAGTTTTTCGTATTTTGGTCTTTTTGGGTTAAGTTAAGAGCTTCTTTTAAAACCCTTTGAATCTGGCTCATTGAATTGGTCCTTACAAAAAACACAGGCAAGTGATACTCATTAGCAATTGATAGAACTTTAGTTCCTCCTTTGGCAAAATTTTTGTGTGCAATAACAAAATCTGCTTCCTCGACACTTCGAACAATAGCAGCGTCAATATCTAATCTTTCGATTAATTTATCGACAATTGATCTTGAAACTGCATAAATATAGATTTTTTTATGCTTTTTGTTTTCTTTAATATACTGCTTGCGATTAAAACTAAAGCTGAGGGGCGAAATAGAAGATTCTCTGGTTTTTGAATCCAGTTCTTCAACTTTTTTTATAATATCAACCTCTTGTTTTTTTTCTTTGTAGTTTCCATCCACTTTTCTAATTTCAGGAGTTATCGGCCAGCCTCGAAGAATATAATCTACAGCCTGAGCTGAATCTTTGTAAATTGCAAGAGTGTTTCTATCGATAATTTCAATTACAATATCAAATGTAGGCTGTTTTTGACGCTCCAGAACTGTTTTTTGACACCCCCTGTGTTTTGCTTCATCATCTCCTAGGGTAACTGTGTCAATTCCTCCAATTAGATCAGATAATGTCGGGTTTTTAATTAAATTATCTAAAGTATTACCATGGGCTGTAGCGATTAACATAACACCGCGCTCTGCTATTGTTCGAGCTGCCTGGGCTTCTAGTTCAGTTCCAATCTCATCTACAACAATAACCTCAGGGGTGTGATTTTCAACCGCTTCAATCATGATGTCTTTTTGAAACTCGGGTTGAGCTACCTGCATTCTTCTTGCTTTTCCAATTGCAGGATGAGCGACATCTCCATCCCCTGCGATTTCATTTGAAGTATCAACCACAACAACCCTCTTTTGAAGCTCATCTGCCATTAACCTTGTAATTTCTCTAAGCTTTGTGGTCTTTCCAACCCCGGGGCGTCCCAAAAAAAGGATAGATTTATTCTGCACGACAAAATCTTTAATACATTCAATAGTTCCTGTTATAACCCTGCCTATTCGACAGGTTAAACCGACAATTTTTCCTTGCCTGTTTCTTATTGCACTAATTCGATGCAAGGTCCCGGCGATTCCTGATCGATTATCAGAGGTAAACTCAGGAAGTTTTTGAGTAATAAAATCTAAATCTTCTCTTGTAATATTATCCAAACCCAAAGATAAAATCTTTCCATTACCAAGCCGGATTTCAGGAATCCTTCCAATATCAAGAACAATTTCAATGGCATCATCTAATAGTCCTTGCTGGATATTCCTTTTAATTTTCAAAGGAAGAATCTCGACCAACTTATCAATATCCGTTTGAAACTGAATTTCGCTCATTTTTTCCCTGCTGCCTTATTATACTTATCTTAATATTATAATGCCCTGTATAATTTTTCAACCAACAATTTATAACAACAATTGAAACAGTTTGAAATAATGTATTAATAACACTTTTAGCTTCCGATAAACCAAAAAAGTTTAATACAAGTCTTTTGCAATATCGCTCAAAACTCCAAAAGACATTGGTATTATATCAATATCAGCATTGCCCTTAATATTTGCATATTTTTTAAGAATTTCATATTCATTTCGATAGGCTTCTTGTTCTCTCTCAGCTGTCATTGCAATTAAATCAAGCGCCGTTTGGGTATCATAGCTGCCTTGCCTTTTAAAGGCTTCAAGAATACTCGTTAATAAATTATCAATAGCAGCACCTGCTTTTTTAGAACAAGCTTTATTATAAAAACTATCCAGATACCCCGCACTATTCATAATGACACTTAGAGGCATATTGTCACTTTTATTCAATTCTTTAGCACATAAATTTACAATATTGTTATATGCATATTTAGAAGCTTGATTGGCAATGGATATTGTTCTAATTTTTTCTTCACTGCTTTTGCTGCTTCTTGACAAATACTTTCTCATATAATCTGCTTTAGATATTCTATCTGATGAATTCTCCTGCAGAGCATGAGTTATTTCATGCATTATGCGGGATAAAAAAATTGTTCTATCTTTCTCACTTTGATCCTCTGGCATCTTAAGATAAATAACCTGATTCAGCTTATTTGGAATTTGAAGTTTGTTATTGTTCATAATAAACGGAATTTCACATTTAAAATAAGCAGCGGTTGCAGGAGAAATTAAAGCATTTGATGAAAGGTTCGATAAATCATCTACTTCAATATCAGGACAATGACTTTTAACTATTGTTCTTATTTTTGAAAGCGATAGTTGAGGTGCATTCAAACAATATTGATCAAGTTCTTCTTCTAATAACGCATAAATTTCTCTAAAGTTTCCTAACCCTCCTGAACCAAAAGAGGGACTCTGAGTGTTTTTTATAAAAACATCAATGGAATAATTGTTCTTTATATAAGAATTATTTTTATATAATTGTTTAGCTGTTCTATTGCTGCAATTTTGAATCGGGTTAAGGAATATTTTCATAGTACCTATATAAAACTTCTAAAAGAAATTTTTTGTTAGTTATTAAACCTAAAGACCATAATATCGCCATCTTGAACTGTATAATCCTTGCCTTCAAGACGCGCTAACCCTTTTTCTCGAGCTATAGCCCACGAGCCGGCATTAATAAAGTCATCATAGCTTACAACTTCTGCTTTAATAAAGCCTTTTTCAAAATCTGTATGAATTACACCTGCAGCTTGGGGAGCTTTTGTTCCTTTGGTTATAGTCCAGGCTCGGACTTCTTTTTCCCCTGCTGTTATATAAGTTCTAAGGTTTAAAATATCATAAGCAGATTTAATCATACGCTCAATTCCCGAGTTTTCGATTCCAAGTTCACGCAGGTAGTTTTTTGCTTCTGCTTCACCTAAATCTACAAGTTCTTCTTCTAAATTGGCGCAAATTAACACAATTTGAGCGTTTTTTCCTAAATATTCTCTCATTTGTTTAGTATAGTTATTGCCGGTTTTTAAATCGAGTTCAGAAACATTAGCGCAGTAAATTATAGGTTTTGCCATTAGTAAATGGAAGAACTGCAGTGCTTTTTTTTCATCCAAGGAAAAATTAGTTGAATCAATGAATTGAGCTTTTTGTAAAAAGCCCATGCATTTTTGAATTACGCTATCTTGAATTTTTGCTTCTTTATCCTGCGCTTTAACCTGTTTTGCAATTCTTTTTGAAATATTTTCTAATGTTGCAATATCAGCTAAAGCTAATTCTGAATTAATTGTTTCAATATCATCTATAGGATTAACTTTACCATTAACATGGATAGTATTAATATCATCAAAACATCTTACAACTTGAACTATAGCGTCTGTTTCTCTAATATTGTGCAAAAATTGATTACCCAATCCTTCCCCTTTGCTTGCTCCCTTAACAAGTCCTGCGATATCTACAAATTCAATTGCAGTCGGAATTACAGTATTAGTTTTAACCAAATCTTGAAGAGTATAAAGCCTTTTATCAGGAACTGAAACAACTCCGACATTAGGCTCAATAGTGCAAAAAGGATAATTCGCGCTCTGTGCGTTTTTAGCACTTGTAAGTGCATTAAATAGAGTCGACTTTCCAACATTAGGCAATCCTACAATTCCAACTTTTAACATTTATTTTTTCCTTCTTTTAAATATTTTCTATAATTAAGTTTTACATCCTGATAAAGTTCATTTAAACTATTCTCAATTTTTTGTCTTATAAGCTCTGTTTTTTCTTCGTCTAAATCCTCGGGGATTTCAATTGGGGAGCCAAAAAGCATTACAAGTTTTGTCCCTATAAGAGGGAATCTAAAGTTATCCCAGGAGTTAAATTTAAGAAAAGTTTTTTGCGGACTCCACCAAACGGCAGGTACAATTGGAACCTGCGCCAGTTTTGCAACTTCAACTATCCCTTTTTTTACAATCCTGTTAGGACCTTTGGGTCCATCTATAGTTAAGGCTCCGTTATAATTCTCTTCTTTTATTTTTTTAATTAACTCAAGACTTGCTTTTGTCCCCCCTCTTGTTTTAGAGCCTCTTACGGTTTCAACTCCCATAGCATTAGCTGCGCGGGAAATTATCTCCCCGTCTCTTGAACTTGAAACCATAATCACTGTTTTTCTATTCTCATTACAGGAAAAAACCCCGCACTGATGGGCATGCCAGAGAGCAAAAATGCATTTGTCTTTTGGATAGTTAATACACTTGCACCGATAAAACGCTCTTATAATATGAAATAAAACTATGACAAGAAAAGAAAAAATCTCTTTTTCTACTTCTCTTCTTTTTTCTCGAAAACTCAACTTAGACTCCTTAAATCGCTTGCTAGTTTATGAGCGTATAATCCTTCAGCTGAAGCTAGAATTGATGCGGTTTTTGATAATTCCTTTGAATAAGATTCGGATAAGTTCTGGCTTGTTATAATTTTAACATAATCAAAAACACTTAAACCGCCGCTATAGCTGGCACATTTATTCGTAGGCAAAACATGGTTTGTTCCTGAACAGTAATCACCAAAGACCTCAGCGCAATTTCTCCCTATAAACATTGATCCGTAGTTTGTAAATTTGTCTTTAATTAAAGAGGGATTAGAAACCAAAAGCTCCAGGTGCTCCGGTGCCCTTTTATTTGATAATTCAATTGCCTGGTTAATATTATCAACAATAACGCAAATCGATTTATCAAAAGAAACAGAAGCAATCGGCGCAGTTTTTAGAGTTTTTAGAAAATTTTGAGCTTCAATCTGCACCAAAGATGCAAGTTCTTTATTGTCGGTAATCAGATACGCTCTTGCATCTTTATCATGTTCGCATTGCGCCAGCATATCAGCTGCAATAATCTTGGCATCTTTAATATCATCCCCTATAATTAAAACCTCGCTCGGTCCTGCTATAAAATCGATATCACAAGAACCATAAACCTCTTTTTTGGCTGCTGCAACATATTTGTTTCCCGGTCCTACAATTTTATTAACAGGTTTTATAGTTTCTGTTCCAAAAGCAAAAGCAGCTATAGCCTGTGCTCCTCCGAGTTTATAAATTTTTGATGCTTTGGATAAATGAGCAGAAACTATAACCTCAGCAGATATCCTAGGACTTGTTAGATAGATTTCCTCAACCCCTGCTACAATAGCAGGAACAATGGTCATATAACAAGAACTCAAAAGCGGATAATTACCCCCTGGACAATAACAAAGAACACTTTTTAGAGGAACAATCCTATGAGATAGAATTGAATCGTTTTTTTTGAATTCAAGATTCTTAATTGAGCTAAACTGCTGAATTGAAAACTCTTTAACATTATTAATCGCAGTTTTTAGAGCATTAAGGAGTTCTTTATCAATTTTTTTATAAGCCAAATCAATTTCTTCATCTTTAACTATAAAATCTTCACTATTAATAAAATTCCCATCACCAAACTGTTTTGAAAGTTCAATCAGAGCTTTATCTTTTTCTTTTTTTACTTTTTTTACAATTTCTTTAGCACAATCTAATGATTCATAATCGATTTGCTCAAAAAAACTATCCTCAATTTCACTATAGTTAATTATCTTCATTTATTTTGTCCTGGCTTTTAAGTTGTTTCTAATATCTTCAATTGTTGTATTATTCTTTGCCATAAATACAAAAAGATGGTACATTAAATCCGCTGCTTCCCAGCCAAGCCCGTCTCCCTGCTCAAAATTCACAGTTTCAAATGCTTCTTCCATGATTTTTCGCTTCAAATAAAAATCATTGTTAAAAAGCTTTGTTGTATAGCTGTTCTCAGGCAGTTTTTCTTTTCTATCTAAAATAAGGTTGAATAATTCTTCAAAAGTAAAACTTTTATCTTCAAAACAACTGTAGCGCCCTAGATGACAAGCATTTCCCTTCTGATTAACGCTAAAAAGAATCGAATCTCTATCACAGTCAAATTTAGCATTCAATAACTCCTGTGTATTTCCTGATGTTTCCCCTTTTGTCCAAAGAGCTTGTCTTGAGCGGGAATAATAAGTTGCAAGTCCTGTTTCAAAGGATTTTTTTAAAGATTCAGCAGTTGAATAAGCAAGCATTAAAACCTGATGTGTTGATCTATCCTGAACAATTGTAGGAATTAATCCTCCTTGTTTTTCAAAATCAAGAATCGCACAAAAAGCATCTTCTAACTTAACCTTGCCTGTATAAATACACATTCCCAATTGACAGGAGATATTATCTTTAGCAAGTTCAACAATTTCATCAATTGAACAAATTCCTCCTGCTGCTGTAATCGGGTTTTTAGTGGAAGCTGCAATTTCTTTAATAAAACTAATATTAGTTCCCTGCATCATTCCTTCACGTTCAACTATTGTAAACAAAAACCCGCAGCAGTAGTCTTCGAATCTTTTAACATAATCAATGGTTGAAAACTGGCTTACTTCCTGCCAGCCTTTAGTGGTAATTTTCCCGTCTTTTGAATCAATTGCAACTAAAACCCTTGATTTAGGAAGTTTGGATAAAAAATCCTCACTTGCTGCTGTTCCAATGATTATTTTTTTAGCACCCCAGGATAAAACCTGTTTTGCTTTATCAATTGTTCGAATCCCTCCGCCAACACGACAAGGAGCAATTTTGCATATTTTTTTAATCAGCTCTTCGTTATTTTTACCTGTATTTAGCGCACTATCAAGGTCAATAACCGCAACTTCACCAAATCTTGCATAGTATCTTGCAAGTTCTAAGACATTGTCTCTTTCTAAAACTTTGGTTTTTCCCTGCTGGAGCTGGACTGCTTTTCCATCCATTAAATCTATACTTGCTACTAACATAACTTTTTCTCCTTAAAAAAACTATCGATACATTCCCAATTGAAACTCCTTGGGGCAAGGGTCTTGTTTGAATGATTATTAAAAAAATCGCTGATTTTACTATCAAGATTAGAATAATTAACTAAATCAATTGCTTCAAGATTCAATTCACAAGCAAGAGTTTTAATTTTTTCATCATAAATAATCCCTAATGGCTTTGTTTTAAGCGAAACAGCACAAATTAGAGAATGAAGTCTCATACCGATTAAAAACTCAGCCTTATTTATAACTTCAATTGTTTCAAGAATCGATTTATCAGATAAATATTGACAGTCAATATTGTGCTTTTTTAACTTTGAAACAAACTCAAGACAAACTTTTTCATCTATTTCTTTTTCAAAACAAAAAACACTAACTTTTTTTCTATAATAACGGCTGATTGATAAAGCAAGATTGTCCAAAAAATCTTGTGATAGATTCTTCGAATCCCTTAGCTGAACCACAAGTCCTGTTTTTTCTTTTTCAATATCAACCGATTCAACTAAAGAATAAACAGGGTCAGAGTTTAGAGTTGAGTTGATTTTTAGCTTATTTAAATAATCAACGCTTTTTTGATCCCTAACACAAATATAATCAGCTCTTTTTAATATGGTCTTAAGTAAAAACTCAAAAAAAGCTCCATTAACAGGTTCGATACCTTGAGCGAATATTAAAACTTTCTTTAAAAAAAGTTTGGATAGAAAAATAATTAAAAGATAATAAACCAAACTTTTATTGCTTGTTTTGTTCTGTAATAAACTTCCTCCTCCTGAAATAAGAATATCACAGGAAAGAATCGCTTTTATAATCTGCAGGGGTTTTTTGTAGTTGTATGTTTTAACATTATAAGTTTTTCTAACCAGTTTTTTATTATTACACAAAACGCTGACATCAAATCCTAAGGTTTTTAGATGATTCGATAAAACCTTAAAAATTGCCTCATCTCCAAAATTATTAAAACCAATATAACCTGATACAAGAACTTTTGTCATAGTTTATTTATAACATAAAAATTTTGACTGTACATTTTTATTTTTTCTAATTAGAATATTATTATGGATAAGAATATTCTAATTATAGGTTCAACCTCAGAACTTGCAAAAAGAACAATTGAGGAGCTAAAAACACTTGATTATAATATCTATGCAACTTCAAGAGGAGTTAATCCGATTGATGAAAAAGTAAGAGAATTTCATCTTGATGTATCTAATGTTGAGGATTTTATCCACTTAAAGGAAAAATTTAGAAATATAGAATTTGATACAATTATTAACTTTACAGGAATTGCAATTGCATCTGCTGTTATTGAATTGGATGAACTTGAACTTAAAAAACAACTTGATATTAACCTTTTTGCGCTTGTTAGAATAATTAAATACTTGTGTCCTAATTTATCCAAAAAAGGAAAACTTATTAATATCAGCTCCATGGCACGATACGGGATTTTTCCTTTTTTATCCCCTTATTGCATTTCAAAAGCTGCAGCTGATATATTACTTAACAGCTACTCAATTGAATCAAACATTAAAGTTGTTTCTATCCGCCCTGGAGCGATTGCAACAAAATTCTGGGAAAGTTCTATTGAACTTAATAAAAAAACGCTTGAAAATACTAAAAAATTTGAACAAGAAAAAGAATTCTTAATAAAAAACGCAAATAAAAACTCCCTGCATGCAATGAATCCAATTCTTGCTTCTAAAAAAATCGCACATATAATTCAATTGAAAAATCCAAAGTCTGTGTATAATATAGGTACTGATGCAAAAATTGCAAAACTATCGAGGTTTCTTCCTTTGGATATGGTTAATAGTATTGTAAAGTTTGTTTTAAAAAAAAGAATAAATAAGAAAAAATGAAAGAAAAAAAACAAGAAAAAATATTTTTCCTATATCCCCCTTCGGTTATTATGAACCGTGAAGACAGATGCCAGCAGCCAATTAAAGATTTAAACATCATTCCTCCCCTGCCTCCTGTTGATATGATGAGCTTGAGCGCTATCGCTAAAAAAAGAGGGTATGAAACAAAATTCAAGGATTATAGCTTAAACAATGAATCTGTTTATGATTTTATCCGCGACTTAAGAGACTTCAAGCCCGATTTTTTAGTAATCAACGTTGCATCAATTACTATTGATAAAGATTTATCAATCCTTAAAGAAGCGAAGGAGCTTTTAGAAGAAACTATTGTTATTGTTAAAGGAGCGGTATTTAACTTTAGCGCTTATTCAATTCTTCAATCTTATCCCGAGATTGATATAGCACTCCTTGGAGAAATTGAAGAAGCTTTTGATGAAATTATCCTATATAAAGACTTAAAAGAGATTGAAGGAATTACCTATCAAACAAATAATAAGATTATTACGACCAAAAAAAGAAAACTCAAAGAAAACATTGACCACCTGCCTTTTTTAGATAGAGATTTAATCGATAACAATTTTTACACAAGACCTGATACAAAAAAACCCCAAACTATAATTAGGGTTTCTAAAGGCTGCCCTAACCATTGTTTTTTCTGTCTTGCAACTCCTCTAAACGGTCCAAATGTGAGATTGCGCTCTGTTGAACTTATTGTTGATGAAATTAAAGAATGCATAAATAAATATAATATTAAAGACTTTATTTTCTGGTCTGATATTTTTAATATCGATTCTATATGGGTGCAAAAGTTGTGTCGGTTAATTATTGAATCAGATCTTAATATTAATTTTTCGACAAACACAAGAGCAGATACACTTGATTATGAAACTCTTCAATTAATGAAAAAGGCCGGCTGCAACTTAATTTCAATTGGAATCGAAAGTGCCTCACAGGAGCTTTTGGATAAGATGGGCAAAAAAACAACCATTGAACAAATTAAAAAAGCGGTTTCTATGATTAAAGAAGCAAAAATTATGACTTATGCTTACTATGTTCTCGGACTCCCCTGGGAAACCAAAGAAACAATTGAAAAAACATATAGCTTTGCAAAAGAGCTAAACACTGAATTTGCAAGTTTTTACACAGCAGCAGCTCTCATTGGAACAAAATTCTATAACTATGCTGAAAAAAACCGTCTTGGGGAAATTAATTATGAAAAACCTTATGTTTTCCCTTGCGTTAGAAGTTATGAACTAAGCGCACAGGAGCTTTTTGAGTATAATAAAAAATTCAACAAAAACTACTATCTAAGAGCACGATATATTCTTAAAATGGTGTCAAAAATTGATTCTATTGCAAAATTCAAAAGTTATTATGATGCTTTTCTAAAGCTGGTTAAAAAATGCTAATCAAGCATAATTAAAGCACATCCCATTATTAGAATTCCTAAAACTACACCGCTGATTGAATAATGACCGGTATCATAGTCTTTTGATAAAGGAAGCAGGGTATCAATTGAAATATAGGTCATAATCCCCGCCACTAAAGAAAACAATAACCCTAAACACATATTAGGAAATATTGTTTTAATTATAAAAAACCCAAAAACCCCGCCTACTGGTTCTGCCATTCCTGATAGAAAAGAATACAAAAAAGCTTTTCTTTTAGAATGCGTTGCTTGATAAACAGGGATTGATATTGCCATTCCCTCAGGAATATTATGAATAGCAATTGCAAAAACAATTCCAACTCCAAGCATAAGGTTCTGACTTGTTGTAAAAAAAGTTGCAAGCCCTTCGGGAAAATTGTGCACTGCAACAACAATCGCCGTTAAAACTCCCGCTCTTTTAATTTTTCCTATTGAAATAGGAGCATTTTCATCCTCTTTGCAGTCAGTACTGTCAATATGTTTTTCATTTGCCCCGATTTGTTTGTTAAACATTTGCCCCTGCAGGTGGTCAGGGATAAAAAAGTCAATTAAAACAGCAACCAGCATTCCAATTCCAAAAAAAACAATTGCAAGAATTGCAAATTTTTCACCCAATTGATTCTTGATTAGCTCCAATGCCTCAGGATACAAATCAACTAAAGAGATAAAAAGCATAACTCCAGCAGATAGCCCAAGACCAAAAGAGAGGAACTTAAGGGAGTTTTCTTTGATAAAAAACGTCACAAAACCGCCCAAAACGGTGGATAACCCGGCTAAAGTCGATAGTATTAAAGGAAGTAGATAAGATTCATTCATAGTTTTATTATACAATGAAAAAATTAAATCAAATAAAAAGAGTAATTATTCTAATAACATTTGACCGAAAAACCCACTCTACAGTAAAATAAAATTAATATGGTAATTAAAAAAAAAGGGGAAGTTTTTAATGAAAAAGTATTTTTTTATAACACTTTCAATTATTCTATCAACAACTACTGTTTTTGCAGCAACTGCCTTTGATTCAATGGACAGTGCAACAGAAGTTAAACTTGCGCCAATGGTTAAACCACAGCCCAAAACAACAGTGAAACAGGTTTCCAATGTTAATACTTATAAAGCAAGCGCTACAATAAAAGAACAAAAATTCAACGAAGCCTTGATCAATCTTGACGATGCCCAGGTTGAACTAAGACAAGAACTTGCGGTTTTGACTTCCAAGTACAACGAAGCATTGAGTGAAAAAGAAAAGGCAATTTCTAATTGCAAAATTCTAAAAAAAGAAATTAAAGACATTGACAAAAAAATGAAGAATGTCGAAAAATCAAAACAAATAATAAACAAAAACCTAACAGTCAAGCAATAGCTTCGTGTATATAGATGATGACACAAAACTTTGGTTTTTAGAAAATATTATTAATTAGACCACGAGGGATACAGGAAAATAAGCCATAATGAGTCAGACCCAAGACATTGATTCATATAAAAAAATAGCCAGATTGCAAGACGAAGAATTAGAAAAGCTTTGGGAACAATACTTTAGTGATAGAAGCAATAAAACAATAAGAAACAAACTTATTGTGCAATATATCTACCTTGCAAGATATGTTGTCGGAAGAATTAAAGTAAATATCCCGACAAGTTTTGCTTTTGAAGATATAGTCTCTTTTGGAATTGAAGGTCTTATTGATGCTATTGAAAAGTATCATCCTAATAAAGGTGCAAAATTTGAATCCTACGCTCTTATGAGAATAAGAGGCTCAATTATTGATAAAATCCGCTCTTGCGATATTCTTCCAAGAACAATGAGAAGAAAAATTAAAGAAATAAAAATTGCAACAGAAAGATTAAAACAACAAATAGGAAGACCCCCGACAACAAAAGAAATTGCAGATGTTCTCGGATTGCCCGAAGTAAAAATTACAGAAATTTTGTCAAGCGATTTCAATATTAACTCAATTTACGATAAAAAAGGAACAAGCGAAGACAGTGTTGAAATTATTGATACAATTGAGGATAAAAACTCATCAAGACGTCCTGAAGAAAAAATGGAACAACTTGATACCAAACAAGAACTTACAAATGCCCTAAAAAAACTGCCGGAGCGAGAGCGCACCCTTCTTATTCTTTATTACCATGAGAATATGACCTTAAAAGAAATCGGTGAAGCAATTAGTATATCAGAATCCCGTGTTTGTCAGCTGCACGCTCAGGCTATTATGAAATTAAGAAATATATTAAGCACAAACAGATCCGAGCGTTTAAATAAATCTATTGTTTAATTTTTTTTATGTTACAATAACTCCTGTTGAAAGATTTATATTTATAAAAGGAGTAAATTATGGCAAGAAGACCGATTATCGCCGGTAACTGGAAAATGAACAACAATAAAATTGAAGCAAAAGAACTAATTGATGGAATCTTATATGCAATTAGCTCGCTTGATATTCAAAAAATGCCCGAAGTTATTGTTGCGCCTACTTATACAGCCCTTTGGCAAGTTTATGATTTAATTAAAAACGAACCAAAAATAGCTCTTAGTGCGCAAAACGTTAACCCTAATCCAAGCGGGGCTTACACTGGTGAAGTTTCACTTGATATGCTTGCTGATTTTAATGTTAAGTTTGTTATCATTGGTCATTCAGAACGCCGCCAGATGTTTGGTGAAACAGACGAGTTCATTAATCAAAAAGCTCTTGCAATATTAAACAAAGGTTTAATTCCTATTATTTGCTGCGGTGAAACCCTAGATCAAAGAGAACAAGGAGTAACTGATGCTCACTTGAAAAATCAAATCACAAAAGCTTTTAAGGGAATTACACCTCAAGATGCTAAAAAATCAGTAATTGCATACGAACCAATTTGGGCAATCGGAACTGGAAAGTCTTGTGATGCAAAAGAAGCAAACAGAACAATTGGTGAAATTAGAAAAGTTGTTAAAGAACTATACAACGAAGAAGTTTCAGATAACATTAGAATTCTATATGGCGGATCTGTTAAACCTTCAACAATTGTTGAACAAATGGCACAGCCTGAAATTGACGGAGGGTTAATCGGCGGTGCTTCACTTAAAGCAGATAGTTTTGTTGATTTAATTAAAGGCGCTATGGCATAAAAAACTAAAATTTTATTATTAAAAGATGCCTGAATCAACAGGCATCTTTTTTTATTCATAAAAATTAAAATCAGAAGGAAGTTTTTTTTCAATTAATTTTGCAAAGTCTGAAAATTTGATTTCAAAGGCATTTGCTAACTTCCACAAAGTTGTAATTTTTGTATCGGTTGTCCCGTGTTCCAGTCTTGATAATAAACCGTTTCCAATGTCATATTCAAAGGAAAATTTGTTAATTCCTTTGTTTAAAGTAGACCTGTTTTCAAATACAACCTCACCAATTGCCTTTAATAGAATTTTTTTCTTTTGTTCCATTATTAAACTATCATTGTCATTCATTAGTACATTTTATAAAGATATTGATTAAAAGGTATTGACTACAATCAATAGTTTGGTGTAATATTTACATATTCAAAAATTAATAAGGAAAAAAGTATGAAAAAAGCTTTCTCTTTAATCGAGCTCTTAATAAGCTT